>JAHJLV010000040.1 GCA_018821535.1 Pseudomonadota bacterium | reverse complement strand
CCCAGCGTTATCTTGGCAAGGTCAGTGACACTGAGGCCATGCATTGGATTGAAAATATTTATCGGTAAAATCGAAGGGGATTGGTCAATCTCCAATCCCCCACAATAGAAACGCCAGTGCTCATGGGGTTTTTCAGGTAAATAGCGTTTTTTCATAGACACAATCCACACTTTCAATTGTTCTAAAATATTGCTAACTTTTGGTTAAAGGTTGACCATATTTCCTACCGCATTATCCGTAGATTACCACATTGTAATCTGTTTATATTGACAAAATTGTACCTTTTGCGATATTTTAATAGGCTGAAATTAGATGGCTTATATTTATGATAAACAACGTTAATAAAATTTTTAAATTCATTTTTATATCTTGGATTGTCCTGTTTGGTTTAGTTTCAAATCATCCTGAATGTCGAACTCTAATTTCAGATTTTTGTCTAAAAAAAAACTTGCCCTTTTCTATAATACTACCATCAGTATTGTCATCCAACATTCTTGCATTAAACTCTATGACCGGATGCAAGGATGGCGTTTGCTGTGAAGAAAAGGAGTGTAACGATGAAGAAAACATTTCAATCTCAGGACAATATCCGGATAAAAACAAACAAGTTTTAGCAAGTGGGAACAAAATAGTTTTCCCTGAGAATAAATCGAAAAATATTATTAATGATTCCCACCAAGATAAAATTTTCGAAACTAACCCCATCTATATTCTTACTCAATCTTTTCTGTGTTAACCCATCTTTTTAACACATTTTAAAACACATACTCATTCAATTTGTATTTTGATCGGGAAAGATAATTCCTTTAAGGCAGGTCTTTAATCTTAACAGTTTAAGGAATATTTACCTGGTTTAATCTGTCCCTGATATTAATTTGCACATAAATAAAATAATAAGATTTTCTAATGACACAAACAAATCAAAATTTTGATAAAAACTGGGGCATTCTTTTTCTGACCTGGGTTTTGGTTAGCGCATCGACCCTGGGAAGTATCTTTTTCAGCTATATCATGGACTTTGCTCCATGTGTCTTATGCTGGTATCAGAGAATATTTCTTTTTCCGCTGGTCATCATATTGGCTACAGGGCTTTTTCCTTTTGATAAACGGGTCATCGCCTATTCATTACCCCTGGCAATCATAGGCTGGTTTGTGGCGTCATACCACAACCTGCTATACTCTGGTATTATTCCACAGGAACTACAGCCATGCAGCAAAGGGGTTTCTTGCACAGAAAAATATATCGATTTATTCGGTTTTATTACGATACCTATGCTTTCGTTAATTTCATTTTCAATAATAATTTTACTCTTAATTCTTTTAAAAAGGAGACTTAATTAGATGAAGTACAAAATATTTGCAGGAACATGTATTGTATTGGTCGCAATATTTGCAGGTACTGCTTTTTATTATAAATCACAAGAGGCAAAGAAACTTAACTTTTTGGCTCAGAACAATGCGGCTATTTTTATAAGGGACCATTCCGCAACTCTTGGCAGCAGTGATGCAAAGGTTTTTCTTGTTGAATTTATGGACCCGGCCTGTGAGACTTGTGCTGCTTTTTCTCCCCTTGTCAAACAGATAATGGCTGCTAATCCTGGTAAAATTAAACTTGTTCTCCGGTATGCACCGTTTCATGAAGGAGCTGATTATTTTGTAAAAATATTAGAAGCCTCTAAAAAGCAAGATAAATATTGGGAGACATTGGATGTGATGTTTAAATCTCAGTCAAAGTGGACCAGCCATCATAAAGCCCTGCCTGAAAAAGTTTGGCCGATTCTGTTAAATGCAGGCCTTGATATCGAAAAACTCAAAAAAGATATGAAAGATCCTGCCATCGATAAGATCATTGAACAGGATCTTGCTGATGCTAAAACACTGAATGTCCGGAAAACGCCAGGATATTTCGTTAATGGTGTATCTCTTGTAAGCAAAGGCTTTGGGCGCCAGCAATTGTATGACCTGATTCAGGCTGAAATAAAAGAACAATATTAGATTAATACTGGTGGCTGTTGAGATCCCTTTCAAGATGATTGAAGCACCACCAGTAGATTATTAGGATAAAAAAATTATGAAAAAATTGGTGATATATTTTGCTATGTGCAGTTTCCTGCTTTTATTTTCTGCCTGTAAACAGGAAATTGCCGTTTTAAAAGTTAACGATCCTGCACCGGATTTTTCATTAATTGATATGAAAGGTAAAACCCGAACCTTATCTGAACTTAAAGGGAAAGTGGTGTTTATAAATTTTTGGGCGACTTGGTGTCCTCCCTGCATCAAAGAATTACCATCCATGCAGAGTCTTTATAACAAGCTGAAAGGGGAAGACTTTGAAATGCTTGCTCTGCTTAACAATGACACAATGGATAAAGCATTTACTTTTGCAAATCGAAATGGGATTGACATACCCATTCTCGATGATTCCCAAAATAAAGTGGGAATTAAATATTCTTTAACTGGCCTACCGGAAACATACATCATTGATAAGCAAGGGATCGTAGGGGAAAAATTCATCGGCCCTGCCGAGTGGGATTCTCCTGAAAATATTAAAATGATACAAAAATATATCGATCAAGAATAATATGAAAAACACAAAATCAAAGCGCCAGAAAGTCAGAATCCTTCCGTTCGTGATTATTTTACTGTTTATTCTCCTTGGGATGATTGGCATCAGTATCGGAGAACCTTCGCAGGTTTTAAGGCAGGCAACCCAGATATGTCTGTCATGTATAGGAATCGGGTGATCCATGGAAGTTATGCGTAAATGGGTTCAGGTTATTTTCTTCTTTTTAACCAATGGTTATTGGAATTTTCCAGTAACAAAAGCTATATACAAAGGCCCATTAAAAGTCGTTTGTTCACCTGGTCTTAATTGTTATTCGTGCCCGGCTGCAACAACTTATTGTCCCATAGGGGCTTTGCAGCAGCTATTTACCGGTGTTCGAATGTCCATAGAAACCGGACAGCTTTATATTGGTTTGTATGTAATTGGAAGTATGGGTGTTATCGGTGGCTTTGTGGGTCGAATGGTGTGTGGTTGGGCTTGTCCATTTGGTCTATTCCAGGAGCTTCTTCATAAGATTCCTTCACCCAAATTTAATATCTGGCCGTTCTTACGTTATTTCAAGTATGGTCTGTTAATCTTTATGGTCATTTTATTACCGCTTTTTGCGATTGATGAATTTGGCACAGGAGATCCCTGGTTCTGCAAGTACTTCTGCCCGGCCGGTACACTGGAAGCCGGGATTCCCATGATATTTTTGCAGCCGGCCCTTCGAGCGAATTTGGGATGGATTTTTTCGCTCAAGGTATTTATTCTTGTCTTTTTCATTATCTGGGCGGTATTCGCCAGTCGGCCATTCTGCCGAACATCCTGTCCCCTTGGGGCTTTTTATGCGTTATTCAGCCGTGTTAAGCTGGTAAAACTTGGTCTTGACCACAACAATTGCAATCACTGTGGTGCCTGCCATGACGTCTGTCCTATGGGGGTTCGGTTTAATGAATCACCCGATGACATGGAATGTATTTCTTGTATGTCATGCACTAAAGTTTGTAAACGGGATGCCATCAGGCTTGAGATTGGAGGCTTGTCGGTGTCAGGTCAACAAAAAGAACCAAAATCAAATCCAATATAGTTTAATAAAGACAGTCTTCACCGACGCGTCAATTTAAAGGAACTTTTTATGCAGGAAGATAATAAACTGGAACAAGGGCATGTTACAAAACAGAATGCCATAATGATTGGACTTATCTGCCTTATGGTGGGGTTTACTATTGGGGTTGTATATTCATCCTATAAATTGAAACCTACTGTAAATACGGCTAACACTGCAATTGTCCCAGAAAACAACCAGACTATTGATTATAGGCAAAAAGAAATAGAGTTGAAGAATGAGTTGTCACAAAACCCAGAAAATGCATCTGCCTGGGTTCAATTGGGACATGTCTACTTTGATACGGATCAATATGTGAACGCAATTGAGGCTTACAAAAAATCACTTTCGATTGAACCGGGTAACGCAAATGTTTTAACGGATATAGGTGTCATGTATCGGTATAACAAGCAGCCCCAAGACGCAATCAAATCTTTTGATGAGGCAATTTCAGCAGATCCAAAGCATGAATGGGCCCGATTCCATAAAGGAGTGGTTCTGATGAAGGATTTGGATGAAAAGGATAAGGCCTTAACTGTTTGGGAAGCGTTGCTTTCTATTAATCCGACCTTCATGTCCAGCAAAGACCAAAGCCTGGAAGAACTGATAACCCATTATAAAGAGCACAAATAGAATTATTTGATATGAACTTTAAAATTATTGATTTTGAATTTGTTTTATTCACCTACGATATTGTTAACTCTTTTTCTGAATCCTACTGCTATGACTCATAAACCAATGCTGATTACCCTTCGTGGACTGATATTTATCAGTTTGATACTCCTTCTTGGGCCTGAAGGACATGCAATTGTTAACACATCAATGAAAATAACATCGCCCCAAGCCCTGGAAGAAAAAGAGGCTGATAAGGGTATTCAAACAATTGATATAGATAGATACAAAATTGAACTTGATTCTTTATCCCCTGGTCAAACGTTGTCCTCAGTAATGGTATCCCAGGGAATAGATAATCAAACCATCTACAAGGCATCAAGAAAAGCCAACAATATTTTAAAAACTAACGAGATCCCATCTGGTGTGGCTTATATCGTGGTCCGACAAACCAAGGCTCCATTCAATATCATGTATTTGATTTTGGATGTGTTGCCTGACAGGTCAGTTGTTTTTGAATTTGAAAAATCCGTGGAAGTTTATTGGGGAAAGGTAAAAACGAAAAAGCACTCTAAAAGAGTTGCCGGTAAAATACAATCATCGTTTTGGATAACAATGAAAAGACATGGAGTCAAAACAAAACATATTCTTCAATTAATGGCATTATTTAATTCCAGAATCAAATTCGATAAAATGACGACACAGGACCGCTTTGACATCACGTTTGAGGATCACAAGATAAACGATACTGTCGTTCAAACAGGTGAAATTTTATCAATTTTAATGGATGTGAACGGGGAAAAAATAAGTGCATTTCGTTTTGAACACCATGGTTTAGTATCTTATTATGATGAGACAGGAAAAAATTTATCCAGTGCGTTTTTGGACAGCCCGGTCCAGTACAAAAAAATAACATCCAGATTTTCAGACAAAAGAGCTCATCCGATTCTAAAAAAATCAAAAAGACATCCTGCAACCGATTTTGGTGCACCGGAAGGGACACCTGTTATGAGTATCGGAAATGGTGTGATTAAAAAAATTGGATATTCAAAAACTGCCGGTAATTTCATTGAAGTTAACCATACTGCTTTATATGAGTCCCGTTACCTTCATTTAAGCGCCATTGCTGACGGCATTCAAGATGGATTACAAATCAAAAAAGGAAATGTGATTGGTTATGTGGGCAGTACCGGTATTGCCACCGGACCTCATTTAGATTTTCGTATTTCCAAGAACGGACAGTTCATCGATTTTTTAAGTCATGATCTGCCCAAAGGAAAACCAGTGGATAAAGATTGTTTTGAAGCGTTTTTAAAAATCGTTAATAAATATACCAAAGGGCTAAAAATACAGGCGAATACCTGACCCAAGAAAAAAAGGAATATCGTATTTTGTTTCGACCCAAGCAATTTGTTTTTTTATTCACAATCATAGCTATATTATTGTCATTTTTTATTATAGCAGTTGAGGCTAAGGCTAAGGATACTGATTCTAAAGAGAATATAGAGATCTCTTTTAAAGGGAGAGAAAACTATGCGGTTGTAGTCGAAAAAAGGATTCAAAAATTAACGGTTCTTTTGATTAATGAAGACCTGCAAACTGTGAAAGAATTCCCCTGTGCCACCGGCAGGAATAAAGGCGATAAGCATAAAGAAGGTGATGGAAAAACCCCGTCAGGAATATATTTTGTAATTGGGGAATTTCTTGATAAAGACTTGGCGCCGATATATGGGTCCAGAGCATTTCCGTTGGATTACCCGAATGGACTTGATCAAAAGAATAAAAAAAATGGATCTGCCATTTGGTTACATGGAACAAATAAAAAACTGACTGCAAACCAGACTAATGGATGCGTTGCATTAAAGAATCAAGATATTGATACGTTAAAATCATATATTCAATTTAACAGAACACCAATTATCATTGTGGAAGAATTAGGCGAAATTACTATTTTAAAAGATTTTCCCACCAATTCCTCCTTGAATAAAATCCTATCCGAACGACAGCAAAGTCTTTTGTCTGGATCTTACCATGATCTCCTTTCTTTATATCACCCAGACTACCTTCCTCCCATTGCATGGTGGTCAAAATGGCAAAGACAAAGAGAAAGTATAGTACTCAGTCAAAAAATCAAACTGGAACAAAGAGATTTGTTCTACATTAGCTCTCCAAATCAATCTTTGGTTTTATTTGACCAATTTTTATCCGGTAAAACAAAGAAAATTCAAATGGGAACTACAAAGCTTTTTTTCGCTGACTATGACGGGAATAGGCGAATACTTTCAGAAGAGATAAGGCTTTCGGATGGTGAGTGGAAACTGCCAATCGAAAACCCAGTCATTGCCGCCGGAAAACATCTTTTAACACCAGTCACAAAGCTTGAGGAAGCCAACATTCTTGTTAATAATTGGCTGAAAGCCTGGTCAAAAAAAGACATTAAAAAATATGCATCATATTACTCTTCAGAATTTAAATCACAAAAAGGACTATCCTTAAACCAGTGGGTAACTTACAAGAAAAGATTGAATAGTAAGTATAAGTATATCACTGTCACAAAACAAAACCTTACAATAAGAGAAAAAGACGATCGTCTGTATGTTTCTTTTATTCAAAAATATAAAAACAATCAGTTCAAAAGCTCAGCACGCAAAACGCTTATCTTGAAAACTGAAAATGGAGATTGGAAAATTATTAGGGAGTTAGTGTGATTAAAGAATTAAATTTTTTAACTGGAGGTCTTTGATGAAGTTATTTTACGTTTTTTTCGTGTCGTTATTTTGTTCTATTTTTATTTCAACGGCTATAGCAGATCAACCGCCTCAACCAAAGGCCCTCATAGATAAAACTGATTATGTTTTTGAATCTGTAATAGACGGGACAGAGGTGACGCATAAATTTGAAATTAAAAATGCAGGGAACGCAACACTTGAAATTACAAAAGTCTTAACGACTTGAGGTTGTACAGCTGCTTCTTATACAAAGCAGATCCCTTCCGGTGAGACGGGAAATATTTCAGCAGCTTGTCCGACAATTGCGCTCGCCTGAATATCCATAAAATCATAAACAACATCTACTATAAAACCCATCAAAAGAGATGATATAGAAATTGCACCTTCCCAGAAAACTGTAGTCGGGGTTAAACCACATTTTTTTTCACGGTTGTAATTCATTACTGCCTGAAAAACAACTATAGACATAAGCACAAGGCTTATACCTATGGTTACCTATGATGAAACAAAAGAGTTGGAATGCTTTCTTTTACTGGTATATCTGATGTCTGGTACAAGTGATTAAATATTAATCAAATTGATTTGAGATACCGTTTAAAAATTAATCAATTAATCTTCTTTTTGAAAAAAATCATCACGGATTCACCTGAAAATACAGCGGTTTTTTCACTGGCACACTCTTTGCTATTATCTAAGTATAAATAATTATTATGCAGCAAAAACAATGAATCAATTTTATTGGAGGAAGTGGAAAATGATGAATTCAGGATTTGGATATAATGGTAATTGGTTCTGCGGCCCCGGTGCCTTTTTCCCTGGGCCCGCAGGCTGGATCATAACTCTGCTCTTCTGGGGGATATTGATCTATCTTGCAGTCAAGCTCCTTAAAGTCATCTTTTCCAGGGGCTCAAAAGGATCAGTCAATCGTCTGGAAACCCTGAAAGACCGGTATGTACAAGGAGAAATCAGCGAAGATGAATATCATCGCATGAAAGCACAACTTTGAATAATGCGGGTTCAGCCCTGCACAAGGATATATTATGAAACGACGTACCTTTATAAAACATGGTTTGACGGCTGTAGCCCTTGCCGGAACCGGCGGTCTGTTCCTACCGGGAAAATCCGGGTTGGTTCCGGCAGCACAGGTAAAAGGATTTACCACTTCTTTACACGTACCGCCATTGCTGGAAAATTTGGATGGAAGTGGAAACTCTGCATCCTTTAATATGAATGTTCATCGGGGGAAAATTGAATTTTTCCCCGGCAAAATGACTGCTACTTTGGGCTATAATGGTAATTTTCTCGGGCCGACAATCCGGGTCAGGAATGGACAGCGGTTTCGAATCAATGTCAATAATACCCTGTCTGATGTAACGACGCTTCACTGGCACGGTCTGCATGTTCCGGCACAATGGGATGGCGGCCCCCGGCAGCCGATTTCCGCCGGAACCACCTGGAACCCCGACTTTGTTATCAACCAGGAAGCCGCCACTCTCTGGTATCATCCCCATGCCATGGGTTTAACCGGAGAACAGGTCTATCACGGCCTGGCCGGATTATTTTTAATAGAAGATGAAGTTTCGGACACCCTTGACATCCCTAAAACATACGGGGTGGATGATATCCCCATCATCATCCAGGACCGGCGTTTTTTTAGTAACGGGCAGTTTGCCTATGTCCAGAATATGCATGATGTGATGAACGGTGTTATCGGCAACTATCTTTTAGTCAATGGTGTTATGCAACCGACGCTTACGATTCCTGAAGGCCAGGTTCGCCTGCGGCTTTTAAACGGTTCCAACTCATCCATCTACAAAATAGCGTTTGATGATCAGCGGACCTTTCATGTCATTGCTTCGGATGGTGGATTTCTGGAACGTCCTGTCCCCATGAACGCCATTGTACTCTCGGCGGGTGAACGTGCGGAAATCCTGGTGGATTTTTCTAAAGAAAGTAAATATGCCGTTATCAGTCTGTTGGTTGACCAGATGAGGGGCAGCCGGTTTGAAGCCATGCGAATCATAGTGAACGGAACAGCTCAAGTGAAGGCGATGCCGCAGACACTGCGGGCAAAAGAAAAAATTTTTGAATCCGAAGCCTCTCGTACCCGTAGATTTATTATGGAAACCATGTCCATGGGGGGCGGCAGGATGGGCATGGGAATGATGGGTAGAAGACTTGCCATTAATGGCAAAAAAATGGATATCAACCGGATTGATGAACGGATTAAACTGGGTTCCACCGAGATCTGGGAAATCACCAACCGGTCGGCCATGATGATGCGTATGCCCCATTCCATACACCTGCATGATGTTCAGTTCCAGATTCTTTCCAGGAATGGCCGTATCCCACCTCTCCATGAGCAGGGGCGCAAGGATACCGTATTGATCCAACCCGGAGAAACAGTGCGGATCATCAGTCGATTCCAGGATTATACCGGCGTTTATATGTATCACTGCCACCTGCTGGAGCATGAGGATGACGGCATGATGGGGCAGTTTGAAGTTTTCGCATAAATTAATTGAAGGAGAAAACCATGAAAGCAGTAATTATACTTTTATTGATATTTATCACAGCAATCCTTTTGACAGGGTGTGGCCACTATGGCATGGGCCGACATTATTATCAAAACAATCATAATCAGACAATTTCCGGATCTCAATATATGAATGGAAATAGCATGCACGGTCAAGATGGTTATTGGAGATAGCAAAGAAGATGTCTTTATAAATACCCGGAAAGGAAAATTAAAATTAATTGGAGGATAAACAATGAAAAAAGAAACAAGAAGAATCATAATCGCATCAATCCTGGCATTTGGCCTTTTGGTCGGTCTCGCTTCTGCACAGCCCAATGGTAGCTCACAGCAACAGCCGTATGGACACATGATGGGCGGTGGCGGGATGTATGGTGGAGGTGGAATGATGGGTGGGAATCAAGGATACGGGGGCGGGATGGGTTGTGGTGGCATGATGGGCGGAACCATGATGGACCGGATGACACCCGGCCAGCAGCAGAGTTTCATGAACCAAACGACGGAACTTCGCAAACAAATGATGGAATTACGTTTTGCTTACAGGGAAGCCATGCGTAACCCTGATACAAAACCAGAAAATCTGGCCGGAATAGAAAAACAGATGCTTGAGTTACGTACCAAAATGATGGGAAAAATGGAAACCCTGCAGGGCCAATAGTTATAGGAATAATATGATAAACGATACAATAAACTCTTCAGATCCCACCTATCTTTATGGAAGGGGGTATGACCATTAATGACAAGTGGGAAATATAAAATTTCATTGCAAAAGGGAAGTCCAATGGAACGAAAACATACGCTAAGGAGAAATATACTCTATCATCCTTAGCGTGTATTTTTATATAATTTCGGATGAGGGAAAGTATCGCATAATTCCTAATTAAACATCCTAAAAAAAATAAGGGATATTGGATATATGCTTTTGAATACATATGATCCCCAGTCAGAATTGAATTGCCATCACCAATACCAAAAGAAGCCAACGACTTTGGATTAAGGCTTACAGCGTATAGGTATGGACATGATTTTCAGTTTTTATAGAATAATTCTGCCCCGGCTCTGGCAACACATAATTAAAATCAGTATTTTTTAATTCAAACGTATGAATATTTGTTCATATAAGTATTGACTTTTAAGAAGACAGGTTTATATTTGAACATATGAGCAATCGCTCAAATGATTTGATCTATAAAATTAAGGGGTACCGCTTGAAAAATGCAAATGAAATTGAAAGATGTGACGGCACTGTGCTTCATGAAGATGTTGTAGCCAAGGTGCAATCCGTTATGCCAATAGAGGAAGACCTGAGCGACCTTGCGGAGTCATTCAAAGTTTTTGGTGACACAACAAGGATAAAAATTTTATCTGGTTTGTTTGAGGCCGAAATGTGTGTTTGCGATATCGCATTTCTGCTCAATATGACACAGTCTGCAATATCCCATCAATTAAGAGTTCTCAAGCAGGCAGGATTAGTAAAGAACAGAAAAGATGGTAAAGTTGTTTTTTATTCTATAGATGATGAACATATAAAACACATTTTTGATCAGGGCCTGGCTCGTATCATGGTAAACAAGAAAGGGAAAATCTAACATGGGTTCTATTGTAAAAAAAGCATTTATACTTGAAGGCTTGGATTGTGCAAATTGCGCAGCAAAAATTGAAGACAAAGTCGGCAAGCTTAAGCATGTTACGGTTTCAGCCATGAGTTTTGCCACTAAAACACTTAATATTGAGGTTTTGGAAACTGAAGATATTGATCGGTTATTTAATGACACATCTGCCATTGTAGCTAAACTAGAACCAGATGTTGTAGTAAGAGAAAAAATAATATCTAAACCTGAAAAAAAGATATTAACACTTAAAGGATTGGATTGCGCTAATTGCTCTGCCAAGATTGAAAAAAAGGTAAGAACAATTGATGGTGTGACAAATGCTTCAGTCGATTTTGTTTCAAGGAGAATGATTCTTGAAGTAAAACACAAAAGGGATTTCCCAAAGATTATTGCGGAAGCCGGAGACATAGCAGCCAAAATAGAATCCGGTGTCAGGCTTATAGACAATGAAATAATTGAGAGGGAAAAATCACCTGAAGAAAAAAAACCTGAGGAAGATAATCTAAATAAAGCAAAAATGTTCCGCCTTGGTATTGGTTTTGTGTTGTTTGTGTCCGCCCTTATTCTGAAATCTTCTCCAATAGTTGAATTTGTTATTTTCTTTGCAAGCTATCTTTTGGTTGGTGGTGAAGTGGTTTTAAGGGCCTTGAAAAATATTTTCAGGGGCCAGGTTTTCGATGAAAACTTCCTTATGAGTGTAGCAACGATAGGTGCCTTTGCAATAGGCGAATATTCAGAGGGTGTTGCCGTAATGATCTTTTACCAGACAGGTGAATTTTTCCAGAGCCTTGCAGTTAATCATTCCAGAAGATCAATAAGCGCTCTAATGGATATAAGACCTGATTTTGCTAATTTAAAAGTTGGTGATGGTACACAAAAGGTCTCTCCGGATGATATTGCCATTGGCGATCTTATAATCGTAAAGCCAGGTGAGAAAGTACCACTGGACGGGAAAATAATTTCAGGCAAGTCAATGCTTGATACTTCTGCCATAACCGGCGAGTCAGTGCCTCGCAATGTAAATGCAGGAGACGAAATTTTATCTGGTACAATTAATAAGAATGGATTGTTAACCGTAGAGGTAACAAAAGAATTTGGTGAATCCACTGTTTCCAAAATTCTGGATTTGGTTCAAAATGCAAGCAGCAGAAAAGCACCGACTGAAAATTTTATAACAAAATTCGCTAGATATTATACACCAATAGTCGTGTTCATTGCATTGGCCATAGCTATAATCCCTCCTTTAGTCATTCAAGGCGCTAATTTTCAAGACTGGATTTATAGAGCGCTGGTATTCCTTGTTGTGTCCTGTCCCTGTGCACTTGTCATCTCAATTCCACTGGGGTTTTTCGGGGGGATTGGCGGAGCTTCAAAAGCGGGAATATTGATGAAAGGAAGCAATTATCTTGAGGCTTTGAATCATGTTGATACGGTCGTTTTTGACAAAACAGGAACACTTACAAAAGGTGTTTTCAAAGTAACAAAAATCAATCCCCTGTCTGATGAGATTGCCGATCAGGAACTTCTGGAATATGCAGCTTATGCTGAAAGCTATTCAAATCACCCTATCGGACAATCAATCAGTAAGGCTTACAACAAAAAGATAGATAAAAACAAGATCGAAGACTATGATGAAATCTCAGGGCATGGCATCAAGGCAAAGATAAAAGGCAAAGAAATACTTGCAGGTAATACCAAGTTGATGAAAAAAGAGGGTATTTCCTTTAATGAAGCTGAATCAGAAGATGAAATAGGGACAATTATACACATCGCGTTTGACCAGACCTATGTGGGTTATATTGTGATTTCAGATGAAGTCAAGGATGATTCAAAAAGCGCAATCCAGGAACTTAAGAAAATCGGAGTTAAAACGATTGTAATGCTTACAGGCGACAGCAAGGCAGTTGGAGAAAAAGTAGGCAGGCTCCTTGGCATAGATAAGATTTACTCTGAGCTGTTACCTGACCAAAAGGTAAAAAAGCTTGATATACTTGAATCAAGGAAAAAGGGGAAAGGGACATTAATATTTATTGGCGACGGTATAAATGATGCCCCTGTTCTTGCCCGTGCCGATGTCGGGATTGCTATGGGCGGAGTTGGATCTGATGCTGCCATAGAAGCTGCAGATGTGGTCATCATGACAGATGAGCCTTCAAAAATTGTAACAGCTATCCGTATTGCCAAACGGACCAAAGCAATCGTCTGGCAAAACATTATATTTGCATTTGTTGTAAAAGGTATTGTGCTTGTTCTTGGGGCTGGCGGACTGGCCACCATGTGGCAGGCTGTATTTGCTGATGTCGGTGTGGCAGTTATTGCAGTGTTCAATGCAATGAGAGTACTTAATGCTAAAGTATAAATTGACAAAGGGGTCTTTACCCGGCACCAGGAGGGGTTCAATAGTTGTCACGGACCCAAGGAGCGTTTTGGACAATATGTAGGGTTTGAAGTCCACGGTAGGATTTTGTACGTTAAGCGGTAACTATATGATATATTAGACTTAATCAATGAATAATTCCATTACGGGTGGTCACATACCATTGGGGAACAAATATCCCTTATGAAAATTCAATTAAAGTATTAATTTTTTTTACTACTACACTAAGTTATATGGCAAATTATTGAGCAAAAATTTTTCAGAAATGAAGTTTTGATTGAACCAAAGCAATTGTTTGTCGATACTAAATGTTTTTTATGACAACGGTGACATTGTCGGAACCGCCCATTTTTAATGCCTCTTCAATCAATTGTTTGCCCGCCTCTTGAATTGAGTTGATTGCCATAATAGATTCTATTTGAGAGTCAGGCAGATGAGTTGTAAGGCCATCTGTGCATAGAAGTAATCGATCATTTTTCTTAACTTGAAAAACACCGCAATCCAATTCAATGTCATCACACCCCAGACATTGGTCAAGCATATTTTTCAATGGATGTTTATCCGCTTGTTCTGGGCTAAGAGTTCCGTCATCAATTAGGTCTTGAATAAAAGTATGATCTTTTGTCATCTGTTTAATTTTTTTATTGCGCAGCAGGTATAGCCTGCTATCGCCAATGTGAATCCAAAAGACTTTGCTATGATATACAGCAACCGCAGTTAATGTCGTACTCATGCCCTCAAGCTTCTGGTTTTCTTCGATTTTTTGGAGTATCCTTTTTTCTGATTCTAAAAGGACAGTTTTTAGATCTGTTTTTAGATCTGTTTTAGAAAAAATATGTTCCTGGAATGAATCGGTAACTATCTGTGCAGCTATTTCTCCACCAGGATTGCCTCCCACTCCGTCAGCTACGGCAAGGATACTGATCTCTGAAACTATTTTTATAAGATATCTGTCTTCATTGTTTTTTCGTTTGCAGCCAATGTGGCTTTTTCCCCATGTTCCGGTATTCTCTACAGTCATATTATTTTTCTCCAAATAGATTTAAAACGGTTCTAAAACCGACCCTGGAAAAGGCCTCCCAAGGTTGGCGTTCGAGATAAGATTCTTTGTGATCCAATTCACCGACGCCACCGTGAATATGGAATTTTGGAGTACCATCTGGAGTGAACTCCATCGTCCACTCATTCACATTTTGCTCAAGCCCCTGAATACCCGCATTGTTGACTGTCGTTTTGCTAACTGCTTGGATACCAGGTTCCTGGAGATTACTTGACGGCTTAGGTCCGGAACTTTGGTCCTGCATCATCCACATCCCATTCCATCCGCTTTTTATAGGTTGGGAGGGAGGAGACGTATCTACTATTGAAGTTTGATCATGACCGGTTTGAACGGCAAGCCACCACTGCTCCATCAAAGGCAGAGACTTTCCGTAAAAACGTGCATATGCCATGGCTCCGACAGGTGTAACCCGTACCACTGGTCTTGCAACAGCATCCGATTTAACTCTGAAAATCCCTTCTTTGTACCTAATAGGTTCATAGCCTTCCCTTACCTCTCCAAGCAGGAGTAACAATTGTCCGTTCCGCAAAACAGATTTTCCTTTCACTTCTATCCCATCAACCTCATTGAGAAACTGGACATATAAATGGTTCGTGATTTTGGTCTTATCCATATACAATGCGTTTACTGATACGGTTTTTTTGACCTGTTTCCCTTCCGACACAATGGGATCATCAATGAACATGGAGACATCTGCTCCTTTTAACAATATCATCATCATGTCATCACTGGCTAAAAACTTGGCAGGAAATTTATCCATTTTATCGGTGTTAGGAGATGATGTTGGCCGGGGGTTTTTAAAGTTAAATTCTGACAAGTTTAGAGGATTTGTTACCTCCTGTTGACTTTTGATATGATTCCCATCAAGCGATGTTGTTATTTTTCCTGAATTGTGGTGCGTTATCCATACACCAGCAATAATGATTGTAACAGCAACACTTATGACGAATAAATATTTCCAATATTTATAGCGTGAGTCTGTTGGTAATTTTTTCCCCCTATCAAAATCCATGACAAGCGCTTCCAATGAAGTATGGAGCGTTTTAACAGAAGGTGTTCTCTGATTCCTGTTTTTGGCTGTGGCTTGTTGTATTATTTTATCAAGGTTTTTAAAAAAAATGGTTTGCGGCTCATTCAAAGCAGCACTGTGAAAGGGTTTATCCCGTCCTTTTTTCATTTTACCTTCAACAACTTCATAAAGAATCTTACCAAGAGCATATACGTCAACGCGCACGTCTGTTAGGGCCAGGTCGACAAATTGTTCTTCCGGCATATACGTTATTGTCCCCAGCATATGATGGTCCCGGGTAACATTGTCCATGTGATACCCCCCTGCAATTCCAAAATCCATAATTTTGGGGAGTTCTTCATCAACGAGAACATTCTCAGGCTTCATGTCCCGATGTACCACCCCTTTATCATGAACGGCCTTCATGCCATCAAGGATTGGGAAAAAGTAATTTTTAAGCCAGGTTCTCACCTTGCTTTCGTCATGCCCAAAACCTTTTTCCGGCATTTTTTGGCGCAAAGTCAGGCCTGGAATATATTCCATAACAATATAATCCATTTTCATACCATTTAGTTCAAGCTGGTCAAAATCAAAGACCTGGAGAATATTCGGATGCTGCATTCTGGCCATTACTTGCACTTCCCGGTGAAAGCGCATCGTTTCTGAGGAGATTTCTTCTTCATCACCGTCAAGACTTTTAATGAATTCCTCGGACATAATCTTCAGTGCTACCTGGCGATCTAAATTTAGCTGTTTAGCCAAATAAACCTCTCCTTTTCCGCCTTTAGCAATAAAGTTTTGTATTTCCCACTTACCGTTGATAATCATTTCCTCTTCCAACAGATAAGTGGTGCTTGAAAAATTTGCTGTGTCGTTGGTCATCTTAATCCTATCATTTGTAATATTTCGATCATTTTTGTTAAAAATATTTTGGATTATCAACGAATTATTTCGTATCAAAAAACCAATGCTATAAAACGATCTACCGACCTATGAATTGAACCTTGCCGGTCTGTTTGTCCACCAATAGTCGCCGAATGGCTTTACCATCGGTTTGGACGATTCTGGCGACGTAATAGCGGCCCTTATTTTCAAGAGGGGCGATGCTGTATTCTTTCACCATCTGACTGTCCATCTCCTCTTCGATGATAATTCGAGCTGTGCCTGTGCTCATCCCGTCGAAAAGCTCTTGAATGGATAGCCGGTCATCATCGGTCATTTCACCAGTTCTTGATGTTGTTCTGCCCCCATCACTCTCCTCGTAGGCTTTCTGAATGAATTCGAGTATTTTCTGCTTGGGCTTCATTGTATTTCTCCTTTTTCGATATATCATCTTTGATGATCAAGTTTTTTAGGCAGGGTCAAGCTATCTAATTTGAGCTGAGAATTTCTTTTTTGTTTTGATATTCCTCTTCATTGATTTCGCCTTTGGCAAACTTCATCTTCAAGATCATGAGAGAATCATATTTATCAAGGTTTCCTGGGCTGTTGCCTTGATTTGCTTTGATCAATTTAAATATCAGGACAACTATAATGGCAATGATGAGACCTGTAATGGCAAAGCCTAAAATTCCTCCACCAAAAAACCAATGTCCAAAACCTGCCCCATTGTAGCCACAATTCCACATTTTATGCACTCCTTTTTCTATGTATAATTGATATGGATGTAACAGTGGAAGAAAAATCTTTTCACTGTTACATCCTGTCAATAATCTGGATTACCAGCATCCGGCAAAATTATGGTTGTGGCCTGTGATACCGCAACTCCAGCCCTGGCCGTATCCCATCATTCCCATACCAGAAATGTTATTCTGCTGCGCTTTTAGCCTCATTTCATTTTCAGATTTGCTAATTTGTTCGGACAGCGTTCTAGCACGCTTAGAGTCGGGATTCGCTCCTGCCATGATTGCATTCAGCTCTGCTCTATCTGCCGCAATAGAAGACCGAAGTGCCTGGGTGTCATTGTAAAAGGATTGAGACGCTCCATTGTTGTATCCGGACTGGTTGTATCCATTTCCATACATACCACCGCCATTACCGTAGCCACATCCCCCGCAGGCATATGCGCTGGCTGTAAAAAATCCGACGATCAGGGTTGCTGTGATTGCTGTAATAACTTTTTTCATAATAAACTCCTTGTAATTTATGCTAATAAAACGCTTTCGCTGTCTGGTTTTCATAGATTGCAAAGGGTATGCCAATAAAAACAAAAAATACTAACGTATTGTATTTAATGAATATAATTCTTAGAATTATCATTCTAATCGTCTGTTTGCGTTGCAGAAACTGATTTAGCGGTTAAACTTTAACCGATAGTTTTGATGCCATGCGGCTCAAATTTAACCGAATCATTGGAATGGATTATGTTCAGTAAAGATCTTTAACTATAAGGGTAACATTATCCGCACCGCCCATTTTTAAGGCTGTGTTCAACAATTTTTCTCCAGCTTCTTGGATTGAATTCATTTTTAATATGGATTCGATTTGTATATCAGATAAGTGCATTGTGAGGCCATCCGAGCAAAGCAACAATCGATCGCCTTTTTTGATATGAATTATTCCGCTATCCGGTTCCATTTCATCACACCCAACACACTGGTCTAACATATTCCGTAAAGGATGTGTTCTAGCCTGTTCAATAGTTAGGCTGCCGTCATCAAGAAAATCTTGTATAAAGGTATGATCCGTTGTGATCTGCTTTATTTTTTTTCTGCGTAATAAATAAATCCTGCTGTCTCCAACATGTATCCAGAAAATCTTGTCCTTATACAAAATAGCTGAGGTTGCTGTCGCCCCCATACCAGCCAAGTTGGAATTTTTGTTAATTTCATGATGAATTCGTTTTGCTGCGTTTTCAAGAGCTGCACTCAAATCATCTTTTATACCTTCGCCAGAAAATTTGTATGTTTGGAATGCATCTATGACTATCTCTGCGGCTTTCTCCCCATTGCCATTGCCGCCTACCCCATCAGCGACAGCAAGTATTGTAATGCCTGGTAATTCTCTTATGAGGAATCTATCTTCATTGAGTTTCCGCTTGTGACCTTTGTGGCTTTCTCCCCAAACACCGATAATTTTTTTTATCATATTATTTCTTTCTTTCCAGATTTAAGACTGTTCTGAAACCAACACTGGAAAAAGCTTCCCAAGGTTGGCGTTCAAGATAAGACTCCCTGCCGTCTAACTCTCCTACGCCACCATGATAATGGAATTCGGGAATTCCATCTAAGGCAGAACTCATTGTCCATTCATTTACGTTTTGTTCAAGCCCTTGAATACCAAGCGGGTCGGCTGTCGTATGGGTTACCGGCAGCACTTTTGAATTCTGGGGGTTACTTAAAGACAGAGAAGTTTCTTTCACTAAACTTTTATCATGATTATTTTTAACGGCAAGCCACCATTGCTCCATCAAAGGTAATGTCTTTCCGTAAAATTGTGCGTAGGCCATCGCTCCGAGAGGAGTTACTCTTACCACAGGCTTTGCTATATCTCTCGATTTGACTCTGAATTCTCCATCTTTGAATGTAATCGGCTCGTATCCTTCACGCACTTCTCCAAGCAGTAAAAGTAAATGCCCGTTCCATAAAACAGTTTTTTTTGCAACGCTTATTCCATCGGCTTCATTAAGGAATTGGACATACAAATGATTCGTAATTTTAGTCTTATCCATATAAAATGTATTTACAGATACTGTTTTTTCAATTTGTTTTCCTTCTGATGCCAAGGGATCGTCTACTGGCATAACAACATCATCACCGTCAACGAGGATCATAGTCATTCCATCAGTAGAAAAAAAATTGGCGGCAAGCTTTTTCGATTTATCACGAATGGGAATTGAAGTTGGATGTGTTCTTTCAAAATTGAATTCAGGTATGGTCATTGCCTCAGTTGCGGGGCGCATTGCGTCTGCTTGATTTTGACTTCGATTTTTGTCTAAGTAATGATGTATTGTCACGGCAGTGCCAAAAATAATCAACAAACTGATACTTAAATTGAATAAGTGTTTCCAGCGAGAATTACCTACGCTTATCGAGGAGTCTTTTTTATTTCCTTCCAGGATAAGTGTTCTCAAGGAAAATAGTGTAAAAGTCTTTCTGTAAATTCATTTTCCAGCAAACCAGCAGGATTTTTATTCCTGGGGTTGAAAATGCTGGGTCAAAACTTAAAGTTCCTTTTTATTTAAACCACCACGTAAAAACAAAAGGAGCAAAAGTATG
>JAHJLV010000039.1 GCA_018821535.1 Pseudomonadota bacterium | reverse complement strand
GAGATTAAATACTGCTCATCTGAAAGATTCCGAGGATTCCAATGCCCTGCTATCTTTCAATACGGATGAGAATAAGCCTGTTTTCAATTTTAACGGCAAGCTGATCACAAAATCATTATACAAACTGCTTAAACCGAAAAGTTTTTTACAGAATAAGCTGTGGGCAATCACCGAGGGCCAGCCGGTCGAAATTTATACAGACACAGAAGGCACTCTGAATATCATCACCAAAAATATCAATATGAATTCTTTTTTAACTGACACCCGCAAGGATATTTTTTTTAAAGATAACCGCATGCTCACAGAAGGTTTAATCAATTTCAAGGCAGACAAACTCAAAGTTAAAAAACTGACTTTTTCAGATGTTGAATCAAAGATGTCCTTTACTGAAAACCATTCCTATATCAGAATAAAAAATGCAAATCTGTGTGGCTTGAAAACAGGGGGATATCTTAATATCAAAGATAAAAAAGTATATGCCAGCTTCCCTCTTGAGGCTAAAAACCAGGAAAATATTCAATCTCTTCTCAGCTGTCTTTTAAATGAAAACGAATTTATGGATGGTCCCTATTCTTTTTCCTGTAATCTGTTTGCCAACGATGTTGAAATGAAAAACATTTCCAATAAATTGAACGGCAGTTTCACTTTAAATTCAGACCATGGCCGGATTCATAAATTAACACTTCTGTCCCGGATTTTATCTGTCCTTAATGTTTCAACTGTTTTCAAGGGCAAAATACCCGATATTACCCAAAAAGGCTTTGCCTATAAAAATCTGACCATTGAAGCACAGATAAAAGACAGCGTGATCCATCTCACAAATGCAGTTATTGACGGTGAGGATATGGCCATGATCTTTTCCGGAACAATTGACCCGGCAAATGACAAAATAAATCTGACCTGCCTTGTAGCCCCATTCAAAACCCTGGATCTGATTGTTGAAAAAATTCCTGTGATCAATACCCTTCTTGGCGGGCGTCTTGTCTCTGTTCCGGTAAAAGCTGAAGGCAAATTGTCAGATCCCCAGGTTATTCCCTTGCACCCTTCTGCTGTGGGCGAAGGAATTATCAATATGATGTCCAGAATTTTAAAAACCCCTGTCACCTTATGGGAAAAGATATCTAATGATGATGACAAATCCCCAAAAAAATAAAAAGGACTTTGAACAGGGATTGAATGTTGCCATGCGTTATCTGTCTTATCAGCCCAGAACAAAACATGAAACCATTTGTGAGCTGGGAAAAAAACATATCAGTGACGACATCATCCGGCAGGTTATCCAATATTTACAGAATCATAATTTTATCAATGACTTGGATTTTGCCCGCCTGTATATAGAAAGCAAAGAAAAATATAAACCGCGATCAAAATTTGCATTTCGATACATACTGAAACAAAAGGGAATCGACTCTCAAATTCTTGACAGCCTTCTTGAATCATATGATGATGAGGCGCTTGCCCGAAAAGCAATTGCGCTCAAATTAAACACATGGCAAAATTTTGACACCGATATTTTTAAAAAAAAAGCCATGAATCATTTAAAATACCGCGGATTTTCTTTTGATGTCTGTTTATCAACCATCAATTATTTTATAGAAGCCCAAAAAACAAACAATGAGCATCAGACCAATTACTAAAAATACTCTTTGCATATTTTCAAGAAAAAAATGTGCGCTTTTTAGGTAAATAAATGCCCAATTTTATAACCAATTTTCCACAATCGGCCTGATAAATCAAAAAAACAACACCCATCGCCAACAGCTTGACAGTTTTTTTCAAAAAGTTCATACTATCATATTGAATTCATTTACACTCAATACTGGCAAAAAAGGTTTTTTAGAGTTCTATGGTAAAATCAGCCCCGCAACCCGCAAATGGCATGGTTTGTGCATATTTCATAGCCAGTGATGTTGATTATTGAGACTTTGAATATAAGGATGAATGCTCATGGTGGGTAGAAAAAGAACTGTTGAGAGACGAAAAAACAAAAGATACAAAGCTGTTGAAGGCGCATATGCTGCGGTAAGTCCCAATTCCCACAGATTAGGACAGATAATTGATATCAGCATGGGTGGACTTGCATTCAAATATATTGACACAAGCAACGAAGAAGTAAACAATGATGCATCTGCCCAGGATGAAAGCATATTTTTAAGCAGCATGGGATATTATGTTGGAGATCTTCCTTTCACAACCGTATCAGACTACGAAGTCACCAATGCCCCTTCCTTCAGTTCAATGAAAGTAAGAAAACGCCATGTTCAATTCAAGGATTTAAGTTTTAAACAACTTTTTGATCTGGACTATTACCTGAGAAATAACGTTTCTGAACAATTGGAAAAACTGCCTCAACAATACAAGTCCTGATTTTTTTTTTACACCACCACGCTTATTTTTTGTCTGAATTATCTGAGGATTTTATGATAATTTCTGCACTCCTGTTTATATTTAGATATCGTTTTGCAAGTGCATTTAAATCGTCACTGTCAATCGCTGAATAATCTTCCATCATTGTTTTTGCCCAGTCAAATTTCTTCGGATTTTGTGATGCATGGGCCATAACAGAGTTCAGCCAGTACCCGTTTGTTTTTCTAAAAGTTTTCACATGGTTGACAACCGGGTTTAAAGCCAATTGGGTTTCCTTTTCAGTTATTCCCTCCGCTGCCAAAGAATCAAGAATCGATTTTATCCCGTCATAAACAGCCGCATAACTATCGGGTTTGACATTCACCACCACATGCATCACGCCATACCCTTCATATGCTATGGATGGATCATTATATACGTATGGAGAATACGTTTGACCCAACTCCTCACGAAGAAGGAGCCTGAGTCGCTCGGAAAGCACTCTGGATAGAATATGCAGTCGTCTGGTCTGAGAAATATCCCAGAAATCATCGGTTAAAAACGCCACACGGACAACGCCGGCCTCTGTTTTTGTATTAAGCATAATCTCCAGACGCTCTCCTTCTGGAAATTTTATTTTCCCGGCGTCCTTCACCCTGTAAGGAAAATTTTTCCTGTTTTTGAGACCCCCCATATATTTGGATGCCAGATGGATAACTGTATCAGTATCGACATCTCCGGCAATAGAGATTTCCACAGGAGATATTTCCAATTCAGGTTTGAGCCAGGATTTAATATCATTTAACGTATATTGATTCAGAATTTCCGGGTGGGGCAAGCCAAAAGAGGGGTGATAGCCGGAAAGAAATGGCTCCCCTTTGATCTGCATGATACCTTCAGGTGTCCTTGATAAGCTGTCAAATTTCTGCCTGTATTGAACTTTTGACAGATCCAACGTCTGCTGCCGGAATCCGGGATCCATAAAATAATGGTGGATCAGATCAAAAACAAGCTTTATCTCTTCAGGTGCAGCAGATCCGGATAAGGAAAAATAGTTTTCCTGGATATCAAATGAAATCCCAAGTTTCCTGCCGGACAGCGCATCGCTTAACTGATCCGCATCTATTCTTGAAAACCCGCTTTTATCAAAAACAGATTGGGCCAGTATGGACAGGCCCGGTTTGGAAACAGGTTCAGACTGTTGTCCTGCACCAAAACACACCTTGAACAGAAATTCATTATCATTAAAATCTGTTCGTTTTATATTCATCCGGACATTATTTTCAAATTCTACAGTGGTAATACCAAGATCATTAATATTGTCCTGCCGCATCCGGACAGCCGTCTCAGAATCCGGCATCTCAAGATACGGAAAAATCTTTGACTCAAAGCTCTGATACGGTTCAAGCACTCTCTTTGAACTTTTACTGTATACATCCAGAATGTGATCTGTGGGCGAATCTGAATCAATTTTAGCATTTCCTGTAACAAGAATGAGCCTGTGGTCCTTTTCCCACAATTGTCTGATCATGTCCTGGACATCTTTTAAGGTAACCGTCTTGATATACGGGAAAAGAAGATTTTTTTTCTGTCTGGCAGACAATAAAAACTCTTTTTGATTGATTGAATTGAGAATACCCTTGGAGATGGCCCGGGTTTTCCGGGTGTTTGACTGCTCATCCTGCTGTTCAAGAAAAGCAAGATAGTCGGCCGTCACCCGGTCCAGTTCTTTTTGATCAAAACCATAAACAAGGCATTGCCTTAAGCTGTTTTCAACCTGCCCAAGACAGATTTCCCAGTCTTCAGGATCACAACTGACATTGACGGCTGCAAGCGATGCATGATGCAGCATGGTGCCTGAAACAACTGAGGATTCTGAAAATTTTGCAGTCTGTCTGGTCACCATTTGTGACAACCTGTTCTGCAGCATCATATTGGCAATATTCGCCAAAGTATTTTCCTGTATTTTTTTTGGGGTCATTTCCTGAAACGGTTTCCACTCAATCGTTTCTATCGTAATATCTGTACTGCCAGCTTCAGGTTCATAATGATAAAATGCTTTATCACCCTTGTGATCCTTCCATCTTAAATCCAGCGAAGGGGCCTCTAACGGAGCACGGGGAACGAGTTTTGAGAATCTTTGAATAATCATATCCTGAACCGTTGCAGTATCAAAATCACCCACAACAATCAGGACCATATTTTCAGGACGATACCACTGGTCATAAAATTCTTTTAATAATTTTTGATCTGCCTTCTGGATAATGTCTTCTGTTCCAATGGGGAATCTTTGGACAAACCGGGATTCCAGAAGTTCAAAATTCAGTATTTTTTTATATGTTTGATACGAAATCGAATCCCGTTCTCTTTTCTCCGCCAGAATGACACCACGCTCCCGTTCAATCTCGGTTTCTAAAAGCAGGGCGCCTTTTGCATAATCCTGTATAATGACAAAGCCTTTATCCATCTGTTTTTTATCCCCGTCCGGCAACATCAGATCATAAACTGTATTAAAGAAAGAGGTCTGAGCATTGGCATCCGCCCCATAATCCATTCCAATAGTCGGGAAATATTGTGCCAGTTCTCCGGGAGCAAAATGTTCTGATCCATTAAACAGCATATGCTCAAGAAAGTGAGCAACACCCCGCTGGCCTTCTGTCTCCTGAATTGAACCTGCGAATACATTCAGATGGATCGATACTTTATCTTTGGGGGTTGTATTTTGCCTTAGAATGTACTGAAACCCATTGGGCAGAACCCCGCAAACAATTTGCGGATCAATAAAGGCTTTTCCAACAGGCGTTACGACCGGATGAAGCGGTGATTTCTGGGCACAGGAAAACAGCACCAGAAACCATACAATTACAGCCCGGAATACAACAGTGCGAAAAATCATATTGAGCCCTAATTTAAAATATTGGGATCATAGTCAATTTCATAATTTTTCTTTAACTCAGTCAGCCATGACTCAAAGGCGATACTGCTTTTCTTCCAAAGCAGTTCATCTTTGACTGACTTCAAGTTTTCGACAATCTGGGCTTCTTTTGGTTTTTCAATCTGCTTTAATCCGATGATATAATATCCTTTAGGTGTTTCTATCACTTCCGGATAAATCTGATTTTCTTTTGTCAGAGAAAAACCCGCCTGGATAAATTCCGATGAATTTTCCATATTCTCAGCATTTCCAGCTCTGGAAAACAACTGAGTCGTTTTCATATCCAGTTTAAAATCCTGCGCTGTTTGAGTCAGATCTTTTGTATCTGCTGCATCAACAGCCTTTGCCAGTGCTTTTTGGGCATCCTTTTGTGCCTGTTCCATTCGAAGCTCTATCGCAAGATCTTTTCTCACCAAGTCTACCACAATCCCTAAATCCTGAATCTGAGGGTCAATCTTCTCATCCACTTTTATAAGATAATAATCTTCACCGAATTGCTTCACATCGCTGATGGTATCCAACGGCAGATCAAAAGCCGCCCTTGCAAATCCTCTGCTGTTTGCAACAGATAACCCTTTTCCGGTAATATCAAAGGTATCTGTTTTCTGAATTTTTTTATTTGCAATCAACGCCACCTGTTCAAAATCATCCCCATCGATAACCGCATCAAAGGCTTCGCTGGCCTTATCATAAGCCAAATTCCTCAACTCGGTTGATTCAAGTTCATTTTTTATATCCCCTGAAACCTGTTCCAAGTTTTGGGTGGCTGCATCAAATTTTGCAATCACCTTTATAATATGCCAGCCGAACTGAGTTCTTACAGGTTCTCCGATTTCTCCGGCTTTCAAGGAAAAAGCTTTATCTCCAAAGGGTTCCACCATGCTGTCTTTTGCGAATATGCCAAGATATCCGCCTTTTTCTTTGGATGAATCCTCAGAATATTGTTGGGCAAGCTTTTGAAAATCATTCCCCTCGGAAGCTTTTTTAAAAATATCCTTTGCTTTTTTCAAGGCATCGTTGACTTCGGAATCAGGTGCCTGCTCCCCCACCCGGATCAAAATATGTCTGGCCTCAACTCTTTCCGGAATCTGATACTTGCTGATCTGCTGCTGATAAAAAGCCTGAATCTGATCATCGGTTATATTTACATCCGCTTTATAATCCTGAGGCGAAAATTTAATATAAGAGGCTTTAACCTTTGCTTCTGACTTATACTTATCCTGGTTTTGCGCATAATATGCCTTGATCTGTTTTTCATCCGGCGCAATATCTTTATACTGATCCGCAGTAAACAACAGGTAATTTACTGAAATTTTTGTATTCTGGTAAATGTACCAATCTCTGGCTTCAATATCTGAAACATTAATTGCGCCAAGCACCATGTCTCTCATTTTTGCCATTCGTAAGGCATTCATTTGTCTTTGCTCAAAGATTTCAGGATTTAAGGAATTGCGGTTTAGTACATTTTTATACAGATCAATATTAAATTTTCCATCCTGCTGAAATGCCTTTTCAGAAAGCAGACTGTCCTGAAGTTCTTTCTCGGATACTGTAATATTCAATTTATCCGCCTGCTTCATCATCACCTTCTGGTCAATCAGAGTGTCCAGTGCCTGCTGTTTAACATTTAACAGTTGCAGAAGCTCATCATTCAGTCTGTCCCCATATCTGGCCCTGTGCTGGGCGACAATTGCGTCATATGCCTGACGATATTCTTTAATGGTAATAGGCTCGTCATCAATAGTGGCAACAGAATCATTTCTTTTGGAAAATGACCCTACTCCCAGGAAAACAAAAACAATAACAATAATTCCAAGAAATATTTTTATAATCCAGTTTCCGGTATTTTCACGCAAATAACGCAGCATTACATTCTCCTTAGTTTTCCTTTAAAAAAAATGGTGTGACCCCACAAAAAACTGCATAGTAGCTTTTCATAAAACCCTGTGTCAATATTTTATTCTACTGGAAACAGGTTTTAACAATTGCAGACAATTTTTTATGCAAACAGTTTTTTTATTGACACAACAGATACAATCTATTATTTAAGGTAAGTTTTTTTCTGTGGGGCTGTAGCTCAGCTGGGAGAGCGCATGGCTGGCAGCCATGAGGTCAGGGGTTCGATCCCCCTCAGCTCCACCAAAAAAAATTCAGGTCACTGTATACAGTGACTTTTTTATTTCCAGCCTGTTGTAACAATCAATCCAGCTGTTTGAAACTATTTTTGGGGACCAAAGATCAGTTTCATGATCGCTTTGCGGCGTGAAATCAATGCCAGGATAATAACAGCTGCAAAAATATATTGAATTGCATGAAATCTGTGCTCTAAAAAATCAAAACAGTAAAACCAGATAATAATCGCAGCAAGGGTTCCGGATCCTGTTGCAGTGAAGTTTTTAACAAGGTTCACTTTAAGCATATATCCTATGATAGCCCCCATAACCGGACCGGTTACCGGAAGCGGCATCATGACAAAAAGAAACAGCCCTATCCAGCCATACGACTGAACTTTTTCTTTTTGTTCATCGGCTTTTTTTGCAAGTCTGTCCATAAAATTTGTCAGCCATGCAGCCTTGATATAATTGTTGGCGGATAGAACAAAGATTGAATATGCAAAACAGACAATCAATACTTCAAGATAAAAATTATACCCTATGGTTACTGCAGGGCCAAAACCTTTTATGATACACAGCCCTATACCGGCAGCCCGGCCTCCGAAGGTATGCGCAAAAAATGTCAGAGTCAGGGTTTTTGCAATTTCAGTGTCAACCACTGAAAAATATCCAATCAATACCAGAAGCAGTAAAGAAAGAAAAAGTCCGAACAAAAGGATTCTGCCCTCAGTGGTGAAAAATATTTTTTGCTTCATACAGGTTCAACTACTCTTTTTTAAAATTCATGTCATCAGCCGGAATTTTATAAAAGAACTTGAGGGCAAAGTCAAGGCCAGAATACATTCGTTATAAAAATAACTTATAAAATCAAAATGTTAAGATCAAGCAAAATCCTCTATCGAATATAAAAAATGCATCAGCGGAGTTAAAAATGAATCTGCCATATCCTCAAACTGCGCCCCGATGGAAAGCTGTCCTTTTTCTCTTGCCACATTCCTGACCGTTGCCATGCATCCGATTTCGTCAGAGATGCCGGGAAACTGGCAATACAGTCTCAGGATATCCCCCTCTCTTAAGGGCGAAAAATTACTTTTGTTCTCATTATATTTGAAGCGACAGCCTCTTTTGCTGATATCAAAGACAACCGCCGGGAATTCAATTTTTTTAGCTTCCACCCGGCTGGGGATAATAACATTGTTTCTTTTGACCACCCGCAGTTCTCTTTTCTGGACCACTTTGGGATATTCAATGGCAATGGCTCTGATCGGATTGGTAATCACTTCAATCACGCTGGTCTGGAATGCGTAAACAGAGCCTTCAAATAAATATTTGACGACCATCCGGTTACCGACGTACAGTTTATTCTTAACGCTTTTATACCTCTTGGGAAAGGTTACCATCATAAATTCATCTTTTAAAAGACCTATGAAAATACTGGTGACAGAATACGTAACCCCCTCAATTTCAAGGTAAACTCTGGTTCCGATATCAATATAAATACCTTCAGATTTATCGAGTTCTAAGATTCCCTCCAAATCTTCCATAAGCGTTTCCTTTCCTTGAATATATAAAATAATTATAAGTGAAAAATTCTTTGAAATAAGTATGAGTTGGCAAAATATTTGTCAAGCACAAAAAACGGCATCCCTCCCCGTGGTCAAAGGAAAGAATGCCGTTTAATTTAAAAAATTATCAACACATTATGGTTTTCTAAAGGTAACAATAACAATATGACTGTTGCCTTTTCGTACCAGCAACTGAACAATGGCACCTGATTTGATTTCATTGATATATGCCTGATACTGATCCAGCGTTGCAACTTTTTTACGGTTAACTTCCTGGATAATATCTCCCTGACGAATCGGGGTGGCATCCGCCTGACTGTCAGGCTTAATGTCGGTTACAACCAGTCCGGTAAGTGATTCAGGATATCCAAGTCTGTTGGCGATATCCGGTGTCATCTGCTTAAGCTGCATGCCGAAAAGATCAAAGCCAGAGCCGGGCTGGACAGAATCCGGGGTCTGGTCCGGACGTTTACCCAGTTTCACTTTAATGGTTTTCCGTTCTCCATCCCTTAAAAGTATTACTTTAATCTTCTCGCCTGCGCCTGACTGGGCCACTGTCAGGGTCAGATCCCTTGAGTTTTTAATATCTCTGTCATTAATTTTGACAATCACGTCTCCGGTTTTGATTCCGGCATCGTCGGCCGGCTCACCCGGATAGACCTTGGCCACAAAAACCCCTTTGGCCTCTTTGATTTTGTAATATTCAGCCATTTCCTTTGTAATATCCTGGATGGCAACACCCAGCCAGCCGCGGGAAACACTTTTCTGCTCTGTCAACTGGTCAATGATTCCGGTGGCCAGATCCGAAGGAATAGCAAACCCTATTCCCTGGCCTGAACTGATAATCGCCGTATTTATGCCGATGACTTCTCCATCAAGATTCAGCAATGGACCGCCGGAATTTCCCGGATTAATGGATGCATCGGTCTGAATAAAATCATCATACGGCCCGGAACCGATAATCCGCCCCTTAGCGCTGACAATTCCAGCCGTAACAGTCTGTTCGAGGCCGAACGGACTGCCGATGGCCACCACCCATGAGCCCACTGAAGTCTCTGAAGATCTGCCGAATTTCAGCGGCATCAGACCGCTGGCATTAATCTTGATCAATGCCAGATCCGTCATGGGATCAGTCCCGACAATAGATGCATCATATTCTGAATTATCATGCAGAATCACCTTGATTTTATCTGCATCCTTAATCACATGATTGTTGGTGACAATATACCCGTCATCACTGATAATAAATCCGGAACCCAGGCTCTGCTCTTTTCTGTGCTGGGGCTGCTGATTAAAAAACGGTGCAAGAAAATCATTGAACGGGTCCTGATTTCTGCCAAAGGGCTGCCCGAAAAAATGTCTGTATACACGGCCACCACCCTGAACCGTTTTTACCGTCTGGATGTTGACAACCCCTGGTTTTACCTGTTCAGCAAGCGCAGAAAACCCTGCCGGAATCATGCGGACAGGATCCAGTCCACTTTTTGCCATCGACGGAACTGCCAGAAAACAAACTGCCACCAAAACAAAAATAAGTTTATATACCTGTTTCATTTCCCCCTCCTGTATCATTTTTAAGTTTAACAAAACGAATTATCTTCGGATAACCGTTATAATAAAACATAAAAATGATTTTTAAATGACCCCAAAATTATCATATGGTAATGAAACTGTAAAAACAGCGCCTTTGCCCGTACTGCTTTGAACACAGATATCACCATTATGTTTTCGGATAACAGTTCTGGCAAGACTTAACCCCAGACCGCTTCCCGGACTTGTTCGGGAAGACTCTGTTCGGAAAAAACGTTTGAAAATATTTTCATGATTCACAGGATCAATTCCCACCCCGGTATCCGCAATTTCGATGATGACGTCAGATTCCCTGACAAAGGCTGCCACCCGGATGGATCCGTTCTTCGGGGTATATTTGATTGCATTATCCAGAAGATTGGAAAAGGCCCTTTGAAACATCCGGATATCCGCCATAATATAAATATTTTCCGCGATCGCTGTCTCAAAACAAATCTGTTTATCTTCTGTCAGCGGTTCAAACAGATCACATGCTTCACGGATCATTCCAGACAGATTGATCCGTTTAAAATCAAAATCATCTTCCCGGGCCTGGGCCTTTGAGATCAGCAGCATGGTATTGATCATGTCCAGAAGGCGATCCGACTCTTCAATGGTATTGGCGGCCATGGTTCTATAATCCTGGATATTATCCTCCTGTAAAAAGGCAATCTCTGCATACCCTCGTATCCGAGTGATGGGGCTTTTTAAATCATGGGCAATATTATCGGTGATCTCCCGGTTGTTTTTCACAAGCGCTTCTATCCTGTCCAGCATGGAATTCAGGGTGGATGCCAGATGGTCGAGTTCATCTTTTTTCCCTGTCTGTTCCACCCGGGCAGCCAGATTACTGCCGGTGATATCCTGGGCTGTCCGGGTAATCCGGGTCACACCGGACAGCGCCTTTTGAATCAAAAGCCATCCAGCCACAGCAGAAAACAAAATAATAAACCCCATGGCACCGATAAATACTTTTTTAAACGCCAGAAGAAATGCCGCATATGCATCCATGGCAATGCCTGTCTGTAAAATCACATTTTTTGCAACCAGGCTGTAAAGAATCCGGGCTTTCTGATTGGACTGCGGCATCTGGATGGTTTCAAAAACATTATTTTCATGTGCCACCAGGTGCCTTAAAGCGGCAGTGCTGACCTTTATATTTTTCCAGTAAGACATGTGAGAAGACGCAAACACTTCCCCTGTAGGATACAGCAGTCTGAAAAAAATCATTTTCTCCCCTGCGGCCTGTGCCTGTACCACAGCAAGCTCCCTTGCACCGATTAATCCGTTCCTTCGTATGATTGCTGTAAATTCCGATGCATTGTCCAGCAGTTCCTGATCCATCTGGTGCTGCAGTGTCTGTATGGCCAGATAGTAAAACAATATGAAAGTGACTGTGGCGCATACCGCAAAAATACCTGTAAACCAGACCGTAAGCCGAAATGCGATGGTATTGAAAATCTTAGATATCATCAGACTTCAGGACATACCCTGCGCCCCGCACCGTATGAATCAATTTGGCGTCAAATCCCTTATCAATTTTATCCCGTAACCTGCAAATGCGTGCTTCCACCACATTGGTCATGGGATCAAAATTATAGTCCCATACATGTTCCATGATCATGGTTCTTGAAACCACCCGCTCCCGATTTCGTAACAGGTATTCCAGAAGAGAAAATTCAAGAGGCTGAAGCTCAATGATTTTACCACCGCGTTTCACCTGACGCTTAACGATATCAAGACTTAAATCTTCATAAACCAGATAGATCGGGTCAACAATATTTCCTGCTCTGCGAATCAGTGCCTGTACCCGCGCCAGAAGCTCTGAAAACGCAAACGGTTTGGTCAGATAATCATCAGCACCGGCCTGCAGGCCGTTCACCCTGTCACCCACGCCATCTCTTGCACTCAGGATAATCACCGGTGTATTGTTTTTTTTGCCCCGGATTTTTTTGATTAAAGAAATCCCATCCAGTTCCGGGAGCATGATATCCACAATCAACGTATCATATGGTTCTGCCATTGCCATATCAAGGCCTGTCAAACCGTCTGCTGCATGGGCCACAGAAAATCCCGAAGATTTGAGTCCTTTTTTGATGAAATCTGCAATCTTCAGATCATCTTCAATTACCAGAATCCTCATATTAAAATTACGCTCCAGCTGATTTCAATATTTATAATAAGGCATTATAATTGTTTAGGAACACAAATCAATGGTTTATCAATCGAATAGATTTTTTAAAGCCATGGCGCTGCAAGTCAAACTGTATCAAACAATCCCCAGGTCAATGGCTTTGATAACCTGACGGGCTTCCTCAAAATCCGGATCTTTTTTTAACGCATCTGTAAAATACTGTTTTGCAAGGACATCATCTTTTAAATCCAGATACAGCCGGCCGATATTATAATAGATATACGGTTCATCCGGATGGACTTTCAAGGCTTTTTTGTACTGGTTCAATGCCATTTGCGGGTCCCCTTTTTTCCTGTATAAAACGCCCAGCGTATTAAACACGTTCAGCGAATCTGTTCCCGATTCAAGCAGTTCATTGAGCACGTCTTCAGCAGCGCCGATTTTATCTGTATCCATATATATCTCGGCGGCAAGCTGCATATATTCTTCTGCTTTTGCAAGATCTCCCATCAGCCGGTATACCCGTCCCATTTCCTCATAGGCGCGGGCAAAGAGCCGATCCAGGCGGGTGGCCATGGAAAAGGCTTCAATGGCTTCGGAATGTTTGCCCTGGGATGTTTTGATATATCCGATATTAAAATAATACTCAGGATTTTCTCTTTGATTTACAAGCACGGTAAACACTTCAATGGCTTTATCATATTCTCTGGCTTCAATCAGCTTCAATCCCTGCGCAAAGGTCTGCTGTGCTTTGGCAACCACAGGTTCTTCCTGGCGGCTGACTGCAGCCCTGATTTTTTTATCCAGCACAGCTTCATCATACGGGATTACAAAAAGCCCGGTTACACCATTCTGGCCAGCTTTTATCACCTTTATTTTGGTAAATGCCTCATCTGTTAAAAAAAACGGGATATCTGCAGATGTTTTTTCTCTCCTGACAATTTTAAGCAACGCAAGCCCGGTCATTTCCTCCATTTCATACGCACAGATAATACATTCAATCTCTTTATTTTTTAATACAACCCAGGCATTGTCCGCCCCGTCAGCAATCAACACCTGATTAAAGCCGAGATGCTTTATTGTTGCCGCCAGCCGGGTTGATTTTTCTTTCTCATCATCCACAATCAGAATATGCTTGTCCGCCATTGGGTCTCCTATAATTTATCCAGATAAAGTTTTTTTCTTTTCAGCATCTGTATATTCACCGAATTGGTCAGGTTATTGTATTCTTTTTTAATCTGATAAACAATGTCAGGGTCATGGGTTTCAGAAATCTGAAATACAGCTATTTTCAGTTCATCTGCCTGATATTTTGACATCTTTTTTGCAATTTTCCGGGTTCGCAGGGTTCTGTCTTCGCCAGAGCCGAACTCCAACACATCCAGGAACAGTTCTCCCCAGGTATTGGAGACCAGCAGTTCGGTTTTAATCAGATCTCCTTTTTTTACCGTGATATCAAAAAAGACAGCCACAATCATTTTCGACCAGACCGCATCATTTAAAAAAATATCGTCTGACAAGGGTTTAAACGGTGCAAAACTCATATATATTTTGTCTGTTTCAATTGGCTGGTCAGTGCTTTCAAACAACCATGGAGCCATGTGAATGTTAATGGAAGAGGTGTGCCGTCTGTACAGTTCATTTTCAAAAATCCATCCCAGAACGCCTAAAAAACTGGAGTGTTTATAGACAGAATCCAATCGCCTGCCAGACGTATTTTTAGCATTCAGCACCCACAGATCAGAACCTTGAACAATATCCAGATCTATCATTTTCTGGCGGTGCAGATAAGTTGAACACTCTGGTATTTTCTCCGGCGCTTTTTTAAGCCGGTGTTTGATCTTGTTTTTTAATATGGTCCAGTTTCTTTTCTCAGCCGGATTTTCAAATACTTTCTGGCTGTCATGTATTGATTTAAGCGCCCGATTGTACATCTGGGCCAGACGATTGACTATGGTCTGCTCCAAAAGCAGTTTCTCCGACTCTGACCATTCAGTGTATGACAATAATTTGCCCACCTGATTTTTATTCAGCTTCCAGTCCCGGATATATTTATTGAGCAGCGCCCGTTTCGGGGTGTCGTTTTCCGGCATTTTGACATTCGGATATTCAGTCAGCCGAAAAAATATCGCATTTTTTATCAGATTAAGGGCTGCGGGCTCATCTTTTTCATGAAACTCAAGAATTCTGTCAAACAGCATTTTATACGGATCTGCAGCATAATCATCTATACCGGCCTTGGCATATGTGTGTTTTATTTTTTCGCACAATAATGTTTTTGAAACCGTCTGGCCATAGCCATAACTGAATATCATGGTGGCTTTGATCAAGGCCTTGACCGGATCTTCCTTTGATTTGCAGACATGCCATAATAATCCTTTTAAAATATCTTCTTCCGGCAAAGCACTGATAGTACCCAGATCCATCAGATCCTCATACATGGAAAGAATCTGTGCTGTCATGGCATCCATGTTCATGGCGGCATCTGTTTCAATATCCGGCAGAACAGACCACAGGGGTATTTTTCCGGCAATCATCAAAAAGGTGCGGTAAAATTCTTCTTTTAAAAAAATTTTAGGGGCACTCAGGCTTTCCTTGCCATCAAAAGGCGCATAGTGATTTCTGCAGATCTCCTTTTGATCCATGATAAAAAAGCTGACTTCCTGGTGATATGTTTCTCTGCAGTATTTGAGTATATCATCAAGTTTTTTTTCAAGATGATCATACCGTTCTTTTGAAAAATTTTTTTTATCAATAATCACCCAGTAATCAAAATCCGAGCCACTGGACTGGGTAAAGGTTCCCAGACTGCCGATATGGTAAAGTCCGAGGATACAAGAGTTTTCAACCTGGCAGGTTTCCGTGATGGATTTGGGGAAAAGTCTGGTTTTCACCACTTCTTTGAAAAAACCGGATTCTTCAAAATTCCATATCCCGTGGGCCGCAGCCTTTGTATCCGAAAAACCTGGAAATCTGGGATCATTAATGTGAAGCAGGAACGGAATTTTGACAAAAATCTCCAGCTTTTCAGGACTCAGGTAACGAATGGCTTCCCGCATGCGGACAATATTAAAATGAGAAAAATCTTCGCGGTTCTGTTCAATTTTTTGCGTTAATTTTCTTATAATATGTTTTGTCGTATTGATACCGCAATCCTCTTCAGGTACAAAACCATTGAAAAATATAGCAGATAAGACTATTATCCGCTTATTATATTGCGGAAAACAAAACTTTTTCAAGCTTTGTTTTAAACTTTTGGAGTTATATGTCTGATACGCTAAAACCTCATCAGGGAATCGAATTGGATGGTATTGATTTTTCTCAATTCAATACCATATCCAGATTACAATCGGCTTCTCCCGGACAAGCGTATGACAGAACTCTTGATTTCAAGATTTTTATCAAAGATATTCTGACAAAAATTTTAAAGAATGATTCTTTTTTATCTTTTTCAAACCAGATCACGGATGTGAACAAAATATTGAGCATGAAGTATTCTTCTGCCAGTGATATTGCCGATGTGATCTTAAAGGATGTGGCCCTGACATCCAAACTGCTAAAGCTGGTCAATTCATCCTTTTACGGACAGTTCTCACATAAAGGGATTGCAACCATATCAGAAGCCATGATTATTCTGGGTACCGAAGAAATCAAACTTGCAGCAGCAAGTCTGAAAATTTATGAACTGATGCAGAATATTGCCACCATTGCCATCTTAAAGGACAAAACCCTCAAGGCCCTGCAAAGAAGTCTTATCGCCCGGCAGATTGCTGTTGAAGAAGGCATCCCAGATGCGGAAGCCATCCAGATCAGCGCCATGCTGTATGATTTTGGCGAATACCTGGTAGCACTTTTTTCACCCGGGACCTATATCAATATAGAGCTTCTGGCAGAAGATAAAAACATATCAAGAGAACAGGCAGCCAAAGAGATCATCGGCATACCCTTTAATAATCTGGGCCGGTATATTGCAACCAAATGGCATCTGCCACCTTCAATTATCAACGCCATGAAACCGGTTTTTGATTTTAATACCCCGAAAAACAGAATCAGCAGCCAGAACCTGCACCGTTACATCTGTTCGTTTACCAATGAACTGTGCCATATTGAATTTTCAAAAGAACACAATAATATCGGTGGCCAGATTATCGCCATATCTGCCACCTATAAAAAATGTCTTGATATTCAGGCATCCAGGTCTGTTGAGCTGTTAAAGACATCCTGGGACAGAATCACAAAACATGCCGCCATCCTTAAAGTTGATACCACACGAAAAGCAGATGCTTCCCGGAATTAAAACTTATGCTTCCATATAATCCACCAGCTGTCCGGTGGTTTTCCTCAAATGCTGGCTGATCAGCTTTGAGATTTTCCACAAAATCTGGAATCCCAGTTTCGGGTGATCATTTGACAGGTTGATCAGGCTGTCTTTAGAAATAAAAAAAATAATGGAATCCTGGGCAGCAATGCCGGTTGCGGATCGGGGTTCTCCATCCAAAAGCGCCATTTCTCCGAATGTCTGAGAACTTTTCAAGGTTGCCAGCTTCTTGTTTTTATTGTCCCCCTGCTTATAAATATCAATGGCACCTTTTACGATGATTCCCAGACTTTCTTCTTTCTCCCCTTCCTTGAAAACCACAGCGCCATTTTTTGCGCTGACCGGATGAATATAATAGCAGATCTTGCGAATATCCTCCCAGGAAAAATCACTGGCCCATTTTGTTTTTTCAAGCACCTGGGCATATTTGACATATTTTTCAATACTCAGCTTATCTTCAGAAATTGTGACCATGATCCACCTCGCAAAAAGGGTATGACTTAATTTTAAAGACAAATCATCCGGGAGTCAAATTTTATTGTTTTAGGTTTTATTCTTTAACGATAAATTCTTCCAGTTTTTCAAAAAGCGAGTCCGGCCATTGTTCAGCATACAGAAATAATTGTTTTTCCTCTTCTGTCAGATTTTCTTTTACACCTGGCGGCAAACTGTCATAGGCCATTTTTCGTTCTTCATCCTGTTTTTTATTTTTCATCATTTTCCCTGTCTTTTTTTAAATATACAGCCGCGAAATTAAATATGTCACTGCTGTTTCGACTTTCAGTATCCGTTTTCCAATATGATACGATAAAAATCCGTTTTTTTCCAAGGTTTCGATCTCAATATCAATAAATCCGCCCTCAGGCCCGATCACCAGCACAGCTTTTTGGTTGATTCCAGAAGGACAGACCCTGTCTGTTTTCGGATGTGCAGTCATGCAGAAGGCATCCGTTGAAATCCCAGGAAGCGTTTGGGTGACAAACTGTTTGAAAAACCGTTTTTGATAAATCCGTGGCAGCTGTGTATCCCCCCCCTGCTCAAGCCCTAAAATCATCTGTTCCTTTAAGGCATCTTCGTCCAGAAAAGGGGTCTGCCAGAAGGATTTTTCCACCCGCCAGGAATTGATCAGATAGATATCCTTGACCCCCAGGGTGGTCACCTGCTGGATAATGCGCCGGAGCATTTTGGGTCGGGGAAGCGCCAGAACCAGTGTCAATGGCAATGGCGGCGGCGGGTCATGGCACAAATTCACTTTTATTTCACATGCATGCTCAAAGATGTTCACTACCTGGCCCTTGCCTGTTTTACCATTTAAAAGACCGCAGGCCAAACTGTCGCCCTTGCCAATCTTATTCACCTGTTTTAGATGTTCAAAGCGTCTGCCGGAAATTACAACAGATCCGTCTTTTACAAAATCCTGTTCAAAAAGCAGTACCAGATTCATATCAGAACGTTACAATTTTAATCTGTTTCAAAAGGGCTTTAAATACTGTTTCCCACTGATCACCAGCGGTCAGGCGGGCAAGTTCCTGGGCCAGATGAACCGGTTTGATTTTCAGTTCACTGTGCCGGCCAAGCCCCTGAATACAGGATGGACAATTGGTCAGGATTTTTACAGGCGTGCGTTGATCTGAAGATTTCAGATCACAGGCAGTAATGGCATTTTTTTTGCGTATCAGCATGGAATGCGTGATGTCCGGCCGTGACAATGCCATGGTGCCGGCTTCTGAACAGCAGGACGGGACACTTTGAATGAATGTGTTTTCACAATACGGTGCCAGCATATCCATGGCAGAATCCTTCAGCGAATCATGGCAGGGAGGATGATACAGATAATTTTCATCAAACCGGACAGACAGATTTTTTGATAATACATACCTTGCGATGTCCAGAACAGGAGCGCCGAAAATCTGGCCGGCTTCCATATGATGCAAAGCTTCCATGCAGGTTCCGCAGCTGACAATGCAGCCGTCAAACTCCAGATCCTGAAACATTTCCCGGATCTGGGTCAGTATAATAATATTTTCCAGCGCCATTGTCTCATACCGGACAGTTTTGGCATTCACCAGCAGCGGATACCCGCAGCACATGAACGGCGGAGGCAATATAACCCGGGTCTGGGTTTTGAGCAGAAGCAGGATCGATGCCATGGATATTTTTGAAAACACCCGCTCACTGCCGCATCCGGGAAAATAAAATACTGTAGCGACTGCATCCCCTTCGGGTTCTATGATCACCGCCTGATTATGTTTTGTCTCCGGCAGCAGCGATCTTAAGGTGGGAGAATGGGGTTTGCTCACAGGAGATCGCAGCAGCGGCAATACGGTTTTCACCGAATCCATCTGATGTTCCAGAAAATTATTTTTTCTCAGCGGAGACAGTATTGCATTTGCAGTCCGCTGCAGCCGCGTGCCCATATCCAGAAGAGACAAGCGCATGACCGGATTCAGCATCCTGTTTTTGCTGGAAAGATATTCAAGGGTCAGGCGGGTGGATAAGGGTGTGCGCTTGAATCCCATATTCTGCAGAATATCCCGCTCTTTTATGGAAATCAGCCCTGAATCTATATTCACCGGGCAAAGATCAAAACATTTGTGACACATGGTGCAATGATCTGCAATCTGTTCTATGTTTTTCAGGATCTGAAATCCCGTGGACTGTGTCCGCTGGCTGATATACAGCAAAGCTTCAATCAATGCTGCAATGGCAAGGTTCTTGTTTCTGGGATGAAAAAACATATTCTGGGCCGGGAAAAAAACCGGGCACTGGGGTTTGCATTTCCCGCACCGGACACAGTTTGAGATCTTTTTTCCAAGCTCGGACAAAGACCCGTGTTTTAAAATCCGGGCTTCCAGTTCCAGCAGATTAAACGACGGCGTAAAGACTTTTTGTATAATATCCGGTTCTGACAATTTGCACGGATTCATCAATCCTTTGGGATCCACCTGTTTTCGATACTGCTCAAATTCTGCAATGATTGCAGGATCAAGGTGCTTGAATTTGGTGATACCAATTCCATGTTCTCCGGATACCACCCCGTTTAAACTGACCGCTTTTTCCATGATCCTGTCAGCCGTTATATTGGCCCGGGCCATCATTTCACGGTCATTGGACAGCACGGGAATATTCACATGCACATTCCCGTCTCCTGCATGCATGTGCGTGGCAATGATAATCTGTCTGGCCTTTGTCTGCTCAAAGACCTCGGCAACCTTCTGGGAGACCAGGGTATACCCGCGCAGACTGTCCATAACCTCATTATAGAAGTTTTTTGCATGAATGCCTGCTTCAATGGCATCCCGGGACGCAATATCCAGTTTTTTACGGGTCCGGTATGCCAGATCTTTTGCCTTTCCCACTCTTTTTTTAAGCAATTCCGGGTCGGACAAGGGAACCGCATCCTCTAAATAATCAACAATATCCTGAATTATCCGGTTCTGGTTAAATTTTTTTTCTTCAATATTGTACTGATCAATATATCGCGCAAAATCTGCAAGCGAATCAATGGGCAGAACAATGTCTTCATTCAGTTTGAACGCATTGGTATGGGCGGCAATGGCACCCAGACGCTTTCTGTCCAGCCAGAAACGAACTGCCTCTTTTTCATCCCGGGCCACGCTGAATCCGGTTTTATCAAAGGGGCCCAGAATATTTTCAAGAACAGATATGCCGTTTTGCAAAGAACCTTCATCATCTGCTGCCATATCAATCAAAAGAACCGCAATCAGGCGGTTTCCCACGCTGGTCTTGGTTTTATATTTTATGGCCTTGATATATTCTTCGTCAAAATGCTCAAGAGCCATCAGGGCCGGCGGCTGCCCATGAAATGCATCACAGATCTTTTGTATGACCTGTCCTGCCTGACTCATATCGTTGCCGAAAAATTCAACACAGATGGTTTTTTTAAATTTAAACTCAGGATACAGAATAAAAGTGGCAGCAGTAATAATTCCATCGCAGCCTTCCTTTTGAATCCCCATAAGCCCGTTCAGGGTTTTGTTGGTGACATCTTTGCCCAGGCCCTTTTTACGAAGCTGTTCGCCTGAAATTTCAATGGTCTGTGTTTTGGTGCCTGTTTCATCAAACACATCAAATACAGCCGTGTCTTCAGGAAGGGTTTTTCTCAAAGGATGATGTTTTCGTTTTACAGTATAGGACATCCCGTCGGGCATGGCAATATCATAGGACAAGACATTGTCTATGGCCGTGCCGTATAATACTGCTTTTTTTCCACCGGCATTTTCCGACAGATTTCCGCCAATGGTGCAGGCCCATGCGCTTGTGGGGTCTGTGGCAAACACATAGCCTTGTTTTCTTGCCGCATTGATGGCGTCCTGGGTAATTACACCTGCCTCAACCCGCATGGATGCGAACGTCTGGCCTTTTTCATCTTCTTTTGTTTCAATGGGAAAAATGTGATTGAGTTTTTCTGTATTGATCATAATACAGTCAGGTGTCAGGGGGGTTGCCCCGCCGGTCAGACCGGTTCCAGCGCCCCGGGGGATAATATGAAAGCCTGAGTCTGCAATCTGCCGGATCAGCTGCGGCATCTGGTCTGTTTTATCCGGCCGCACCACTGCCGCCGGCATATACCGCCGCCAGTCTGTGGCGTCTGTTGCATGTGCTGTCAGATTAAAAGGATCAAAAAAAATATTATTTTTTCCAACCACTTTGGATATTTTTTTTACAATTTTGTTCTGGTCCGAACGGGTGGTTTGAATTTTTCCGGAAAGAGAATCAAGCGCTTTTGTGCAGTGTTCAAGCACCTGAAGCACTTTGTTGTTACCGGCATGTTCTTCAATGGCGGCCAGATCATTTTCAAACGCTGCCAGCAGGCGTTTTTTTATTCCAGGATGCTCAACCAGTTCCTGGAACAAAAACGGATTTCTCTGAATGATAAACAGATCTCCCATAAACCGGTAAAGGCGTCTGGAAGATCTGCCGGTATCTTTTTCAGGCTCAAGGGTCTGAATCACCTTGAGCAGGTCAGATCCGAAAAGATGCCTGATGATCTGATCATCATCAGCAGAGGTATAATTATACGGTATCTTTCTTTTTGGATCTGCCATATGTTTATTTAAAGTTCAAAGGTTGCCATGCTGACAACCAGATCAAGATCTTCTATTTCCTTAACCACTTCAGGCGGAACCGGTGTATCGGTTCTCAAAAAGATGATATTTCTCTGTCCGTCATCTTCGCGTCCCACCATCATGCGGGCAATATTAATGCCGTGTTTTCCCAGTGTTGTTCCCATAGCGCCAATAGAGCCGGGTTTGTCCACATTGTGAATCAAACTCAGGTATCCTTCGGGGATCACTTCCAGACGGAATTTATTAATCCGTACTATTCTGGCATCATCTTTTCCAAAAATGGTTCCTTCAAGGATATTGGTTTCTATATCCGTAACAACCTTCATCCGGACAAGATTTAAAAAATTCCCTGCTTCCTGAGAGGTGGATTCTGTGATTTTTATTCCCATTTCATTGGCAAAAGAAATCGCATTGACAGAATTGACCTCATGCTGAACAAACTGGGCCAGCATGTCTTTAATTCCGGATACACTGACGGGTTTAAGGTCCAGATCAGGAAATTTACCGATATATTCGATATTGACTTCTTTTACCCCGCCCTTTGTAATCTGGGCAAGCATTTTTCCCATTTTGCCTGAAAGATAAATAAACGGCGCAAGCTGTTTTAAAATTTCGCCGGTAACAGACGGCACATTTACCGCATTAATGACCGTATCATGAAGCAGATAGGCAATAATCTGGTTGGCAGCCGCAACCGATACATTGGTCTGGGCTTCCAGCGTGGATGCGCCCAGATGAGGCGTTGCAATCACCTGATCAAGTGTCAGCAAGGGATGATCTCCCGGAGGTTCTGTGGAGAATACGTCAAGGGCTGCGCCTGCGACTTTCCCGGAAACAATGGCATCATACAAAGCAGATTCATTGATAATTCCACCTCTTGCACAGTTAATAACCATGACACCGTCTTTCATTTTTGCAAATGCCTCTGCGTCCAGAAGATCAATGGTACCATCCATTTTAGGGACATGAATGGTGATATAATCTGCCTGTGCGTATAATTCATCCAGAGTGACATAGTCAAAGCCTGCTTTTTCAATATGTTCCTGGGAGATATTGGGATCAAATACAATGACTTTCATCTGCAGCCCCTTTGCAAGCCCAGCCGCAATAGATCCGATATTACCAAAGCCGATCACACCGAACACCTTGTTGCGCACTTCTCTTCCCTGAAGCAGTTTTTTCTCCCATTTGCCTGCTTTCATGGACATGGTGGCCCTGGGGATATTCCGGGTAAGGGCCATCATCATGGCAATGGCATGTTCAGCTGTGGTGACAGTGTTTCCGCCAGGGGTATTCATGACAGCCACGCCGTGTTTGGTGGCTTCATCAATATCAACATTATCAAGCCCGATACCTGCTCTGGCAATGACTTTAAGATTCTTTGCCGCATCAAGGATCTCTTTGGTTACTTTTGTTGCGCTTCGAATGGCAAGACCGTCATACTGGCCGATAATTTCTTTTAATTCATCCGGAGACAAGCCGACCTTAACATCCAGCTCAATACCTTCCTGATTCCGGAAGATATCCAGTCCGGCATCCCCCATCTTGTCACTGACCAGTACTTTCATTATTTATTCTCCTTTTCAAAAGCTTTCATGAAATCAACAAGCGCCTCTATGCCTTCCATGGTTGTCGCGTTATAGATGGAGGCACGGCATCCGCCGACAGACCGGTGTCCTTTAAGGCCGCCCAGACTTTTTTGGGCAGATTCTGCAATAAACTTTTTTTCCAGGTCTTCACTGGGAAGCCTGAAGGTCACATTCATCAAGGATCTTGAATATTTTTGTGCAGTGGTTCTGTAAAAATCACTTGAATCAATAAAATCATACAGGATATCTGCTTTTTTAATATTGTACGCTTCCATTTTTTCAAGACCGCCGATGTCTTCTTCAATCCATTTTAATACCAGATCAATGGTATAGATGCCAAAACACGGCGGTGTATTATACATGGAATTTTTTTCAGCATAGATGGAATATCTGAGCATGGACGGCAGATCCTTATTGCACATATCCAGCATATCCTGGCGCAGAATCACCATACAGGTTCCGGAAGGGCCGATATTTTTCTGGGCACCGGCATAAATCATGCCGAATTTTTCCATATCAAGAGGCCGGGAAAATATGTCTGATGACATATCACAGACAATGGGCACGCCTTTTGTGTCCGGGAAGGTCTGATACTGGGTTCCTTTAATGGTATTATTGGATGTCAGGTGAACATATTTTGCATTACTGGAAAATTTAACATCTTGAGGAATATAAGAAAAATCCTTGTCTTCGGAAGACGCAACCACCTTGCAGTTCTTTTTTACAATCCCGACTTCCTTAATGGCCTTGGTGGACCAGGTTCCGGTGTTGACATAATCTGCAGAATCCTCTGCAGACAGAAAATTCATCGGGGCCATGGCAAACTGCAGGGAAGCGCCGCCCTGAATAAACAGGACATGGAATCTGTCATCCAGATTCAAAAGTCTTTTTGTTCTTGCAACCGCACTATTGATAACATTATCAAAATATTTGGATCTGTGGCTGACTTCAGTGATGGACATGCCGGAATTGTCAAAATTTAAAAAAGAAGCCTGGATCTCCTTAAGAACTTTAAGCGGCAGCGCAGCCGGGCCGGCATTGAAATTGTGAATTCTTTTGTCTGTCATTTGTTTTTCCTTTATCTTAATTATAGTTGGTCAGTTATATTTTCCGGGTACAATCGGTGTTTATAGATTATGCTCCCGGGTTTTATGAAATTTTATCTGTGGCCATTTTTCCAGCGTGAATCCCAGCTGATACTCGCTGGTTGTCAAAAATATCAGCCGGTCTTCTGAATCTATCGCAAGGCCGGATTCATTCCTTTTTGTGAACTCCCGCAGCATTTTTTCATCCTCACAGGTGACCCACCGTGCAATGGCCAGATCAATGGTTTCATAAACAGCATTCACGCTGTATTCGGCTTTCAGCCGCGCCATGGTCACATCAAACTGAAGAACGCCCACAGCGCCGATGATATGCATGTTCCCTATCAACGGCCGGAAAACCTGAATGGTTCCTTCTTCTGACAACTGCAGCAGCCCTTTTTGAAGCGCCTTTGCCTTTAAAGGATCTTTGAGCACCACCCGCCTGAAATGCTCCGGCGCAAAATTGGGGATGCCTAAAAATTTCAAGGGTTCTTTTGTGGTAAAGGTATCGCCGATCTTGATGGTCCCGTGATTATGAATCCCGATAATATCACCCGGATAGGCTTCCTCCACATTATTTCTTTCCTGGGCCATAAAAATGGTGGCATTGGCAATCTTAATATCTTTTCCGATACGGTGATGCCGAACCTTCATGCCCTTGGTAAATTTTCCGGAACAGATCCTGAAAAACGCAATCCGGTCCCGGTGTTCAGGGTCCATGTTGGCCTGAATTTTAAATGTGAACCCTGAAAAATCCTCTTCATGGGGATCAACATCCCGGGTTGCTGTCGGCCGGATTCCCGGCTGCGGCGCAATCTTCACAAAGGAATCCAGCATTTCCTTAACCCCGAAATTATTAATAGCTGAGCCAAAAAACACCGGTGTCTGTGTGCCGTTCAGGTACAATCTCAAATCAAAGGGTTCAGAAGCGCCATCAATCAAATCCACATCTTCTCTGAGCTGATCCGCCTGACTTTTTCCGATCAGTTCATCCAGCCTGGCATCTGAAAGGTCAGTGATCAGAATCCCGCCACCATCTTTGGGCGTATATCCTGGTGAAAAAAGACCCAGTTCCTTTTTTTCAAGATTATAAACCCCCTTAAAGCGCTTGCCCATACCCAGAGGCCAGGTTAAAGGCACACATTCTATCTGCAGTTTATCCTCGATATCATTAAAGATTTCAAGGGGTTCAAGCCCTTCCCTGTCCAGTTTGTTTATAAAAGTAATGATAGGGGTATTACGCATTCTGCAGACTTCCATCAGCTTCTGGGTCTGAGGCTCAACTCCTTTTGCACTGTCAATAATCATGATTGCACAATCAACGGCAGTCAGCACACGATAGGTGTCTTCACTGAAATCCTTATGGCCCGGAGTATCCAGAAGATTGATCTCGTATCCTCTGTAATTGAATTTCATTACAGAAGAGGATACACTGATGCCTCTTTCCTGCTCAATGGACAGAAAATCACTGGTGGCTGCTTTTTCAATTTTTCTGGATTTGACTGCTCCGGCCTGCTGAATTGCCCCGCCAAACAACAATAATTTTTCTGTCAGGGTTGTTTTGCCCGCGTCCGGATGACTGATAATGGCAAAAGTTCTTCGTTTGCTGATTTCCTTTAAAAGGGATTTGTCGATATTTTTTAGAGCTGTATTCATAATAATAGTATTATTCCAAATTAAGGATGGAAAACTATCAGTATTTTTTAGATTAAGCAACCCAAAAACACGGATAATAAACTTATTTTAAATGATTTCAATCCATTAGGAGAGATGAAATGATTGAGGTTTTCCGCAAATAAAACAGATTACAACCGATTAATCTTCAGATTGTTTGGCTTTTTTTTGTCTCTTTCGTATTTTAAAAAAATCATACACACCCCAGACAAGAAAAAAAACACTCAACACTTTATTAAATGTTGCATGTTCCTGCATCTCTAAATCAGATGTTAAAAAACCATCCCAGAAACACCATAATCCAAAACCGATCAAAAGCCCTGTAAAGATATAAGGGTTCATTGCAGGGGGACCCGGTGGTAACGCTTTTTTATTATTATTTTCCATAATTCAAGCCTTGAGTTCTTGTTTTGTTAATCAAACGCCTTTTATATCCAGCTCCACAATCAAACGGGAAAGATATGTTCTCTGGATTTTAAGTATCTTTGCAGCGTGGGTCCGGTTCCCGTTCACAGACTCCAGCATGCGGACAATAAACTGTTTTTTAAACTCATGCACTGCAAGTTTTAAGTCACAGCTTTCCACCTGAATGGATTCTTTTTTTACGGATGAAGAAAACGGAAGATCATCCGGTGATATCTTTGGCCCCTCGCACATGATCACTGCCCGTTCAACAGCATTTTTCAATTCTCTGATATTTCCGGGCCAGAAATGGTTTTTAAGTATCTGGACAGTTGATGGCATGAATTCCAGTTCAGGTCTGGACTGCTCTTTTTTAAACATTTCAAGAAAATAATCCGCCAGCAGCAGGATATCATTAATACGTTTTCTTAATGGCGGCATTTTTATTTTCACGACATTCAGGCGGTAGTAAAGATCTTCTCTGAAATTTTTTTCAGCAACTTCTTTTTCAATATCCCGGTTTGTGGCAGAAATCACCCGGACATCCACATGGATATCCTGATTCCCGCCTATCCTGCAGTACACCCCTTCCTGCAGAACCCTCAAAAGACGGGTCTGCATATTCAGACTCATCTCTCCAATCTCATCCAGGAAAACCGTCCCCTTGTCTGCCAGTTCAAATTTTCCTTTTTTTAAAGACACGGCCCCTGTATATGCCCCTTTTTCATGCCCGAAAAGTTCATCTTCCAGCAGGGTTTCTGTCAGTGCCCCGCAATTGATGACCACCAGAGGAAAATCCTTTCTGGAGCTTTGCATGTGGATCATTCTGGCCATCAGCTCTTTTCCGGTTCCGCTTTCTCCTAAAATCAGCACACTGGCTTTTGTATTGGCAACTTTCAAACCTTCAGAAACCGCTTTTTTCACTTCCCGGCTGTTGCCCACAATCTTGTATTTTTCACCGGCAAGATCTGTCAGCTCTCTGTTTTTTCGATTTGCACTTTCCACTCTGCGCGCATGAAGAATAACCTCGGAACATACATTGGCAAAAACATTGAGCATATCCAGATCATCCTGATCAAACGGCCGGTCATCCTTTCTGTCAATAATCTGCAGAACCCCGATCACCTGGGAATGATTTTTCAAAGGGGAGCAGGCAATGGATTTTGTTTTAAACTCGATATTCTTGCTGATGGTCTTATGCCATCGGGAATCCTTTGTGACATCCTCAACCAAAAGTGGCTCGCCCGTTCTGGCCACAAAGCCTGCAATGCCCTGCCCCACCTTGAGCTCATGCTTTTTGATTTCCTCGCTTTTAGGGCCAGTGGCCACTTCAAACCGCAGGGTCTCTCCATCCTCATCCAGCAACAGAAGAGAGCTTGCCTTTGCCTGCATCATCCGTGCTGCCGTGTTCACAATGAGCGTCGGCAGATGATCCGGGTCCTGAACACAGGACAGCCATGTGGATATATCATTCAGATATTGTAAGGGTGTAGAATATGTAAGCATAATTTCTTTTACAGTATTTGGTTTTCCATAATCAAGGATTTTAAACGCCTGCCGGACTGCACGCAAACCTTTATATAAAATAAAACTGTGTTATTGTGTTATATATCATATCTTTTACCCATTTTGCTTGACATAAAAAAGAAATTAATTAATTTAAGGTTCATCATTTTATTTTAACAACAGGATATTTTATTATCATACCCGATAAATTATCCGTATGATAAGGGTATAATGAAGGAAAAAACCGTGACACTGAACACCTCATCATCTGATGCTGAACGCAAGATGCTGTCAGATGCAGGATATGCCGACCCGGCAATCAAATATTATCTTGAAAAAAAATATATGGGACATATTGAAAACGCAGACCAGATCTCTGAAAAAATCGGTTCCTGCGGTGACACCATGAAGGTATATTTAAAAATTGATGACAACACTATAATTGAAGATGTCCGATATGAAATCACCGGCTGTGCCGGAGCTATCTCCGCTGCCATGGCCGCAGTTGACCTGGTAAAAGGGAAAACACTGGATGAAGCGCTGTTAATCAATGACGGACACGTCTTCAAAGCGTTGGAAAACATCCCTGAAAAAAAACATCATTGTATTCAGCTTGCTGTAAAAACCCTGCACAAGGGAATAGAAGAATTCAAAACCCGGCAGACCGTCTAAAATTCTCCCCCTGAAACACGAATAGCAGAATCAGGGGGGTTTTTTTAAAAGGAACACATTATTTTAGATTTCATCCTGAATAAATTTTTATTTCTTTGTGTTCTCTTCATCGTATCGCTGCCCGGCTGTGGCGGCCCCGAAGACTTTCAGGTTAAAAATCTGGCAAAAACAAATATCAATATTGTATCAGAAGTTCATATCAGACAAACCACAGACCTTTTAAAAACACTGACCCGAAAATTATACAAAAAAAATCCCGAAGAATTGAAAAAAGTCCCGGGATTCACCATTGATGACCGCATCAATCAGCTCTTCACCTGTCCCCCTCATTCCCCGTATAAAGATCTTGGATTCAAGGAAAGCACCGATGCCATCCTGCTGGGGTTTGACCCCGAATATAAAGGAGACAGGGTATTTGCCGTCATTTACGGCCTCAATACCATGATTCACAGAGCCTATAACAGCAAATGCGAGCTTTATCTGCTGGATTATCTGAATGAACAGAACCTTTATAACAGCGCAAGAAATATTGAAATTCTTGTCTGGCGACTGAACACCCGCCATAAGCAGGATGGCACTGCGTTCCTTTTGACCAATGAAATCGATGGTGACACAGTGAACCTGAGTTATGAACGCATTTTCGGCAAACTGATTTCTCTTCAGGACACCATGGCAAAAATTGTTGCTACACGCAATGGCAGAATAATCAAAGAGGTCATCCAAACTGTCGGAATGGCGTTTTTGCCTATTGGTCTGTGACCCGATCGACAGCACCTGTCTGGTTTAAATAATCCACATCTGATATTGAGATGCCATTGCATGGCAACTTGACAAGGCCTGATGTGTCATTAACTTTTTTAAAAACTAAATTTTAATGTTTTATATGAGGTTTCAGATGAACTGCGACAGATGTAATAAAAAACTGGACCCCAACGAAAAAAGAGAGCATCTGGGCCAGGCTTTATGTGAAGATTGCTATATGGTGGTGCTTTCCCCTGTAAAAACATGTGACCCCTGGGCGGTTCACAGTGCCAAGAATCTTGAAAAATATGTCGGAAATCAAAAAGTGCTTACCCCGTTACAGGAAAAAATGCTGGACATTTTAGCAAAAAAAGGTCCATTAACGCCAGATTCCCTGCTAAAAGCGTGTGATGAATCAATTGACCTGGAAGAGATAAAAAGAGAATTTGCATCTCTTCGACACATGGAAAAAGTACGGGCTGCAAAACAAGGGCCTGATATTGTGTGGCAACTGTGGTAGCAAATAACTTAAGATTTATTAAAAAACAGATACCTGGAAATATTGATATATGGTTTTAATATGAATGAAAAAAAATTTGACCCCAAAAAATTGGCAAAGCTGAATAATCCACAAAGACTTGTGGATATCCCCCCGGATTATATCTGGACAAAACTGCATATAAAAAAACCGGACACATTTATCGAGATAGGTGCCGGGACAGCATTTTTCAGTGTTGCATTTTTTGAAAAATTCAAGCCTTCAGCCTTATATGCCTGTGATGTGTCCGAGGTGATGGTCAACTACATCAAAGAACATGTTTCATTGAAATTTCCTGATATCATTCCCGTAAAAACTGAGGAAAGCGCTGTACCGCTTGATAGTGGAATAGCAGATTTAGTCTTTATGATTAACCTGCATCATGAATTGGATACCCCATCTGCTTCAGTCAAAGAAGCATATCGGCTTTTAAAACCGGATGGTCAAGTCTTTATAGTCGATTGGAAAAAAAAAGACATGCTCCAAGGACCTCCCACTCACATCAGATGTCTGCCGGAAGAAGTAAAGCAACAAATGACAGATGCGGGATTTAAAAACATAACCATCCATCATGAGTTAGAAAAGCATTTCTTGGTCATCGGAAATCACTGATCACCAGTTATCCAGAAAAGCCCGCACAGATGTTGTGTTTTTTAGTACGTTCGATACATTCATCATTCATTTCCTCCTGAATAATTTTTCTTCAAACCGGGTAAGCTGGCTTTGATAATATTCTTTTTTCTCTGTTGAAACAGACAATGCTTCTTTTGCAATCCTTACAGCATTTTCAATATCATTGTTCATGAACAGTGCTTCTGCATAGGTATCCAGCATAAACGCCTCCCTTTTCTGCACAAGGGCCTTTTGAATGTACTCCAGTGCTTTCTGGCTGTCTCGAAATGTTTTGTCCGGACAGGTGGCAAACAGCCAGGCCAGATTGTTCAAGGCATGCACATTCACAGGATCCACCAGGAGTACATTTTCATAGGAATCTATGGCTTTGCTGTATTCATTTTTACTGTAATAATAGTCTCCCACAAGGACGTACAGATCGGAATTACCCGGTTCTATCTCCATTTTTAAAAACAGAATTTTCTCTGCAATAAAGGTTTCAAAAGCCGGTTTTCCACCACCGAAACTGATAAAGTATCCAAATGAGAACACACCTAAAATAATCACCAGATAGCCTGCTATCATTTGGTTTACCCGTGAATGATGGCGTTTGATCAAATCCGGGATATGCTGACATTTTTCCAGGAACCGGACTCTTTGCCCGATGCTGAAATGATGCCAGCTGGGTTTATCAATGGATTGCCTTGAAAAAGAAGCAATTTTATAAAACGTTGAAATTAAAGAAGATGCGTCGGGCAGAAACTGATACACATGGAGATCTGCCTGGCGCTCAAAATTTCTCATAAAAAAACCGAACACAAACCGGAAATACAAAATAAAGGAGATCACCATTACGCCCATGATCAGCAGAGGATACACCACATCCCTTCCGATACCGGCAAACTCAAACACGCGGTAAACCGGCCGGGCAATATACAACAACTGCATGACAGGCTCAAAAAACACAAAATTACACGCGATGAATCCGGCAAAAAACAACAGGTAGAATGCCATATGATATTTCTGGACATGACCGATTTCATGCAGCATCACCGCATCCAGTTCGTCATCTGTCAAAGCATTCAGCAGCGCAGGCGTAACCAGTATATATCGAAACCGCGGCACAAGACCCATGACACCTGCAGTAATCATGGAGCCACCGAATATTTCCCAGCGCAGGATATCTGCATATTCAAGCCCGGCTTTTGCACAGACATGCTCAATGCGCTGTCTTGCAAAGCTTTGCTCCAGCGGGCGGCAGCGCCATAATTTTTTAATCAGCACGGGCCCGAAGATGGTGATGGCGATGAAAAATACCGCAATAAACCCAATTTCTCCTGCCGGTGTCTGCATGATTCTTTTCAGTGGGGGCCAGGGTACAATTTCAAGCAGATCTGCAATTACAGAGATGACAAACCAGGGTAAAAGTGCGGGCAGAGCAAAAGAAATATTTGAAAGAAGATACTCTTTTTTGGTAAATCCTTGAGAAAAAAACCGTTTTTGGATGCGGAATGCCGCACTCCAGTTTATCACCAGAAAACAAAAGAATACCCCGATAAAAATGATGGCCCGGGCAGTGGGAAACATTTCAAAGAACATTCCTTTGAAAAATATCTGCTGGGGACTGAACACATAAAGAATCACCGAATAAAACACCAGGGCAAGAACAGACAGGCGTGAGATATAATAATTCACCAGAGAATCCAGTTTTTCGATTGAATAACGGGCACTGTTTTTTTCCAGGCGTCTGAATACCATCTGGCAGATTCCAAAAAACACTATACCGGCTGCCATGGAATACAGAACACTCAGCCCACCTGAATTCAAATCACCCTGGGACAATTCGGATGCGGCATAGATAATCAGGGCCATGAGCAGATATAAAAAATTTGAAAACATTTAAATTGCCCCCGTGGCTGCAAACTGATTTAAAACGATCCAGGTTTTCACATCAAATTTAATCTGCCGGTCCTCAAGCAGATCAAGGCTCTGCTTTTGAGAAAGCAGCAACACTTCAATATCCTCGGAAGCCTCATTGTGCGCATTGGTCGGTTTTCCTTCACATTCGACAAACAACAGTGCAACAGATTCGTCTGTCAGGCCGGAGGAGGAAAAAACAACCGGGCTTTTTTTTTGTACCCGGGTGATGTTCAGACCGGTTTCTTCAAACAATTCTCTTGTGCCGGATGCTTCGATTGATTCGCCTTCATCCACAAGCCCTGCAGGAAAACCATACTGATATCCTCCCAGAGCAACCCTGAATTCTTTGATCAATACCAGTTTTTTTTCATGAATGTGGAAAGGAACAATAACCACTGCATCCGGCCGACTGTGTCGCTGGTCTGTTTTTATGGACAATGGATTGGATCTTGATGCAAATATCCATTGTTTTTGAATTTTGCGCCTGTCTGTATACGTTGTGCAAAAAAGATTCAGATGGTGATAATCCGTAAGCTTTTTAATATCTGTAATTTTCATGTTCATCTTAGAAACCGCCTTATGAAACACCGGGTTTGTAAAAAAACTGTAATCAGAAAATAAGCATATAGAATAAAAAGGCTATACAACAAGATTTTTTTTAAAAGGTATGAATTTAAGCAGGAAAAATATACATCAAATATTTAAAAACCAGCCAGAAATGGCACGCACTTCCTAACAGGACAAACAAATGCCAGATCTCATGAAATCCGAATATGCCCGGAAACGGGTCTGGTTTCTTTCTGGCATAAATAACAGCGCCAAAGCTATAGAAAAATCCACCCAGAACCAGCCAGAAAAGACAGACAGGGTCAAGAAGTTTTACCAGTGGATATATTGCCACAATACATATCCAGCCCATAACCAGGTAAATCATGGTAGAGATCCACCGGGGAACGTTCATGGCAAAAATTTTAAGAAAAATACCCACACATGCAATTGCCCAGACCGTACCGAAAACACTCCATCCCCAGGGTCCCCGCAGCGGGACAAGACAGATCGGCGTATAGGATCCGGCAATAAGAATAAAAATCATGATATGATCAACCTTACGTAAAATCAGCAGGGCATGATCAGATATCTTCAAGGTATGATATAAAAAGCTGGACGTATACAACAGGACCAGGCTGGAACCAAAAATCGCAAAAGAAACCACATGCCAGGCATCTGCCCTGAGCGATGCAAACACAACCAGCAGGGCCAGACCGATAACAGAAGCGACAGCGCCTGTTAAATGAGATATGGCATTAAACGGTTCTCTGAAAGGTGTTATACAAGAATTCATAGGTGTTTATTTACAACAGTACCTGGGAACTTAACATCTTTTTTTAATTTGTTACATTTATTTTACCTAAATTTATCTGTTAAAAATGGGATGGTATTTTTTTCCGGGCATGAAAAATCATCAGAATGATTAAATATCACCATCAACACCCCATCAAATTGATGAAATAAACATGATTTTGACACAAACCCGGAAGATCCCGACAGAAAGCTAAAGATAGGTGCCTTGAGCTTAAAAGGGCGAAAATAAATTTTCCCCTTTTATTTTCGCCTCTTAGCTTCCGATATATAAAATACAGTACCATGCCCGGTTTTCAGGAACATTTATTGCATTGACTCACGTCATGGAAGGATTCATGTAAAATGAAGACAGAAAAAGGAGATCTGATTCAGATGGCCAGGAACGGACGATTCGATGTCATTATTCATGGGTGCAACTGCTTTTGCACCATGGGCGCTGGAATCGCAAAGCAGATCAAATATCATTTTCCACAGGCAGAACTGGCTGACCAAAAGACACAGGCCGGAGATAAAAAAAAGCTGGGCACCTATTCTTCTGCTTATATCAAGCATAAGGACCATACATTTTCAGTGATCAATGCATACACCCAGTATCACTTCTCCGGTGATGGAATCCTGGTTGACTATGACGCTGTCAGAAAAATTTTTGCACAGATAAAAAGTGATTTCACAAAAAAACGAATCGCATATCCTAAAATCGGTGCAGGGCTTGCAAAAGGAGACTGGGTGATGATATCTAAGATCATTGACCAGGCGCTTCAGGATGAAGACCATACATTGGTGGAATATGACAGACATATAGACAATCAGGATATATAAAGATGATTAACGTTGGTATTGCAGGTGCATCAGGATATACAGGAGTTGAGCTGGTCAAGCTCATCTCCAATCACCCCGGGACAAAACTGTGCTCAATCACATCGAACAGCTATAAAGACAAAACACTTACCCAGATTTTCCCGTCCATGCGAGGATTTCAAAGAGGGTTTGAAAATTTAACATGCGAAAAACTGGATGCGGATGCGCTTTCAAAAAAAATTGACGTCATCTTTTTAGCCCTCCCCCACAAGGTTTCCATGGAATATGCTCCGCAGTTTTTAGACCGGGGCATTAAAGTGGTTGATCTTTCGGCAGATTACCGCTTTAAAAATGCCAGCACATATGAAGCCGTCTACCAGAACCATTCTTCGAAACATCTGCTGGAAAAAAGCGTCTATGGTCTGAGCGAAATATACAGAGAACAGATTAAAGGCACAACCCTTGTCGGCAATCCCGGGTGCTACCCCACAACCATATTGCTGGCCTTGATTCCACTTCTAAAAGAAGGGCTGATAAAAACCGAAGGCATCATCTCGGATTCAAAATCCGGTGTCAGTGGTGCAGGAAGAGCAACCTCATTAACCTCGCATTTCTGTGAAGTCAATGAATCGTTCAACGCTTACAAAATAGGCAACCACAGGCACACACCGGAAATAAATGAGATTTTGACTGCGCATTCGCAAAAGAAGATAGACATCACTTTTGTTCCACACCTTTTACCACTCACCCGGGGCATGCTCTCAACGATCTATGTACAGGCGATCCTGCCTGTTTCCGAAAAAGAAATCAGGCAGGTTTATGAATCCTGGTATGGCAAAGAGTTTTTTATACGAGTGCTTGATAAAGGCATGTATCCAGCCATCTCTCACGTAAGGGGAACCAATTGCTGCGACATCGGTTTTCATGTGAACGAAGAGACCGGACAGATTATTATAATATCCATTATCGACAACCTTTTAAAAGGCGCTGCAGGACAGGCTGTTCAAAACATGAATATCATGTTCGGTCTTGAAGAAAAAGACGGCCTGGATGCAATCATGACGCCGATTTGATGGATAATGACAATATTTTATAAAAAATATGAATATTGTGCTTGACATATAAAAAATATCTAACTAAGAAGGTCTATAATGAGAAAAAGAATAAAAATATGGTTTCACGCTGGCAACACCTCGGATATCAAAGAATTTTCTATTCCTCAAAAAGGTCTTGGTGTCCTGTTCCTTGCTGCTTTCATTCTTGTTTCAGGGACCTTATTCATAGGTTACGATTATTTGAGCCTCAAAAAGACCTCTTTTAAAACTATTTCTCTGACAAGGGCTCTGGCTGACCGTAATGATGAAATTAAAAACCAGCGAAATCAAATACAAAGCTTTGCCAATGAGATAGAAATTTTAAAAAAACAGGTGGGCAATCTTTCAGAGTTTGAAGATAAAGTCCGCCTGATTGCTGACATCAAACAGACTTCAAATTCAAGTGGTCTGATCGGAATTGGTGCCATCCCGTCAGATGAGCTTGATCCGGACATCCCGCTTGAACAGAAACACAACCATCTGATACGTGAAATGCATGAACAGGTCACCCAGACCAATCTCGCAGCAAAAAAACAGTCTCTGGATTTTGAAAACCTGATTAAACTGCTTGAAAAGAAGAGAAACCTTTTAGCGTGCACACCATCCATAAGACCAGTGGATGGTTGGCTTACTTCCCCTTTCGGGTATAGGGAATCTCCTTTTACCGGCCGGAAAGAATTCCACTCCGGCATGGATATTGCCAACAAACCCGGGAAAAAAATCGTTGCCACAGCAAATGGAACAGTCTCCTATGCTGGCGGGAAAATGTACATTGGCAACCTGGTTGTTATTGATCATGGGTATGGGCGCGTCACCAAATATGGTCATCTGAAAAAAGTTCTTGTCACAAGCGGCCAGGAAGTCAAACGAGGCGATGTCATCGGGCTGATGGGAAACAGTGGAAGAAGCACCGGCCCCCATGTCCATTATGAGGTCCGCATTAACGGCACTCCTGTTAATCCGGAAAAATATATCCTGAATTAATCTAAACTCCATCGTATCTTCTTTTTTTTCTTCTAACAAAAAAATAATTTTAATTTTTTGTTTTATTTTGATCAATTAATGCTTATATGTCTTATTTGAAACGCTAACGGCTTATAATTAAACTCACAGGTAAACTATAAAATGGTATTTAATTTCTTCACTAAACTCTTTGGATCAAATAACGACCGAATTTTAAAAACGCTTCAACCGATTGTCGAACAGATCAATGCGCTCGAGCCGGATATGCAGAAATTGTCCGATGACCAAATGGCCCTAAAAACAGAAGAATTCAAGGAACGTGTCAAAAACAAAGAAGCATTGGATGAAATTCTGCCTGAAGCCTTTGCTCTTGTCAGAGAGGCATCCGTCAGAGCTCTTGGTCTGCGGCATTTTGATGTTCAGCTTATCGGCGGGATTGCCCTTCACAAAGGGTGTATTGCTGAAATGAAAACCGGTGAAGGGAAAACCTTGATGTCCACCCTGCCGGCATATTTAAATGCATTGACCGGAAAAGGCGTTCATATTGTAACGGTCAATGATTATCTTGCAAAAAGAGATGCTGAATGGATGGCCAGAATTTATAATTTTCTGGGATTGAGTGTCGGCGCCATTATTCATGACATCGACGATCTGGAAAGAAAAAAAGCATATAATTCAGATATTACCTATGGCACAAACAACGAATTCGGTTTTGATTATTTAAGGGATAATATGAAATATGATATCGAATCCCTTGCACAGCGAGACCTGAATTTTGCCATTGTGGATGAAGTGGACAGTATCCTCATTGATGAAGCCAGAACCCCTCTGATTATTTCAGGTCCGGGTGAAAAATCCACCCATTTTTACGTTCAGGTAAATACCATTATCCCGGCGTTTAAAAAAGATATGGATTATACCGTTGATGAGGAATCAAAAAGCGTATCACTCACAGAAGACGGCATTGCAAAAGGTGAAAAACTGCTCAGCGTTGACAACCTGTATGACCCTTTGAACATAGAGCTGCTTCACCATCTGAACCAGGCGCTCAAAGCACATACCCTGTTCAAAAAAGATACCGACTATATTGTTAAAGACAATCAGGTGATCATTGTGGATGAATTCACAGGCCGCCTGATGACCGGCAGAAGATACAGTGAGGGCCTCCACCAGGCGCTTGAAGCCAAGGAAAATGTCAAGATTGAAAATGAAAACCAGACGCTGGCATCCATTACCTTCCAGAACTATTTCAGGATGTATGACAAATTATCCGGAATGACAGGCACGGCAGAAACTGAAGCTGCGGAATTTAAAAAAATATATAATCTGGATGTCCTGGTGATCCCCACCCATAAAATAATGATTAGAGAGGATTTCCCGGACCTGATATACAAAACAAAAAAAGAAAAATATGAAGCAGCCATAAAAGACATTATCAAGCTGCACAAAAAAGGTCAGCCGGTTCTTGTGGGAACCATATCAATTGATGTGTCTGAAGATTTCAGTGAAAAACTCAAAAAAAGAGGCATCAAACATACGGTATTAAATGCAAAGCACCATAAAGCAGAGGCAGAGATTGTTGCCAATGCGGGGCAGAAAGGCGCAGTCACGATTTCCACCAACATGGCTGGGCGAGGCACGGACATTGTTCTGGGAGAAGGTGTCAAAGAGCTTGGCGGACTGCATATTCTTGGCACATCCCGTCACGAATCCCGACGAATAGACAACCAGCTCCGGGGCCGTTCAGGACGTCAGGGAGACCCGGGTTCCTCAAAATTTTATCTGTCGCTGGAAGATGATCTGCTGCGCATCTTCGGCGGAGACCGGATTCATATGGTAATGGATAAACTGGGCATAGAGGAAGGCGAACATATTCAGCATCCTTTTATCAGCAAAGCCATAGAAAACGCCCAGTCAAAAGTGGAAGGTCATAATTTTGAAATCAGAAAGCAGCTTCTTGAATATGATGATGTCATGAATCAGCAAAGGGATATCATTTATAAACAGCGCAGAAAAGCACTGCTTGAAGATAATTTGAAACCCTTTATTCTCGAAATGATTGAAGACAAGGCCTATGACGTTGTGGATGAATTTTTGATTGACAAAACCCCTTTGAGCCAATGGGACACTATCGGACTTAAAAACCGGATTAAAAAAATATTTAATTGTGAATTTGACCTGGATGCTGCTGTTAAAAAAAATCTGGATGCACAGCAGTTAAGCGAGGAACTTTTCAATCATCTGAAAACCATATATGACCAGCGTGAAAATCAGATCGGACAGAATATCATACGGCAGATTGAGCGTCATATTATTCTGCAGACCGTGGATACCCGGTGGAAAGAACACCTTTTATCCATGGATCATTTAAAAGAGGGCATAGGACTTCGCGGTTATGCCCAGCAGGATCCTTTGCGGGTGTATCAGAAAGAAGGTTTTGACATGTTCCAGGGGCTTATGGACAGAGTCAAAGAGGAAATTGTGGATATTTTATTTAAAATACAGATCACCACATCTGCGAACATAGAAGAAATTCATAAGCCAGACCCTCAGAACCTGACTTTTTCACATTCTGACGGGTCCAGTGTCAGACAGCCGCAAAAAAGATCCTCGGATAAAATTCAACGCAATGATCCCTGTCCCTGCGGCAGCGGCAAAAAATATAAAAAATGTTGCATGTCTTAGGAGAGAAAGGCTGATGGCTTCAACGGATTCCAAAACCAAAGAAAATATTTCTTCCAGATTTAAAAGCGATCAACCGCCCATGTATAAAGTCCTTCTGCATAATGACGATTATACGACCATGGAATTTGTTGTGGAAATTCTTATTACCGTTTTTGGAAAATCACTTGAAAAAGCAACTCAAATAATGCTTAATATACATAATAAAGGACAAGGCATGTGTGGCATTTATCCCAGACAGATTGCAGAAACTAAAGTTGAAACGGTACACCATCTGGCCAGCCGCAAAGGATTTCCTTTAAAAAGTACTTTGGAGAAGGAGTAAAAAAAATATGATAAGCAAAGAACTCAGTACAGCACTAGGCTTTGCGGTCCGTGAAGCAAAAAAAAGAAGACATGAGTACGTATGTGTTGAACATGTTCTTTATGCCATCCTTAACCATGAATCGGGCGCACAGACCATTGAAAAATGCGGTGGAAATCCGGAACTTATAAAAGAAGAACTTGAAAAATTTTTTGATGAAAAACTTACCAAGATAGACACTCAGAACGAATATGTCCTTCAGCAGACCATCGGATTCCAGCGGATGATTCAACGGGCAATTAACCATGCCCGGTCTGCTGAAAAAACAGAAGTAAATCTTGGGGATATTTTAGCATCCATCTTTCAGGAGAAAGATTCCCATGCAGCATTTTATCTGGAATCAGAGGGTATCACCCGGCTGGATGTATTAAAATATATATCACACACCTCTGAATTTGAAAAGAAACCTGCCCTGCCTGCACAGCCAACCCAGGATCTTTTAAAACATCCGGATCTGGACGCAGCTCGAAAAAAGAAAAAAGATCCCCTAGAGATCTTCACCACTGATCTTTTGCAAAAAGCCATGGCAAACAAGATTGATCCTTTAATCGGAAGAGAAAATGAAACAGACCGGCTGTTGCAGATACTGTGCCGCAGGCGCAAAAACAATCCGATCCTTGTGGGAGATCCAGGTGTCGGAAAAACCGCTATTGCTGAAGGGCTTGCCGTAAAAATCAAAAACAAGGAGGTCCCGGATCTGATAGCCAACTGTGAACTGTACTCCCTTGATATGGGCAGTCTGCTTGCAGGAACAAAATACCGCGGAGATTTTGAAAAGCGCCTTAAAGATGTTATTCAGGCTTTGGAAGCAAAAGAAAATGCCCTGCTGATCATAGATGAGATTCACACCGTGGTGGGTGCAGGTGCAACCACAAGCGGTTCCATGGATGCTTCAAATATTCTGAAACCCGCGCTTTCTTCCGGTGACATAAAATGTATCGGCACAACCACCTATGAAGAATATAAAAACCATTTTGAAAAAGACCGGGCATTTTCACGGCGTTTTGAAAAAATAGAAATTTCCGAGCCCAGCCTTGAAGAAGCCACACTGATTCTTGATGGTCTCAAACCTTATTATGAAAAACATCATGGACTTTCGTATCCTGCTGAAACCATAAAAGCTGCCGCCTATCTGTCTGATAAATACATCAACGACCGGTTTTTACCGGATAAAGCCATTGATGTGATTGATGAAGCCGGTGCATATCTTCGGTTAAAGGGTAATGACAAACGCAAAATCGTCACCGTCAAAGATATCGAAGAAATTGTCGCCAAGATTGCCAAAGTGCCTGTAACCAGCGTCACATCAACGGACAAGGCAAATCTTGAGTCACTTCCCAAACGAATGCTGAATGTCATATTCGGTCAGGACGATGCCATCAAGACGTTGACAACTTCCATAAAGCGATCCCGGGCCGGATTAGCCGCTCCGGACAGACCCATTGGATCATTTTTGTTTACCGGTCCCACAGGTGTTGGAAAAACCGAAGTTGCACGACAGCTTGCCTTTCATCTGGGCATTGAGTTTCTGCGCTTTGATATGAGTGAATATATGGAAAAACACTCCGTTTCAAGACTGATCGGAGCCCCCCCGGGATACGTGGGTTTTGACCAGGGCGGAATTCTGACGGATAATATCCGGAAACACCCCCATTCGGTCCTTCTTCTGGATGAAATTGAAAAGGCCCATATGGATCTGTACAATATTCTTCTTCAGGTAATGGACTATGCAACCTTGACCGATAACAATGGCAAAATGGCAGATTTTAGAAATGTAATTATCATAATGACATCCAATGCGGGTGCAAGAGAGATGAATACCAACAACATCGGATTCGGCTCACAGATTGCAAATACAGATTCCAAAAGCGCCAAGGCGATTGAAAGAACCTTCAGCCCGGAATTCAGAAACCGCCTTGACAATATTGTTCAGTTCAATCACTTGTCCCATCAGGTTATGGAATTAATTGTCGACAAAAACATGAAAGAACTCAAAACCATGCTCATGGAGAAACACGTCACCATGACATATTCTGCAAAAGTTCGATCATTTCTTGCCAATAAAGGCTATGATCCGAAATTCGGAGCTCGTCCGCTGAACCGGCTGATACAAACCAGTATAAAAGACAGACTGACGGATGAAATTCTTTTTGGGAAACTAGAAAAAGGCGGAAAAGTTTCTATCGGGCTTAGAAATAATATGCTTAATTTTTTATACAAAAACTAAATGCCTCTTTTCAGATTGTCAGAACGGTTGGAGTTTCCTCCTGCCTGGCTTGCACGATCTGACGGACTTTTGTGCATTGGTGGAGATTTGTCTTGCGAACGAATTCTTCTGGCCTATAAAAATGGAATATTTCCCTGGTTTTCAGACAATGAGCCCATCCTGTGGTGGTCTCCAGAGCCCAGGCTGGTGTTATTTCCTGAAGATATCCATGCGTCCAAAAGTCTGAACAAAAATATAAAACAAAAACAATTTGATATCCGGGTGAATACTGCCTTTGAAAAGACAATCAGGGCCTGTGCCCAATCCAGAAAAACGGGCCTTGGCAGCGGCACCTGGCTTGTGGAGGAAATGATTGATGCATATATTGAACTCCATCGCCTGGGATATGCCCACTCCATTGAAGCATGGCAGAAGGCTAAGCTTGTCGGCGGACTTTACGGCATCTGCCTGGGCGGTATTTTTTTTGGTGAATCCATGTTCTCAACCCAGAAAAATGCATCTAAAGTGGCCCTTGTCACCCTGGCCAATCTCCTGAATAAAAATAGTTTTGACCTGATCGACTGTCAGGTCACCACCGATCACCTTTTATCCATGGGTGCCACAGAAATATCCAGAAATGACTATCTGGATATCATTAAAAAATCTGTAAAAAGGCAGGATATCAAAAAAGATATCTGGTTTTCTGCCGATCTGCTGCCTTGACAAAATAACCATTGGCAACCATTATATTTCATGATATTCACAAATTCAAAGGATTAAATATGCTTTTTAAACTTTTTTTATGTTTTACCCTGATTCCTGTCATTGAACTTTATCTGCTGATAAAGACAGGAATCGTCATCGGCGGATTTAATACAATTTTGCTGGTAATTTTTACAGGATTTGCAGGTGCATGGCTGGCCCGGATGGAAGGCATAAATACCATGATGAAACTGAGAACCAATCTTCAAAATGGTCTTATGCCTGCAGAAGAACTGCTGGATGCTGCCATTATTTTTCTGGCAGGTGCTGTGCTGATCACCCCGGGGCTTTTGACAGACTGTTTTGGATTGCTGTTGCTATGGCCGGTAACCCGCAATAAATTTAAACAGATGCTAAGAAAAAAATTTGATGAAATGATACAGCAGGGGAATATCAATATTACCCGTTTTCATTAATAGAAACTGAAAACGTCTGTCTATAAAAGGGGAAATCATTTTACCAGGCGTTATTGCATATGCTAAAGAAGTTTGAATTGCGCCCGATAATGTAATGATTATATCCATTATCGCAGCAGGATATCCTAAAGCAGTAAAGAAAACCATTTTGAATGACACTTTGAAGTTTACTGAAATATCTGTAATTACACTTAAAAGGGATAAATGGAAATTAAAGCTGAAATCCTGAAGATGATCCAGAAAAAGGAAAGTGATCTCCCCTCCCTTCCTGTTGTTATTGATAGAATTATCAGTGTCGCATCTGACGAGAAAACAACCACTGAAGAACTTGCAGAAGTCATCTCCTTTGACCAGGGAATGACGAACAAACTTTTAAAACTCGCCAATTCCATTTATTACGCACAGAAAACCAAGGTTGAAACCATTAAAAGGGCTATTACCGTTATCGGCTTTGATGAAATTGTCGGAATTGCCCTTGGCATGGGAATTTTGTCATCCTTTACGGACAAATCCGGTTTAAGTCTTGACATGAAAGCGCTTTGGATACACGGAATCGGGGTAGCCACGGTTTCAAAGGAACTGGCAAAAAGAACCAACCCGGGCATTGCCAACAAAATTTTCATTCCCGGACTTTTGCATGATATGGGCAAGGTTATCTTTTCTGTCTATTTCAAGGATGAGTACCGCAAAGTGCGTCTGCTTGCCATGGAAAAGAAAAAACCGCTGTATTTTGCTGAAAATGCGATCTTCAAGCTGGATCATGCTGTTTTATCTGCGCTGCTGATGAAACGATGGAACTTTCCCCCATCCATTATTCTGCCATGCCGTTTTCACCATAATCCTGAATCTGCGCCTATAAAATTTAAATATCAGTCATTGATCATCAATCTGGCAGATTATCTGACACAAAAAGCAGGGGTGGGTCACAGCGGAAATCCCGTTCCGGTTACGGTGAAAAATTCCCCCCAGAAAATCGGAATCAACCCGTCCATATTAAAACTGACAGTTGATCAGTTGAGGCACAAGGAAGAAGAAATTAAAGAATTCTTCAATATTACGACGGAAAGTTAAAAAACCCGTTTAAATATCCTTGAAATTTCTTTGTCCGGATGACATTAGACATGCCTGGTAAAAACTGTTCAGGCTTTCTTCAATCGCCTCAACTTCCATTGTCCCCCCGATTTCAATTATATCATTTCCCCGTTGCTCAAATGCAGCCAGAACATCCAGAATCGTCAAACACTCGATATCCTGGGCCGGAACAAACCCGGGATGTTCAGCCCCGACAACTTCCAGAAGGATTCCGGATTTAATTAACTGACCCAGCAATATTTTTACAATCTTTAAAGGCACTTTAATCTCTGAGGCAATCTCAATATCAGATGCGGGCAATTGTTTACTGGCAAACCGTTTAACGCATAAATGAACAATTCTCAATATAATGATTTTTTTCAACCGGATACTGATTTCTGAATAATCAATATCCTGGGTTTCAAGCGCATCGAAATTTTCCCATGAAAAGGCAATTTCGGCACCAAACAAAAAAATGGCCCAGGATGCCTGCAGCCATATTAAAAACAAAGGCAAAGCAGCAAAACTGCCATAAATTGCATTATAACTGGAAACTCCCACCTGGAATTTCAAATATACCATCTGAGCAATCTGAAATATGGTTCCGGCAATAATGCCGCCGGCAAGAACCGCTTTAATATCAGGTTTCTTGTTGGGAATAAAAATATAAAAAAAGATAAATAATATCCAGATCGGTAAAAATGCGGACACATTAAATCCAAAGGAAATTAATTTTTCCATATTCTCGGGAAGTGTTATAAAATCCAGGAATTTTGAAAGATATGCGGTGATAAATATATTGGCGCTGCTGGAAGAAATGACCAGAATACCCGCTGTTATTGAAATGGCAATATAATCTGTAAATTTCCGGATCAGCGGTCTGTCATCATTCACCCACCAGATCTTGTTGAATGCATTTTCAATATGCCCGATCAGTTTGATCAGAGAATAAAATAACAGAATGATGCCTAAAATTGCCATCAGACCGCCTTTGGTTTTTTCCAGCAGATTGGTGGAAAATGTCAGGACATTCTGAATCACTTCTTCCTGACCGGTGAACAGTTCAAGCACCCGTTTTTCCAGAAATTCCTTAAATCCGAAGCCTTTTGCAATTCCAAATGCCATGGCCATTACAGGTACAATGGACAGCAAGGTGAACAATGTCAAAGAAGAAGCCCGAAGATCGCACCGGTCGGCCCTGAATTCCTTGACGGCATACATGATAACTTTGACAAACATGTTAAACTGACGCAAAATGAGCTGCTTTAAATTATTCATGGTTGTTTTATCCCGATGTTGATAACCACTGTTTCAGTCGTTCAAGCCCTTCCTGTGTTGACACTTTTGGATAATATCCCAGATCCTTTTTGGCTTTTGAAATATTAAACCAATGGGAGGTTGAAAGCTCCTTTGCCGCGAACCGGGTCATGGGCGGCTCTTCTTTTATTCTGAAAATTTTATAAACCGCTTCACATAACATTCCTGCAAAATACGCTGTCCTGCCGGACACATGTCCTTTGATCGGGGCAAGTCCTGCTGCCTCTAAAAATGCATTGGCCATCACCCATTTTGATATGGGTTCATCCTGACTTATAAAATAGATATTACCGGATAAAGATGGGTTTTCCAACAATTTTTCACAGGCCAGGATGTGGGCATCTGCGGCATTATCCACATAGATGGTATCCACCAGATCGTCCTTTCTCCCCACCTGTTTTAAAGATTTCGCCCGTTGGATAATGCCTGGAACAACATGATTATCTTCCGGCCCCCAGATCAGATGGGGACGCAGAATAATGGTGTTCAAGCCATCTTGAGCTGCTTTTCTGACAAGTTTTTCGGCAAGCGCTTTTGTTTCAGGATACGGCGCCAGATATTTTGAAGGATACGGAACGGTTTCATCCACATTCTCCATGTCATACTGATCAAATATGACACTGGGGGAACTGGTATATATTAACTGTGATACCTTGTTCTTGAAACAGGCCTCAATCACATTTTGCGTCCCCACAACATTGGTCTGATAAAATTGCTCAAAGGGTCCCCACAGGCCTGGTTTTGCCGCCACATGAAATACAGCATCGATTTTTTTTACAGCATTCAATACTGCTTTTTTATCTGCAAGATCTCCTTGAACCTGCATTACTCCCATCATTTCGAGTTCAGGATAAAAAATCCTTGAAAAGGATGTGACATTCAAATCTTTTTTAAGCAGTTTTTTTACAATGGCCTTACCCAGAAAGCCTGCCCCGCCCGTCACCAGAACATTTTTGATTTCCATTCTCAGCCTTTGTATTTTTATTTTACCAACACGCTTAATTTTCCCGGCACGTATGATGACTTATAATAAAGGTCACATGCAGACTATACCTCAATTCTTCTACCATAACCGCAACTGCCTTTCAAGCTTGCATCCGTCTGTTTGTATCAGACAAAAAAAAAGCTTCCAACCCGAAGATTGAAAGCCTGAATTTTTAAGTGGCGCGCCTGGAGCGATTCGAACGCCCGACCCCCTGATTCGTAGTCAGATACTCTATCCAGCTGAGCTACAGGCGCGCATAATGGAAGACACTATATAACAAAGGTTTGGTTTAAATTCAAGAAGTTTATCTGCCTCCGGTGAAAATTAAGAGGGCCTATAATATTACAAAAATCATGGAATTAATTTGACCTGACGACAAAAGATTTATATAAGCATAGGTTGTATTATGGATGATAATTATTATATGAATCTTGCCATCAAAGAGGCAAAAAAAGCACAGGACATCGGTGAAGTCCCTGTGGGTGCTGTCATTGTAGACAGCAATGAGCACATTATTGGATATGGATTTAACCGCCCCGTATCAACCAATGATCCCACAAGCCATGCAGAAATCAATGCGCTGCGCATGGCAGCCGGCGCATCAGGAAATTACCGGCTGGTGGGAACAACCCTATACTCCACCATCGAACCCTGTATCATGTGCATGGGGGCAATTATTCATGCACGGGTAAAACGCATTGTATATGGTGCCTGTGATCCCAAATGGGGCGCTGTTGAATCATTATATGATATGGCGCAGGACTCCCGATTAAACCATCATCCTGAAATTACAAAAGGCATATGTGAAGATCAGACAAAAACGCTTATAAAACAGTTTTTTATCAATAAAAGGAGTATGTAGTGGGAAATACAGTAATTATCGGAACCCAGTGGGGGGATGAAGGCAAAGGAAAAATAGTTGATCTGTTAAGCAAGCATGCAGATTATGTTGTCCGATTTCAGGGCGGCAACAATGCCGGCCATACAATGGTTGTAAACGGAGAAGAATTCATCAGCCACCTTATCCCGTCCGGCATTATCCAGCAAAAAAAATGTTTTATCGGCAATGGTGTTGTTGTGGACCCCTTTGTTTTACTCGAAGAAATAGATTATTTAACCCAAAAAAATATTGATGTGTCACCGGATAAATTAAAAATCAGTAACCGGGCACACATTATCATGCCGTATCACAAGGTTATCGACACTGCCAGGGAAACAAAAAAAGGTATTGATAAAATCGGCACCACCGGCCGTGGCATCGGCCCCTGCTATGAAGACAAGGCTGCCAGAAGAGGGCTTCGCTTCTGTGATCTGCTGGATTTTGAATATTTTAAGGAAAAAGTCAGAAAGGTTCTTGAAGAAAAAAATTTTACTCTGGAACATTATTTTAAAACAGACACCATTGACCCCGAAGACGTCATTGCCCGGTTTGAAAAGATCAAGGAACGTTTAAACCCTTATATTGCAGATGTTTCCGTCCTGTTGTTCAATGGCATGAAAAATAATAAGACTGTATTGTTTGAGGGTGCCCAGGGCGTCCATCTGGATATTGAACACGGCACCTATCCGTTTGTCACCTCTTCTTCTGTTGTTTCCGGCAACGCTGCAAACGGCTCAGGTGTAGGACCCGGCAACCTGGATGAAATCATCGGGATTGTCAAGGCCTATACCACACGGGTAGGCGCAGGCCCTTTCCCCACAGAATTATTTGATGCCACAGGAGATGCCCTCCAGAAAATCGGTTCGGAATTCGGCGCCACCACCGGAAGGAAAAGAAGATGCGGCTGGCTGGACATGGTGATTCTGAAAAATGCGGCCCGTTTGAACAGTCTGACCGGATTGGCTATTACCAAACTTGATGTAATGGATGATTTTGATGAAATTAAAATCTGCACATCCTATGAATACAACGATATTATCATTAAAGACTTTCCGGCAGATATTAAAATTCTGTCCGAATGCAAACCCGTGTATGAAACACACCCTGGATGGAAACAAAAAATTACCGGCATTACAGACTTTAAAGACCTGCCTGAAAATGCCAAAAAATATCTGGCCAGAATAGAAGAACTCTCCTGCGTCAAAATCAAAATTGTCTCTGTGGGACCGGGAAGAGAAGCAACGATTATAAAAGAAGATATTTTCAGTTAGACTTTTTGATTTTTTTTGTGTATAAGTTTTTGTCAGTCGGGATGTGGCTCAGTCTGGTAGAGCACAGCGTTCGGGACGCTGGGGCCGGAGGTTCAAATCCTCTCATCCCGACCAGCTTTTAAAAGTTTTTGTCTGATTTTTTTTATACACTGAGTACCAAAAAAAATATAAGGGGCCGCAGATATGGATACATATTTTGCTCCTGCCCACAGAACTGAACGGCGAAAATTCCAGAATCAGATTGCCAATATCAGCCACAATCCCATTATGGATTCGCTGCTCAAGGCTGCTGCAGGGCTTTTGGTTGTTCTGAACGAGGACAGGCAGATCGTTGCGATCAATCCTGCCTTTTTAAAAGCAATGGGGGCAGAAAATATAGACGCTGTATTAGGGTTTCGGCTGGGGGAAACACTTCACTGCGTCCATGCCAGTGAAAAACCCCATGGATGCGGCACCACTGAATACTGCCAGACCTGCGGTGCAGCCATTGCCATGATGACTGCCATAAACGACAATCAGATCACAGAACAAACCTGTGCCCTTATGTCAGACAAAAACGGTCAGATCGAAGATACCTGTTTTTTGATAAAAGCCATCCCCTTGGTGCAAAATACTCACCGATGGATATTAATCTATGCCCAGGATATTACCCGGCAGCAATTCTGGACCAATCTGGAACGGGTTTTTTTCCATGATATCAACAATATTCTGACATCTGTTTACGGGAACATTCAACTGCTGGAGGAGTCTGATAAAAATTTTGCCGAAATACAGGCAATCCATACTGGCATTGAACGGCTGATCCGCGAAATAAAAGTACAAAAAACCATTTCCCAGAGAAAACAGCCAGATTACAGCATAACCAGAACCGACAACACCCTTGAAGATATTCAAAAAGAAATTCACACAATTATTCATGGGCACCACACATGCGATGGAAAAAATTTCATTGAGAACTGGCCCCAGGACAATATCCGGATATCAACAGACAGACTGCTGGTCTCCCGGGTGCTGGGCAATATGCTCATCAATGCCTTTGAAGCATCCCTTCCCGGTCAATCCGTACATCTGACCGTCCGGGTGGAGGATGGCTGTGTTTTATGGGAAGTCTTCAACCCTGCCTGCATTCCGCCCGAAATCCAGAAACGGATATTTCAAAAACATTTTACCACAAAATCACAGATCGGCAGAGGTCTTGGCACGTATTCCATGAAACTGTTCGGGGAAAAATATCTTAAAGGAAAGGTGTTTTTTATTTCTTCAGATGAACAGGGAACTGTTTTTACTTTTAAACTGCCACGCGTATAAGAGAATCAAAAAAACTGAATATCCACTTTGAGTTTTAAAATATTTCTCTCATACAGCGAATCAAAAAACACGCCCATGGCTTTGATCTTCTGATCATCCAGATCACAATACAGCAGGTCATAATAGTGTTTGACCCGCTCTTGTGGAATCCCCAGTTTATTTTGTCCATCTTTAATGATCTGATCCAGATTTTCATATCCGCTTTTTTTGGATTCAAGCAGAATCTGATGAATTCTGGTCACCGTGTCCGGAAATTTTTGGGCAAAAGATCTTCTCACGGCCCATACAGCAAAAACAAATGGCAGGCCGGTCATCTCGTGCCAGAACTGCCCCAGATCAATACGGTATTTAAACTCTTGATCCCAGGGGTGAACAAGCGCTGCATCTCCGATCACCAGAGCAGCATCAACCTGACTGCCGACCTTTTTAAAATCATTGACATCTCCCACTGTGTAAACCGGTTCTATGTTTCTTTGATGAAAAATCATTTTTAAAAGCGCTGCGGCTGAAGCAGATTCTTTTGAAAACATGACTGTTTTGCCTGTCAGGTCATCCATGGCATAATTGGTGACCAGAACAACACTGAGCACTTTGCCGTTACAGGATATGGACAATTGCGGAAGCAGCAGAAGCTGTCTGTGGTTCATGGCATAGAAAGCTGCAGAGATGGGGCTTATCTTTATCTCACCGCTTATCAGTTTATGGTTCAACGCTGCAGGAACATCCGCAACCATTTTCAGCCATGGCGGCAAAAGTCCGTGATCAAGCCCGTAATATACCGGAGACGCATTAATATAACTGATTTTTCCCATATATACGGATGATTCATTCATGACATATTATTTCCTGAAATATATTCTTTTTATGTTTTACATCCAAAGGCAGGTACAGAAACTGTGCATTTTTATCTGGCGCAAGAGTACCTGTCTGCAAATCCAATTTTAATGCCCTGGCCCCGTTAATGGTTGCCATGGAAAATATCATTTCACATGACAGATCCGGGTAGTGCTGCCTGATAAATTTCATTTCATCAAAAATGCTTAAAGAATCGCAACTGGCAAGACTGTCCGTTCCCAACGCCGGAAAAATTCCACAGGAGATCATCATTGGGATATCCGGCAGTTTCCGGTGAAGATTCAGATTACTGCGGGGACAGATACACACATGCGCGTTTGATCGGGCCATGATCTGCATGTCATTCACATCTGCGTTCAGAACATGAACTGCGATGGTATCTGAATCCAGAATGCCAAGTGACTTAAGGTGGGCCACCGGTGTTTTCCCGCCAATCTCCCATTTTGAACCATCAATTCCTCTGGATAAAAGAAAATCTGCCCACCCCCCTTTTTTATCCCGGATAAATACGGACTCATCTTCAGATTCTGCCACATGAATTGAAAACGGCACCCCTGAAGCTCTGGTGTTCTGTTTTAATGCGGTTAAAAGCTGAGGCGAAGACGAGTGAGGCGCATGACCTGCAACAGAGATGGAAATTTCTTTTTTTTTCTCACACTTAAAATCATCCATCCGGGTTCCCAGAAATTCATGGAAACAGATCCCGCGCAGTGCGCTGTTTTCCAATATCTTTTTAGTGATGTTCAGCGTAGAAATATCCCCGACAAATAAAACACCTGCAGTAATCAGGGTTTGAATTGCTTGTTCGGCTGCAGAAATCAGGTTTTCTTTTCCCAGCTGTTCTCTTTTTTCCAGAAGGACTTTAACCCAGTGTCTGAACCCCTGATCAAAGGGCAGCAGATTTTTCAAGGCAGACAGTTCCAGATGAAGATGCGTATTCACAAGGGGCGGCATGAGAATTCCAGGGCCCTGATCAATGATCTTTCCCTTTGGCCGATCTGATGAAACATGAATAATTTTCTGATTTTCAACTTCGATATAGCCGTCTTTAATAACCGTATTCTCGTCCGCAACAATCCATCCGGCATGATGAATCTGAGAGGCTTGGCTATCCGCAGATATCAGAACCGGATTGTTTTTTGAAAAACTCATAGAAGGTTATAATAGCAGTCACGCTGACGAGGCTCAAATCCGGCAGTGGCAATCAGGCGGATCAGTTCTTCTTTGGGCAGCATAAAGTTAACACCGGCAGAGGCCACCACATTTTCCTCAATCATGGTGCTGCCCATATCATTGGCACCAAAAAACAAGGCGGTCTGTGCGATTTTATCACCCTGGGTCACCCAGGATGCCTGAATATTGTCAATATTATCCAGAAACAGACGGCTTATGGCCAGCACTTTTAAATATTCAACGCTGGTTTTAGGCTTAACGCTAATTTTGGTATTTGCAGACTGAAACGTCCAGGGGATAAACGCGGTAAATCCTTTGGTTTCATCCTGAAGTCGCCGGATTTTATCCATGTGCTCAAATAGATGAATCTGTTTTTCAAGATGCCCAAACATCATGGTGGCGCTGGATCTCATGCCCTGCAGATGCGCCTGGCGCATGACCTCAAGCCATTGCTCAGAAGTGCATTTGTTGGGAGACACCTGTCTGCGGACATCATCACATAAAATTTCCGCACCGCCGCCGGGAATGGACGCAAGCCCTGCCTGCCGGAGTATTGAAATGGTTTGTTTAACAGATAAGGCTGCATTCTGAGCAATGAATCCGATTTCCGGGGGCGAGAATCCGTGGATATGAATATCAAAATTCGCTTTAATAAAGCTCAGCAGATCAATATAATAATCCAGATCAAGCCCCGGGTTCATTCCACCCTGCAAAAGGATCTGGGTGCCGCCAAGATCAATGGTTTCCTGAATCTTGGCAGACAAATCCTGTTTTGAAATCACATATCCGTCCCCCTGTTCAGGAGACTTGAAAAATGCGCAGAATCTGCACCCGGACATACAGATATTGGTATAATTAATATTTCTGTCCACAACATAGGTGATGATTCTTTCCGGATGGTGAAAAAACCGTTTCTGACTGGCAAGGTCTGCCAGGGTCAGCAGATCTGCTTTTTGAAACAGCAGCAATGCCTGATCAATATCAATCCGCTGATTGTTGTCCAGTGTTTCAATTATAAGGTCTAAATCATTCATTTTTTTTGTATCAATTTACCGGATGATAAAAAGAATCCCTTTGTACCGGTTCAAATCCTGCAGCCTTAATCATCTCTTCCATCTGGTCCTGGGTCAGACCTTTTGCAGATTTGGCCCCTGCAGTATGGGTGATTTTTTCTTCAATGATGGTTCCATCCAGGTCATCTGCGCCAAAACTTAATGCCACCTGGGCCAGTTTTTCGCCGATCATGACCCAGTAGGCTTTAATATGATCAAAATTATCCAGCATCAGACGGGCCGCTGCAACCGCTTTTAAATCATCCATTGCGGTGGTGGGGGGAAGATGGGACAACTGGGTATTTTCCGAATGAAATGCCAAAGGGATAAATGCGGAAAAACCCTTTGTTTCATCCTGAAGCTCGCGAAGTGCCATCAGATGATCTACCCGTTCTTCTATGGTTTCAATATGACCGTACAGCATGGTGGCATTGGTCTTGATTCCGGCCTTATGCACTGCCCTTACAATTTCAAGCCAGCGCTCATGACCGATTTTTTTGGGAAACAAGGCTTCATGAACCCGGGAGTTTAAAACTTCAGCACCCCCACCCGGCATCATTTCAAGACCCGCATTTTTCAACTGTTGTATGGTTTCATCCAAAGAAAGTCCGGAAAGATTGGACAGATAATCAATTTCAACACAGGTAAATGCCTTGATTGCAGCATCCGGCCGGATCCGTTTCACTGTTTTGAGCAGATCAATAAAATACTGAAAATCCAGGCTTTCATTCAGCCCGCCGACAATATGCAGTTCTTTTACAGGTTCGTCAATCCGGTCTAAAAGTCTTTGTTCGATTTGTTCACAGGTGTATGCATAGGCACCTGCTTGCCCCTCATCTTTGGCATAGGCACAGAAACGGCAGCGGTTTTTGCACACATTGGTATAATTCAAATGCTGATTATATACATAAAAGGCCTGATTTTTGTGCCGGGCCCTTCTCACATGATCTGCAATTTTTCCCAGACCGATCAGATCATTGGTTTCATAAAGGCAGATCCCGTCTTCCTTTGAAAGACGGATGCCGTTTAAGACCTTTGAATAAATACTTTCAAGTTTTTTATCAATATTTTTTGCAATAAAGGGTAACACTGTTAATGTCTCTTTCTTCTGACAACCTTTTTCTTTTTCCTGACTCCCCCGCTGTCTGAAACTGCCTGGGCCACATTCTGTTTGGGATCAAATAAATTGCCCTGAGTATATGAGCAGGTGGCTCTTGGACACTTCAGCCCTTTTTTACCATCGCCGATATCAATTTCCGTCAGAAAGGAATTTTTACACAGGGGACATTCAAAATGATAGGGTTTATCCCAGGAAACAAACCGGCACTCAGATGAAGAACATGAAAAAAACGCTTTTCCCTTTTCTGTGGTTTTTTCAACCACTTCACCTTGTTTACACAAGGGACAGGGCATGGCCAGCTCGCTTTCAAAAGCTGCAATCCGGGACTCGATGTCCTCATCATCCTCGGACTGATTTTTCTTTTCTTTTTCCTGTGCCTTGGCCGCTGCGTCCGCTTCTCTTTTCAACCGGTCTTCTTCAGCCTGCCTTAATCTTTCCTCCAGGTCCTTTAACTGAGCCTCTTTCTGTGCAATTTCCGCTTCTTTGACAGCAAGCTCCTGAGCTTTCAGCTCAGCTTTCTGTGCTTCCTGCTGAGCAATCAAAAGCTCTTTTTCTCTTCTCTCAATTTCTGCAAGCTGTTTTGCTGCTTCCTTTACCGCTTCTTCAGCTTCGCGTATCTGTTCATCTTTTTCAGCCAGTTTTTTTGCCAGTTCCACAGCTTTTTTTGCTGCTTCTTCAGCTTTAATCAGCTCTTCTTTCTGGGCCTGAATTTCTTCTTTTGATGGCCCTTTATCAAAAACATCCTTGATCTTTAATCTGCCCTGGGTATCCTGGGATCGTTGCCTTCGGGTTTTGATCAGTTTTGACAACCGATCCAGATTATTTTTCTTCAATTTTTTAGAAATTTCAAGAGACTGGGGACTGGTTGCCACAACGCCGGAAACAATCTCAGATGCTTTTTCTGCCGCTTTATCTTTTGATACGGAAACCCCGCGACTTTTCAAGGTTGACTTAAAACTTTCCTTGGCCAGTTCTAAATTTTTCCTTCCGGAATTGACTTCATCATTCATCTGGAGAACAAATGCCACAAGATTCATCCCCTGCATTCCCGGAAACATATTATCAAGAAACCCCACCATCATAAAAGATGGCATCTCTGCTCTAAGCTCCCCTTTGTCATCCACACTGATATAGCCATTTTTTAAAACTGAATCGACCGTTTCTTCAAGACTTTCATCTTTTTCCAGACCTATATCAACCAGTTCATTTATAAAAGAGCCTTTTGAATATCTTTCCGGCGGGAAATCAGCGTACTGCTTAATCTCTCTTTCTCTTTCAATAATAAGCGTCACACAGGAAATGCTCGCCAGATTAAAGGACATCATGGCAGTGTTTTCATCCACATCCAGCAAGGATATAATTTCATGGGCCAGAATTTCATCCAGCTGATCTCTTACAACTGAAGGAGCCAGCTCACTGCCGGAAATTGCATCTGTATTCATTATTCATCCCCCTGATTGATTTCAGAAATCATATCGGCCAGATTTGAGGCCATTTGAGCCACCCTGTCTTCGGGTTCAGGATGATCTGAAAATTCTTTGGTTCGGGTTTCATTCATACCACTTTCATCTTCTGATTCAAAATCTTCCCGCACAGTGGATATTTCAAGGCATTCACCATCCCTGTTAAAAATCACAGATAACGGAACTTTAATTTCAAAATCAAATTTATATGCAATGCTGTCATTATAAACAACCAGATCTCCATCCTTATATTCGATTTCATCCTGTAGCGTAAACCCATGCTTTTCAAGAAGCATTTTTTCAATGGCCTCCCAATCCAATTCTGCATTGATGGTATCTATAAATTCTTTTTCACTTTCCTGAATCGTTTCCTGACTGGTAAGTTTCATAAAAACCCCTTATTATTTAAAGAAACAATGCATCTGATTTGCAAAATTCAAATATGCCCGGGCAGCAGGACTTTTAATGTCATACAGTGCACAGGGAACTGCGGATTCAATTGATTGCCGGATGGTGTCATCTTCGGGAATAAAAATATCAGGCATCATTTGTTCAGTGTTAAATAAATGGCGATCGTCAATACATATCTTGCCGCAGGACAATATTTTACATCGATTAAATAAAAAACCTAAAATTTTCAAGGAGATATCATGGGTGTGTCTTATATATTTCACCATTGCAAGCAGGCTTTGAAAATCCCCGGATGTATTCTGGTCAGACGTTGTGCAGACCACCAGACTGTCGGCAGCCATCATGGCGGTTATGGTCAAAAAACTGAAAGAAGATGGTGAATCAATGATAATATACTCGTATTCGCCCTGGATATCCTTGAGAAAAATACGCAGAATTTTTTCATTTCCGGCATGTCTGGATAATTTTAATGCTGCCTGGAACAGATCAAATCCGGCCGGGATAACATCCATATATTGAACCTGAGTTTTTGCCACAGCATCCATCACCTGGGATCGTCCGGTAAATATGGATGTCAGATCAGATGTATCCTCTGAAGGTTTTAATCCGCACCATTTCGTGGAACATCCCTGGGGATCCGTATCAATCAATAATGTCTTTTGTTCCAGTAATGCAAGCGAAGCTGCGAAATTAACTGCTGTTACACTTTTCCCTGTTCCACCCTTCTGCCCCGCTATGGTAATTATCTTCGTCATAGGCAATATCTTTAACACAATTATCAAAAATTTCAATCATATAGTTTAAATAAAAGGCATCCATCTTATTTTCGCACGATCTGACAGTTTTTTTGTATAGAAAAACGTCGGGTGTGTTGAAATAATACGGCGAATATATAATAATACAGACCGATTTCAAACTGCAACGGGAGAAACCTGCTTTTGGCAAATATATCCATCTCGATCGAAGGAATTGACCAGGCCATTGAAAACCTCAGATACCGGCCGAATTCTGTAAAGCAAAAAGCCATACTGGCCATTCGAAGCTTTTATATTGCCGAAGACGCTCTTAACCAGCTTGACTCAATTGATATGGATGCCTTGATCCCGGCTATCTGGGATGTGGATGATGATCCTGTAAAAATAAAAGCCAAGCGACGAAATTTTACCAGCATTAAATCCTCCATCAATACGGATCTTGAAAAACTGTCCCAAAAAGGGATGAATCTTGAGAACATCACCATTGCCGAAGCCAATATCTTTGACATGACAGAGGAGGCAAAAAGCAATCTGCTCAATTCTTTTACAGATGCTGTAAAAACCGGAGATATCAATCTTGATCAGGCCACAAACCTGCTGAAAGCGGTTACCGATTTTCTGGATCAATACCAGCAGAACAACCTTAAAAATGAATCCAATGACATTGTCGAACAGATAAAAAAGATCCTGAACAAAATCACTGAAGAGGTGCTGTCAGAAGAAGAACTGGCGTCAACCCCTGGGTTGAGAAGACTCAAAACCGGGGAACACAAATTTGAAGATTCCGGAACCCTTGAAGAAGCACTTGAAGAAATAGGCGAGCTGGACGAAGATGTTGAAGAAATTGAACTCGAGGAAAACGAGGACATCGAGGAAATTGAACTGGATGAGGATGAAACACTTGAAGAAATAGGCGAGCTGGACGAAGATGCTGAAGAAATTGAACTCGAGGAAAACGAGGACATCGAGGAAATTGAGCTGGACGAGGATGAAGCACTTGAAGAAATAGACGAGCTGGACGAAGATGTTGAAGAAATTGAACTCGATGAAAACGAGGACATCGAGGAAATTGAACTGGACGAGGATGAAACACTTGAAGAAATAGACGAGCTGGACGAAGATGCTGAAGAAATTGAACTCGAGGAAAACGAGGACATCGAGGAAATTGAACTGGACGAGGATGAAACACTTGAAGAAATAGACGAGCTGGACGAAGATGCTG
>JAHJLV010000076.1 GCA_018821535.1 Pseudomonadota bacterium | reverse complement strand
TTTTCATTGTTGTTATTAAATATTCCCTCCAAAATTATTTAATAACATTATTAATTAAACAATGAAGTATTATGACACAAATTGTTAAGGTAGGACATTTCTACTTGGCTACACTAGGACATTATCATGTGGCTGCGACATTTTACAGGGCTACTAATATTTATAAATATTCCTTTTTGTCATTCCCGCGAACGCGGGAATCCAGTGTTTATCGAATTAATCTGGATCCCCGTTTGCACGGGGATGACAAAAAGGAGCGTTCCTTAATTTCGTGGCTAATGGTAAAAAGTCCCGAATTTGTTTTACGGGATCTATAATAAAATTAAACGTTTTGTAATTAGAGAGTAAAAAAATAAAAAAAGAGCAAAAAAAGAGGGCAGAGATAGAAAAGAGAATCGCTAAACTTTTTTGTTTAGCTTTTCTCGATTCTACCCTGCCCTATTTCTCATCTCATGCTAAAGACTGCATCCTCCTTGCGCAGTCTTTTTTATTTATCTAAACCATCATTTCCTCCTTGTGATGGTTTTTTGGTCCTACTTCAACCTCAGATGGTATGTGTAACCATCTGTGGTTACGAGGTAGACTTCCCAATCTGCCTCTACCTCTGAATATGGGAATACTACACCATTACTGGTGTAGACCCCGAAGTCCTGAAGCTCGCCCACGGGCACCAAAAAATGTGCCTGGTTCCCTATAACGGAATCGGGAGTTAGCCCAGAGTCATAGGACCAGAGACCTCCGCCTATCATATCCCCAACGATACGGGGGTTAAAGATCCCCCCGATCGGCGCTGTCACGACGACATCGGCGGTTATGCCGTTGTTATTCTCAACGCCTATGTAGTAGGCGTCGAGAACTGTTGGTGGTGTGGTGTCGCCGGTGTCGGCAGCTACCACAGTGACCGTGAGCCACATCACTGCCTCGGTGTCTCCACCTGAAACAGCAACAGTGCCTGTAGTTGGACCGGCAACCAATGGCGTCCAAGTTAGGGTTTTGGTTTCAGTATTTGTATTACTAAAAACCCCACCTGGAAACGTAGTGACATACTCAAGCGTGTACCCCTCAGGATTATCAACCGTGAAGTCAATCCCTGAGCTCTGGCCGAGCACTGCATCACCAATCCCCACCACGTTAACAATTAACAGACGCGGGACGTCAACAACAGTAATGGTCCACGAGTGGGTCAATGTGGTAGTCCCATCAGTTATCGTCATGGTGTATGTCCAAATTCCGTCATCATCATAGCCGAAACTCAAAGTCGTTGATGTCTCACTTTGAGTGGCAACTTCCGTGTTGCCCAGCGGATCGGTCAAATTGCACGTAACAGCTAATTGACCTGCGGGGTTGGCTACTTCAACAGCAAAGTAATTAACCGTATTTTCATACGTCGTCACATTTGCCATTATCGGAGTTGTTCCCACTATGGTCATTGGAACAACTGTCGGAGCCAGAACTGTGATGTACAACTTGATGGTTATTGACCGTTCAGCGACAAACTGAGTGTTCGCCACGTGCGGCGCCATTTGCCCGTCGCCTTCCCGAGTCTGCCAGCGGTAAGTGCACAGACCATCAGCGCCCTTTGTTAAAGTGCCGTTGGCAGGACCTGATACTATGGTCCCATGTACACTCTCCCAAGCACTGTAGCACTCACTTGGGATTTCAAACTCCACAGTCGCAAGATCGCCCTCGCGAACTGTGTATTGAATCGCAACTGGCTGAAGTGCCAGTTGTTGATATGCGAGAGCCCTAATCTGGTCCTCGCTCCGTAATGGTCTGCTTGGATGAATCCGACCTGCGAAGACCGGACCTGCTAACTGAGAACAAATTAATGCCCCCATTAGCATACTTGGAAAAAATTTTTTCAACATTCTTTCCTCCTTTTGGATTTTTTATTTTTATTTTTTATGTAAACAAGGATTAAAGCGTACTAACCCTTGTGAAAAAATAATATCAAACTACAGATCAAATCTGTAGCCAACCCAAACTCCACGGTCTGGATTTGTATTTCCCTCATCTTCCAGGTCCTCTACTTTTAGAACGCTGGAGATGAACTCAATCCAGTTGATTCCGATAAACCAACTTCCATTGCTGATATAAGTTTCAGCTATGGCAGCTAGTTTGGTCTCTTCTGTCTTGAGCTTTTTGCTCCCCCATTCAGGATATTGGACGTCAAATGGGAGCATTTTCTCGTATTTGACGCCAAGACATAAGGATAATTTATCATATATTTCTATATGATATCCAGTCTCTATCCCAAAAGACCGGACTGTCCCTCCCTGGAATTTCTTTGCTTCCTGCATTCCAAAAACTGACAACTGCCAGTTTTTATTGGCTGCAGGAGTTAAAGTAACTCCAAAACCATACCATCCATCTCCGGCTATAGTGTTCACGCGTTCAATAAATGGATGCGGTGGCATGATGTCAACATACCCATATCCATCAGAGGAAAAGTTTCCTCCTACCTCTAACTTCCATGGTCCTGCCGGTGGCGGTGCCTGTGGTGGTGGTGGAGAAGCGTCCTTCCTCTCCTTTGCCAAGGACTCGGCAATCGCTTCAGCCCTCTCGCGCTCTTCCTTAGCACGATCAGCCTCGGCTTTAGCTTTTTGAGCATCAGCCATAGCCTCCTCCGAGAGGACTTCAGTCCGACCGAGCGCTAGATTTGCACTAACCGCAAATCCCCCGGACCGATCAGCTTCGGTCTTAGACCGATCGGCCTGCGACTTGGCCTCAGCAGCCCATGCTTTGGCCTCCATCTCTGCGGCTTCAGCTCTCTTTGCCGCAGCTATGGCTGACAGCCGAGCTGCCTCTATTGCGGTGATGTCTACTCGGACATTTTTTGGGATATAAATTATCTCCAAAAGAACGCCACGAACATCAGCACCGTCTGTGGCAGACAGCCGACCAATACCAATCGCTCTAATCCTTCCTGGCGCCACTCCCTTGGACACCAAAAAAAATTCTATTTTCCTCGCCCGACGTAGAGCAAGCGCGAGGTTGTAATTCTCGCTCCCCTCTACACTGCACAGACCCTTTATCACAATCGTGATATCAGGCCTGGCTGCTGCTGCTTTTGCCAGCTTGACTAAAGTATCCTGGCAGTCAGCCGGGATGGTTGTCCCGTTTAAGGGCATCCCAACTAACCACACAGGAACGACTGTGTGGTTGAGGAGATTACTCTCCTCACATTCCACTGTCCCTGCCATCATCAGGCAAACGACTAACAGGGCCAAAAAAAACTTCTTTCTCATCATTACCTCCTTCGCCCGTCACGTTTTCCGCGTTTTGGGCTAAATTACTTTTTGTTCCAGTATACTAGTACATTGGAACATTTTTATTTTCTATCGTAGCAACCAAACCACTCTCGCGCAACGCATAACGTAAAACGCATAACGTAATGCAAAATATAGTTTGGATAATTCTGAAATTTAATACTGCACTGCCTACTTAATCCAAAGACCTCGT
>JAHJLV010000038.1 GCA_018821535.1 Pseudomonadota bacterium | reverse complement strand
AGAATTATTTTTCTTAAATATGGAATTATTTTTTATATACAACACAAGAATCAAATAACCAGACTATTATCGACAGCGCTTTTTTTGTCTGGTGAATTCAGCTAAACCAGCAAGAGTGCTGCTGGGGTAAATAATCAGTATTTCATTTTCCGGATGGTGTCTGCAATCCGTCCAATGGCGGTCTGAATGGTTTTTTCGTCTGCCATGGTATAGTTCAACCGCATGGTTTCAATCCCTTCTTTTTCATCGGTGAAAAAGAATTTTCCAGGAACAAAGGCCACGTTATTTTCAATGGATTTCTGGTATAATCGGATCATATCAAACCCTTTGGGCCCGGTGACCCACAAGAACATGCCACCGTCTGACCGGGCACAGGAAAATGAAGCCGGAAACTGGCTGGTTATCGCCTCAAACATGGTCTCCTGCCTGGGTTTGTAAAGATTGATAATTCTGGGCAGGTGAGATGCAAGAAAATCACCTTTCAGATATTCAGCTGCCAGAGCCTGGCCCAATGTGTTTGTATGAAGATCCACGCCCTGTTTTGACATGACAAGCCATTGACGAAGATTTTCAGGGGCCACATAAAATCCGATCCTCAGGCCTGGCGCAAAGATTTTGGAAAGGGTGGAAATATAAATGACATTATCCGGTGCCAGGGTTTTGATGGGGGCAACAGGGTCGCCTTTATACCGCAGTGCGCTGTACGGGTCGTCTTCCACCAGAAGCGTGTCATGTTTTTGAATGATCCGGGCAATCTGTATTCTGCGTTCAAGGCTGATGGTCCGCCCGGTGGGGTTCTGGAAAGTGGGGACAAGGTAGATAAATTTGATGGAATGCTTGGAGAGCGTATCTTCCAGAGATTCAGGAATCAGCCCCTCATCATCCATATCCATCCGGATATATTCGGGTTCGTAGGGGTTGAAGGCAGAAAGCGCGCCCAGATAGGTGGGGGCTTCAAGGGCAATTTTATCTCCCTTGGAAATCAGAACCTTGGCAACGGCATCCAGGACGCCCTGGGAACCGGAAGTGACGTGAACAGCGTTGGGTTCTGTTTTAATTCCCCGGGTTTCCAGCAGGCGGCACAGTTCCTCGCGCAGGGGCAGAAACCCTTCTGTTAAATCATACTGGAAGGCCGTGGACGAATAGGTTTTGAACACCCGGTCTGTAAGTTCTTTGATAATCTCCATGGGAAAGCTTTCCGGAGAGGGAAGGCCTCCTGCAAGGGAGATGATGGCAGGATTTGAAACCACCTTGAGGATTTCTCTGATGGCATTGGCTTTCATTAAACGGGTTCTGCCGGCAAGCCGCTTTTCAATATTCATTTTTGTTTTTTTTTTGCCTTTTTTTTAACGATAAGAAGATCAGATCCGGTTAATGGGCACATTGGCCAGCTGTTCTTCCAGGAAATCATCCATGAGTTCTTTGTATTTGTCTTCCGGATAATGTTTTGCGCAGGACCTGCAGCAGAAGATGATTTTGGTTCAGGTTCTTTTTATATACAAAGTGCCGCCGCACTCCAGGCACTGTTCTTTAATGGTTTTCAAAATATTTATTTTGCCTCTAGGTAGTTTTTCAGATCCCTGTAATAATTTTCATGTGGACCGATCATAATCAATTCAAGATGGTCCCTGGAAAAACGATATGAAATTCTGCGAGGCCAATGAACATATCTTTAATCAAGCCGTATGTTAAATCTGGATTCTCTTCAGCACATTTTCCAATCCGAGCCCAATGTTCAATCTGGCCGGTTAATGAACGATTGTCGATTTTGCTGAAAATCTTCGCTCCACGAACTAATTCGTCGGTGATTCTTACGGCGGTTGTCATGGCTTCCCTCCTTTAAACGTTTTTTACAAAGATATCATACAGCATTGCATCATGCAATTATATATTACCTATTGTGACGCTGAAGAGCAAGGTCATGGGACATAGCGTTTAGAAAGTTTTTCCAGGCTTTTGCGCATGGGTTTTTCAATGGCTGATTTCAAAACAGGGCCAAGGAACATAAAGGGCAGCCTTGGGTCAAAGTCGATAAAATAACAAAGCCGGGTTATTCCATTCTCTTCTGAGAATTCCATTCTGCCGATATGATTTTTAATGGGACTGCCCTTGCTGACCACATATTCCATCAGAGAATGGGGTTCAAATGTGATAACGGTTTCTTCAAAAGCAGGAAGCATAGAAGAAAAGACCCGCCTGACAGAACCGGCTCCGTTCTTGTTTTCTTCCGGAGAATCGACCACCCGCCGGATTTTTGTCGCTATCACGTTTCCAAAAGATTCATGGTCTGTTAAAATAGTGAATATGGTTTCAACAGGTGCATTAAATGACTGCCGTATTTCAATGTGCTGTCTGCTCATGGGTCCTTTCCTTTAATATTTCATGTTTACCAACGCGCCTGATCTCAAATTCCGGTTCTGAAGTATTTCCAGGATATTTCGACTGTTTCATGTATCTGGCTTAAGGTCCATCGATTTATTCCGGCATCTTCTGCGACCTGAGCCTGTGTTTTATTCTGTTCCAGCCGCTGATGTCTGATATAGGCACCGATAGCGCTTATAATTGCTTTAAAAGTTCAAGAGGGAACAATATTAAAAAAGCGTCGCTGGTAATTCAAACAGGATTGCAGCTCTATTGAATACAATATTTTTCATTTTTAATGAAAATTTTGTTTTCTCGCATCAGTTTTTCCAGGTGCTTTTTCATGTGGGCTTTTTCCCCGAATTCGAAGAAATACTTAGGTTCCCGGGGTTTGCCGTAAATGATACAGGCCTGGACAACCTGTGATAATGTTCCGGGTGTTTTAAGAAAATCCAGCAGCTTTTTTTCCCGGGTATCGATCACTTCCAGATAACTGTCCCACAATTTTCCGGGTTCTTCTTCAAAAAGACCTGTTTCATGGCAGGTTATCCATGTTTTTGCAGGGATTTTTCGAAGGTTATTCACCGAGTCTATGGTTTGTTCAATGCTGGAATCCACATCCCCATACCAGGGGCCAAACCAGGAGAGATCATAGTCCCCCAGAAAAAGAAGCTCAGGCGCTTCAAACAAAAATGCCGTGTGCCCCGGAGTGTGTCCGGGAGCATGAATCACTTTGACCCGGGTAGAACCCAGGTCGATCCATTCCCCGTCTTTTAAAAACCGGGAAGGTTTTCTGGGTTTGAAATGGAAGGTATCAAGCAGGAAGGGGCGCCAGTGTTCTTTATGTTCTTCATCAACCCCATAGGCATTTATAAAGGTTTCAAGATCAGATAAAGGCGCAGCATCACTTTCCATGATGCAGACTGGAATATTTTCGAACAGGTCCAGATGCATCTGGTGATCCTCGTGCCAGTGGCTGAGCCAGATCTCTTTGACCCCGGGGCCTTCTTTGAGCTGCAAAAGGCGCTCCCGGTTGGAAGCAGGATCTATCAATATCCCGGCCTCTTCAATATAAAGTGAATGACAATACGGATACTTCCCTTTGTTTTCCCCGGGAATAAACCAGACCGGCCCAAAGTGCTTTTCTTTGATTCCCATAACACCTCATCAGTTAAAAAAAAATAAGTCTATGATTTTCGTATTCGGAAGTCAAGGCAAGGAACCTCAAGTAACCTGCACAGCAGCTGCTGCAGAATCCTTTTTTTCAGTTTCCGGATTTTCAAATAACTTTACAGAACTTGAAAATGCTGGTACGAAATCTACACGTTCAAAAACAATAAAACATACCTGACGCATATCATTCCACCCCTGAGTGTTATGCGATGATGCAGATATACAAAGGAGATGCCATGAATATTTCCGATTTTACAATTTATGATTTTATTTGCCGGAATGCCAAAACCAATAAAGACCGGGACTGCCTGGTGTTTAATGGAAAACGGATTGGATTTTACGAATACAAGACAAAAGTAGACCATCTGGCTGCAGGTTTTGCTGCCCAGGGTCTCTTAAGGGGAGACCGTGTGGCTGTCATGGCATATAACAGCGCTGATTATATGATTCTATATGGTGCTGCGGCCAAAACAGGCGCAATTGTCCTGACCGTAAACTGGCGACTGCAAAAAGACGAACTGGAATACATTTTAAATGATTGCTCGCCTAAATTTATTTTTGCCGGAGCATCATTCCAGGAAACAACCAGATCTGTCCTGGCGAAAAGTGATTTTTCATACAAATTGTTTCTGATCGGAGAGGGAGACCCCTGCCAGGGGTTTATGCCGTTGAGCACCTTGTATATGAAAGAGGGTGCAGATGCTTTTTTTGAAGTTTGCGCGGATGACGGGTATGTCATCATTCACACGGCAGCAGTGGAAGGTCGGCCCCGCGGCGCTTTGCTGAGTCAGTCCAATCTGATTCACTGTAATCTTTTATCCATTCTTCAATACAAACTTGGCAAGGATGACTGCTGTATGGGTTTTCTGCCGCTTTTCCATGTGGCCGGGCTGACACAGGCGCTTTCTGTCATGCATGCAGGCGGCAAAAATGTCATTACTGAAAAATTTTTACCAGAAGAGACACTGGAACTGATTAAACAGGAAAAAGGAACTCTTATTTTTACCTTTGCGCCCATATTGAACACGCTGCTGGACACATATGAAACAGGCGATTATGACCTTTCCACCCTGAGGAATGCCTCTGGCATGGAAGGGCCTCAAACCATCGAAAGATTGCGGCAGTGCGCCCCCCAATGTACCTTCCATGTCGGTTTTGCACAAACTGAAGCCATGGGTGTTTCAAGAGCCACATACAATGAAAAACCGGGCAGTGCCGGAAAACCAAGCATATTGGCAAGAGTAAAACTTTTTGATGATACGGATCAAGAAGTGCCAACAGGTGAACCCGGAGAAATCTGCGTCCGGTCCCCAACTGTTTTTCTTGGATATTGGGGACTTGAAAATGACACTGCGGATACTTTCCGGAACGGGTGGCACCATACCGGGGACATCGGAAAATTTGATGAAGAAGGGTATCTTTGGTATGTTAAACGAAAAGCACAAAAAGAACTGATCAAGCCGGGTGGGGAGAATGTTTATCCGGCCGAGGTGGAGGCTGCTATTCTGCAGCATGACGCGATAATGGAAGTGTGTGTTATCGGTGTGAGAGACAGAAAATGGGGTGAAGCCATAAAGGCGATTTGTGTTTTAAGGTCAGGTCAGCACCTGTCGGAGAAGACGCTCATTGAATTTGTGGGCACTAAGATTGCGCGGTATAAGAAGCCACAACAGGTCGTTTTTGTGGATGCACTTCCCAAAAACCAGGCAGGCGGGATAGACCGGGATAAGGTCAAGCAAGCGCATGGCGGACTGTACCTGTAATTACAGCTTGGCATAGGCATGCCCGCCGTCAACAGCAATCGTATCTCCAACCACATAATCTCCTATCCCAGCCGGCTTCAGAAAATTCATCAAAATCAGCCAGCCTGGCTCCCTGTGCAACAAAACCGGCAGCTATCATTTTTCCAATCCCGCGTGATCCGCCGGTTATAAGTGTTGTCCGTCCTTCTAATGAAAACAGATTCTCAAACATTGCAGTGTCCTTTTTATCTATAATAATGTGAAAAAATGAGGTTCTTCACTTTGTTTTTCATTTCAGTTGATTACCCTCTGTTTTCGCTGTCTTCCCAGGAGATCCCGGCTTTTACCTCATCCAGCGAAAATCTTGCTCCCTGGTTGTCAGTCGGATTCAGCCAGAGCATCCGGTTAAAGATATGTTCAGCCTCTTTAAAACGGCCCAGACGCCACAGGCACAAGCCATATCCCTGCATGCAGCGCAGGAACGGACGGTTGTCCATAAAGCCCCAGGCCAGCACACCGGCAAAATCATTTCCCAGGGACAGTTCACCGATACGAAGACCGGTTTCATAGTGTTCAATGGCCTTTTGTGGATAATAATCAAAAACAAGATGCCCCAGATGTGAATGTGCATCCAGGCAGCGCAGGTCTGCCTGGCACAAATCCATTAAAATTTTTCTGGCTTCAGCCTTTTTCCCGGCATACCTATGGTCAACAGCCTGACTAATGGGATCATTAAAGGGATCATTCCCGGATTCGCCGGGCATCACCTGCTCCATCTCGAACATTGGGCAAGGGCCGCGGGCAATGATTAACTTTTCCCATTCTCCCATGGGCGCATCTTCTTCTCCCCAATCGTGTTCCCGGGGATCCCAGATTCCCCTGTCTGCAAGACCAAGCGGTATGAGTTTTAGCGCTTGAACATCCAGACGGGAGGATTCAATCTCTCCTGAAAGATAAGGATGCCCGCCATAGCGCCACTGCTTTTTGGGGCTGACCGTGACAATATGGCCTGGCACTTCATCATAAACCGTGCCGGCACGCAGTGTAATGATCCTGTCGCTGTCGGGCAGCTGGCATCGGGCGGTCCGCTCTTTGACCGAGAGGATAACCAGTTCAACCGGCTTACTCAGGTCGATATCATCTTTGGTAGCCTTGTGGTACTGCCTGGGCTGGGAAGCAGTCTGACCTTCAACGCAGAAAGGATCCAGGCCGAGCCACTTGCGAAAGGCAGCAATGGCCTGTCCACCTGTAAACGTTTCGGAGAACATGACCTCACCCAGGCCGACTACATGGTCTGAACCATCCTCACGGCGGATTCTTGCTGTCAACCCGCGGCGTACATTATCGTTATACTCAATGGCTGTAACCAGAACCGGCTCTCCGATAATAAAGCCATCGGCCGGCAGCCTGACATGATCCTTCAGAAGCTGCACAAAGGCACGGAGCACCTCATCATCACCAGATGCCTGTGAAATAATTCGCTCGATCATTTTGTCCAACGTGTCCATATCCTTATCTTTCCTTCCATACCCCGGTTTTTACCAGCCGTTGAATCAAAGCCTTGCGCTGCATGTGGCTGGTCATAAATTTGTTCAAGTCCTGCTGGAAGCGCTTTTGGCTTCCGACGAGTGAATACGCTTCATGCATATCAACAAGGGCGGAACAGCCCTGGTCATAAGCCAGCCCTGATCCCCGCTTCACCGTCTGGCGAACCGACTTCCATGCGCTTGGAAAATCTTTGGACAGATTCTTCAAATATGCTTCTCTCTCCTTGCGACGTTGGATTTCCCGTTGTTCCCGGTTGTTTTTTTCCTGTTCAAGGCGTATTTTTTCAGCTATTTTGGCGTTCTTTCGCAGTTCGCCCACTGTGCGCTGCCGGGGGGCTTTGGCATTACCCTTCTTCAAACTGTGCTGCCATGCCATGAAGCGGTTTCTGACAGTCCGTTCTGCCTGCTGCCCTCTGCCTTCAAGGATCTGTTTCATGACGGCCTTCATCTCATCCTGGGGCAGGCCATTGATCCATTGATCCATCTGTTTTTGAGAAAGTTCTCCGTCCTTAAGGTCTGGACTGCCCATACCTGCTCCCGCCAATATATCCGGGTCCACCTCCAGGAATTGGGCCAGTGCCTGCTGGGATGAGGTTAAATTCCCCAGTCCGCTTAACAATAGGGGTTCCATTTCATCATCGCCCGGCATTTCAGCGGTCACAGATGCCAGCCAACCGATATACAGGCTGCGGATGTCTCCGCGCAGCAGCTCATCCCTCACCGGGGCCAATCGTGCCATCCAGTCCCGGCCGTTTTCCATGCCAAAACGGTCATAATTTTCAGACTCTTCCAGGCTCCAGGTAATAATCCAATGGGTTTGAACAGCCTTGAAATCCAGCGTGTAATTCACCGCCAGGGCTTTGGCCATTTCTTTAGAAAGCGCTTCGATGGGCAGGCGCACCATAAAAATGGCTGTCATCCAGTTGGCCACATAGACGTGGGCATCAAAATATTGCTGCATCAGCTTGTCTGGATCGCCTTTAAAATCACCCCAATTGTACTCGTTGGTAAAACTGACCGGTGTAATCTGAGCCCGTGTGGAAAGCTTGCGTAAAGCCGATGTCTCTTCAGATGTCAGCGGGCGGTCAATGGCCAAAAATTCATAATATTGATATTCACTCATGATTTAGTTTTATGATACCTTATCCGTTTTTTCAATACGTGACCTTTAGGTTATGATGATCAAATTATCAACTGCCTTTATTTTTTATTAATTTCATTTTCTCAGCCTCAATATGCCATCGATACATCTTAAAGTCCAGATTCTCTTGCATAAGCGTAAACTCATGGGGTGAAAGCCCCCTCTATGTGTGAATCCTGTCATAGTATTGACCATGGCATAAACATTAGCCGACGAAAAACATTATGGTTTAAAATCATCATCTCCAAGCTGGGATAGAAGCAGGTCTCCAAAAGTCTTTACCGGTTTTTTTCCCTTAAAATAGTTCTTCATGCGTTGCTGAGCAATCCCCATAAAGTCTGTCTCATTCAAAGACCATCAATTCCTGAACTTTTTCAGCAAAAGACTTGTCAGAAAATATTTGACACTGCTCACGCCCGCGGATTTGTATTTTTTCAAGGTCTTTTTTAGACAAGTCTCCAAGAAGAATGGCGCATAATGCGGCAACGTATGTCTCCATGGAATCTGCAAGAAATCCAATGGGGCCGTCATGTGCAGGGATAATGATATCCATTGCGGGGCCGCCACTCCTGTGGGCCACAGCAATGCAGCCTGCGGCCATATACTCCACAACACTGATACCAAAATGCTCGTTCCACATGGCATGCAGACCAATTTTCGACGATCCAAGGTATGCTTTCAGCTTCTCATATGAGGCATTGAGTTCAAAAGTGACCTGGTTTTCGACACCCAGTTGCCGGGTTAATTTTTTTAAATCCATAACCCGCTGTTGATCTGCTTCGTTGCGGCACCCACCCACGAAAATCAATTTTGGTTCTTCTTTGATACCTGCCTGACGGCAGGTTTTCAACACTTCGGCAAAAATGTGGATTTGGAAATCGTGTCTCTTTTCAGGGCGGAATTGAGCCACGGAAACGATATTGTTCTGACGTGAATTTAACGGCAATTTCATCAAATCTTCAACAGGCGCTGGCGGGAAAACGATATGAACATCCTGCCGGGCCCATATCGACATGATATGGGATGATGTCCATGAAGAGTTCACCATGACCAGGTGGGTGCATTTCCCACAGAGGCAGTATGCATAAGAAAAAATGCGGTAATAGAACACTTTGATTCCTGTCAGCAATACACTTCGTGCTATGATCCCGCTGTTATTATGGGCTGCTGTTCCGGAACGGACGAAAGATAACATGTCGGTACTGACAGCGGGGTAGTGTGTGTATGTCATGATTTTGCAGCCGGCAATCCTGGCGAGCGGATAGCAGAAGGCAAATCCGGTTGTATCGATGTAATAATCAGGGCAAAGCCGGGTCAGACATTCCCATGCCAGCCGGATGGAACCGATTGACTGCATTATCATTGTCAGACGACGGTATCTTTTTTCATCAATCAAATGTGATTTCACGACAGGGACAAATTCCACAGGGCGCTGCAGTTGGATATTGAATTGTGAATGAATTTTTTCAGACGCTTCAATAAATGAATTCGGGACCGGGGCTGAATGATAGATCACGTACCGAATCTTTTTATCATCTTTACGGGCCCTGTCCCTTCTCTGCAGGGCATCAATCATCACCCACAGAACCCTTTCTCCTCCCCCGCCAGACAACGCATTGGGATGGAAAAATGCAACAACTATTTCATTTGAGGAACCATGCTTTTTCCATGTGGTTCGGGATCGGATCCAGACCCAGAGAAAAGCGAGAAACAAAAGCATTATAAAAAACAGTGCGTAGACCATTTATTTCCTTTTTGTGTCCGGCAGCATTCCAGATTGAAAAAATGTAATGGTAAACAAAGCAACGACAGTTTTACAAGTTTTTTTTCTTGACTCAGCGACTTTCAACCTGATATTGCCTCAGCATGCTATGGCAGTATCATGCTGAGGGTCGCATTTTAGACTTAAAGATGTTTTGATACTTTGTTTAATAAAAAGCAGTGTCTACCCGTCAGAGATAAAACAAAAATGAAAAGCCTCAGGATTGCATTTTTACACCCGGATCTCGGCATTGGAGGTGCCGAACGTTTAGTGGTCGATGCGGTCGTTGAGCTTATGAATAAAGGTCATGAGGTGACAATTTTTACCAGCCGATATGATCTTTCCCATTGTCTTGAAAAAACACGAAACAGCATGCTGAAAATAGAAATTGCGGGAAATTTTGTCCCGCACAGTCTGGCCGGTCGCTTTCGTGTCCCCTGTGCTATCGCCAGGATGATTTTGATGACGCTGGCCATGAAACGGGCCTCCCGTCCCTATGACGTTATTTTCTGTGATCTGGTACCGCATGTTATTCCCCTTTTCCGCCTTGTGTCCAAAGCAAGGATCCTGTTTTACTGTCATTACCCTGATTTTCTTCTCGCGCCTCAAAAAAACGGGTTGTACAGGATTTACAGGATACCCATAAACGGACTGGAGACATTTGGGATGCGTTTTGCACACCGCATCCTGGTAAACAGCGTATTTACTGCTGAAACATTTCAGCGCTCGTTTCCCCATTTCTCAGGCGGACAGCCCGAGGTCCTTTATCCCGGCATTGATATTCCGCAATTCCTGACCCCGGAGGACAACCCGTTAACGTTCTCTGCATTAACTGACCCAGGCTGCTTCAATTTTCTCTCCATCAACCGCTACGATCCCGGGAAAAATCTGTCTCTGGCACTGGAAGCAATGGCGGCTCTTCGGGGGATGCTTTCAAATAAGACATTCCAAAGACTGCGGCTTATCATGGCGGGTGCCTGTGATGAGCGTCTTCCCGAACAGAGACATACCCTGAATTATCTGCAGGCGTATGCACAACAATTAAATCTGCAGGATCAGGTGGTATTTTTTTCATCCATTCCGGATAATGAGCGTATCAGGCTGTTGAAAGGATGTGACGGCATGATCTACACGAGTACCAACGAACATTTCGGCATCGGGATTATCGAAGCTATGGCGTCAGGCAAGCCGGTTGTAGCGGTTAATCGGGGGGGGCCTGTGGAAACGATCCTGAACGGTAAAACAGGTTTCCTGTGCGACCCGACACCCAGCGCCTTTGCCCGGGCCATGAAAGACATCGTTGAGGATCCGGTCAAAGCAGCAGATATGGGAACGGCAGCACAAAAAAGGGCTGTGAAATTATTCTCCATGCCAGTGTTTGGCGAACACCTTGAAAATATTATATCATCGCTGGTAAATGGAGGGACCGGCCGTGTTTAAACAAATCAAATCTGCATTTTTGCTCATTCCCTTGCCCATGCGCCGTTACTGGGCGGGCCTCATACCGCTTTCCGTGACAGAGGCTGTTGCCGAGGGGCTTGGAGCGGCAGCGGTTTATTCTCTGCTCAGAGTCATGATTCATCCGGCAGAAGTTTTCGATATCCCGGTGATTTCGAGGCTTTACACGGCATTGTCTCTGCCGGATGAAAAAAAAATCATATTCAGCTTCGTCCTAATGGTTTGCATATATTATGTTTTGAAAAATTTTTTCCTGTTGGCCGCCTGTTATTTAAGAAGCAGAGTCACGAATAAAACCATTGCGCTTCTTTCCACCAGGCTGTTTCAGCGTTATCTTAACGCGCCGTTCTCCTTTCATTTTCACCGGAATTCTGCAGCCCTCATTGACAGGACATCCCAGGGCATGGAAGCAACGGTGCATCTGGTACTGGAGTCAGTGGTCGCAGGCATATCGGAAATACTTGTCCTTTGTGGAATTATTGCAGTGCTGGTTATTGTTTCTCCCATGATGACGCTGGTTTCCATTTCTCTGCTTGCCTTCCTGCTGGGCGCTCTGCTTGTGGTGCTGCACCGCTTGTTCTCCAAACTGGGTGCCCAGGAGCAACGCATGCGGCAAAATGCCCTCCAGACCATGCAACAGGCCTTTGGTGCGTTAAAAGAAATAAAGGTCATGGGCCGGGAGTCGTTCTGGCATGATATCTTTTCCGTTATCCAGAACGCTCTTTCCCGGCAGAGACGATTGTATGTCACACTGCACCACAGCCCCCGGCTTATCGTGGAAACCGTTTTCGTCTGCGTCCCTCTCATCATTATCTTTTTCACAATGGACAAGACCGGCGGCCTTCAGGAGGTATTGCCGCTCCTGGGACTTTTCAGCTATGCCGGGTTCAGGGCCATCCCTTCGTTTAACAGGCTATCCATGTATATAAATCTCATCCGTTACAGTGCGGTCGAAGTGGATCTCCTGGCAGCGGATATGGAGCTTTTGGGGAAATATGAATCAGAACTCTCGAAAACGCAGGATACACAAGTTGAGCTGAACTTTAAAAAAAGACTGGTATTGGACCGGGTTTCCTTTGCTTATGAAGGGAAACGGGGAACCGTTTTAAACGAAGTGAACATGACCATTCACCGGGGAGAATCCATCGGCATCATGGGGACAACCGGGAGTGGCAAAAGTACCATCATTGATCTCATACTGGGACTTTTAAGGCCTTCGATCGGCCGGATTTTGGTGGATGATATAGATATCCAGGGAAGTTTGGCTTCCTGGCGCCGGAAAATAGGGTTTGTCCCCCAGGAGATCTATCTGACTGATGACACCCTGCTGCAGAATATCGCTTTTGGCATTAATGTTGCTGAAATTGACCGCAAAAAAGTGACCGATGTTATCCACATGGCTCAGCTGGACTATTTTTTATCCAGCCTGCCGGAAGGCCTGGAAACGAAAATCGGTGAAAGGGGCCTGAATCTGTCAGGTGGGGAAAAGCAGCGTGTTGCAATTGCCCGTGCCCTTTATCATGAACCGGAGCTTCTTATATTTGATGAGGCAACATCCGCTCTGGACGAACAGACCGAACAGGAGCTTGCGCAGGCCATAAATGCACTTCACGGTAAAAAGACAATGATAATTGTTGCACACCGCATAGGCACACTGAAATATTGCGACCGGATTGTGCTGCTCCAAAATGGCCGAATAAAAACCTGCGGTACGCCGCAGGAGCTGCTGAATGAAAAACCCGAACTTAAAAGGTTTGTTTCCCCTTGAAAAAAATTCTTTTCCTTACACATCAACTGCAGTATCCACCGGTTAGCGGCGGAGCCATCAAACGATGGAAACTGGTCGAACACCTGTCGGGGAATTATAGTCTGGCCATTTTTGTGTTCTTTCAGGACAATTTTGCCCGGCGAAAAGCCATGCTCTTGTCAAAAATCAGGACAACGGATTTTTATGGAGAAATCCTTCACAGGCCCAGGACTCTTAAAAACCTGTTGAAAAGCTACCTCAAAAATATCCCGCTTTCTCTATACAGGAATTATTCCGGAACTTTTAAAAAACATGTAGAAAATACCTGTTCCGATTATGACATTATATTTTTAGATTCACTCATCATGGCTCAGTATATACCAGAAGTTTTTTCCGGTCGCATCATCCTGCACACGCATAATGCAGAATACATGATCTGGGAAAGGCTTTTTCGTCTTGAACGAAATCCGGTAAAAAAACTGGGGATTCTTCTGGAATCCAAAAGGATAAAGCACTATGAAAAAGCAGCTGGTGACAGAGCGACCTGCCTCCTTGCCGCCCCCAATGACAAGCTGGACCTGATAAAACTCGGGATCAGACAAAAAAAAATTCATGAGACATTTCATTTGGGTGATGAAAGTCTGCTTGACCTGCCCGGTATGGATTTCGACCAGACAGAAGAAGCGCTGCTCTATGTGGGAACGTTAAGCTGGGAGCCGAACGCAGACGGCCTTATCTGGTTTATAAAACATGCCTGGAACCGGCTTAAGGCGCAGAACAGGCAGCTGCGTTTTTACATCGTGGGTGAAAGCCCGGGTAACACACTGCAGGAACTTGTGAAGTGCACAAAAGATATTATCCTGACCGGATTTGTGGCGGATTTGACGCCCTATTATGACAGGTGCAGAATTTTTGTCGCACCGTTGAGATTTGGGGGCGGTATAAAAGTTAAAATTATCAACGCCATGTACCGAGGTATTCCAATTGTCACAACGCCGACCGGAACTGAAGGACTGGCTCTGAAAGACAGGGTTCATGCGGCGATCTCGGAAGATCCGCTTACAATGGCTGAAGATATTCATGTCCTGTTAAAAGACAAAATCCTGTGGCAGGCACTTCGAGACAATTCAAGAAGCATGGCAAAGGAGAAATACACCTGGGCCAGGGTTTTCTCAAATGTTGACAGGTTGATCAAAGTCATTTGATCCGTTTAACCACAAAAATGAACCGGTCACACCTGGTTCATTTTTGTGTTGAATTGAATTGTTTAAGCGTTCTACTCGATCTTTTTTTTATCGCAGCTATGATATCCTCTAACAGGCTGTTCGGTTGATATCTGTTTATAAAATCCGCGTAGGTACTGTCAGTTTTAAGGGTCATTTCAAGACAAAAATCCAATAATCTTTTCTTGAGAATTGGATGACTTACTTTTATCTCCTCTGCAAATCTTTTCCAGTGTATTTCCATTATCCATTCGGATCTGTTCTCCCCACCTATTTCCATGGCAAGTTTTTGTGACAGGTTATCATATATGTCTGTACACAACATGTCATAAAAAGGCGCCAATCGAATCTGTTTGGCCTGATATATAAAAGACAGGTTTTTTGCATGCCCATCCATATTCCCGATCAGGTAATTAAAAAACACCCATTGCATCAGCTGCTGAAGATCTTTAATCGGATTGGCAGAATATATTCGAACAAGATCAAAGCATGCTTTCAGACCAGGACCACCATCAGCTTGATATTTCAGTTCATGTGAAAGCCCCATGGCCTGACAAAAATCTTCCTGGTGAAGACGCTTGAGAATATCATTATCCAATATTCTATCATACCTTTTAATTAACAGAACCTTTTGATCTTCTTTTCGCTCAATCATAACAGGCGGAACAGCCAGACCAACGGCATTGGCAAGCATCATACAAAAGCATTCATTTTCAATGGAAAACTGAAAATGTGCCATATCCGGTTTTAAAATATAGTTACTTGGCGCACCATTTTCCGGGATATAAAACGAAGGGTCTTTGTAGAAAAGTGTCATCTTTTCCTGTGCCCCTGCAAGCGATATTCGAATACCTTCCTGGCCTGCAAGTAAAGGACGTCTGGGAATGTCCTTTATCAAATCTGCCAGTTGCTCGTCTGATAAAAAACGATATGTGTATTGATCCGGTGATTCAGGTATTTCTGCTTCGGGTAGAATCGTTATTGCTCCGGCGCAGTCTCCCCCAATACGTTTGAGAAGCATAAAATCATTTTTATCTGAAATCCCGAGTTGTTTGGCTATTAATATTCTAACGGCAGACTCAGGTAATAGATTGGAAAAAAATGATTTTACTTTTGGATGCGAGATAAAATCTTCCTGCAGTGGCAAAGAAATAGATATTTGAAAAGCATCAGGTGATGCCAACCATTCCTTAGAATATTGAAATGAAAATTGTCTCCTGTCATTAATACTTAAGGAACCGACTCTGGCTTGTTCAAAAAAAACATTCAAGGTCTCCAAGATCAGCTATCTCCGCGTTTAATGAGATGGAGTTCAAGACCAAGGCTGTTCAGCAATTCAAATACTTTTCCAAGCTGAGCCGTTACTTTACCTTTTTCAATCTCTATAATAAATTTTCTGCCGACATCACTAAACTCAGAAATTTCTTTTTGAGTCAGTTTGAGGCGTTTACGCTCTTCAAGGAGATGTTGTCCTAATTCTTCAGGGTTATTGATTTTTATTGAAGGTTTCAAATTGCCCCTCGTGTAAAAGTTTCTGATCAGATACTTTTAACAGCTTTTAAAGCGAAATGCAATTAAAAGTTCTCGATCAGGGACTTTTTTATTCTTTTTGATAAAATCAACAATCAACACGCACCGGTGAAATCCGGTGCGTGTTGATTGTTGGATTTACACCAAGGATACTTTTCTGACTCTGTCCATCGACGTCTCTTATCTCAAATTTCGTTGCTGAAGTATTTCCGGGATATTCCGCCTGCCGTCAAGGATACAATGGATAAAAACATCTGATTCGATGATCTGGTAGATAATGCGGTAGACTTTCACATGAATTTCGCGATATTCATGTACGTCAATTCGTTGTAGCTCTGGAGGATAGTGACCTTTTTCCGGGCTAAATGACAGATTTTGGCAAGCTGTTTCAATTTCTGAAAAAATTTTTCCTGCGTTTTGCGGGTATCCGGATTTTTTTATATAATCATAAATTTCAAAAAGATCTTTTTCCGCATCAGAAATGACATAAGCATTGTATTTCATTCAGATTGGTTTCCCAGAGTTTTTTTCAAGTCGCTGAAAACATCGGTAACAGGCCTGTAATCTCCCTTTCTAAGGCTATTTTGGCTTTGGGCTAGCATTTTCAACATGGCGAGGCTTTCCTGGGTCTGTTCATACTGGACAAGATCCTGAAGAATCGCTTTGGCTTCCCCATTTTGGGTGATAATCATGGGCTGCCGGCTATTAACGATTTGTCGGACGATTTCCGAAGCGTGTGCTTTAAAATAGCTGATGGGCTTGACAGATTCACTGAGTTTCATGTTGTTCTCCATAATTAATTTGACCTTAATTTAGACCATATTAAGATCTATGTCAAGATAAAGCCATGAAACCGGCTGCTAAAATTAAATCCTCCATACCCCTAATGTTTAGGATCTGTGACTTTAAGAAGCCAAAAAAAGGTTCAATCTCCGGTTTGTCCAACATCCCAAATAAGCGTTTTGTCCGTCTTCATTTGAATTGTTTGACATTTTATATAAATAATTGTAATATCAATGTAAATTATTAATAAGGATTCTTGATATGCATGATTATATACAAAGAAAAATAGAGAAAGAATTGCACAATGCACTTTCCCGCTCTCCAGCGGTGGCCATCCTTGGCCCCAGACAGTCCGGGAAATCAACAACTGCCAAAATGCTCCTCAAAGATATCCCTTCAGTTTATCTTGATTTACAGGGCCGGGTTGATCGAAATAAACTGTCAGAACCGGAACTTTTTTTTGATCACTATAGAGATAAGGTTATTTGCCTTGACGAGATTCAACTCCTTCCTGAATTTTTTTCTATCCTCCGTTCAGAAATAGATAAAGATAGAAGACCTGGTAGATTTTTAATTTTGGGTTCAGCTTCCCGCGATCTTATAAAACAATCAACTGAGTCCCTTGCCGGCCGAATCGCCTATATTGATCTAACTCCGTTTACAATTAATGAAGTTGCCAACATCTCAATATGGTCAGATATCTGGCTTCGGGGCGGATTTCCTGAAAGTATTCTGGCCAAAAATAATATGGATAGTTTTGATTGGCGTCTTGATTTTATTCGAACATTCATGGAACGGGATATTCCTAATCTCGGCTTTAACATTCCGGTCCCGATAATTGAACGTTTATGGCTGCTTTTGGCCCATTACCACGGTCAAACTGCAAATTATCAAAAACTGGCGGCAGCAGCAGATATATCAATCCCGACATTAAAAAAATACCTGGCCATTCTGGAGCAGACCTATATGATTCGTTTGCTGCCTCCAGCAGAAACAAACTTAAAGAAAAGACTGATTAAATCTCCGAAAATTTATTTGCGCGATAGCGGAATTCTTCATGCGTTGCTTGATATTGAAGCCTATGATTCTTTGTTGGCCAACCCGGCAGCTGGTGCATCCTGGGAGGGTTTTGTCATTGAAAATATTATTACGGAATATGATCGCTGGAAACCATCCTTTGTGAGAACCTCCAATGGTGCAGAAATAGATCTTATATTGGAAAGGGCAGGAGAACGGCATTTTTTTGAATGTAAACTTTCAAAGGCGCCAAAACCTTCCCGGGGATTTTATGAGCTGATTGATTCAATAAAACCTGAATCAGCATGGGTCATTGCTCCTGTTGATGAACCCTATGAAATTAAAAAAGGAATTTATGTCTGTCCCCCCACTGGCTTAAAAATATAATCGCGGCGCACCCGCCGTGAACACAAAAATCTTGGTTGTATTAAGAAATTCATGGTGTTAAATTAAAACCATAATCTCAGTTATGGAGGAATTATGGCGACAGCAGTGAAAGTATCTGATGATCTTTTTAAAAAGGATCAATAGTTGATTCAACTCTGTTTTTATATACATTTGGGTCTCATGAAAATTTTTACAGAGATTTGAAAAAATACCTGCAACATTAATTTTCAATCAGAAGCTTAACCTCGTGCCTAGAATACCGGGGGATGATCATATCGATAGCAGACATCTTTACGTTATGACACTTGAACATTATAAATAGGGCAGACATGCGCCAATCAAGCGCCTCCAGAGGACTGCGATAGCAGCTTTGCTATCCCTTATTGAGGGTGAATTTCGTGTAAGGATATCCGGGTCCTCACTGATTTTCCAGGAAAAAATATACCGCCATTCGTCTGATGGGGCGTTTACTCTTGAGCGAAATTCTCCAAATCTAAGATCAGAGAGTGTAACAACATCGTTTTGCATTTGGGCCACCCAAAATCCCTGTGAAAACCATTTAACAGCTTTAACATTGCGCTGGTCTTTAAATGGCGCGAGCAGAGAGTCATTCCTTTTAACAAGATCGAAACTAATCTCTTCACAAGGATGGTTTCCGATAATGGAAAAATAGCCGATCAGAATTCCCTCATCGGTTCTTGCAATATGTCTCCACAGCAATGTGTTCATGGGGGTAGCACCGGTAATTGAATCGAATACCACAACTTTATTTTCTTCCAGTTGTTGTTTGAAAGTGTAATCAGCGTATGTATGGGATACCATTGAAAAAAGAACATACAGACTGCTTATGATCAGACCGGCAGTATTCCCCTTCCAACCGAATTTTCCAGTGTCAATTCCGGCTAAAAATATTCCCGCAAGCAGAGGCAGTGTGTACAAAGGGTCGATGATGAACATATTGCCATGTGCGAATCCGTAACGTGAGAAAGGCGCCAGTAATTGAGTTCCGTAGACGTTAAAGTAGTCGATTGTGATATGTGTGACAATGACGATAAATACCCCGGTAATGACACGATAAAAGGTGATATTGTCCTTCCACCTTTTTTTCCAGAGCAGCCAGCTTATTAAAAAACTGGCTATAACTGTAAAGGCGAAAGAATGCGACTCGCCGCGGTGCCAGTAAAGCCTCTGGATATCATCCAGGACGGGATACAAAAGGACATCCAGATCTGGAATGGTTCCTATAACGGCTCCCCAAAGCAAAGCCGGTTTACCCAATTGACGATGCCAGCTGGCGTAGGCTACCGCAGCACCCAGTGAGGCTTGTGTTATGGAATCCATAGCAATTGCATTCCAAATGCTTTATATAAACTCAACCATTTATTCAATTGTTTTAAACTTTTCCCTGGGTGCGCCACAGACCGGACATTCTTTGGGAGCTTTTTTGTGGGTCACATAACCGCAGACCTGACAAACATGGTAAGCGTTAACCGTGTCCTTAATAACATCCATCATGGCCCGTTCATACAGCTTGGCATGATAGCTTTCCGCGTCCCGGGCAAAACTGAAAACTTTTGCTGCTGCGGTTTCGCCTTCTTCTTCGGCGTCCTTGATAAAGTCCGGGTAAACATTTTCACTGACGGTTTTTTCGCTCTGGAAAGATTTTTCCAGGTTGGTATCCGTATCTTTGACGATGAGGTCTTTAATCAATCCCAGCTGACGGGTAGCATGAATGCGTTCCGCATCGGCAATTGCTCGAAACAGCATAGCCACCTGTGGCAGCTCTTCTTCTTCAGCTTTTTCGGCAAAGGCAAGCAGTCGGAAATATGCTTTGGCTTCACCGATAAATGCAGTATCAATGTTCTTTCTGGTTTTTTCTTTCATCAGTATCCTTCCTTCTACTCACAAAGTGCATGTTTCATGTTCAAATTTTCACTTTCTTTTCATATCTTTCACATACCTTATTTAGTTGATCGCTTCAAGCCATATAACGATTCCAAATAACCGGCTCGCATTTATATTGCTTTTTTGTGTCCGGAGCAAAAATGCCTATAGTTCAACCGGACAGGGGTTTTAAAAATCGCCGTTTCCAGAGAATTTGCCTGGTCCGACTCACGACCTAAATCAAGCAAGGTGTCAACTCAAGTTCGTCTTCTCACAGATAAACGATAGCTATCCTTTAACCCAAGGCCTTTCAATACGTGCAAGGTTTTTCCCAACTGGACCGTCGGTGTCCATAATTTCCAGTTTATTTAAATTTAGTCCCGAACGGGAATATTTCCTGGTTTTTTTAAATAAAGTTCAGGCAGGATTATTCTTGTTTCCTCTTCTGAAGTTTCCTTCTGCCAGCAGACGATATAGTTGACAACGGCCCGGATGGGCACATACCCGGCCTGGCAAAATGTCTTGAGTTTTTCCGAGAATGATTTTGAAAATGTTAATACAGGAACATGGCCTTTATCCAGACATCTGTTTCCATGGACGATTAATCCGTCGCCACTTTTGAGTTGTGAAATCTGATGCTGCCTGCTGATAAAATAATCAAGCCAGATATCCTTATGACTTAAATGCATGACCAGTTGATCCGGAGGGAAATGTTTTTCATTGTTGTTGATCCGGTCCATTTTCTGGACTGAAATATCATCCAGAAAGTCTGCGTTCAGATGAATTGTCAGGTTCTGTTTTGCCCGTGTCATGGCAACGTACAGCAGGCGTTTTTTTTCATCATTGATCAGATCAAAATGATCAAGCATTAAAAAAACATTATCAAACTCTTTTCCCTTGGCTTTGTGCATGGTGGATACCAGAACAGTGTCGCCGGGTTCATCTGAAAAATCCTCCAGTTTGGACTCCCTGACAAATACTTCAAAATCTGATCTGTATTTTTTTTGGGGGTTGGCCGCCTCGAATCCCTTGATAATTTTAATGCAGATATCCATTTTCGAGCTGGTCCTGAATGCATTCCATACCCCGCGCTTGGCAGATTCCCATAATTCGTCATGGATGATAAACGTGTCGTCCCGCAGGTTGAGCAGGTTTAAAAAATATCTTATTTCCAAAAGATCATAAAGACTGAACCCCTCATTGGTCTGAATCAGCTTTGCCGGCATGTGATTTTCAAGCAGCAGACCTTGTGCCTGAAGGGCTTCTTCGTTGGTGGGGGTCAGGACACAGGTTGAGCCCTCAAGCCGGGTTGAAAGAAGATCCTGAACAAGAGGACAGATCAGATGGCGGCTTTCATGGCGAACAATTTTGATTTTCCCGCAGTCTGCCTGACGGGCGATAATGGGAGTTCCTTTTAAACGGCGGCGGATCTTTTTTGCAAAATGGTTGGTAAATTCAACAAGATTATTCTTGCTTCGATAGTTTTCAACCAGTTGATGCATGACAGCATTTTTATCTGCAATGAGCTGTTCAAGATATCTTGAGCTGGACCCCCTGAATTCATAAATATTCTGATCATCATCGCCCACGGCAATGATGCGCATGTCAGGATTCTGATCTGCCAGAACAGTGATCAGGGCGTATTCGTCCGCGTCCATATCCTGGGCTTCATCGATCACCAGGACCGCTTTGGCAATCCTGGCAGGTTCAACCTGTCCATTTTTTATTTTAATAATGGCCTGCTTGATGATATCGCCCGATTTTTCAAGGCTTCCAATTTTGCCCAGCAGGTCAAAACAATAGGAATGAAAGGTTTTTATCTCTATAAAATTCGCTGCATTGCCGATCAGCGCGATCAGCCGTTTCTTGAATTCTGTGGCAGCAGCCCGTGAAAACGTTACCATGAGCAACTGCTCATGTTTTACATCCTCCATTAAAAGTAAAGAGGCCAGCTTATGAACCAGCACCCGTGTCTTGCCGCTTCCAGGGCCCGCTGCAACCACCATGTACTGGGTTTGATTGTCCTTTATGATGTTTAACTGGGCAGCAGAAAGCTCGCCGAACAGCTGTCTGAATTTGGCAGGCGTAATATTTCTTTTGATTTCATCTCCCCGGCTGCCTTTAAAATACCTGCGAAGAAACGAGGCATAATTTAACTTGAAATAGTCTTCCACAAACTGCAGGGCATCCTTGTAATCGCTGATCATCTTTCTGGCATATTCACCCACGATATGGATCTGCGCCACCTTGTTTTCATAAAACTGTCCCAGGTTTTTATAGTCCTCGTTTTTGTATTGTCTTCTGTTGTCCATTTCCAGTCTTTCAATTGTCAGCCGGTTGTAGACAACCAGAAAACCGCCCTCGATACGGATCGCACCTATCCTGGAAAGATAGAACAGGGTATCTTCTATTTCATCCACTGAGGTTTTGCGCCTGAACAAGGATTCAATACTTTCCCAGGCCGCCTTGAGTTCAAGTACGGAAAACTCGATCAATGCCAGACCTTCTCCCACAGGGCTTTCATCTTCCCCGATCTTTTCTTTGCTTCTTTCATAAAGCAGTTCAACGATGAACTGGGCCAGCTCATGCCGTTTTTCAAGTTTGTGTTTAAATACGTCTCTGGGCTGGGTTAAGGCTGCAGCAACCGTATCTTTTGAATAACCATGATGGGTTTTTTTTATCCAGTTTTTGATGGCCCAGAAATTGATGATCGTTTTAATGGAAGCAGGATTGACATTGTTGCATCCGTTTTCTTCTGCCATTTCGTTGAGTTCTTTGATATGAAAAACGGTTTCCTGCTGGTCAACACGCGCCAGTAAAAATTTTTCAAGGCCTGCAAATGCCTGCACAATACCCAGAGAACGGTTGATTTTTTCACCTTTTCTGATAAATGCCGTCAGATCCCTGGCATCTGCCAGTATTTTTTCTTCTCTGAGCAGGGTGATAATATGGATAACATCCTCTTTTACGATCCCCAGGTGATCACTGATATAATCCACTCTTGATTCAGCTGCTTCATCACCGGCCTGTTTTCTGGTTTTGCTTGAGAACAGTTTTTTGATGATCCTCACTGCGTGCTGTTTCTGTCTTTCATCAAACCGGTTTGAAGCCATTATCCGGTCAATGGCTTCCTGGGCGTTTTTCGTCAGGATGCTGTTTGCATAAATCCTGGGCATATTCTGGCCGCGCCTGACATAGCCTGCATTTTCAAGGGCTGCGATGGCTGTCTTCACCCGTGTTTCTATCTCGGCAATATTATCATCCCAGCCGGCTTTCCTGGCAATTTCCAGGGCTGAATTTGATGCGTTTGAGCGGAAACGGGTCAGATCCTTTATCGCCTTCCAGACCTGCTGGATCTCCCTGACATTGAGTTTGGTCTGATTCAAAAGAATAAAATGCTTGCCAAGATCCTCTTCATTAAACAGAACAAAACAGTCAGCCGTAATATTTTCATCCCTTCCTGCCCGGCCTGCCTCCTGAACATAATTTTCAAGAGAATCACAGATTTCAAAATGGATCACCATGCCGACATCCTTCTTGTCTACCCCCATGCCAAAAGCAGATGTGGCAACCATGATCCGGACATCACCCCTGATAAAGGCGTCCTGGTTTTCCATTTTCTCATTTTTGTCCATCTTGCCGTGATAGGGTTTTGCATGGTATCCGTCCCCGGTCAGCCGTTGTGCCAGTTTATAGGCCCTGTAGGTTCTTGAAACATAAATAATGGTGGGGCATTTTTTTTGATCCAGCAGATTCCTGAGCATATTATATTTTTCCTCTTCATTGTCTTTGGAAAAAACCTTGTATGTCAGGTTGGTTCTGGAAGCGCTGGCACTGAAAATTTCAAGATCCAGCTGCAGGGTATCCTTAAAATAGGTTTTTATATCCTGGATCACCTTCTGTTTGGCTGTTGCCGTAAAACAGGAAACAGGGATCGGGCCTTCCAGATGTTTTTTTTCCTGAATGGCTTTTATAAAATTCCCGATATACAGATAATCCACCCTGAAATCCTGCCCCCAGGAGGAAAAACAGTGGGCCTCGTCAATCACGAAGCGGACAATATTTCGTTTCAGGATCAGATGTTCAATGGTTCGCGATCGCAGGGATTCCGGAGAAAGATAGAGAATTGAAGCAGTGCCGTTTTCCACCCGCTCAAAGGATTTTGACCTTTCAATGGGATCAAGCAGCCCGTTTATGGTAACGGCATCGGTAATCCCGATCTTTTCCAGGTTGTCCACCTGGTCTTTCATCAGGGACTGGAGCGGAGAGATGACAATGGTCAATCCCCTGGCATTTTCTCCGCTCATCAGCGCAGGCACCTGAAAGGCAATGGATTTGCCTCCGCCTGTGGGAAATACTGCAAGAATGGATTTCCCATTCACTGCAGCCTGAACTGCCTGTTCCTGCAAGGCCTCTCCGCCATAAGCCCGGTAGGCATCAAAGGTGAAAAATTTTTTCAGCCCCTTGTGGATATCCAATGCCCGGTTGCAGTAATCACAGCCTGTCAGGCATGGATGGTTCCTTAAAAGATACATCACCTGTTCGATTTCAGGACAGGTTTTCAATACCCAGGGCGGTGTGATGGAATAGCGGTCATCCGCGTTGATAAGAGAAAGACAATAGGCAAGCGCCACAGGAAAATCCGTAATGATTTTCTTCAGGTCTGCATGGTGACAGATCTTTAAACCAAACTTTTTCAAGATCAGGGCTTCAAGGCCGGGTGTCTCATCTGCCTGAAATTCAAGAAACCTGAAAAACCCCTGAAATCCTTGTTTGTCATGCAGAAGAAAAAACAGGATCTGTTTTAAATCAATATCTGCCTGTTCAAATGTTTCGACTTGGTCATAAAAAAGGTCCCTGGCCTTTATGGCATCGTTTAAGGGATTGCTGGTATCCTGGGTCTGTAATTTATCGTCTTTAAGCAGGGCATGGTAGGGCCGGGCAGGAAAGAGCAGGGGAGACAAAAACAGTGTATCAATAATATCGGCCCGGTCTATTCCTGCTTTTTCAACCATCTGGCCGATATAATGTAAATCATGATGGATGATATTGTGGCCGCATAAAAAACGCAAGCCTTTGAGAAATTCGGCAAACCCGGCCGCAGAACCGGAATGGAAGATGTCCTTATTGTCCTTTATGCTGCCGATATCCAGTATCCTGCCGCTTTGAGGATCAATTTCCGTATCAGCAAAAACAATTGTTTTCCCGGTTCTCAATGGCTGTCTTCAGACTCCTTCTATTCTATGTCTTTAAGAGATAAAGTGGACCCCATTGTCAAGACAGTTTCTTGTTCAAATTAAGCGTCAGTATCGGATGAGTTATCCGATCAAATTAATAGTGTAAAAATCTTTCTGTATATTCATTTTCCAGCAAAAAGAGGATACAGCAATTTGAACAATTTTTGAAATAATAAATTCAGATGGAATGGAAGGATTTGCCGCATTCAGTTTTCCGGAAAATCAAAGAAAGATATTAGCAACAAAAGACGTATGGTATAGAACAGTAAAGAATTTGTTTTATCCTATCCAAATCGCTTTACAGGTAGCTGAAATGTTGATACGAAACTTTCTAAGTTTCAAATATGGTTGTTTTTTTTGATATTTTATAGGTGTAACCAATGAATCGAATAAAAAATTTTACTATAGACGGGTTTAAGTCAATTCGTAACATGACGCTTGAGCTGAGGCAACTGAACGTTTTAATAGGTGCTAACGGTGCTGGTAAATCAAATCTCATTGGTTTTTTTCGTTTACTCAACTTTCTCGAATCCGGGGCCTTGCAATTACATATTGGTGAACAGGGGGGGGCAAATAGCGTTTTGTGTTATGGACCAAAGATCACACCTCAACTGTCATCCACGATAAACTTTGAGACAAACAGCGGTTACAATCGCTATCACATGCGTCTTATCCATGCGGCAGGGGATACACTCATCTTTGCTGATGAGGAAATACAATATTCAAAAAAAGGAAAAAAAACTGAGGGGCCAACAATTTCCATAGGTGCCGGGCATAAGGAATCGGGAATGATTGCCCAATCAGAAGGCAAGGCTGGAACGATGGCTACAACAACTGCCAAGGTTATTCGTACCATGATGCGTGATTGGCAGGTATTTCAATTCCACGATACTTCTTCTAATGCTCACATCAAGCAGTCAAAATATGTTGACGATTCTTATTTCCTGAAAGCCAATGCAGGTAACCTTGCCCCGTTTCTTTTCCAAATGAGAGAGCATAAAAAAGAATATTATCAACGAATTGTCGAAACGATAAGACTTTGTGCTCCTTTTTTTGATGATTTTGTTTTAATCCCGCGCGATAAGAATGTCATACTGAACTGGAAAGAAAAGAATTCTGATATGCTTTTCGGCCCACATCAGCTTTCGGATGGAACGTTACGGATGATGGCAATTGTAACCCTGCTTCTGCAACCTAAGCTTCCTTCTATGGTTATCATTGATGAACCTGAGCTTGGATTGCATCCCTATGCAATTACCATTCTTGCAGGATTGTTAAAAAGTGCCTCTGAAAGGTCTCAATTGTTGATTTCAACACAATCCGCCAATTTGGTAGATGAATTAGATCCACAAGATATTATCGTCGTTGACAGAAAAGATGGGCAGTCAGAATTCCGACGACCAGATCCGGCCGTACTTGATGATTGGCTTAAGGAATATACGATGAGTGAGTTGTGGGAGAAGAACGTGCTTGGCGGGAGGCCGGCTTAATGATTCGTCTGAATATTGTTGTCGAAGGACAAACAGAGGAAACCTTCATTAATAAGATACTCGGTCCGCATTTGGCGGTCTTCAATGTTTTCGCTCGTGCCAGATGTGTAGAAACTGGGAGAAAACGTAACCAGATATTCAGAGGCGGGATGATTTCATATCATAAAGCACAAAAAGATATACAATTATGGATGAAGGAAGATAAGGGGGACGATGCACGATTTACAACCATGTTTGATTTTTATAAGCTGCCTGGTGATTTCCCCGGCTTTAACAAAGCAAAACAACAACCCGATCCCTACAGGAAAATTGAAGTAATTGAAGATAAACTCTCAGCTGACATAGCATCTCCTCGCTTTATCCCATATTTGCAACTTCATGAATATGAAGCATTGCTTTTTTCCGATATCGAAAAATTTCATCACTACTATATTGACCACAACAGCCAGCTCACTAAATTAAAACAGGATGTTTCAGGAGTCACGAATCCGGAGCTCATAAACGAAAACCCTGATACTGCGCCTTCAAAACGGATCATTAAGTTCCTGCCGTCCTATGATAGAGAAAAACCATCGGCCGGGCCTATAATTGCTGAACATATCGGACTTCAGAAGATAAGGTCAAAATGTCAGCATTTTAATGCATGGGTTTCACAACTTGAAACGCTTAATAATTATTGAGTGATTCAGAAAGAGGTTTGACTTTGGCAATATCCAAAGCTGATAAAAAGAAACAGAAACGCAAGGCAAAACAAAAGCAGGTCAAAACAAACAGGTCTCAGCAGGCTGCAAGGGAAAAAGGCTGGTTTTTTTTTGAAGGCGCCCAGTTTTTTCTTGAGACCGGTGACATGGAGAATGCTGTAAAATCAATTAAAAAAGCTGCCAGGATTTTATCCAATGAAGAAGATGTTTTCCGGTTAATGGGGCTTCTTGCCGCCCAGACAGAAGACAGTATCCTGGAATTGGAAGCCATGGCAAACATGGAACGGCTCGGGAAAATAACCGATGACATGAAAATCAATAGAGTCATCATGCTTGTCAACCTGGGAAAGTATCAGGAGTGCTATCAAAAAGCCGATGATGTGCTTGAAAATTTTTCCATCCTGAAAATCAAAAACAAAAGAAATGTAAGTAAAAAAATAAAGGATATTAAAGGGTATTGCCAGGTCATGCTCGCAATGACGGCAGAAAAGGAAAATTTTTCTGACACCCGCCGGTCTTCTCTATCTGATCATATGAAGATAGCGCCAGAAACAAACCAGACCGGAACAGACCCGGTCAGAACAGAAAAACATGGGGTTGGGCCGGCACCAGCAGAACCACTCAGAATTCCGGACATCCCCATCATCTATAAAATTAATGAAGAACCTTTTTTCAACGCCTTGTCTGATCCTGTCCCCGTTGGGCCTGAAGCATATGAACTTGCTTTGCTGAGCCATGGAATCCGGTTTGCCGAATCTTTTGAAACCCTTATCTGTCTTCCTTCCCTTACTCTGGTAAAATCTTTCTGGTATCAGGAGGAAACAGCAAAAAAAGTATTAAAGCAATTCAGGGGAAGAGCGCTTTTGTCTGATGAAGTCGGCCTTGGTAAAACCATTGAGGCATTGATTATTCTCACTGAATATATCAGAAGAGGCATGGTAAAAACCGGGCTGATCCTGACCCCGACTCCCCTTGTGAGCCAGTGGAAAGATGAAATGAAATCAAAGTTTGATATGGATGTTCCCTCAACAGATGATCCAGGGTTTAAGTCGGGTTCAAAAACATTCTGGGAAGAACCATTTGTCATTGCATCCATTAATCAGGCCAAATCAAGTAAAAATATGGATCTGATTACTGCCAGGGAGTACGACATCATCATTGTTGACGAGGCTCACCATTTAAAAAACCGCACAACCCTGAACTGGAAAATGGTCAATTACCTGAAAAAAAGGTTTATTGTTCTTCTTACGGAAACCTCTGTTGAAAACAACCTCATGGAGCTTTACAACCTGATTACCCTGCTTAAACCGGGGCAGCTTGAAACAGCCACGGTGTTCAAAGAAAAATTCATGAAACGGGGAGATCCCACTGATCCAAGGAACCGGGCGCTTCTCAAGGAGCTGCTTGGCCAGGTCATGATCCGCAATACCAGGGCATTGGCAGGTATTAATATTCCGCCAAGGTTTGCACAGACCATACGCATTGATCCTGCCCAGGCTGAAAAATCATTTAATGAAAGGCTGGAGGCTTTAATCCTGTCCTTGAACCAGGAAAAACAGGGAAAAGCAAAAATGATTTCCAAAAATCTGCTGGCCCAGGCAGGCTCATCACCAAGGGCAGTTGAACTGACCCTGACCCGAATGCTTGAAAACCAGGATTACCTTCTGGAACATGAAGCGGAGCTCAGGGCTGTGAAAAATTTGTGCCGAAACACTCTGGACACGCCCAAAAACATGGCCCTGCTAAAAATCGTCCAGGCTTTCAGGGAAAAGATCATTGTTTTTGTCAAATATAAGGGCACCATTGAGCACCTTGCTGAATTTCTGGAGTGGAACCAAATCTCATTTTCTCTTTTTCACGGGGCAATGAGCAACCAGCAAAAAGATGAGGCTATTGAAGCGTTTAAAAATGAAACCCAGGTTCTGGTCACCACTGAAATCGGGGGTGAGGGTCGGAATCTTCAGTTTTGTTCAAGAATGATCAATTATGACCTGCCGTGGAATCCCATGAAAATCGAACAGCGGATTGGCCGCATCCACAGGATAGGCCAGGAAAAAGAGGTGCAGATTTTTAATTTCTGCGCAGCAGGTTCTATCGAAGATTATATCCTTGAGATCCTGGATAAAAAAATCAATATGTTTGAAATGGTCATTGGTGAAATTGACATGATCCTTGGCCGGATCAGAGGAGAAAAGGAATTCAGCGACATGGTCTATGAGATCTGGGTAAACTCAAAAACACCGGAAGATCGCAAAGACTCTTTTGACAATCTGGGAACGCTGCTCAAAAGAGCCAAAACAGGGTATGGCAAGACCCGGGAACTGGATGACAAGCTTTTTGGAGATACCTATGAACTCTGATGCTTTTGCGATCGGAAAAGACCTGGACCTTGTCCGGTTTGCAGCGCGTTTTCTAAAAGAAAAAGGCGCAATTCTGGAAACCAGAGGAGAAATAACAGACGCTTTTTTGCCCCAGGATCTTTCCTGTGCCCTGAATGTGGAAGAATATATTTCATTGGCTCCGGGCACAGTAAATGTAAGCGAATCCAAAGAATACACACTTTATACCATACAATTCCAAAGTCCGCTTCTTGACAAAATCGCATCCATGGCCGGTTCAAAACCGCCATTCCTGAAAACTGCCCTGTCGTTTCATTATATCAAGACCCAGGGATTTGCTAACCTGATCCAGGAACAGTTTGAATTTTTCAAGAGCAAACCGAAAATTACCGGCACAGGTGAGATGAAAACCAGATATATTCTTCTGACCTGTAAATTTCTTGCCCAGAGTGATGAACAAAAAGAAGGGCTTATGGATTTTTCTTTTAATATGGATACAGGCACCCTGGCATCGGGAATGCTCAAGATGCTGCCCGGCATTGAAAAAGAATATCAGGTAAAAGATTTTGGCGGATATACAAAAGAAGAAATCAGGCGTATTCATGAACTGGTAAATTTATACAGCCCTGATATTCTTGATGGTGACCTTTCGGAATTCAGGCAGAGCATGAACAGAAGGTTTAAAAGAGATTATTCAAGCCTTGACGCATATTACATGGCTCTGGAAAAAGAGATGCAGGAAAGTCTTTTGCGGACCGGTATTTCAGACAGGCTCATTCAGGAAAGAGAGGCAAAGATTGCCATGATTCCGGATGAACTTGCAGCTAAAAAAAAGGATTTGTTAAACAAGTACAGCATCAGGATCAGCATCACGCCTGTTGCAGCCCTGGAAGTGGTCACCCCCTGTGTAAAGGTTTTTGTTACGCTGGTCTCAGGGCATCGGAAAAAAAACATTTTCATGATGTATAATCCTGTGACAAAACAAATGGACCCCATGGTCTGCCAGTCGTGCGGAAAGAGCATGTTCTCTCTGGGCTTGTGTAAAAACATGCATCTTAACTGCACAACCTGCCTGGACCATGGCTGCGCTTTCTGTCAATAATGAACGTCAACTCTTCGTCGGATGCTTTTGATATCCTTTTGCCGCTGGCTGGTGATAGCGACGGCAATTACAGTGCCAGATCTCTCGTTAACGGCCTGTTGAATGGCGTTGCTACGGTTTGAAAAAAATTTTGATTTGACAAGCATATCAAGCTGTTTAAGCGTCTTATCGTCAATTTTATATAGGATGCTGTATGGAAAACGGGGAAGAATACGTCTGCGAATTTCTTTGCCAATCATCGGCCATTTTCACCGGATTTCCTTTAACATCTTTCTCGCATCACTGAAAACGGCCTTGGCCGGTCTGCTTGTTATCGTTCCCGCTTTGTACGCTTGATAGCGTTTATCCGCCTCTTGGGCCCAAAGTTCCTTAATTAAAATTAATTTCGCAGTATTCAAAATTACACGTTATTGAAAAACAAGACAAGCCGATTCATCATTATTCGGTTTTAAGTTTCTGACCTTCAGGTTACACACCCAGTAAATCGTTAACCTTTTCCCCTGTATGTCAGCGGCTTCATGAACCATAGGATTAGTACCGGGTACCGGGCCTCGTGCCTCGACACGGTTACTAATTCTTTATTTGTTATGCACGATTTTTAAACGGTCTATTGATCTTTTTCCTTAAATTCCGAATTTAGGTTTTTTAGAGCTATAATGATATCCAATGGTATCAATGAGACCATGAGTACAATCATAATAGAAAAAAATGCGGATGGAATATTTGAAGACATTGATAAGCCTAAAAATGCAAGGCAAACGAAATAGGCCACAATAATCCAACTTCCTAAATCGGAACTGCCAGCGTAACAACTTCCGGTTCCAGGAACAACAAAACTCAAGAAGACAACTACTCTTTTACTTTTCGGTCTAAGTTTTTTGGGAGGAACATAAGCCTCTTTTTCTTCTTCGTCTTCGAATTCTGGCGGCAATACTTGTATTGTTTTTAGAAAATCGCTAACGATTTCGGAAGCTTCTTCGGCTTGGTTTTCTGGAACCATAATGCCCAAATCTACATAAGAACCCAACATTCCAAGCATGCTGCGATGCTCATATCCTTGAATAAAGCAGTAAATTTCATTTTGTTCCAGAACATCTTTGATAAGGTCTGCTTCCATATTATCATTTGGAATATATATTCTTTTTAAATTTTCAGGCATAGTCTACCTTTCTAACGTAACCCCTTTATATTCAAATGAGGCAAACGCATCATCCTTCATTAGATTATATGCATTTTTCCGATCCTTGCTGATGGCAAATTGCCTAATGCGCGTAGAAGAGATCGAAGTGAAATCTCGTTGATCTCTATCTATTGCATCACCTGTTTTTGATTTTAATAGTCTCACGATTTCACGCAGCCCAACTGGAAAATCACCGGTGAAACCCGGTGCATTTTCGATGTTGAAATCAGAGTGTACTCTTTAAAACGATATTACTGAGGGTAAAAATGGTAGTCTAAGGCTATTTAAAGGTTTTTGTCTGTTGATTTGGCCCGAACAAGAATTATAAAACTCATACATAACCCTTTACAATCTATTTATCCAATAATTCGGGCGTCTTTTCTGGTGCATAATTGCAACAATGATGATTTCGTCGGGGTCAATTTTATATAGAACGTTGTATGGAAAACGGGGAAGAATACGTTTGCGGATCCCCTTGCCGATCGCTGGCCATTTTTCCGGATGCTCTGACAGGTCAGAAACCGCAAATTCAATAGTTGAGATAAAATCTGTTCCTAATTTGGGTACACGTGTTTCATAATAAGCAGCAGCGTCGAACATCTCAATCTCAGCGGGAGAAAGGAATCTGATGTTTTTCACCGGATTTCCTTTAACATCTCTCTCGCATCACTGAAAACGGCCTTGGCCGGTCTGCTTGTTATCGTTCCCGCTTTGTACGCTTGATAGCGTTTATCCGCCTCTTGGGCCCAAAGTTCTTCACATTCAGTTTCATCCAGTTCGTCAAGACTGGAAATTAGACTTTCGATTAACGCCGCACGATCTTTTAGCGGCAGATTCTTGGCTTTATTTTCAAATTCTTCTAATATTGTAGGCATATCCAGGTTCCCTTATTTAATTTAACTTCGCTATATTCAAATTTACACGTTCTTGAAAAACAAGACAAGCCCATTTACCATTATCCATTTTCTAACCATTTTTTTCGTCTGTTTTTAATTTACCCGAAAGTGATCCCCCTGATCCGCCAGACGCTTTTTAAATCCTTTTTTCTCTTCACCTCCTGTTCAGCAATACCCTATACATGAAATTTTGAGTCCGGGCTTCTTGAACAATGGATTGAGTACGACTTTGCAAGTCGTGTCAATCCTTTAGGGTTATGTGTTACTCGTAATGAGTCCACATACGAAGAACTTTTACTGTATGTTCCTCATTTAGAACTTGATAAACCAAACGATGTTGTATGTTGATTCTTCGTGAATATGCCCCTGATAAATCGCCAATCAACTTTTCATATGGAGGGGGTATTTGAAAAGGGTTTTCTTTTAGAACTTCAATTAGCGTGATAGCTTTTTTCTTAAGATCAGAAGATGCTATTTTTTTAGCATCTTTTTGGGCCTGATTGGTGAAAACAACTTTCCATTTCACCAATCAAGTTCCTCGCTGCAATCTTCTACAGGCGTTTTGAGGCCTTCAAGTATAGACTCTCTCATGCCGGGGATATTGACCAGAAACATTGTTTCTTGTATGGCTTTCCAATCACCTTCGGAGATAAGAATAGCATTCCCTCTTTTCCCAGTTATTGTAATGGGCTCATGAGTTGATGCTGTTTCATCAATTAGCCTGTATAGTTGTTGTCGTGCTTCTGTAGCAGTTAATGTTGCCATGTTGCACCTCAATGTTTTTCTATAAGGTACGTCATTCCGTACGTCTTGTCAAGTTGTAACACATAACAACCCCAAATAAGCGGTGAAATCCGGTGCATGTTGCTTGTGTACGCCCGGCACGGGCGTGAACTTATGGGGTGAAAGTCCCCTATACGTGAGTCCTGTTAACATATGGTTTGTTAACACAAGTATTAGCCGAAAACTGGAACGTATTCTGTCAGCGGAAAATGTTCGCCAGGCCTGGAAGCAGGTTCGAGCAAACAAAGGGGCTCCCGGGATCGACGCTGTAACCGTCGATGAATTTCCGGATGCCTTCCGCAAATTATGGCCAAAGATACGTTCAGACTTGCTTGAGGGAACATATGTTCCTTCTCCTGTT
>JAHJLV010000037.1 GCA_018821535.1 Pseudomonadota bacterium | reverse complement strand
CTGGCGTAATTCTTGCCTGTAGGCTCCCCCCGTTCTCCGGTAAAATTGCCTCATAGCTTTTGAAATGCCTTTTTTTATCGTTTAAAATCTTGTATACCCTTTGAAATCGGCACTGTCCGCCGACTAGGCTTAATGTAACATAGATTATACATCACGACGTAATTGTCATTTTTTTTAATTTTCTATTTGTTCTTATTTTAAAACTCATTGGAATGTCAATAAAAACCATTTATTAAAGAATATAAATTTTGACGCATATTCAATATGTTCTGGTTGCAGAGTATAATGGTCCTCAGGGTGATGAGCCAGTCCCGGTTGGAATGGTCTTGCGGAGCATATGGGGCAGTTGATACAGGTTCTGCCGGACGAAACGATAAGGGGCGGGAACTGTTTGAGCGAAGCGAGTTTTTCCGCCCCAAGTGCAGTCCGGCAGAACCTGTCAACTGTTCCCATCCTGTCGACAAAAGATCATCCCATTGGGACGGCGGAACAGGTTTGCGGTGGGTTTTAAGTGTGTCTACGATATGCCTTTACAGTGTTTATAAATATTGGTAATGAATATTTGTGTCTGCAGGTGCCGGTATCAGGGGCGCTGCAGGGTTGTCCACTTATAAAAGAATATGAAAAAGATGTCCAATACATTAAATACACTTGGGTTTGATCAATGGTTTCAGGACAGGGTTTTGCCTGAAAAAATGCAGGGGTTTGATATTGCCAGGGTTGTGGCAGTTCATAAAGACAGCTATGTGATCACCAGCGGAAAAAAGGATGTGTTTGCCGAACTGATCGGCAAAATGATTTATAATGCGGTCTCTGCCCTGGATTATCCGGCAGTGGGGGACTGGGTGCTGGCAAAGTTTTACGATGACAGCACGTTTTCGATCATCCATGAGATCGTGCAGAGAAAATCCCTGCTGAAAAGAAAAACATCAGGCAAAAAGGTGGATTTTCAAATCATTGCCGCCAATATCGATGTGGCGTTTATTGTTCAGTCGCTGGATGATAATTTTAATCTCCGGCGGCTTGAACGGTATCTTGTCATTATCAATGAAAGCAATATCAGACCGGTTTTTTTATTAAGTAAAAGTGATCTGTTCCCTCCTGAAAAGATTGCGGCCTGTATTCAAAGCATTCATCAGATCATGCCGCATCTGCAGGTGTATCCGTTCAGCAATGAAAACAAATCCGGGTTAAAAATCATAGAGGCACTGCTGACCCCGAACCTGACATATTGTCTGCTGGGCTCTTCAGGGGTGGGTAAAACCAGCCTGTTAAATAACCTGATGGGGCAATCGGTATTCAAAACCGCCCCTGTCCGGGAAAAAGACAGCAAAGGGCGGCATGCCACCACGTCAAGACAATTGACAGTGCTTGCCAATGGCGCCATGGTGATCGACACCCCGGGCATGCGGGAGCTGGGGAATTTTTCAATGGACACAGGCATCGAAGAAACATTTTGTGAAATTACCGCGTTGTCAGAAAAATGTCTGTTCAATGATTGTACCCATGTCAGTGAAAAAGGCTGTGCGATTTTACTGGCAGTTGAAGAGGGTCGATTATCTGCAGACCGATATCACAATTATATAAAAATGAATAAAGAAGCAGCTTACAACGAAATGTCATATCTTGAGAAAAAGAAAAAAGATAAACAGTTCGGCAAGCAATGCAAGGCTGTAATGAGGCAGAATCATGGCAAATATAGTAATCTGCGCTGACGGGACCTGGAATCGTCCGGAAGAGGACATTGAAAATGATTTCCCGACCAATGTGCTGAAGCTTTCCCGGGCGATCCGTCCTTCCGGAAATGGTATCAAGCAGCATGTCTTTTATGACTGGGGACTGGGCTCGTATCACAGCGCCCTGAGTGCCGGAGCAACCGGCCGCGGTATCCATAAGAACATTCTGGACGGATATCGGTATATTATTCAGAATTTTGCACCCGGTGATAAAATCTACCTGTTTGGTTTCAGCCGGGGGGCTTATACGGTCAGGGCCTTAAGCGGTCTGATCAATAACTGCGGTATCCTGAAAAGACCGGATGCCAATCTGGTTTCCAGCGCCTGGAAAATTTATAAGAGTCCGCTGGCCAAACATCATCCTGAGGCAGAAGAATCAAAGGCGTTTCGAGACAGATACTGTCATCCGTCCAGAAACATTCATTTTATCGGTGTGTGGGATACGGTCGGGGCGCTGGGAATCCCGTTCAGTCTGATGGGTCTGTTTGAGAGCCATGATGAATTTTATGACACCAAGCTGGGATCAAATGTGTCCATTGCCCGGCATGCGCTGGCAATTGATGAGCAGCGGGAGGATTTTGAACCGACAATCTGGACACCCCGGACCGGCATGGATATGAAACAGGTCTGGTTTGCCGGGGTTCATGCGGATGTCGGCGGCTCATATCCGCCGGATAAACAGACCGGGATCAGAGCCTCGGATACACCCCTTGCCTGGATGATAGATGAAGCCTCTGCCGCAGGGCTGGAAATTGAGTCTCATATCCGGGACTGCCTGACAGATGGTGCCAGAGGGCAGCTTCACAAATCCCGAAAACATGTGTACCGGTTTAAAAGCCCTCTGAAACGTCCGCTGATTATTGAAGGCAACCCCACCATGATCCATCCCAGTGTCAAATCCCGTTATGAGGCTGACAGCAGTTACCGGCCAGCGCAATTAAAAAAACTGGTGGAAGAATCCGGGTGGGAAAGTCTGGTTGTCGGGGCATGAAAATGTATGGCCATTAATCAACGGGTTTTTTAAAATAGGGTTGACATAAATTGTGGAATAAGAGAAAAAGAGAATTGCTCTAAAAAATAAAGAGCCATGTAACAGACTATAAACAATAGGTTTTTAAATCTGAATATCGACTGAGGAGATCAATAGCATGACAGATACGGCTATTAAAATCGGAGGCGCAAAAAAGAGCGTCTTTAAAGACAAGGTAATGAAGCTTCTGCCGGAAGGCGGAAACCTGAATGCATGCCTGACGTGTGGCGCATGCGCATCAGGATGCCCTGCGACAGGGCTTGAGGGGATGGACCCCAGAAAATTTTTGAGAATGGCAGCCCTGGGTATGGATGAAGAAATCCTGACATCAAACTGGGTGTGGATGTGTTCCATGTGTACCCGGTGCGTGTATGTCTGTCCCATGCAGATCAATATTCCGCAGCTGGTTTTTAATGCCCGGGCGCAGTGGAAAAAAGAAGACAAACCCAAAGGGATCATCGCCTCATGTGACATGGCCCTGAAGCATGATACCTGTTCAGCCATGGGTGCCAATGAAGAGGATTTTCAGTTTGTTGTGGAAGATGTTCTGGAAGAATACAGGGAAGCACAGCCTGAGTTTGAAGAGATGACCGCAGACATCAATCGTCATGGGGCATATTATTTTTTGAACCAGAACTCAAGAGAGCCTGTGACCGAGCCCGATGAAATGGTGCCCTTATGGAAGATCATGCATCTTGCCGGTGCAGACTGGACCTATGGCACAAAAGGCTGGGCCGCTGAAAACTATTGCCTTTTTTCAGCAGACAATGAAAGCTGGGAAAAAATTGTACGGACCAAGGTGAAAGCAGTGGAGGACCTGGGCTGTAAAGTCTGGCTCAACACCGAGTGAGGGCACGAACTCTTCGCAGTCCTGGCAGGACTGAAAAAATTCAATATCCCTTACAATTTTGAAATCAAAAGTATCATCCAGTTATACGCCCAGTGGATAAAAGAAGGCAAACTTAAACCGTCTTCGGACTGGAACAGGGAACGGCAGATCAAATTTACAGTTCAGGATCCCTGTCAGCTGGTCAGAAAATCCTTTGGAGATCCAGTGGCTGAAGATTTGAGATATGTCGTAAGAGCTGTGGTGGGTGAAGAAAACTTTATTGACATGACACCGAACAGATCCAACAATTTCTGCTGCGGTGGTGGTGGTGGTTATCTGCAGTCCGGTTTCCAGGAGCAGCGAAGGGCGTATGGTCAGACCAAAGCCAATCAGATTCTGGCGACCAAGGCCTCGTACTGCATCACTCCCTGTCATAACTGTCATGCCCAGGTGCATGATATGTCAGATGTGAATGATCATGCATGGGAAACCGTTCATTTGTGGACACTGCTGAACCTTTCGCTTGGTATTCTGGGACCCAATGAAAGAGAATATCTGGGTGAGGATTTAAAGGAAGTGGATGTATTTCATCCGGAGTCAGCCATGTAGTTTTTTTTATTTTTGTGTTTGAAATTCAAGCCCGATGTGTCAAGTTATATTGTCATGTCGGGCTTTTTTATGCACATACGTTTTAAAATAAAATAAGGGGATTTAACCAATTGCCTATAAAAATTAATTGTGATATTGAAATTTTATTATGACTCAAATTATCAGTATAGCGAATCAAAAAGGCGGTGTTGGTAAAACAACAACCTCCATTAACCTTTCTGCAGCGCTTGCAACACTCGGGAAAAAAGTGCTGCTGGTGGATTGTGATTCCCAGGCCAATGCAACAACCGGCATGGGGATTGATAAACCGGCGCTAAAATATTCGCTGTATCAGGGGATCATCGAAGAGGTGGATGCCCGGGATATGATGATCCCGACCCAACTGCCCAAATTGACGATGATTCCTGCGAATATGGATCTGATTGGATTTGAGGTGGAAATGGCAGCAGTGCCGGGACGGGAAAAAATGCTTAAAACATTTCTGAATCAGGTCAAAGATGATTTTGAATATGTTATTATTGACTGTCCACCGGCATTAAGTTTATTGACCCTGAATGCATTCACGGCCTCTGATTCTGTTCTGATCCCCCTTCAAAGCGAATTTTATGCCCTTGAAGGTCTGGGGCAGCTGTTGAATACGATAAAACGAGTCAAATCATCTTTTAATCCCTCTTTAAAAGTCAAAGGTATTCTTTTTACCATGTTTGATATACGTACAAATCTTTCTCAGAATGTTGTTGAAGAGGCTAAAACGTATTTTAAAGAAATGGTATTTAAAACCAGAATACCCCGGAATGTCAAATTGGGAGAAGCACCCAGTTATGGATTGCCGATAATTTTATATGATAAATACTCACAAGGATCCAAAAGCTATATGGCTTTTGCAAGGGAATTTCTAAAAAGATGATGAAAAAGAAAAAGAAAAATACCGGACTTGGCCGAGGGCTTTCAGCTTTAATCCCGGACGTTGAAACGCCGGAAAGCAGTCCTGATTTTTTGATGTGCCCTGTGGACGCAATTGCCCCGAACAGGTATCAGCCCAGAACGGTTTTCAGCCAGGAAGAGCTTGATCGTCTTAAAGAGTCCATTGCCCAGCAGGGTGTTTTACAGCCGCTTCTGGTCCGCAATATTGACGGGTCCTATGAGCTGATTGCAGGCGAACGGCGACTTCGGGCTGCCAGGGAAGCCAATTTGACCCATGTTCCGGTTTTTGTGAAGAATCTGACCGATGAGCAGGTGTTGGAAGTTTCCATTATTGAAAATATCCAGCGTGAAAATTTAAACGTTCTTGAAGAAGCAGAAGCCTATTATCGTCTGATCAAGGAATTTAATTATACCCAGGAAAAAGTGGCACAGAAAATCGGTAAAAACCGGTCAACCATTGCAAATCTTTTGCGATTGAGGGCGCTGCCCCAGGTGATCAAGGATGCCCTGATCGCTGACGTCATTTCCATGGGACATGCCCGGGCGCTTTTAGGCGCAGGGATTGAAGAACATCAGGTCCATCTGTTTAACAAGGTTGTGAAAAAAGGGTTGTCAGTCCGGGAAACAGAAAAACTGGTAAACCAGGTTAAAAAAGATCCCGGACAACTTGCGGAAAAAATGTCTGAAATGGAAAAACAGTTTCTGGAAAAAACCAGTATGCAGCTTTCCCAGCGTATTAATACAAAAGTCAATATCAGAAAATCCGGCGAGAAAGGCAAGATAGAAATCTCATTCAAATCCAAAAGAGAATTTGAGCGTCTGATTGATCTGCTGCAAAGCCTTTCATGAAAATTGTTGTCGCAAAAACAGCCGGGTTCTGCATGGGGGTCCGCAGAGCCGTGGACATGGTTCTGGATGCAGCCAATACATCTGATGAGCCTGTTTTTACCTTTGGCCCTCTGATCCATAATCCCCAGGTTCTGGAGATGTTACGGGAAAAGGGCATTCACCAGATTGATGAAATCCCTTCAAAAGGTCATGGGGTTGTTCTCATCCGGGCCCATGGTGTTCCGCCGGAAGATGAAAAAGCATTAGAAGATGCCGGGTTTACCGTTATCAACGCCACCTGTCCCAGGGTGGTCAGAGTCCAGAGCATTATTCACAGATATGCCAGCAAAGGATATGCCACGATTATTATCGGAGACGAACGACATCCTGAAGTTGTCGGGCTGTTAGGGTATGCAAAGGGAAAAGGCCATACGGTTTCATCCATGGACAGTTTGATATCTTTGCCCGTGTTTGACAATGCAGTGGTTGTTGCCCAGACCACCCAGGATACTGATTTCTATGCCCGGGTCAAACACTGGTGTGCTGACCATGCGCCGCATTATAAAATCTTTGACACCATTTGCGGGTCCACGGAAAAACGTCAGGCTGAAATCCGGCAGCTTGCCCAGGAAAACGATGCAGTTGTGGTTGTGGGCGGCAAACAGAGCGGCAATACAAAACGTCTTGCACAAATCGCATCCCAGACAGGAAAACCTGCCATTCACATCGAAGATGTCTCCCAGATGGATTACAAAATGCTGAGGTCAGCCAGATCTGTTGTTATTACTGCAGGCGCATCCACGCCCAACTGGATCATTGCCCAGGCATGCCAGCAGATTGAATCCAGCCTGAGAAAGCCGCATGGGTTTAAAAAAGGCCTGTATCTGCTGCGTGATTTTTTAATGAAAACCAATATCATGGCCGCTGCCGGTGCAGGGTCCCTGACATATGCCTGTTCCGTTTTTCAGGGGATTTCCAATCATGTCCACCATGCCTTGATTGCCATGCTCTATGTGCTTTCCATGCATATCCTGAATAATTTATTTACCGTTAAATCCGATAAATATAATCATCCGCGGCGGGCGGATTTTTACAATAAAAATAAAATTTATCTGTGGTTTCTGGCAGCCATATCCGGTGCGACAGGGCTTTATCTGAGTTACACAAGCGGTGTTCTGTCCTTTGGTATTCTTTTGATCATGAGTCTTTTAGGGCTGTCCTATAATCTTAAAATCATTCCCCTTGTGGGTAAAAACGGCAGAACCGGCAGGATACAGGATATCTCAGGCTCAAAAACCATTTTAATCACCATCGCATGGGGGATTGTCACCACCCTCCTGCCAGCCGTAGAAAACAAGTGTCAATTATGGCCTGCCCTGGTGATGTTTATTTTTGCCACAGGGCTGGTTTTTTCCAGGACAGCATTTTTTGATATTCTTGCTATTCAGGGGGATCGGATTACCGGAAAAGAAACCCTTCCCATTCTCTGGGGAGAGAAAAAAAGTTTTTCCATCATAAAAGCGGTTCTGGTTTTTGAAATTTGTCTGATTCTATTGATATTTTTTACGGATTTATTGGCAAAAGGCGTATTCCTGCTTGCTTTCATACCCTTTGTTATGCTTTTATTAATAAGATTTTTTGAAAAAGACAGTCATATATCAGGAACACGCAGGGAATTTATAATAGAATTTTTATTTTTTGCCAGTGGGTGTTTAGCAGCTGTAATTTAATTCTTTAATGGGGAGATTATGGCAACAGAAGATAAGACCAAACCGCAGATTCCATTAATCGGCATTCTTGCCGTTAAAAATCTTTTAATAACCAAAGAAGATCTTCAAAAGGCACTGGTCAAGTGCCTGAATGCGCCAAACCCGGATGCGGCGCTGAAAGAATATTTTTTATCAAATGAACTTATTTCTCCCCAAAATGTGGAACGGCTTGCACGGGCGGCAAGAACACTCAGCCTGAGACAGAAAGAATATAAATTCGGGGCCATAGCGATTCGTAAAGGGTTTATCAATAAAAGTGTATTAAAACTTGCCCTGGAAGAACAGGAAAAGCAGATGCGGGAGAAAAAAAAGTTTCATCTGGTGGGAGACCTTTTAGTGGAAGCGGATATGCTGACAGCCCAGCAGCGGGATTATATCCTGAAACTTCAAAAACGGCTGCGTCCGGAAATCAAGACAGATCTGGAAAAACCAGAAGCGGCCTCACCTGGGCCAAAGGATTCGAAAGAGGTTCTGGCGGATGGAAAAGCTCTGGACGCAGCATCCTCTGAACTGGAAGAGGATGCTTCAAATCTTCTGGCCCCGGAAATCATTGGCGGCGGAATCAAGCTTGAGGTTTCCAAAGATTTTATGGCGGCATTTTTATCCAAGACAGATTATTTTGACAAAGATATTCTGGTTTCACAACTTAAGGAATTTTTGTTTGATAAAGGAATTATCAACGGGATTGTGGACGATGAAATGATAGAAGGGTTTATCAATTCAAGCGGATTTAAAACCAAAACCTTCAGGGTTGCAAAAGGAATTGCTCCGGTTCAGGGCAAGGATGCAAAGGTTGAATTCTTTTTTAATACAGATTACCTTCAGGCGGGCGGTGTAAAGGAAGATGGTGTGATTGATTTCAAGGACAGAGGCGAAATTCCTTTTGTGGACGAGGATACGGTTCTGGCTGAAAAAATTCCCATGGTTGAGTCAAGAACCGGTAAAAATATCTACGGAGATGAAATTGAAACCATTCCGGGCAAGGATATTGTTTTAAAGATCGGAAAAGGCGCCAAGTTTTCTGAAGACGGATATAAAGTTCTTGCTGCAGTAAAAGGATCTCCAAAATATGCGCTGTCCGGTCATATTTTTGTTCATCAGGAATATGTTACGGAAGGGGATGTGGATTATGAAACCGGTCATATCAATTATGACGGGAATGTGATTATCAAGGGCCGCATAAAATCCGGATTCAAGGTAAAGGGAAACAATGTTGACGCTATTGAAATAGACGGTGGTATTGTGGATGCAAGTGGAGATGTGAAAATATCCGGCGGCATCAATGAAGGGAAAATTTATTCCAGGGGGAATGTTTTTGCGCGGTTCATTCATAATTCTGAAATTATCTGTATGGGGGACGTTGTTGTTGAAAAGGAAATCGTTGATTCTACTGTGGAATCTTCGGGCGCCTGTCTTGCAAAAATGGGGAAACTGATTTCGTCAAGAATTTCAGCCAAAATGGGCATTCACGCAAGAAATGTGGGGACAGAGATGGCAGGTCCCAATACGTTAAAAGTGGGGTATGATGCCTTTGTGGATAAAGAGCATGCGGAGAATAAAATCAAGATAGACCGGGTTAAAAAGCAGATAGAAATCATTGAAGAAAAGAAAAAGACACTTGCTCAGGAAAATGCCGAGCTTCAAAAGCAGATCACCGAACTTGCCCATGTCCAGGACAGGTCCCAATTGGAAGAAAAAGATTTGAATTCGCAGATTTCATCCATGGGTGAAACTTCCGCAGATCAATCCCAGATTGCCGAACTCAAAGAAAAAATAGCCCAGTTAAACGAAAATGCAAAAACAGCAGAAGCGCATCTGGATGAATGTTTTGAAAAGACTGAGGAAATTGAGGAAATTGTTGCCAAATATGATGAAGACATTAAAACGCTGGAGCAAAGACTTGCTGATTATACTGAAGAACGGGCGAATCTGTCCCAGTGGTCAACGGAAAATCCGGGCAAGCCGGTGGTGATTGTGGATGGCGCAATTTTGGCCGAAACCGTTATCATTGGAAAACACAGTGAAAAACGGGTCACAGAAACAATCCGGCATGCAAAAGTTTCAGAAGTCCGGGTATCTTCATCTGAAGACGGACGCAATCTGGATATCTATGAGATGCAGGTGGGCAACATCTGAAAACAATGGCCTGATGTTCAGATTTTTCATGTCTCTGTTGTTTTTAAGAACTCAATTTTTCTGTCTTTTTTCTCCCACAGCCTATTGATCCATTCAAAGAAAAATGTCTTATATTCCGGGTCATTGAAATAATCACCGGAAAGTTCATGGTTTATCGGTATCACTTCAAAGTCAACAATGATTTTTTTGGCCTGACCTGAAATATATTCCCAGAATGAGGGTGTTTTACCCGGATACACAATGGTTACATCAATGATCTTGTGCAGACAGTCTCCCATGGAACCCAGAACAAAAGCAACCCCACCGGCCTTGGGCTTTAACAGGTGTTTGAACGTATTGTTCTGGGCTTTCTTTTTGTTCGGCGTAAACCGGGTCCCTTCAACAAAATTGATGATGCTCACCGGAAGATGTCTGAATTTTTCACAGGCTTTTTTTGTCCGTTCAAGATCCTTGCCTTTTAAATGGGGGTATTTTTCCAGATGGGCTTTTGAATAGCGTTTCATAAAAGGAAAATCAAGTGCCCACCATGCCAGGCCTAAAATCGGCACCCAGATGAGTTCTTCTTTTAAAAAAAACTTGAGCATGGGAATTTTTTTATTAAATACCGTCTGTAATGCCAGTATATCCACCCAGGACTGATGGTTTGAAAGCACCAGATACCATTCTTTTTTTTCCAGGTTTTCAAGCCCCCTGATATCCCAGGTGATTTTGCAGAACAGTCTGGAATTAAAAGAATTGATGGAGATCCACAAGGTGGCGATGGCAATCAGGATTCGATCCAGAAAAACCACAAACCCGCGCACGGGAATAATAAATTTGAACAGTGCAAGCAGAATCAGGGTGCTGGCAAGCAAGACAGTGTTCAATGCGTACAGGAGCAGGGATAAAATTCCTTTAACCGGAGTGGGCAGAAAATGAAGCATGGGTGTTTTTACTCCTCAATCAAGCTTGTAATATGTTTTTTAATGGTCCGGCGGTCCAGACCGGTTTTCTGGGCAACCTTCTCATAAGTGCCCAGCTCTTCATACAACAATTTGCAGTATCCTGAAACAAGAGATGCAACGGAAATATCTTTTTTCTGGATTCTGTTCCCAAGCTGCTGACTTAACGGAAGATCGTTTTTTGGAGCAACCTGTTTTCCTTCATAATCCCGACGCAATAGAATCCTTCTGATACATTGTTCAAGCTCCCGGACATTTCCCGGCCAGGGGTAGTCTTTTCCCAGCTGGCGTGAAATGATCCGTTTGATTTTGAAAATAAGTTTCTCAGACCGGGTGCCGGTCATTTTCTGGATGGTGAAATCAAGCAGTTCATCCATTTCTGAAGGCTTTTCCCTGATCCGTGTGCGAAGGGGCGGAACTTCAATGATATCTGAACACAGGCGGTAATAAAAATCGTCTCTGAAAACCTTACCTTCCAGAATATCTTTTTTGGGCCGGTTGGTGGCAGCAATGACCCGGCCGTTAAATCGGGAGGTTTCATGGGTTCCCACGGGTGAAAAGGTTCTTTCCTGGAGAACGCGTAAGAGTTTTATCTGAACATGGTTGGGGATTTCCCCGATTTCATCCAGCAGAATTGAGCCATGGGGGCTGCAGTGGGCAAAGACCCCTTCATATTCATCCACAGCGCCGGTAAATGCGCCCTTGGTGTGTCCGAACAATTCTGATTCCAGAAGAGTCTCCGGATATTGAGACAGATTCAAAGAGGAAAAAGCCCGGGTAAAGCTCTGGGTAAAGCATTGCCTGTCTTCATCAAAGGGAATGTATCCGCTTCTGCCGATGGCTTTGGCTGCTGTGCCTTTCCCGGTTCCGGTTTCACCCAGAATCAGGGTGGAAAAATCCTCCATTTTGTTCCATAAAAATTTATTATAGTGATCAATATTATATGTGAACACATTGTACCAGAGTTGTTTTTTCAGGGTCTGCATGCAGGGGCTGCTGCCCACAAGGGATGTGGAAATAAAATAAAAGGCCCGGCGCAACTGGTAGGAAAGGGCAAAATGGTGGACAGCGCTTTTTTCATCAATTCCCTTTTCAATTACCATGCGTATGGCTTCTTTTGAAAAGGGGACTTTAACGGAGGTGTTCTGGGCGATAATCTGATCTTTGATCAACTGATCAAAATCATCCCTGAATTTATGAAAAATATCAAACAAAAAGACAATGGTGATAATATCCCTGTCCTGGCCATGAAAGGCATTGATATTTGCCCGTCCCTGATCTTCAAGTTTCTTGATTCGGGTTGCGACTTCTCTGATGCACAGATCCTTGCTTTCCCGTCTGGACACGGACGGAAAAAGGCCTGCTATTTTAATATCCAGTTTTTCTCTTAAATCACTGAAAGGATTTGCAAAGGCAGCATTATATACTGTTCTGAAAAAACGGCGTTCCTCAGTGTTAAGTATTGCTTTTTTCAATTTTTTTTCCTTTCAAGTTATCCGTGTCCTGATGAAATATTATAAATCCATGTGCAAATTTGTACATACGATATGCATAAAATGCAATAGAAATTTATGCCAATTGAAAAATTTAAAACCGTAATGAGTGAAAAAAGTCCTTATTCTAAAGGGTTATAAAATCCGAATCTGTTGGCACAATACTTGATAGGTTGCGGAGGACACTTGATATGGTATGGGCAATTGATCAGCAGCGCTCATATACACATCCGGTGGCAGCGGGCTGAAAAAAGGTAAAATTTAAAACACTTATGGAGAAATATTTATGATTAGAAGAATACTGAATTCAAGGCTTCCTTTGATGGTATACAATCCGGTAAAGGTATTTGATATAAAGTATTTTAAAGCGGTTTATCATGCAGGCGCTCTTCCGGTATTTGACACAGAATTTTTGACTGTGGACGACATCCTTCAAAATGCCGCAAAACTTTCTAAAGAGCAGTTGAGTTTTGGTCTCAGACTTTCTGCCCATGATGATGACCTGATCCGGAAAATCAAACAGCAGCAGATGGTAAACCTGGATCTGATTATCTGCCCGTTGACAAAAGAGGATACGCCTGCGGACTTCAGCGGGTTCGGCGACACCAGAATTGTTCTTGAAATCAAGGATATTCATATAAATGATAAAATCCATCAGGTGGATCCCCATGCATTGATTCTCAAAGGAAATGAGGCTGGCGGAAAAGTATCCAATTATTCTTCTTTTATCCTGATGCAGTGGTATCTGAAAAATAATCCATTGCCTGTTTTCATTCACGGTGGTGTGGGAAAATATACTGCAGCAGGAATGTTTGCTGCAGGCGTGTCCGGGCTTGTGATGGACAGTCAGCTGCTCATGAGTGATGAAGCCCCGGTATCGGACAGTTTCAAAAAACTGCTGGCCATGGTGGATGAAAGTGATTCCACGGAAATCTCTTATGAAGGCGGCGACATCTACAGGGTTTTTGCAAAGCTGGGAACCAAAATAGTCAAGGATTTGAAGCTGGCTGCGGTTGAATATGGCGTGGGAAAGGAAGCTTCGCGCAAACTGTATCAATCCATTGAGGATAATATTGTCTGTCTGGACCGCGATGATGTCCAGTTTATTCAGTCCCTGTTTTATCTGGGCCAGGATGGGGTGTTTGCAAAGGATTTTGTTAAAAATGCCACATCCGTAAAAGAAATCATTTCTGATTTTTTCAAGACGACCGGTGAATATATCAATGCGGTGGATGCCCATGATCCTGTTAAACCCGGATCGGATTTTGCCAGGGATCAGGATACAAAATATCCGTTGATCCAGGGACCCATGGCCAATATTTCCGATAATTCTGATTTTGCCAACAGGGTACTGGAAGAAGGCGCTTTGCCGTTTTTTGCAGTGGGCTCTCTTCCGGAATTCCTTGCAGAAAATATGCTCAAGGACGGTTCAAGCAAGGTCAAAAATTTTGGTGCAGGGCTTGTGGGGATTGAAGCGTTTAACCCCATGGTTCACAAACATCTGGAATTGGTAAAAAAATATAAGGTACCCTATGCGCTGTTTGCCGGGGGAATTCCTTCCCAGGCCATCGAGCTTGAGGCAGCCGGAACCAAAACCTATCTGCATACGCCATCTGTATCCATGATGGAAAATGCTCTGAAAGGCGGGTGCAGACGGTTTATCTTTGAAGGCGGTGAGGCAGGCGGTCATGTGGGTGCCCTGTCATCCATGGTGCTGTGGGAAGCTGCCATTGCCACGCTGATGAATAAGAAATATGATCTGTCAAAGCTGTATCTGGTGTTTGCCGGTGGGATTTCCACCCGGTTTGCATCCTTTTTTATTTCAGGCATGACCTCTTTTCTGGCAGCCAGGGGCGCAAAAATAGGGATTCAGGTGGGAACCGCCTATCTGTTTGCCGACGAGATTGTATCCACCAAGGCGATCCAGCCCCAGTACAGGGAAATTCTTATCGAGGAAAACCGGACAGTGGTTATTGGCAAAACCCTGGGGCTTGCATCCAGAACCGCACCCACCGGATTTGCCCGGATGATGGTGGAAACTGAAGCCATGATGCTGAAAAACAAGGAAAGTCTGTCTGACAGAAAACGGGCCTTTGAAAAAAGAAATATCGGTTCTCTTCTGATCGGGGCCAAAGGGTTTCTGCCGGATTTCAAAAATCCGGGACCTGAAAACTATACCTGGTTTGAAGGAGAGGAACACCGGGAAAAGGGAAATTTTCTTGTGGGCGACAGTCTGGCGTTTTTTGATGCGGGTGTCACCATCAAAGAAATTCATGATCAGTATTTTAAAGCCAAAACCCAATTATTTAAGCATATTAACAGCCTTGAGGTATTTTCCAGCCCTAAAAATAAAATCAATGATGAAATTGCGGTTGTGGGAATCGGATGTACCTTGCCGGATGCGGATCATCCGGAACGTGTGTGGGAAAATATTCTGGCTAAAAAATATTCCATCAGTGAAATGCCCGCAGACCGGTTTGACCGATCCTTATACTATGATCCGGATAAAACCGCAGAAGATAAAACCTATACCATTCTTGCAGGACATATCACGGATTTTGAATTTGACTGGGAACGCTTCGGATATGCCAAAGACAAGGCTGCCCGACTCTCCCGCAGCCAGCAGATGGTATTGCAGACCGCATTTAAGGCAGTTGAAAATGCCGGGCTTTTAGGCGAGGACAACCGGCTTGTCTGTGATGATCCCCAGCGGACAGCAGTGATTATTGCCACCTGTCTGTCCAATGAACTGAGCAATGAGCTGCATTTTAAATACTGGTATCCTGAACTGGTTTCCATGCTGGAAAAAACCCAAGAATACCAGACACTGACTGATGAAGAAAAGAAAAAAATCATAGAAGCAGTCAAGGACGGGATTGAAGGCAAAAACAAGGGGTATGATCCGGTTCACGGGATTCTGTTGAACATAGAAGCCTCCCGTGTGGCAAGAGATCTGGGTGTCCGGGGAACCAATTATATTGTGGATGCGGCCTGTGCCTCCTCGGTGACTGCGCTTGAGGCGGCAGTGGGTGAACTTTTATCCGGTGACCATGATCAGGTGATTGTGGGAGGGGTGAATACGCATCTGGCACCGGAGTCTTTTATCGGGTTTGCAAAAATGGGGACCTTGTCCAAAAACGGATCGTATCCCTTTGATCAGAGAGCAGACGGGTTTGTTCTGGGTGAAGGGTCAGTCATTTTTGTGTTGAAACGCATGAAAGATGCCCTTAGGGACAATAATAAGATTTTTGGCATTATCAACGCCATTGGCGCAAGTTCCGATGGAAAGGGAAAAGCGATTGCAGCGCCCAATCCAAAAGGACAGATTTTCAGTCTGGAACGGTGTTATGAAAATATCCGTCCGGGCATTGTCCCTGAAGACATCGGTTTTATAGAAGCCCATGGAACCTCAACCACCATCGGTGATCAGGTGGAACTTGAAACCCTGAAGACAGTGTATAAGAATTCAGGGGCCGGTATCAGTTCGATTAAATCCCAGATCGGTCATCTTTTAGGGTGTGCCGGCTCTGCAGGCCTTTTAAAAGCGCTTCTGGCAGTACAAAAAGGGGTTCTGCCGCCCAACGGGCAGTTTGAAAAACTGTCTGAAAATCATCATCTGGAAGATACCTCACTGTTTATTGTTGCGGATGAAAAAAAATGGGTGCCCAAAAACAATGCATCCAGAAAGGCGGCTGTATCCTCCTATGGATTTGGCGGAATCAATTATCATGTTGTTGTGGAAGAAATGACAAAAGGCTACCAGGCACTTGCCAGGGATATTTTTACGGATCCTGAATATGATTATAATGATGACCGGATTGTGGTGGCAGGTCTGGGTGTTTTTCTGCCCGGCGCAAAGAATAAAGAAGAATTCTGGGAAAAACTGCAGTCAGGCAAACCCCAGTTGTCCCATATACCTGTCGAACATTTTGATAATGATGCCTATGCCAGACTGGATAAAACATCCCATTACCGCCTGCCAAAGGTGAAGGCCGGCGTGGTCAGGGATCATAAATTCAATAATCTGAAATACAGAATCCCCCCCATGATGGTCAAAAATATTGAAAGAGGACAGATTTTCGGTCTGGAAGCAGCCAATGAAGCTTTGGAAACCTCTGGTCTTTTATCCCGGCTTCAGGCGGGAAACAAAGTCGGGGTGATTCTTGGAACCATCCCCGGAGAGCGGCAGAGCAAAAATATCGTAAGAGTCAGAAAACACGTTGTCGGAAATGCCATTAAAAACTGCAACGCATCAGATCCGGCAAAACTTGAAACCATTGCCGCCCAAATGGTTGAGGCGATCCGGGCAGCAATTCCGGAGAATAATGAAGACACAACACCGGGACTGTTATCCAATATTATTTCCGGCAGGATTGCCAATTATTTTGGTTTGAACGGGGCCAATTATGTGATTGATGCATCCTGTGCATCTGCTGTGGTGGCCATGAAAAATGCCGCCCGGAACCTGAAGCACAAGGATCTGGATTTTGTTCTGGCAGGTGGCGTGGATACCAACCTGTATCCCGGTGTCCTGATGGCGTTTAAACGTCTGGGACTGCTGTCTGAAGGGGATTGCAATTTTTTTGACAGACGGGCAGACGGATATGTCATGGGAGAGGGTGCGGCCATCCATCTGATGACCACCTATAAAAAGGCAAAGGAATATAATCTGGATATTTTCGGTGAGATCAATGACTGTGCGGTTCGGTCCAGCGTTCCGGATCATCTGCTGGCACCCAGCGAGCACACCTTTGTATCCACCATAAATGAAACCTATTATAAAAGCGGTATCCGTAAAAAAGACATTAATCATCTGGATCTGTTTGCTTTTTCAAATATTTTCGGTGACATGGTTGAAAAACAGGTGGTGGAAAAATGTTTTCATCATGAAATGAGCTGCGGAAATATCAAACCCCAGTTCGGGTATTTTAAGGCAGCCAATCCAGCGGTTGCCATGGCCAAACTCATGCTGATGAACCGCAATTCAAAATTGCTGCCGGACTTTAATTATGATCCGGAATATTCTGTTTTAAATGACAGCAAGGTGTTAAAGCCCTCTGCCCGGATTGGCGTGCGAAAGGCAGGACAGCCGTTCCGGTTTGCAACAAATGTCAACGGCATTGGCGGAAATCATTGTCATATGATCATGGGCACGCTTCCGGCAGTGCTGGAAAAAAGCAATAATATTATTGATGTGGAGTTCAATGCCCATACCGAAGAGGATATTGTTCTGGTTGATCATGCCTATTCAGCAGATGCCAGGGGACGAAAACTGCGGATTGTCGCACTTTTATCCGGTCAGGGCGCCCAGAGTGCCCACATGATGAAAGATCTTTTTGATAAGGATGAGCATATCAGACGACTTATGGAACGAGGCGAAAAGATTTTCCAGAGGCAAAGAGGGTATTCGCTTTTGGATATGATGTTTGGCGCAGACGAGGCCATTCATTCCACCCAGAATACCCAGCCAGCAGTTTTTCTTTCTTCGGCTGCCATTTACAGCCGACTGTCACAGGAAGGATTTTCTCCGGATTATTTTATCGGTCACAGTGTGGGTGAATATACTGCATTGTTCTGTAACGGCATGCTGTCTTTTGATGATGCCATGCGCCTGATTATCAAACGGTCTGATCTGATGTTTGAATCCACCTTAAAGGTGCCTGGAAAAATCATGGTGGTCTTTAAGAATGAAAAAGAGACCGAACATCTGATCCGCAAATCCTTTATTTCCAATATTTATGTCACCAATAAAAACAGTGAAAAACAGACCGGCGTGTCCGGCGGTGCAGATGATATTGAAAAGTTCTGTGCATTTTTGACGGAACAGGCCGTGTTCTTTAAAAAACTGAACCTGACCGGTGCGTTCCATACGCCTTTGCTTGCGGATGCGTCTGCCCGGTTGAGAACCTATCTGGATACAGTGAATTTCAAGGATGCACCCTGTGGAAGGATTATCTCCAATACCAATGCAAAACCATATCCACACTCCCATGAAGACATAAAAGATCTACTGGCAAAACAGATTATTTCTCCGGTTGAGTTTATTTCATCCATTGAGTCGGTGTATGAATCCGGCAGAACCCATTTTATTGAAATCGGGCCTGCAAGACTTCTGGTGAATCTGCTCAAAAATATCAATATCGGCGAATATGGTACAGCCGTAACTGTGGAGGCTGGAAAAGAAATCAAATCCTTTGACGCCTGCAGAAAATACCTTCTGGAATTAAATACGATTTTCAAGGCACAGCCTGCATCAGCAATGATGGCGGCCGCGCCGGTCATGCAAACAAAAGAGGAGTTGCCAAAACTGGATATGTCAATAGATTTTGAGTCGTTTAAACAGGATAATCAGGGTAAGCTGGATGATCTTCTGTATAAAGAATACCTGCGTCAGAAACGCGAGAGCGCCATTGACGCCATGGAGCGGTTTGATTTTAACCCCAACCAGGTTGTTATTTCCGGGGTCTCAGTGGGCTTGCCCGGAAAAGCCAGACGGGTTTTTTCACATGATAATTTTGATGCCATTTTAAATGGTGAAAATTTTATTGATCCGCTGACGCCTGAAGCCCAGGAGAGAATCACCAACAAGAATATCACCAAACTGTTCAAGCAGCCTGACGGCAATGCCCGGTTTGTTCAGATCACCCGGACAGAAGATGTCATTCATCTGGCAGGGCAATTGGGATATTTTGATCTGTCCGATGAATACGGTATTAAAGAACAGTATGACATGAGCATGGCCATCAGCATTGCCGCAGGCATTGAGGCATTAAAGGATGCCAATATTCCGCTGGTCATGCAGTATAAAAAAATCAAGGGCGGAACAGCCGTGATCCCGGACGGATTTGCGCTGCCAGTGGACATGCAGGAAGAAACAGGGGTGATTATCACCTCCTTGTGGCCCAACAGCGAAAGCCTGATTGCCGAGCTTGAAAAATATTATTATGAGAAACTGTTTCTCAAACCCTATGAAGAATTCGAGAATATTTATTATTATCTCATGGAAAAAATCAAGGATCTGGATGTCAAAGAACAGATTACAGAATGGTTCTTCAAGGCAAAATCCCGGAAACGCCCTGATTTTGAAGCCTATAAATTTGACAGGGATTTTCTGTCCAATTACTGTCCTCTGGGATCTGCCCATCTGGCGCAGATCATCAAGGCCAAAGGTCCCAACACCCTGGTCAGTTCAGCCTGTGCCTCCACGACACTGGCCATTGGTATTGCCGAAGACTGGATCCGGGTGGGCCGCTGTAAACGGGTGCTTGTGATTGGCGGTGAAAATGCCACATCAGAAAATCAGAACGAGTGGGTGGGGTCTGGTTTTCTTGCCCTGGGCGCAGCCACCATTAAAAAACGGGTGTCAGAAGCGGCCAAGCCCTTTGATGAAGACCGAAACGGAACCATTGTGGGTGCGGGAGCCGTGGGTCTGGTCATAGAGGCAGAGGCCTGTGCAAAACAACGGGGAATGAACGGCCAGTGCAGACTGCTTGCCACGCATATCGCCAATTCTGCCTATCACACCTATAATATTGATGTCCCGCACATGGCCAATGAGATGAAAAAATTCATTGCCAAGATGGAAAAACAGACCGGTTTGAGAAAAGAGGACTATGCTGACAAACTGTTGTTCATGTCCCATGAAACCTATACTCCGGCAAGGGGCGGCAGTGCAGACGCAGAAGTGACAGCCTTGGAAACCGCTTTTTCCGGGTATTTGAATCGCATCTGCATTTCCAATACCAAGGGACTTACCGGTCACACTCTTGGGGCAGCCATCGAGGATGTGGTGCTGGTCAAGGCGCTTCAGAAAAGAAAAGCGCCCCCCATTGCCAATTTAAGAAAGATTCCTGACAATTTTAAACACCTGAATTTTTCAGGTCAGGACAAGATCGATTCTGAATATGGTCTGCACCTGGCTGCAGGATTCGGGTCTCATTTTGCCTTCATGTTTGTTCAGCGGGTGGAAGAAAATCCCGTGGAGGGCAATGTGCAGTATCTGAACTGGCTTAAAGCTGCAACCTCAAGTCAGAACCCGGAATTAAAGCTGATTGACAATATGCTGTGTGCTGTGGCTGGTGGCCAGGCCCTTCCGGTTGTTGAAAAAACAAAGGTGGTAGAAACACCGGCTGCGCCGGTTGTACCCGCAGTTCCCGTGGCACCCGCGGCCAAAGCCTCTGTGGCAGCGGTTCAAACACCGGCTGCTGCAAGTGCTGAGGCAGCACCTGCGGTTTCCGGCGGGGCTATGGACGCGATTAAGGCCATTATTGCCAAACAGACCGGCTATACCGCAGACATGCTGGAAGATGATCTGGATCTGGAAGCAGACCTGGGCATAGATACGGTCAAACAGGTGGAGATATTTGGAAATATTGCCTCAAAATTTGATTTCAGTGTGCCGGATGATTTGAAATTGCGGGATCTGAATACCATTGCCCGACTGGGTGAATATGTGGACAACAAGATCGGCCGGGTTCAGCCTGCAGCCTTTGCAGCTGTTCCAGCAGCAGATTCTCGGACAGCGCCTGTTATTCAGTCAGTTGCCCAGTCCGTTACCCAGCTTGCTGGAAACGCACTTGCAACCATAAAAGAGGTCATTGCAGAGCAGACCGGTTACACAGCAGACATGCTGGATGATGATCTGGATCTGGAAGCAGACCTGGGAATAGATACCGTCAAACAGGTGGAGATATTTGCCAAAATTGCTGCAAGTTTTGGTTTCAATGTACCGGATGATTTAAAATTGCGGGATTTGAACACCATTGCCCGGCTGGGTGAATATGTAACAGCCAATGCTGCGGCATCTTTACCGGTTGCGTCGGTTGATTCAGTGGCGCCTGTTGCCGAACCCGTACCAGAAACAAAAACAGCTGTGGTGCAGCCTGTGTCTGAAAGTCTTGACATCAATGCCACAGTAAAAGCCGTGATTGCCGAGCAGACCGGTTATACTGCAGATATGCTGGATGATGATCTGGATCTGGAGGCAGACCTGGGCATTGATACGGTCAAACAGGTGGAGATATTTGCCAAGGTATCAGCAAGCTTTGGTTTCAGTGTGCCGGATGATTTAAAATTGCGGGATCTGAACACCATTGCCAGGCTGGCAGATTATATCCGGAACCAGACCGTCCGGTCTCAGGCAGATGTATCTGAAGCTGTGACTCCTGAGATCATTGTGCCTGAGACGGTTGCGCCTGAACCTGCCCAGATCCTTGCAGCACAAGCATCTGATGTTCAGGCAGCAGATGAATTTCCAGATCCTGCCTCGCCCATTAAGCGTCTGATTGTTCGGGCAGTTGAAACACAGCTGCCCGAATCCGACAAAACGGATTTTAAAGGCAAAACAATCATTGTGTCCCTGGACAGCCATGGATTTGCAAAAGAGGTGATCAAAAAGATCAAGCACAAAAAAGGCCAGGTCATCACTATCGGGCCAAAAGGGGCAGATGTAAAATTTGATCTTACGGATGTGAAGGCCACTGAAAAACAGGTGGAGGAATTTAAGAAAACCCATCCTGAAATAAACGGGTTTATCCATCTGGCGCCGCTGGATTATTATTTTGATACAGATGGGCTGTCAGGATATTCTGATCCGGCGTTGAACACCACGATCAAATCCTTTTTTGTCATGATCAAGAGCCTGTTTGAATCCTTGAATCAAAAAGAAACTGTCATCGGTGCCATTACCTTTGATTCAGTGGTGTTTCCGTACATGGAAGACTGCGGTGATATTCATCCCATGTTTGCAGGTCTTTGCGGGCTTTTGAAAACTGCCAGAAAAGAACTGGCCGATGCCAGGGTCAAGGTGGTGGATTTTTCCCATAAAAAGCCCAAAAAGAATATCGACCAAAAGACGATTAGTAATATCGTTGATACCTTTATCAAGGAACTGCTGAGCCAGGACAGCCGGGTGGAAGTGGGGTACAAAGATAAAAAACGGTATGTCATTTCAATGGCACCTTCCATCGCAGACAGGACCCAACAGGTGATTACAAAAGGCGATACCCTGCTGGTGACCGGGGGCGCCGGCGGCATTACCTATGAGATCATCAAACAGGTGGTGCAGCAATATAAAACCCACCTGGTGATTCTGGATATCAATGATATTTACAGCACAGATCCCAGACTTTTAAATAAAACATCTACCGCAGCAGAGCTGATGGCCATGTTGAAAGAAGATATGCCAAAGGTGAAGCCGGTTGAAATCAAGCGTGCCCTGGACCGTCTGATGCGGGTCAGGCAATCCATAGACAATATTGAATATTTGCAGTCTTTGGGAGTGAATGTTGAATATAATTGTGTGGATGTCACAGATGCTGCAGCAGTGCAGGCGGCCGTGGACAAATATGACAGAATTGACGGTGTTTTTCACGCCGCTGGGATGGAAATGAGTCAGTTCATTCCCAAAAAGGAACTCTGGTCATTTGAGCTGGTGGTGGATGTGAAGGTCAAGGGCATGCGAAATCTGCTCAAGGCGTTTGAAAACAGGGAATATAAATATTTTTTCACCTTTTCTTCGGTTACAGCCCGGTTTGGCAATGAAGGTCAGGTGGATTATACGGCTGCCAATGATTTTCTCGGCAAAGCCTTGTTCCGTCAAAAACAGCTTCATCCGGAACGGACCTATAAGGTCTATGCCTGGACAGCCTGGGACGGAGTGGGAATGGCGACCAATCCAACAGTGAAAATGGTGCTGGAAGAAAGAGGAATTCAGTTTCTTCCCATGGATCAGGGGGTTAAATTTTTCATGGCAGATCTTCTGGATAAAACAGAATCCGAGATGGTCTTTTCCGGGCTGGATTATTCCTTTGACAGGGATGGCCTTCTGGGAGATCCTGAAAAAGCAAAATTTCCGTTCCTGGACACACCTGTGGAAAAAACCCAAAACAGCATGACCTATTCAAGGGTTCTGGACATTGAGCGCGATGTTTTCCTTCATGATCATACCATGGATGATGTGCCCTTGTTCCTGGGTTCAACCGGACTTGAGACCATGGCGGAAATGGCAATGGTCCTTGCAGGAGAACAACAGGCGTCACAGCATCTGGTGGAAGTCAGTTCATTCCAGATTCCCTATGGAATCAAACTGCTCAAAGGACGGCCAAAAGAATTGCTGGTTTCGGGCACGGCTAAAACAGACGGCCAGGTGGACTGCACGATCCGTTCTTTGTTCAGAAATCCCCAGGGTTTGGTTGTGGGAGATCCCAAGCTGCATTATGAAGGCAGTTATACATTTGCCCAAAACCCGTTGAAATCCAAACAGATTCAGATTCCGGAATTTGTGCCGGTTTCCTATGAAGGCGATCACGACAGCCTGGTTTATCATCCCAGACGACTGTTCATGTTCGGGCTTTTTGGAACCATTGTGGATATTAATTCCTTTGACGGGCAGACGCTGATTACAACAGTGGAAGATCACAGCACCAAGGCGTTTTTCAAAGGCGTGAAAGATCCTGATTTTGTGGCAGCCCCCGTGATTGTGGATGCCATGTTCCAGACCGGCGGTCTGCTTGAGTTTTTTACCACCTCAAGAACTGTGCTGCCGTACCGGATTAAATCCATGAAATTTTATAAAGCGGTTGAGAAGAATAAAAAATATCTGTGTATTACCCGGAAAACAGCATCAGGAGATGAAACCAATACCTATGATCTTGTGCTTGTGGATAAAAAAGGCCATGTGGTGATCGAAGTGGACAGTTTTGAAATGGTCAAACTCAATCTTCTTGATCCTGAGGACCGGATCGCGCATAAGATTAAATTCAAGGCCCTGCCTGAAAAGCAAAAAGAAAACGTATAGTCAAAAAAAGCGCCCCGGGTTCAGGACATCCTGCGGGCGCTTTTTTTTATCTTTTATGATGCAGATAAGGCAGCATGAGGTTTTCCAGGTGTTTTCTCTGGGCTTCAAATCCTTCCAGCGAACCCTCTTTCTCAAAATAAAGTTCATCACCAAAGGTCAGATGAACAGTTGAAAACGGTCTTGGCAGCATGAATCTGTCCCAGGAATTAAAAAACCAGGCATTTTCGGAGTACGTGTAAAACGGAACAACTGCTGCGCCTGTTTCCTGGGCGATTTTGACGGCACCGGCCTTGACAACGCCCATGGGGCCTGTGGGGCCGTCAATGAGATGGGCGCCCAGTCCATGGATGTTCAAATGTCTGATCATTTGTGTCAGGGCCTGTCTGCCGCCCCGGGAAGAAGAGCCTCTGGCCGTATGCCAGCCGGTTTTATTTGCCACGCCTGCAATCAGTTCGCCGTCACGGCTTTTGCTGATCATCAGGCCGGGATTGTATTTTGAATAGGTTTTAAAATGACGGATAACAGAGAAAAACTGCTGATGCCAGGCGCACAGCAGTACGGTTTTCCCTGATTCTACAAGGCTTTTCCATTGATCTTCATTGACAATTTTCAGTCTGAAGGTAGCACTGTATAACCGGATGAAATAATAGGCAAAGTGGATAAAAAAACGGGAATAGATAATGGATTTTAAAAGTGTATTCATGCGTCTCTGTCTTTCGGATGCGGTTAAATTTTGAATACCATATCAGGTTGCATCCGGAATGTAACCCAATATTTTCTTGTCTGAATACCAGGAACAGGGTATGATTTTTCAGAATTCTAATCATTCATGGATGGCAACGATGAAAACCATATTTATTGTATTAACATTATCAGTGATGGTATTTTTACAAGGATGCAGCAGTATTCAGGAGAATATCAGCGCTGTTCTGTTCAGCCTTGAAATGAAGCGCTCTGACATTCGTGTCAGCACGGTAAAGGTAAATGCCGGGGATGTCAAATATCTGGAAAGAAAAGGGCAGGGGTCTGCCGTCATTCTTCTGCACGGGTTTTCATCTGACAAGACAGACTGGATACGGTTTATCCGATATCTTCCGGAAAATTATCATGTTATTGCACTGGATCTTCCGGGACATGGCGATAATATTGAAAATCATCTGTCATCCTATGACCCCCTGTCGTTAAGTCATGGGATATCAGATGTGATTGATGCCCTGAAACTTGAAAAATTTCACCTGGCCGGAAATTCTCTGGGAGGGCTGGTTTCAAAACTGTATGCTACGGCGCATCCAGACCGGGTGATCAGTTTGGGATTGTTCAATTCAGCAGGGGTTACCCCGCCTGTTCCCGGAGATTTTTATGATGCGTTGCAGAAAGGAGATAACCCCTTTGATGTTAAAACAAAGGCAGACTGGGAAAATTTAAAAACCTATGCATTATACAGGCAGCCTTTTATCCCCTGGCCTGTGGATAACGTCATGGCAGAAAAACATATTAAAAACAATGCCTTTTACCAGAAGATATTTCAATCCATGACAGCGCATCAGACAATGACAGACCCTGAGTTTCAGGTCAATATACTTGAGAACCTGGCCATGCCGGTTCTGGTGATATGGGGAGATAAGGACCGGATTTTAAATGTATCCAGTGTGGACGTGTATTCCAGGCACATTAAAAATCTTCAGACCTTAATTATCAAGGACTGCGGTCACGTGCCCATGATTGAAATGCCCGAAGTATCTGCACAACGCTATGCACAATTTATTAAAAGGTTATGATCCGGTATCCCTTATCGATAAATCCACCCATGGATGGATGACCGGACATCTCACCGACAAGCGGGATTCCCAGTTTTTCAATTTCTTTGTCCACCTTGAGTTTTGCAGAGCAGGCCTTGCACGCACCATATAAAATTCCCAGATCTTTGGCTTTTTTATACAGCAAAGACAGGGCATGACCTTGTTCTGCCATCCGGGGAACAAGGGTGACAGCTTCTCCTTCCATGACGATCAGTCCTTCCATTCCTTTTTCGTTCAGGTCAATCCCGTTGAGAAGCACATGGATAAAACACATGGGATCTGCTCTGAATGCAAAAATAACTGTTTTCCGGTTTTCCATTTTTTTGTCCTTTATATCTGTATTTAAACACCCTGAAAAATAAATTAAAGGATCATGTTTCCAGGCAGGCGGACTGCCACAACATGTCCTGTGGCGCACAGCAAAGTTCCTGCCATGACTTTGGCTTCCACAACCACTTTTTTTTCTTTGACTTCCAGTACGGTGGCCCGGACTTCAAGTTCGGTTCCCAGAGGTGTCGGTGCAAGATAATCCACCTTTAACGAGGCTGTGACAAACCGTAAACCTGGTTGACGGCCGATATCAATACCCTGATTTCTGCAGCTTGCCGCAGCAGCGGTTCCCACGCAGTGACAGTCTATCAGTGAGGCAATCAGGCCGCCATAGACAAATCCTGGGATGGCAATATGGTGATTTTCGGGGGTGAACCTGGCAACGCTTTGTTCACCGTCCCAGTAGCTTTTAATCTTCAGACCTTTATCATTGAGACGTCCGCATCCGTAGCAATGGCTGAATCCATCCGGGTAGTAGTCCTGAAAGGCTTTTTGGGTCATTTGGTCTTCTCCGTATCTGTATAAAATGTCTTATTATCTTTTGGTTTGCCCTGGTTTGCAATGTGTTTTTTTTTGTATTTCCCTGCAGACACGGCCAGAATTATGCGTCGGCATCCAGGATCAGACCCCTGCCGCTTTTGATCTGATGAACCAGGGCTTCAAGCTCAACATGCGAAATATCATGTTTGAAAACCTGACTGATTTTGCCTGAATCATCAATGGTGACAATATCAATGAAAATATCCTCCTCTTCCTGGTAGACGCACAGTCTGAACGGGGAATTGTTTATTTCCAGCTCCCTGTGCGTCTCCTCCACGATCTGAGTCAGTTCATCAAAGTGTTTTTTTGCTCCCTGCCAGGTTTTTTTCCTTTTTTCTTTTTTTTTGTCATATAAACCCTGGCCAGGTTTGTCAGAAACAACCGGTCTGGTTTGAAAAATTTTAGGGATATCTTCCATTGGTTATGATTCCCGGGTTACAGCGTTATTCCGCCGTTTGATTAAAAATATGCACATCTGTCTGCGGATAGGGAATGGTGATGCCTTCTTTATCAAATGCGAGCTTTATTTTTTCAGTCAGATCAAAATAAACGTCCCAGTATTCAGCAGTTTTTACCCAGGGTCTGACGGCAAAGTTCACACTGCTGTCTGCAAGCGCCATGACAGCCACAGTGGGGGCAGGGTCATCCAGTGTTCTTTTGTCTTCATTTATAATAGTACTCAGAATCTGTTTGGCTTTTCTGATGTCATCATCATAGCTGATGCTGATAACCAGATCCACTCTGCGGGTATCATTTGCAGTAACATTGGTGATAACAGCAGCGGTAATGGCTGAATTGGGCACAATAACCCGTTGATTGTCCGGGGTATTCAAAATGGTGTTAAAAAGGGAAATACTGACAACTTTTCCGGTGGCACCGCCTGCGCTGACAAAGTCACCGACTCTGAACGGGCGGAACATGATCAGCATGACACCGGATGCAAAATTGGAAAGAGAGTCTTTAAGGGCAAGACCAATGGCAAGACCTGCAGCACCGACAACCGTCAGAAAGGATGTGGTGTTAATTCCCAATTGTCCCGCTGCCGCGATAATAACTGCGATCATCAGGGTATAATAAATAATATTGTCAAAGAATTTAACCAGTGTGATGTCCACCTTGTTTTTTTCAAGCAGTTTTGAAACAAGGTTTGAAATCTTGCCGGCCAGCCATTTCCCGATGATGAGAATAAGAACAGCAGCAAGAATTTTAAAGGCGTATTCGCTCACCCAGAGTGTAGCAGTGTCTATCAGTTTTTGAATGTCAAGGTTCATGGGGACTCCTTTTGAAAATGGGTTAATAATTGGATTAAAAGAAACGGCACTTCTCTTATTGATATGAAGCGGGTTCAATATCTGTCTTTACCCCGACTCCGGCATGATCTGTCATTATTCCGGGGGCGCCGGCTTCAAATGCTTTTCGCATATGGTCGGGGATAATCATCTTTTTATGGGTTCCTGTGCTGACCATCACATAAACGATCTGAGCAGAAGCCAGGTGTTTTATGGTTTCAAAATTATAGAAATCAAGTTGAAGGGTGTAGGAGGATGAACCGGTTTCAAAAGGTTTTACCCGGATGGCAAGAACATCATCAAACCGGGCAGGGGCTTTCCATGAAATCGTCAGTTTAACCACCTGGTTGTCCACTCCGCTGGCCAGAAGATCGTTATAGCTTCCCCAGATGGCCCGCATGAATTCTGTTGCGGCAATATCCACATATTCAGCATATTTTGCGTTAAAAACAACTTTTTGCGCATCGCATTCGGCATATCGAACACGGAGCAGGTGACAGAAGGCATCATTCATTGATAAAAAATTCCTTTAATTTCAGATTAAAATCATGGCTTTTTCAGGGCAGATTTCCTGGCAGCAAAAGCAGGTGATACATTTGCTCATGTCTGCTTCGGGAATCTCGATGCCCATTTCAAGTGCGCCTACCGGACAATGTTCGATGCAATCACCGCAGGCAGTGCAAAGCTGGGGGTCAGGTCTTGGGATCACACTGGCCCGCTGGTTCATAAAATCCTGGATCTGCGGGTTATCCATGATGGATTTTCCGCTCAGAGGCGGAAGTTTGAAATTCGGGATGACTTTTATTTTGTCTGTCGTCTGTATCCTTTTTTCATCAAAATCCCCCAGTCCAAGTTCTTTTGCTTTTTGAAGAAATCTTAAGTTTTTCGGATCAAGTCCCATCATCCTTGCCATTACACTGTCCATGGCCACTGCATTGTCAGCAGCCAGGATCAGCCCGATATCTCTTAAATCCGGAGAGGCCGGCCCATTGCCTTCCATACCGATGACAGCATCCATAATAAAAAGATCCGGGATTCTCAGACAAAAGACGTGCACCACCAGCTCATGGAATCGTTCAGGGCTTCCGGCTATCTGATGGAGACGGGCTTTTTGAGCACCCGGCAATATCCCGTAGCTGTTTTTAATTGCGCCGGTGATAATTGTAAGCCCGTGGGTTTTAAATTTGGGCAGGCTGATCACAATGTCTGCTTCCAGAATATCTGTGGAGACCCCGACTTGCGCCATGAAATCTCTATGGAATTTAACAGCTGTCATTTCATTGCCAAGATTTTTATAATACCCTTTGGCCGCTTCCATGAGACCGGTTTGTCTGAAAGCAGCTTCATTATCACCATAATTAAACAGTCCCGGATTATCTCCGACAATGATCTGAGCCGGGGACAATTCTTCTATTTTTTCAACAACCGCCCGGAGTAATGCGGGGTGAGTCACGATATGTTCATCTGTGCGGGATGTCCGTAAAACATTGGGTTTGATGAGGACTTTTTTTTGCGCAATGGTCTGGGGAAAAAGTTCAAATGCCTGATCCACAGATTTGCGGCAGGTATCGTAAGATGCCGGATGTATCATGACGCGATGCATAAGCTGCTCCTTATTTTCATATCAGAAGATTGCTGGAAATTATCATTTTTCCGTTTGAATTGAAACCATTTTGGCATCTATTTTTTATTTGTATTTTTTCCTGTTTGATATTTGTTGAGTTTGGTATTTGCTCTTGACAATGGTCCGGGGACAATTCTAAAAGGGGTAAAAAAAATATGCTGACGGTTAAATATAATATTCGAAAAAAATCCCGGAGATAAAAAAATGAGACCAACCATATTCAAACGTCTTGTTATCGGGAACATGGTTATGCTTGGTTTTCTGATTCTGGTCAGCGCATATGTCATTTACAAGCTGGATGTCATACAGAAACTCACGCAGGATATCGTTCAGATCGATACCAGGAGTATCAGCTATTGTGAGAACCTGTCCTCGTTTATGTTGTCCATGGTTGTTTTTGAAAAAAAATATATTATCTCAAAAGATATCGATTATTATAAAAAATACGGTGAACTGGAAGATGAATTTAGGCATGCGCTGGTTGCATTGCAGACGATTCTAAGTTCTGAAGAAACTGTAAAAGAGGCCAATGATATTCAGCAATTGTTCAATCGCTATGCGGCACTTTTTGCCCAGGAAGTCGGTTTTATTAATGCAGGTTCAAAAGACTATGATTCAGCCTCTTTTTTTTCAAAAAGAAATCAGATAGCCAGTCAGATCGATGGGAAGCTTGACAGGATCATTGAAATGAAAAATGAAGTAAAAATGAAAAAACTGCTCTTGTCCAGTTTAATGATTGATCAGTCAATAAAACTGACAGTGACGATAAGCCTTATTGCACTTGGTCTTGGGGTGCTGATTTCAATTACAAATACAAAAGCGATCACAGGTGCTATATTTTTGCTGGAAAAAAAGACCCGGGAGATTTCCAGGGGTCAGTTTAATCATATTCCGTCCATTCAATCGGCCCCGAAAGAGATAGAGGAATTGACCCGGCATTTTAATGTGATGTGCAGCCGTTTAAAAGAACTGGAAGTCATGAAAACAGATTTTATCAGCCATTTTTCCCATGAACTGAGAACACCGATTACCTCTATAAAAGCTGCGTCGAATATGCTGAATATGCAGCTTTTAAAGGCAGATCCTGAAAAAGAAAAAGAGTTGTCCCAACTGATACTGACAGAGTGTGATCGACTGATAGCGTCCATTGAAAAAATTTTGGATTTATCAAAAATGGAAGTGTATAAAATGGAATGGCAGTTTTCACACTCAGATATTGTTGAAGTGATTGAAAAAGCTCTGGCCAAATTCAGGCCTGTGGCACAGACCAAAGAAATCGATCTTGTTTTTGAGGCTGAAAAAATGATTCCGAAAACCCGGCTGGATGAAAAGCGGATGGAAGAGGTGATGAATAATCTGGTGTCCAATGCCTTGAAATATACACCGGAAAAAGGCAATATCATTGTTGAAGTCAAGGCGGCACCGGAAAATGAAAAAATTGTGGTATCTGTAATTGATAACGGTCGAGGAATTGATGAAAAAGATCTGGAAAGTATTTTTGAAAAATTCAAACGCATTGATACAGGAAATGAAACATTGAGAGGTACGGGCTTAGGTCTTGCCATATCAAAGCACATCATAAATGCGCATAAAGGAGAAATATGGGCAGAAAGTCAAATATCCAAAGGAACAAAGGTTTCTTTTACCCTGCCTGTTGTCTGATATTCATCTGGCTGTTAACAGGATGTCAGTATGAATACTACCCGAAGGTATCCATTGAGAGCAATAAAGGTGAGGCAGGTATATTTTTTTTGGACAGAGCAAGGGATCATGCGGTGAAAGGCGATTTTGAGAAAGCATTTGAGGAAAATTCAAAGGCGTATGATGCGCTTCCTGTGGAACTAAAGCAGGTGGCAATCTTTCAAAAGGCCCTGCTGCACGGACATCCTGATAATATGGATCAGAATTATGAAAAAGCCATGGTATGTTTTGAGCTGGTGGATGAAAATCCCGATGAGAAGATTTTTGAATATAATTCTGTTTTAATTTTTTCAAGCCTTAAAGGCAGTTGTGATCTGGCTCAAAAAGTCAGTTCAAGCCAGCAGGATATCCTGAAAGGCAAGAAAATAATGGAAACCCGTCAGAATAAGATTCAGGCTTTACTGGAAGAACAGGTGAAATTAAAAAAATATATTGCCCGGCTCAAAGATCAGATCAACCAGCTAAAAGAAGTGGATTTAAATTCTAAAGGTGAGAGTAAAGGGATCATTAAATGAATAAAATTTTAGTGGTTGATGATGATCCTTCTATTCTGACAGTGCTTGAAATGCGACTTGAGGCCGGTGGCTATGACGTATTGATGGCAGCCAGTGTGAAAGAAGCACTCAGTGTTGCCCGGGAAAATGCATTTGACCTGGCCCTTCTTGACTATAAGCTGGGAGATGGTAACGGCATTGAGCTGATGGAAAAACTCAAAGAGATGATGCCGCTGCTGCAGGTGATTATTCTGACCGCATACGGAACAATCCAGAATGCGGTCACTGCCATGGAAAAGGGTGCATATACCTATCTTGCCAAACCCTTTGATGATGAACAGCTGATGTTTCAGATAAAAAGCTGTATGGAAAAAAGCCGTCTGTCCCGCGAGGTGGAAAATCTGCGGGATATGGTGGCAAGCCAGTTGGGTTTTGAAAATATCATATGTAAAAGCCAGTCCATGATTGAGGTGCTCAAGCTTGTGAAACAGACTGCTGGCACAGATTCCACTATACTGATTTCCGGGGAGAGCGGTACAGGCAAGGAATTGATTGCCAAATCAGTGCATCATGCCAGTTTGCGAAAAGATGAACCTTTTGTTGCTGTTAACTGTGCCGCATTGCCTGAGAATCTTTTTGAAAGTGAATTGTTCGGCTATGAGAAAGGCGCTTTTACAGGAGCGGATAAAAGAAGGCCCGGTTTTTTTGCCAAGGCGCAGAAAGGGACATTTTTCTTTGATGAAGTTTCGGAAATTCCCATGACCAAGCAGGTGAAATTATTGCGTGTGCTCCAGGAAAGTGAATATTACCCTCTGGGAAGCAGCCAGACTGTTAAGCTGGACACCCGGATTATCGCTGCAACCAATAAAGATCTGGTGTCTGAAATTGCGGCAGGAAGATTTCGTCAGGATCTTTATTACCGGATTCATGTTATCCCCATTCATGTCCCACCTTTGAGGCAGCGCCTTGAGTGTATCCCGCATCTTGCAGATCATTTTTTGAGAAAATACGCATCTGACATGCGAAAACCGGTGAAACGGATTTGTGATGCCGGGTTGAATAAAATCCTGAAATATGCCTGGCCGGGAAATGTCCGGGAACTTAAAAATGTGATTGAGTATGCGGTGGCCATGTGTGATTCAGAAGTCATTGGAGAAGAGCTGATTTTACAGAGTCCGGGTGAATTAATGGGTAATGATATTTTAAAACCGCTGAAAGTTGCCAAGAAGGATTTTGAAAAAGAATATATTAGAAAGCTCCTTCGTCTGACAGAAGGAAACGTAAGTCAGTCAGCCAAATTTGCAGGCAAATACCGGGCGGATTTTTATGCGTTGATGAAAAAATATGATCTTGAGATTGAAGATTACAGGTCATCATGACCTGCAATCAAAAACGCCTTATCTGTGCCGAAGGCTTTTTCAGACATTGGTTCTTTAAATGCCTAATCGCCTGAAAAATTCTTTGTTTTCAGATAGATGTATTTATTTTCTCTGAAGCAAAATTTAAAAAAAATCATCTGAGTCGTCATGGGGTGTGTGAAAAACCCTTCGGTTTTAGGGGATATTTGATAAAAGATCCTGAAACCGTTTGATACAATTTCCTAAAATAATAAAAAAACACTGATATTTCAAATAGTTAAATTTTAACTGTCATGCTGGTATTGTTTTTGCCATTCAGGTGACAGGGTTCTTTATATAATTTATCAGGAGGAGTTAACATGAAAAACGTAGTCTTCAGTTTATTATTTTTAATTGTTTCAGGATTTTCATCTTCGGTTTCTGCCTATTCCTATTCGTTTGATATTCAAAGCGGAACGTTGGTGCTGGATGTGGCGCAAAATTGTGAAGCAGTATCTTTATGGACAACCAATGATCTTGTCATTGATGTGAATTTTGATCTGTCGCCGGAGGATATGCTGCTGAAGTACACGGCATCAATTGATGTGAATATTAAAGTTTTTAATTTTCTAAATGTCCCCATGCGCATGTCAGACATTCAACTGGGCAGTTTTGCCGGAATCGATCCATCCGGTTTTCTGGGTGATGGAACTCTGGTTAAAACCTATTCAGGCAGTGAACGGATCAATGCCCGGTTTGGCCAATACGCTTTGACAGATGCCCTGTTTGAATATGATATGGTTATAACACCTGATATGGAAGTGGCAGATCGCTATGCCATCAGTATTGATACGTTTTCCATATCTGAAGGGAATACCAGTCAGATGTTCTGGTCTGTTCTCAACGAACTTTCCGGTTCCGGAATGGTTCCGGCTGGCGTTGATTTAACCCCGCCGTTTCAGCTGTTCGGACCTGTGAGCGGCAGTATTGATATCCAGGCCGATCCTGTGCCGGTGCCCGGTTCACTCTGGCTTCTGGGTGCGGGTGTTTTAGGGCTGACGGGTTTGAAAAGAAGACGTGTATAAGAATTTACGCTGTTTGTTGCTGCGCTATCTGATTAATAAATATTGGATAGCGCAGCAGATTCATGACATATCCTTTTTTCCCAGTTTTTCTAACAGCGCCACTTCAATGGGTTTGCTCGCTTCGCCAAAATAAAGGGTTTGATGCGGAAATGGGATTTCGATTCCGGCATTATCAAAAGCCAATTTGATCCTGCGTAAATATTCTCTGCCCACCAGCCATTGACGGATGGGTTTTGTCTTGATCCTGCCTTTAATTACAACAGCAGAGCTGTCAAATTTATCGACTCCGAAAATTTCCGGTTCTTCAAGCATGAAAAATCCCAATACTTCATCTTGCTTCATTTCAGAACCAACGTTCTTCATGACTTCAATCACCTTGTCGGTGTTTTCCTTATATGCGACCCCGATCTCAAAAACATAAGCAGACCAGTCATTGGTCAGATTGCTGAGTGTTGTTACTGTGCCATTCGGGAAAATATGAACCACGCCCCCCAGATCCCGCAATACAATGGTGCGGAAATTGACCCCTTCAACCAGACCACCGGTACCGTTTACTATGGCGACATCACCAACACGAACTTGGTTTTCAAGGATGAAGAAAAATCCTGCAATAAAATCCCGTACCAGATTCTGTGCACCAAAACCGATTGCCAGTCCAACAATACCGGCACTTGCCAGGATCGGCGCGACATCAACACCCATCTCCTTCAGGATAACAAGAATTGTGGTTACCCAAAGGACAATAAGGGTGGCCTGTCTTATCAGGCGAATGATGGTTTCCACCCGTTTTTCACTCTCTGAGGGCGGTTCTCCTGTCATTTTGCTTTGTTTGAGCAGACGTTGTTCAAGCTGGGTTAATATCTTTCGCAAAATAACCATGCCCAGCCATGTCAAAAACAGAACAAGCAGAATCCGGCTGCTTGTTAATATGATCAGTTCCCAGTTAACCCCTTTTATCTGTTTTAAAAAAATATCCATAAATTTGCCTTTCAGAACCTGATCTATTCTTGTTTTTAAAAAAGTTCATTGAAAATTAGAGCCCTTTTTTTTCAAACCAGAAAAATAAGGAAATGGTTCCTGCCCAGAATACGGGAATGATGACCCACAATGAGACACCCAAGGCATCCTGTAATCCGATCTTGCCAAAATCTTTCCACGCAAGTACGGTTGATTTGAAAAAGGGATACAGTTCTGCATAGAGTGCTGCCCCTGCCACCATACCGGCTATGGCAAATACAGCATGCCATCGTCCTTCTCCCAAAGCACCTAATGATGTGCCGGGACAAAAGCCCATGATTGCCCACCCGGCACCGAAGAGGCCCCCTCCTATCAATATGGCGCCAAGGTTCATTGGTTTGTGACTCAAGGTGATAATATCAAAATTGGAGAGCAGGAGTATCCCTGCCATTCCCACCAGAATTGACGAAAGCATGAATTTTAATATCGTCATGTCCTTGAACAGCATTGCCCCGATTTGTTTTTCGAAACGGAGAACACGGCCTTTCTGCAGTAAAAACCCAAACAATATGCCTGTGACAAGCCCTAACCATTGACCTGTATTCATGATACCCTCCTTCCATAAACGATACGCGCAACCAGAACACCGACACCAAAAAACATCACCAAAGCCACAAAAGAACTTGTCGACAATTGCATCATCCCGCTCAGTCCATGACCACTTGGACAGCCATCGGCAAGGCGGGCGCCGACCATGGCGATAATTCCACCCGCAATGGCCCCGATTGCGCGCTTTCCGATCGATGTGCCAAATCGCTCCTTCCATATGGGGGGGACAGCTTCCAGCCGAAAGCTCTTATCCATAATGGACGAAATAAAAGCACCCAGGACAATCCCGATAACCAGCATAAACTGCCAGTCAACAAGAACCTTTGTTTTGGTGTAATATTCGTTTGAGGCCACATGATCTTCAGCAATGGTTTGTTCCAAAATACCTGCGGCACGAACGAATGTAGTCGATGCCCCCAGATAGCTGGTTTTGCTCATAAATTTGGTGGTTGCAAGTACTGAAAGAATTGCCAGAATGCCTAAAAGGGCTCCGGCGATGTAGGGGTTCCAGCCCCCATCCTCTGTTTTCCATTTCATAGCGATCTCCTTTTTTTAGTTGTTTTTATAAAAGCAGGGTTAGTTCTCTGGATGCAAAACACCCGGTTTTATAGCTGCTTCATTAAGACATCGATCATGAGTCCAAAGAACAATATTGTCTATAATGGCAGAAGTTGATAACTGTTGGTCTCATTTTTGTCTATGAATAGTTCGCATAAATATGCGTCTTTTAAAATGATAATGCAAGGAATTTTAAGGCGAGCTAACGCCGGAATAACCATCGGGGTTGAGTTCAGATGATGCCGGGATAGGAAGACTGCCAGAAAATAAGGATGCACAGGCTTATGACCGGCAGTCTGTAAAAAACGGATTTAGAAGATAGCTTCATCCAGGGTTCTTTCTTTGATGTGGTGCAGGACCGGCTGGGTGAAGTCATCTATGGTCAGGCCCATCTTGACGTTGCCGTCAAGGGTTCTGACCGAAAGGGTCTGAGTTTCTTTTTCCTTGTCGCCAATGGTGACAATCAGCGGGATGTAATTGAGCTGGGCATCCCGGACTTTCTTTTTCAGGGTTTCACTTCTGGCATCCACCTCGCATCGGATATTGAAGGATTCCAGTTGGGATTTGATCTGTTCGGCATGATCTGCCAGATCCTGGTTGATGGGCAGAAGGATGACCTGGACAGGGGCCAGCCACAAGGGGAATTTACCGGCAAAATGTTCAACAAGGATACCAAAGAACCGTTCCAGGGACCCGTAGATCACCCGGTGGATCATGATGGGACGGTGTTTTTCATTGTCCTGGCCTTTATAGGTCAGATCAAAGCGTTCGGGCAGGGACATGTCCAGCTGGACAGTGCCGCATTGCCAGGTTCTTCCCAGGGCATCCTTGATGTGGATGTCAATTTTGGGTCCGTAGAATGCGCCGTCGCCCTCATTGATGAAATATTGCTGACCATATTGATCCAGAGCAGCTTTAAGGCCGTTTGTGGCTTCTTCCCACTGCTGGTCTGACCCGATGGATTTTTTGGGCCGGGTGGACAGTTCCAGGTGAAAATCCAGGCCGAATCTGCTGTAGATTCTTTTGGCAAGGTTCAAGACGTTGAGCACCTGCTCCCCGATCTGGGAGGGCATCATGAAAATATGGGCATCATCCTGGTGAAATGCCCGGACCCGGAACAGGCCGGACAGGGCTCCGGACAGTTCATGTCTGTGAACCAGCCCGATCTCGCCGGCTTTTAAAGGCAGATCTCTGTAGGAATAGGCCTTTGTTTTGTACAGCAGCATGCCGCCGGGGCAGTTCATGGGTTTGATGGCGTATTCTTCATCATCAATCACAGAGGTGTACATGTTTTCCCTGTAATTTTCCCAGTGGCCGCTTTGTACCCACAGTTTTTTATTGAGCATGAGCGGGGTTTTTGTTTCCACATATCCGGCTTTTTTATGTTCATAGCGCCAGTAATCCAGAAGGGCATTCCAGACATCTATGCCTTTGGCGTGAAAAAAGGGCATGCCCGGGGCTTCATCATGGAAGGAATACAGATCCAGCTTGACCCCCAGTTTTCTGTGATCCCGTTTTTTTGCTTCTTCGATCAGGGTCAGGTACTGGTTGAGCTGTTTTTTATCAAAAAAGGAAATGCCGTAAAGTCTTTGAAGCTGCTCTCTGCTCTGGTCTGCCCGCCAGTAGGCGCCGGAGATTTTCAGCAGTTTAAAGCCTTTAATCATGCCGGTCTGGGGGATGTGAGGGCCGCGGCACAGGTCGATAAACTGTCCATTCTGATACAGGGAGATTTCCTGGGAGTCATCCAGTTCATTAATCAGTTCAAGCTTGAACGGGTTGTCTTTAAAAATTTCCAGTGCCTGGCTTTTGGATACCACTTTTCGGGTAAACTCTGTCTTGGCATCAATGATGCCTTTCATCCGGGCTTCAATGGCCACAAGATCTTCTTCAGAAATCGGGGCCATATCAATATCATAATAGAATCCATCTTCCACCACAGGGCCGATGGTCAGTTTTGCGTCCGGATACAGGTGCAGGACAGCTTCTGCCATGACATGGGCCGAAGAGTGCCGCAGAATATCCAGACCCTCTTCATCCTTTGTGGTAATAAAGCTGACAGCACAGTCGGATTGGACCTGGGCGCTTAAGTCCTTGAGCTGGTCATTGATTTTCATGGCCACGCAGTTCCGGGCAAACCCTTCTGAAATACTGACAGCAATCTCCATTCCTGTGGGGATTTGGTTAAAGCTCTTTATACTATTGTCTGGAAATGTTATGTTGATCATCTTGTTTTCCATTATGTGTTATGGTGTCCTGTTAAATGTAAAACATGAATTTTAAAAGAACAAGTGCAAACAATCAAGGGAAAATATTTTGGATTATAAGTTTATTGAATCAGACAAAGAGCTTGAAACAGTCTGTGAATCACTTTTGGAAGAGACGATTATCGGGGTTGATCTGGAAGCGGATTCAATGCATTGTTTTAATGAAAAAATCTGTCTGATTCAGATTGCGACTGCGAATCAGGCCTATTTGATTGATCCTTTCAAGATAAAGGATCTGACCTGTTTTACGCAGGTGCTTGAAAGCGCAAATGTGAAAAAAATATTTCACGGGGCAGATTTTGATGTCAGAAGCCTTGACCGGGATTACGGGGTCCGGATGGAAAATCTGTTTGATACCGAAATTGCCTGCAGGTTTTTAGGGATCAAGGAACGAGGATTGGGTGCGCTGATCAAAAAATATTTTGACGTGGATCTGGACAAACGTTTTCAGAAAGAGGACTGGTCTGCGCGTCCTTTGAAAAAAGATATGATTGAATATTCCGTGGGGGATGTGACATATCTGATCCGGCTGCATGATATTATTCATAAAAGGCTCTCAGACTGTGCAAGATTATCCTGGGCTGATGAGGAATTTGAAATTCAGTCAAAAGTCCGGTATGAAAATAATCATACTGCACCCTTGTTTTTGAAATTCAAGGGTGCAGGAAAAATGGATAACCGTGCCCTGGCTGCCCTGGAAAACCTTTTACAGGTGCGGCTTGACATTGCCCGGAAAAAAGACAAACCCCTGTTCATGATCCTGTCCAGTCAGACTGTGGCAGACCTGGCTGCAAAGCGGCCGGAAACGGTTGAACAGATGGTGAAATCCAGACTTTTAAGTCCGAAACAGGCCCAGATGTATGGGCAGGCCTGTGTGGATGCCATTGTGTCCGCAGTCAATCTGAGCCATGGTCAATTGCCCTCATACCCGAAAACACGCAGGTCAAAACCGGATCTGGGGGTCAAAGAACGGACTGAGCAATTAAAAAAGATGCGGGAAAAGCTGAGCATGTCTCTGGGCATTGAACCGGGTTTTCTGTTGAATAATACGATGATTTCGGTGATTGCCGTTCAAAATCCGACAACGCTTCCGGCACTGTCGCAGATTGAAAATATCCGGCAGTGGCAGGTGACAGCCATTGGACAGGATATTCTCAACAATCTTGGATATTGCAGGTCATAGGGGGGACATATATGGAAATAGAATTTGTCAAAATGGAAGGTATTGGCAATGATTTTGTGCTGCTGGATGACCGGGACGGCAGCATTCAAGCACATACGCCATATCCGCAGCTGGCAAAAAAACTGTGTTCCAGACGGTTTGGCATTGGTGCGGACGGGATTCTTCTGATGCTCAATTCTGCGCAATCAGACATGACATTCCATATTTATAATTCTGACGGGTCCCAGGCCCAGATGTGCGGCAATGGGATCCGGTGTCTGGCAAAATACATGTATGAAAACAAACTGGTTTCCAGAAAACAGATCCGGGTTGAAACACTTGCAGGCCTGATGATTCCGGAAGTGATCATTGATGAGACGGATCAGGTGGTATCGGTCCGGGTGGATATGGGAAAGCCGGTGTTAAAATGCCGTGACATTCCGTTTAAAAGTGAGCAGGACACCTCAGTGGAGCATATTCTACGGGTCAAGGGCACAGAATATACAATAACAGCAGTTTCTATGGGCAATCCCCATGCGGTTATTTTTGTGGAGGATTTAAGTAGTGTTAATCTGGAACAGGTCGGGCCTGAAATTGAGACCCATGAACGGTTTCCTGAAAAAACCAATGTGGAATTTGTGCAGGTGATCAGCGACACTGAATTAAAAATGCGGGTCTGGGAAAGGGGAGCCGGCATGACACTTGCCTGTGGAACCGGCGCCTGCGCAGTTCTTGTGGCTGCCTGCCTGACAGGAAGGGTGAAAGATCATGCCCTGATTCATCTGGATGGGGGAGATCTTGAGCTTTTTTGGGATAAAACAACCGGTCATGTATTTAAAACCGGACCGGCAAGACAGGTGTTTTCCGGCACCATCCATATTTAAAAGACAGACCATACTTAAAAGACAGACAAGATGATCAGAACAATGGTTATGAAAAGCATGACAGGCTGTTTTAAGGGGTGCCGGATGATTGTGTCCAGCGGAAAAAAAACAAGCCCTGTGAACAGTCCGCACACAAAGCCGAAAACATGTGCCCATACATCGGTGTTTTCTCCCTGACTGAGCAATGCCATGAGGATGGCGCCTGCAAAAACAGGTGTCAGCATGCTCGGCGAGAACCATCCTTTTTTCTGCAATGCCTGAAAGGCGCACAAAAGACCTGCTCCGGCCATGATGCTGGTGGACGCGCCAATGGACAGGTGGGCAGTCCTGTAAAGATGGGCATTCATCAGATTTCCGGCAGCACCGCAGACCAAAAGTGCAAACGGCCCTGTGCCATATCCCAGAATCCGTATGACAGGTGCGCCAAAAATCAATAGTCCTGCCATGTTACCCAGCAGATGCTGAACATCTGCGTGGAAAAAAAGTGCAGTAATGGCCCGGTAATGTTCTCCCTGAAGTATATAAAGGGCAGAGGCCCCATATTCAAGCACCAGACTTTCATGGGTTCCGTAGTATCTGGCAGCTGCATGAACGGCGCACACAATGCCCATGATAATAAAGGCGGCAGGAGAAAAAAAAGAAGAGACCGGAACATTCTGAATTTGATGGCGCAGTCTTGTAAATCTGTTTTCCGTATCATATTGATGCACGGCATCAAGTGCAGCCGCAATTTGATTCTCCTCCACAAGAATATCGAATCTGCCCTCATTTTTTTGCGTCTGCCCCTGGATGTTCTGTGATGCCAGGATCAGGAGAATGAGATTGGCCTTTCTGGCAGAAAGATTAAAATACAGAGTCTGTAAATTCATATTTGCGGTCAGCCGCCTTGATTTTTTTGTTTAATACTTTTAAAAACAACGATGACGTATCCCGTTAAATCGTGTCTATTGTATATCGGAATATCAGGGGAAAATAAACATGCGGATAATTAAATTTGAAAGTGATGATGGCAGGGTGTATTCAGGGTGTGATTTTAAAGATCACACGGCAAGTGTGATTGAAGGAGATCTGTTTGGTAAATTTGCAGATACCGGGAAAAGAAAAAGTGTTAAAAAAATAATGGCCCCGGTGTTTCCTGCTGCAATTTTCTGTATTGGATTAAATTACAGGCTGCATGCCAGGGAAATCGGGTTTGACCTGCCCAAGTATCCGGTGGTGTTCATGAAAAACCCGGCAGCGGTCACAGGTCACATGGATGATGTTCTGATTCCGTTGTCGTGTGCAAAGATTCCTGAAGTGGATTATGAGGCAGAGCTTTGTGTGGTCATCAAAAAAGCGGCTAAAAATGTGCCGGCTGACCGTGCTGCGGAGTATATTCTGGGGTACACATGCGCCAATGACATTTCAGCCAGAAGATGGCAGAAGCATGCCGGGGGAAACCAGTGGATAAAGGCAAAGGGTTTTGATACATTCTGCCCCCTGGGCCCATGGATTGTGACCCCGGATGAAATTGACAATCCCAATGCGCTGGATATTGAGTGTGTTCTAAATGGTCAAACCATGCAGAAAAGTCATACCAGTGATATGATTTTTTCAGTCGGGCAGATTATTGAATATCTGTCTGATTCGGTTACCCTGCTGCCCGGAACCCTTATTTTGACCGGAACACCAAGCGGTGTCGGATATACCCGGAATCCGCCGGTTTTTCTTCAGCCCGGGGATGTGCTGGAAACAAAAATTGAGAAAATCGGCACACTGGTCAATACCCTTCGGCTGGAAGAATAAACACAAAACCCGGCCCATCCATCAGGATGGGCCGGGTTTTGTTACAGCGCCTGTTTACAGTTCAGATCTGGTTTAATTATTGTAACGGTAGCAATCGTTTCCACTCCGTCCAGAATGTCTGCCTTTGTTCTGCCATTTTCCGCCACCCTGGGAAAATTCGAAGTCAGGTGCTATTTTTTTTGCTTCCAGTGTGAAATCAATTCGTTTATCCATGAGCTGCTGTTGCAGGTCCGTAATCTGGCTGGACAATTTATTGAGTTTTGCCTTGTCCGGGGCAGATGTTGCCATGAGCATTCTTAACTGTTCGCGGGCAGTCATTTTTGCAGACCGGATTTCATAGGTTTCATCAATAAATTTCTGATGAAGCGCATTTAAACCGTCTTTTTGTTCCTGTGTCAGATTATCCAGGCCTGGATTATTCTGGTTGTCAAATCTTGGGCAATCTCTAAAATTGCCCTTGCCCTGTCCCGGTCCCCAGGCAAAAGCGGTGACAGTCATTAAAGCGACGATGAGCAGTGTGCTGGTGATAATAAGTGATTTTTTCATGATATTCTCCTTGGTTTGTTTTTTGATGAAGGATGCTTTATCCTTTTCTTTGTTGTCAATGCTTCGGTTGCCAATATGAGTAGCAAAGGGCGTGCCATGTGAGGGATTTTTTATATAACAAATTGAATTAATACATTTTTTTTAAATTGGTGGTATAAAATCAGAAAAGGTGGACTGTGTTGGTGTTTACTTTTTACCCATATTGATATATTCATATGGTTATAAAATACCCGTTTTGACGAATCGTTTTTTTGTTGTTTTGGGGGGATGGATGTTCAGATCCGCGTTGATTGGCAGACAGAAGGTAACTGGTACCATTCTTGCTTAGTTTCAATAGTTTCAATAGTTAAGTTTGTTGTGAGTATGGTAATTAAAGGATAACAAATGAAAAAAAAAATATTTCCCAGGATTTCCCCTCTGCTTCTGGCAGGTATTTTATTGATACTGCTGCCGATTTTTACGTTAATGACACTGGATCGTCTTGAACGGCAGAAAGAGTTTTTTTCCCAGCGCTTGATTGAAAAAGGGACTTTTTTGATCCGGACATTTGAGGCAGGCACCCGGACCGGACTGTTTACCATGCGCTGGGGGGCGAAACGGATTCAGACCATGCTGTATGAGACATCCTTGCAGCCCGAAGTGGTGTATCTGATGATTGCCGCAAAAGACGGGCGGATTCTGGCCCATTCTGATGCCTCCCTGGTGGGGCAGATATTTGAGGATATGCCCAAAACCTTTGATATGGATGAAGATATCACCCGGATATTTCACCGGGTTCGAAATTTACAAACCGCAGATCAGGTATTTGAGGTGTATAAACGCTTTGTCCCTGTCCGGTCTTCCGGGTATAAAGGCGGCATGCACCGGCATATGCGCCCGAAGCCTTTGCCGGAGATGGGAGACGAACTGCCAAAGCCCCTTGACCACAAAGGAAAAGAGGATTGGAGTCAGGCTTATACCGGCAGGATGGATGAGACCGTTTCCGACAAGACCGAGCATTATATCTTTGCAGGCTTGTCCATGGAAAAAGAAAAAGCAGCACGGATCATGATGGTCCGGCAGACCATTGTCAGGGGGGTATTCTTTTTTATTCTCGGGTGTGCCGGCATTGTTGCACTGCTCGCGTTTCAGGCATACCGGGGGACAAAAGCCTCTTTAAAGCAGATCAAGGCATTTTCAGACAATGTGATTCATCATATGCCCTCCGGCTTGATCACGTTTGATGCAGATCATGGGATCACATCCATGAATCAGGCAGCAGAACAGATTTTCGGCAATGACCGGCAACGCTCATTTTCACAATGGTTTGAGCTGATGGAGGAGATCGCCTCGAGCGGGCAGATGATCAGCCGGGAGATGGTTTTTGAACTGGGGGACAAAAAAACCGTTCTGCTGGATATCACTGCATCGCCTGTCATGGATGATCAGAATCTGATTTCCGGGTTTTTATTTCTTTTCAAGGATTTAACCCAGATAAAAGATCTGAAGATGAAGGTGGAAACCAACAAGCGTCTTGCAGCCATCGGAAAGCTTGCCGCAGGCGTTGCCCATGAGATTCGCAATCCGTTGAGTTCCATCAAGGGATTTGCCACTTATTTTGGAAAACGGTATCCGGACAATGAAACAGACAGGCAGACGGCCCGGATCATGGTGAACGAAGTGGATCGCATAAACACATCCGTTACCCAGCTTCTGGAATTTGCAAAGCCCATGGCCCTGGAGAAAAAACAGGTTGATATTCAACAGATGATCCATCATTCTCTGAAACTGGTCCAATATGATATGGATCAAAAGCAGATTGAATCTTCCGTGGTCATCGATACGCAGAAAACGTCTGTGTATACCGATGAAGGCCGGATGAACCAGGTGCTTCTCAATTTATATATCAATGCCATTCAGGCCATGGAATCCGGCGGGAAACTGTCTGTCCGGGTCAGTGATGCCCGCCAGGAGAACTGGATTAAAATACAGGTTGAGGACAATGGCTGCGGTATGGACCCTGAAACCCGGGATTTGATTTTTGATCCGTATTTTACCACCCGTTCATCGGGAACCGGGCTGGGACTTGCCATTGTTTACCGGATCATAGAAAATCTGTCCGGGCAGATTCATGTTAAAAGCACTGTGGGGCAAGGCAGTTGTTTTACAATCAGTCTGCCGGCAGCTTGAAAGGAAAAATCAGAAATGACAAAAAAAATACTGGTGGTGGATGATGACAATGCCCATGCCATGATGCTCAACACGCTGATCCGGGACTGGGGATATGCGGTTGATCTGGCAGATGACGGGAGTACTGCTGTTGAAAAGGTCAAGCAGATATCCTTTGATCTGGTGCTCATGGATATGAAGATGGTGAAGATGTCCGGCATGGATGCATTGCAGTTGATCAATGCCTATAATCCTGCGTTGCCTGTCATCATCATGACCGCATATTCTTCTGTTCAGACGGCTGTGAAAGCCTTGAAAATCGGGGCCTATGATTATCTCACCAAGCCTTTGGATTTTGACAGGCTCAAATTAACCATTGACCGGCTTTTTGAGCAGATTTTTTTAAAAACCGAAAATCAGGATTTAAAGGCCCGCCTTGAGGAAAAATCCTTAAACCATGATATTATCGGTAAAAGCCCGGCCATTCTTGCCCTGCTGGATACCATCCAGATGGTGGCGCCCACCGATGCCAATGTCCTGATTGTCGGGGAATCCGGAACCGGAAAGGAGCTTGTGTCATCCGCCATTCATTATAATTCACCCCGAAAGCATAAACCCTTTGTCCGGATCAATTGTGCCGCCATCACAGAAACATTGCTGGAATCCGAACTGTTCGGCCATGAAAAAGGCGCTTTTACCGGGGCAGACAAAAAAAGAAAAGGAAAATTTCTGCTGGCTGACACCGGAAGCATTCTTCTGGATGAAATCGGCGAGATGAGTCTTCCCATGCAGGCAAAACTGTTACGGGTGATTCAGGAAAAAGAAATCACACCCGTGGGAAGTGATGAAAATATAAGGACAGATGTCCGCATTATTGCATCCACCAATAAGGATCTCAAAAAGATGTCAGAGCAGGGTGAATTTCGTCAGGATTTATATTACCGGCTGAATGTGGTAAGTGTCGAGATTGCCCCGCTGCGGAACAGGGTGGAGGATATCCCCATGCTGGCGCTGCATTTTCTGACGGTATTTTCCCGGAAGAATCAAAGGGATATCAAGGGATTTACACCCGAAGCCATGGATGCCATGATCCACCATGAATGGGAGGGAAACGTCAGGGAATTGATGAACTGTGTTGAGCGGGGGGTGGTGCTTGCACGGTCGGATTATATTGATGTCCAGCAGCTTCCGTTTTATGAATCCCAACATATGGATTTTTCTTCCTCCCAGGCGGATCTGGCCAATGTTCAATTATCCATGATCGAAGAAAAAGCCATTGTTTCAACATTGGAATCCTGCGGCGGAAATAAAAGTGAGGCTGCCAGAAGACTTGGGATCACCCGTAAGACCCTGCTGAAAAAATTAAAACAATATGAGGAAAAGATTAAAACCGTTCTGTGAGCTTGTTGATCAAAAAAGTGCTTTCTCTCATGGCCTGTTCACTGAAAGGACCGAACCATTCAGAAATCTGGTTGAATTTTTCAATAAAAACCTGTTTATCATTGTTCTCAAGCATTTCAAGGTGCCGGTTCATGGAATGAATATAGTCTTTTAAAAGTGCCACCCGTTCTTTTGTGGCAAATATGATTTCAGAATACAATGAACCATCCTGGGCAAACAACCTGCCCACCATTCCCAGTTCCAGGCGGTAAATAGGGCTTGAAAATTCAAGGCTGCGTTTCAGGTGAATATTTTTTTCAAATAGAAACTGGCCAAAACAAAAGGTGGCAAAGTGGCGCAGCGACTGGACAAATTCCATGATGTCATCATGTTCCTTGGGGGTGGATTCCACCATGACAGCGCCCCACAGTGTCAGTTGATCAATCACCCACTGACACTGTTCTGCATGTCTTCCCGGAGTTGCGACAATAATCTGTTTTTCCAGGGAGCCGGATGTGGGGCCGAAAATCGGATGAAGCCCTAAAACGGGTCCCGGATGGGCCTGCATCATCTTTTCAAGGGGTATGACCTTGATGCTGGTCAGGTCTGTCAGAATGGTCCGGGGATCTAAGAAAGGAGCGATCCGGTAAATAATCTGGGGGGTTTTATCAATGGGCACGGAAACAATTGCCAGGTCAACACCCCGGCACAGGTTTCGGGCATTGTCCCAGTCCCGGCTGTTCAAATGCCGGACCTCATATCCGGATTTTGAAAAAAGAGTTGAAAAAAATTTGCCCATCTGACCGGAGCCTCCCAGAATAAGGACGCAGGCGTTTTCACGGATGCTTTTTTGTTCTATCTGGCGGGTTTGTTTTACCCGGGAGTGACTTAAGATCAACCGGTACAGATCTTCTATGAAATCCGGATCAATTCTGGTTCTGGCTGCCTGACCTCTGAGTTTTGAGATCAGGTCTTCTTCCCGTGCGGGATGATGTACGGGAATTTCGTGGTGCTTTTTGAGCCGGACAACCTCATCGACCTGTTCCTGGCGCTGGGCAAGAAGAGATAAGATTTGAGAATCAATCTGGTCAATACGCGTTCGCAGCGGAATAATATCTGTGTCAAATGTCGAGTGATCGTTTTCCATTTTTTCCCCTTTTAAAAAAATGCCTGAAGCCCGAAATAATTATCATTAAAATCTGTCAACTTCAAGATCAAGTGGAAAAAGGTCGGGAAAAATTAAACAGGTGAATTTTTAGGAGCGCCTTGTTAATTTTTTTAAAAAAGTTTATATAAAAAAAACAAATCCATAGCTAAAAAAAGGATCTGAAACCAATGACGGATGCGGACAAAACAACACTGAACGAAATTATCAGGCGAGTTCACAATCTGAATGGTGAACAGAAAAATGAAATTCTGAATATTCTGAAAAGCTGGCAGACCGGCAGGCAAAGAGAATATCAGCGGCTTGAGGCTAAAACCGGGGTGGATATTGTTGTGGGGGATAGCCTGATCAAGACCACAGCAAAGGATTTAAGCGCCAGCGGGATTTATATCAACACGTCCGGAAAATTTACCGCCAACAAGGATGTAAGGATTGTCTTCAGTGTTCCGGGGTATGAAAAACCATTTAAGCTTCATGGGTTGATTGTGCGTGTTGAACAGAATGGTATGGCTGTGCGTTTTGAAAATATTACGCCGTATTTCAAGCAGATTCTGGATGATGTTATCTGGGAAAACAAAGACCCGGACAAGGATTGAGATTAAAAATATTCGGTTTTTTCAGGTCTTGTGGGGAGTAAGAATGGTACAAAAGGTTTTTTTGATCGGAGACTCAAAAGCAAAATTTTCATGCCCTGCATGTGGCAAAGAACGTAAAATGGATGTTTCCAAATTCAGTGCGGCCCAAAAACAGGTGAAGATTAAATGTGTGTGTTCCTGCAAACATGAATTTTCCGTGGTCCTTGAACGGCGAAAACATGTCCGGCGCAAGGTGGATCTTGAGGGCCTTTTAACTTTTCAAAATGATACCTGGCCGGTGAGAATCATGGATATATCCCGGCTGGGCCTGCTGATATCCATACCGGAAGAACTGGAACTTGCAACCGGGCAGAAAATAGTGGTCACTTTTAAACTGGATGACGCAACACAGTCCCGGGTGGAAAAGGAATTGATTGTCAGAAGTGTTGTGGGAAAAGAGATCGGGGTCCAGTTTTTATCCCAGGACCATTATGACAAGCTGGGGCCTTATCTGCTGTTTCATTTCAGTTAAAACAGATTATGTTGCAGTACTGATATTATAATGATGGCTGACACGCTTGTATGAATCTTCAATCTGCAGTTCAAGCTGGGCCAGTTTGATTTCCGAGAAACCGAAAAAACTGGATTCCGCAGTGACTGAATTGGCAGCGTCATCGTTTTTTTCAATGGAAATCCCCAGTTTATTGCAGGTTTTGTTTACCAGCCGCAGGGCAATCAGAGGGATATTATTGGGGTCAAATTTTTTATAGTGGTGTTCTTTTGCCACCTGGCAGTATTTTTCAGGTATATTCCATTTTACCAGCAGATTATATCCCTGTTCCGCATGCTGGGTCTGGATGATTTCATTGATCACAGATTGTGAAGGGATAAACGGGGCTTCTTTATTCGTTTGAATTTTTTCAATCACAGTAATTAAAAACAGTTTGCCGATATCGTGCATGAGAGAACCAAAAAAAACCTCCTGGGTGGATTCGTCAAATCCGGCTTCTCTGGCCACCCACTGGCTGGTCAAAGCACAGACCAGTGAATGCTGCCACAGGGTGTTGCGGTAATTTTTGATAAAAGTGTCCGGGGTGTCATATAATTTTTTCTGGCTTAAAATTAATACAATCCGGGTGATTTCTTCCAGCCCCATGCGAACAATGGCATCCCGGATGGTCATGACCTTGGACAAACCGCGGAAAAACGCAGAATTTGCCACCTTCAGAATCTGGCTGGACATGGCAGGGTCTGCAATGATCAGTTTTTCGATTTTTGAAATCTGTACATCTTCTTTTTGTATTTCCTGCTGAATCCGGAGTGCGGTTTTGTCAAAAGGCGGCAGTGTGACCCGGTCGGATTCAACATAGTCAGCTATAATATCTAAAAAGGATTGGTCTGTTTGCAAAATTATCCTCCAAGCAGGCGTTTGATCTCAGCAAGTGGTCTGGGCGGCACGAGTCTGGGCAGACATCTCAAGACCTCTTCTATGGTTGTGATGCCTTTTGATGCCTTATAAATGCCATTTTCAAAAAGAGTGACAAGGCCGGTGCTTTCTATACTTATTTTTCTGAGTACATGGGTGGTTTCGTTTTTCAATACGGCATCGCGTACATGTTCATCGGGCAGCAGCATTTCGTGAACGGCAGTCCGGCCGGTATATCCGGTCTGTCGGCAGCTGCTGCATCCTTCACCTTTATAAAAGGTTCCTCCGGATAATTCTCCGCCGGTGTATCCTAAAAGCTTCATTTCGGTTGTGCCCGGGGTATATTTTTTTTGCAGTTCGGACAGACCTGGCGCAACAGTCGCTGGGCCAGAACGCAATTGATGGTTGAAGCGATCAGGAAGGGTTCGATTTTCATGTTGATCAGCCGGATCAGCGCGCCGATACTGTCTTCGGTATGAAACGTGGATAATACCTGGTGTCCTGTCAAGGCAGCCTGAACCGCGACATCTGCAGAAAAGAAATCCCGGATTTCACCGATAACAATGATATCCGGGTCCTGGCGGACAATATGCCGCAGGGTTTCTTCAAAGGTCAGGTTCAGTTTTTCGTTGATGGAGCATTGCCCGATACCGTCAATAACATATTCAACCGGATCTTCTGCTGTTATAATACTGGTTTCAATTGTGTTGAGGTGATCAATACAGCTGTAAACAGTGGATGTCTTCCCTGAACCTGTGGGGCCGGTGACAATGGTGACACCGCTGGGCGCATTAAGGGCTCTGGTGACAAAATTTTCAAGCATTCTGGGGGGCATGCCGAGCTGATCCACTTTGAGCAGGGCATCCATTTTATTGATGATCCTGAAAACGATTTTTTCCCCATGAACCGTAACATAGGTGGAAACTCTTAAATCCACCTTGTATTCACCGAACTGGAAGCCAATACGTCCGCCCTGATGCCGTCTTTTTTCAGCAATATCCAGTTCGGTCATGATTTTAATCCGGCTTGCAATCAGCGGCATGATATCTTTTGAATAATCTTTGATATGATGCATGATCCCGTCAATCCTGAACCGGACCCGGAACCGGTCCTGCATGGGTTCGATGTGGATATCGCTGGCCTTGGCCCGGATGGCATTGATGATTATGGTATTGACAATGCCCACAATGGATTCGTCATCCATGGTCAAAGGTTTTTTATCCTTGTTCTGCTCTCTGATCATCTTCTGGATGGCAAAATCAATGGAATCCTTTTTGGAGATGGCAATTTCAATTTCTTTTTTAAAAATTTTTCTGGCCGACTCAATGGTGGGTTTGTGGAGCGGGTCTGAGAATGCCACCAAAACTGTATTTTCATCCACTTTTTTGATGGGAATGAATTTGTTCTGCATGAACAGTTTGTAAGGCACCTGTTGAAAAAGCTCAGGGTCAAGTTCCATGAATTCAGGTTCCAGAAACGGGAATCCCATCTGCAGGGACAGCATTTCCACCAGAACCTTTTCGCCGATGATCCGGCTTTCAATAAGGATATCCCCCAGTTTTCTTTTGCTTTTTTCCTCATACTGGATTCTCAAGGCCCGATCCAGATCCTGCCTTGAGATCAATCCCAGTTCCACCAGGAGGGTACCGACTTTGAGACTGTCCTTATTGGCCCGGATGGCCAGATTTATTTTTTCATCATTCACATACTCAAGTTCTTTTAAGACCTCAAGCAAGGGCTTGGGCGGCTGGAGTTTTTTTTGTATCCGCTTGGCATAATTGATGTTTTCTTTGGTCAGGTGATTGCCTTTGAGAAGGTAGAAAATAATTTTTCCCAGTTTTTCTTCACCCATGATGTCTGTTGGTTTTGCCGGTTCCGCCATATGTCTTCCTGACTGTAATGGTTAGTTCCTGTGAAACGATTCCTTATGGTAAATGCATATATACGTTTGCTTTGCCAGCAGTGTCAAGGAAAAGCCTTTGAATGACAGGGTGATCGGATATAACTTTTTATAAAAGGACAAACACCTGCGCTGCTTGATTCCGCCTCTTTTGAAAAACGATTGTATTGACATCCTATTGATAAGCTTATATCAATTCTGGATAAACCTGAAACGGAAATTGATGAATTATGAGCAAAACAGCCATTGTTATAGGGGCTACAGGTCTGGTTGGCCGGGCACTGGTAGATCAGTTGGCAGATGCAGACCATGTAAGCAGGATCATCACGCTTACCCGTCGTCCAGTTAAGCATTCTTCTTCAAAAATAATAAATCAGGTTGTGGATTTTGACCATTTAGAGGAATATGCTTCATTTTTTAAAGCGGATATTCTGTTTTCATGTCTTGGCACCACGCTTAAACAAGCGGGATCTATAGCGGCACAGCGTAAAGTTGACCTTGAGTATCAGTTCAGGGCAGCTCAGCTGGCAGCCGGCAATGGTGTGCAGCATTATCTGCTGGTCTCATCCAGCGCAGCAAGCCATAAGAGCAAGAATCCATATTTAAAAATGAAGGGCGAACTGGAACACAAAATTCAATCTTTGCCATTCAAGCATATCAGCATTTTCCAGCCGTCACTGCTGCTGGGTCAGCGACCGGATTTCCGGTTTGCTGAAACGCTTGGAAGCCTGCTTTTACCTGTTTTGTACATTATCCCCTGGTTGAGAAGGTTCCGCCCGATTGCAGGCAGGCAGGTCGCCGCAAAAATGGTTCTGGTCAGTCGCCAGCCCGGCTCCTCCATAGAATGGTTACGGCTGGATGAAATTTTTATAAATGACACTGCTACGGTCAAAAAAGAGTACTGACAATCAAGACCATGCGGAGGCATAAAAAGCGCTGCAGTTTTGGGTGTTAAGCATACATGGAATTTTTTTTACAACTGGGACCTATGGGCCTTTTTATCGCGGCATTCCTGGCTGCGACAATTCTGCCGTTAAGCTCGGAAATTGTTTTAAGCGCTTTGCTGCTGAACGGGATGGCGCCCTCTGGGCTTGTGATTATTGCAACAACCGGAAACGTGTTGGGATCACTTGTAAATTATGCGCTGGGGTTCTGGGCTGGCCGGGTGGCAATACAAAAATGGTTAAGGATGTCAGAAGATGATCTTTTGCAGGCAGAGCAACGCTTTAATACATATGGCATGCTGAGCTTATGTTTTGCCTGGGTTCCGATCATTGGTGATCCGTTAACGGTTGTGGCAGGCATTTTGCGGGTTAGTTTGCGATGGTTTCTTGTTCTGGTGACGGCAGGTAAATTTTTCAGGTATGTGGTCATCAGTTATTTGGTGCTCAAAGGGTCTGCCTTTGTTATTTGAAGGACCTGTCAGAAAAAATATGTTTTGCATATCAGCCTTGCCGACCCTGTGTTTATAAAATGTCCGGCTTGACAAAAAAAATGCGGCCGGATATGTGTTTTGTGAACCATTCGTTCTGACCTTAAAAACAGGAGAAATGTCATGGCTGATCATACCCCCCGACTCTTGGATGCTCTGGATGCTTTTGAAGATGGAATTTATATCATGGACAGTAATTATACTGTCGAATATATGAATAAATTCATGAAAGAACTGTTCGGTGACGGAGTGGGGCAAAAATGTCACAAGGTATTGATCGGGTCTGATGTGCCGTGTGACTGGTGCAATTGCGATAAAGTTTTCACAGAAAACAAGACATATCACAGCCAGATCCATATTGAATCTGTAGACCGGATCTTTGCGCTTTCTGAAATGCCGGTGACCAATCAGGACGGCACTCGTTCCAAGCTGAGTTTATGCCGGGATATTACCCATAATGTGCATCAGGAAGAAAGGCTCAAATCTTCCAAAGCCAGTTATCAGCGATTGTTTACCCATGTGAAATGCGGGGTATTTATCAGCAGCCGGGAAGGCCGCTTCCTGGATGTGAATCCGACGTTGCTGGAAATGTTGGGGTATCAGGATAAAGATGAATTCCTCTCTCTGGATCTGGCAAAAGAGGTGTATTTAAGTCCTGAAGACCGGCGGCAATATACCCGGACTCTGGAAAAAGAAGGGCATGTGGTGGATTATGAGGTGATGTGGCGCAGACGGGACGGAAATATCCTTTATGTGATGCTTACCAGCAATGTCAGGTATAGTTCAAAAGGTGAAATCATCGGGTATGAAGGTATTGTGGTGGATCGGACCCGAAGGAAAAAACATGAAAATGAGCTCAGGGAAGCCCATGATTTTCTGAACAAGGTTATTGACTGTTCGCCCAATGCCATCATGGCCCTGGATATGAAAGGGGTGGTCCGGTTATGGAATCAGAAAGCTGAAGATATCTTTGGCGTAAAGGCCGCTGATGTCGAAGGGAAGGTCAGTGTGCAGGAAATTTTCCCCGAGGCTGCGGCCAAAAAAGTCATGGAAATGATGCGGGATGAAAAATACGGCGGGGTGGGAAAATTAAACACCTATCCCATGAATTTTGAAAATGAAAAAGGCGAGCTGGTGGAAGGGAATCTGTCCGCCAGTATTCTGTATGACGAAAAAGGAAATGAAATCGCATCCGTGGGCTTGTTCGTGGATTTAAGAGAACGGTTGAGAACAGAAAGAGAACTCAGCGAAGCCCGTCAGCATCTGCTTCAGTCTGAAAAACTGGCTGCCATGGGACGGTTGACATCCCAGATTGCCCATGAACTGAACAATCCGCTTTTTGGCATTATGAATACGCTGGAATTGATGAAAACGGAGATTTCGCCGGAAAACAAGCGGCGAAAACTGCTGGACATGTCCTTGTCGGAAATCGAGCGACTGGCAGACATGCTTAAAAAAATGCTGTCGTTTTCACGGCCGGATCAGGATGAGCGGGCTCCGGTGGATATCCATGTGGTTATTGATGAATTGATGCTGCTGTATGAAAAGCGGCTTCGGGAAAGCGGCATCAAGGCAACATTGGATCTTGCGGACAGTGCGGGGATTATTCTTGCCTCAAAGGACCAGTTGCGCCAGGTTTTTATCAATCTGTTTTCAAACGCCATGTATGCCATGCCCAATGGCGGCGATCTGGATATCGCAACGCGGATTTCATCCGGGCGATTATACATTACGGTTAAGGATTCCGGGGCTGGGATCAAGCCGGAGCACATGGGTAAAATATTTGATTCTTTTTTTACCACCAAGACGGAAAGTGTTCAGGGCGTAGGCTTGGGGCTTTCTGTATGCTATGGGTTTATCAAGGACCATGGCGGAGACATCCGTGTCGAATCTGAAGAAGGGAAATGGACAAAATTTACGATTGTGCTGCCCCTTGCCGGAAAATAAAAAAAATAATTTTCTCTTCGGTTTCTGCTGAAATTCGCCGACAGGAAAGGGTTTTCGTTTTGCCCTGTTCTTATGTACACTTATTATAGTTATTTCTGTTATTTTATTTATCTTTTATGGGTTGACAAAGGTAACTTTATTAAATAACTATAAAAACTGAAAATACAAAATTCCTTAAAACAAGGAGGCGCTATGGAAGATACGTTGACTGTATTCACCGCCAGCAAATACTGCAATGTTTCGTCTAAAACCATTATCAACTGGGTGGAAGCCGGTCATATAAAGGCATATCGTACAGTTGGCGGTCATCGTCGGATCAAGAAATCTGATCTTGAAACATTCATGAGAAGTCAGGGAATCCCCATCCCGGAAGAAAAGGAAAGCGGTACGCGAAAAAAAATTCTGGTTGTGGATGACGATATGATTATTGTTGAGTCTATTGTTCAGGCTCTGGAAGAAGATGAGTTTGATTATGAAGTGATTTCAGCCTCAGACGGGTTTGAGGCCGGACTGCAGGTGAATCATTTTCATCCAGATCTGCTGATTCTGGATATCATGATGCCGGATATCAAAGGATATGAAGTCTGTAAACGAATCAAGGAAAATGAGAAAACAAAAGATACCAAAATTATAGTGCTGTCTGCTTATCTGGATGATGATAAATTTGCACAAATGAAGGAAAATGGTGCAGATGTCTGTTTTTCAAAACCATTGCCCCTGTCGAAACTGAAGAGTGAGGTGGCTGGATTGCTGGGATTAAAATCCAAGGGAGGCAGATCATGAATTTAAAAGATGCACTGAAAACTAAAAAATTTGTTGTGACCTCCGAAGTTCAGGCTCCGCTGGGGGATGAAGAATCCGGTGGCCTTGCTGAAGCCCTTGAAAGAGAAAACGCCGGCAAAGGTGATTTTGTGCTTTCCAAGATGGATCTGGAAGGTGTGGTCAGTGATACCATTAAGACCTGCGGTCTTTTAAAAGAAAAGGGTATCCAGCCGATTTATCAGATGACCATCCGGGAAAAAAACCGCTTTCAGATCCAAAAGGATTTAAGGCTTGCACATGATGCTGGAGTGGAAAATCTTCTGGTGTTCACCGAAGACTACAGAATTTCCGGAGATACGCTCCAGGAATCCATGTTTTTTCATGTGGATTCAGGAAAGCTGGCTTCAGTCATGGACCATCTCAAGGAAAGCAGAACCATTGAGGGAAATGACCTTGACGATAAAATTGATATGTTCATGGGCGCGGGAATCGAAACGCCCTGGGGGAAAAACATGTCCAGACGGGGCATGGAGGAAATGGAAGATATGATGAATGTGGGAACCGGATATTTTCTGACCACCCCGATTTTTGATATTGAACAGTTCGCAAAATTCATGAAGCAGGTGGAGCCTTTTAAAATACCGGTGATCGCAGAGGTGATGATTCTGAGAACCGCGGGAATGGGTAAGTTTTTAAATCGTCATTTTAAATCCGGTCTGGTACCGGAATGGGTGATTCAGAAGATGATGGCAGCCCCGAATAAAAAACAGGCAAGTATGGAGCTTTTCTCTGATACGGTGAACAATCTGAAGGATATTTGCCAGGGAATTCATGTCATTACCATAGGGGGAGTTGAAAATCTGGTGCCGTATTTGAATGCAGCCAAATTAAGATAAAAGAGGGGGATCGTCAAAATGGCAGAGGCAATGAAAATCGATAACCTTGATACCGAGTTTAAAGATGAGGTTCTATCCAAGATACCCGATGCGAACTTTGATCTTTGTCTGACCTGCGGAACCTGTACCGGCGGATGTCCGGCTTCTGAACAGATGGGCATGGACCCCAGAAAACTCATCCGGATGCTGAATCTGGGGATGGATAATGAAGTGCTTAAAACCAACTGGATATGGGTCTGCAGTATGTGCACCCGGTGCGTGGCTGCCTGCCCCATGAAAATTAATATCCCGGCCCTGGTGTATAATCTGCGGGCAAATATTCCAAGGGAAAAACGGCCCAAGGGAATTTTAGGATCATGCGATCAGCATATCCGCACGGGCAGTGCCATGGGTGCGGCAAAGGATGATTTTGAATTTACCGTAATGGATGTGGCTGAAGAAATCAGGGAAACTCATCCGGGTTTTGAAGATCTTCAGGTCTCTGTTGATCGGGTGGGGGCTCAGATGGTGCTGAATCAGAACTCCAGAGAACCTGTGACCGAACCTGAAGAAATGGGTCCGCTGTGGAAAGTGCTGCATGCTGTTGGCGCGGACTGGACCTATCCGTCTGTGATGTGGGCAGGTGAAAATTACTGCATGTTTCTCGCCGACAATGAGGGGTGGAAATATGTGATTGAGGAGTTTGTCCATCATGTGGACAATAATTTGAAAAGTCCCTATGTGGTCAACACCGAATGAGGGCATTCCTATTATGCAATCCTGGAAGGGTTGCGAAGATTCAAGATACCCCACAAATTTGAACTGATCACCATTATTGAATTGTATGCCCAATGGATCAGAGAAGGAAAGCTTAAGGTCAATTCAGACTGGAATAAGGATATCCAGGCAAAATTTACCATTCAGGACCCGTGTAATATCGGCAGAAAATCCGGGTCCAATAAAATTGTCGATGATCTGAGATTTGTCGTTAAAACCGTTGTGGGCGAAGAAAATTTTATTGATACGGTTCCCAATCGTGAGAACAATTTTTGTTGCGGTGGTGGCGGCGGGGCTTTGCAGGCAGGCTTCCCTGATCAGAGAAGAGCCTACGGCAGAACCAAGTTTGATCAGATTGCAGCAACCGGCGCAAGTTACGTCATTGCACCCTGCCATAACTGCCATGGTCAGATTGAGGATATCGGTGAGCATTATGGCGGCAATTATCATGTGGTTCATTTGTGGACGATTCTCTGTCTTTCCATGGGTGTGCTGGCAGATACTGAACGAACTTATCTTGGGCCGGACCTGGCCGAAGTGGGATTATAAAAGGAGGGAGACAAATGGCTGAGAAATCTCAAGGTTCAGTAATGGTTGTCGGAGCCGGTATAGCAGGAATCCAGGCGTCTTTGGATCTGGCAGATTCAGGGTATCTGGTGTATCTGGTGGACAAGAACACCGCCATAGGCGGGACCATGGCACAACTGGATAAAACCTTTCCCACCAATGATTGCTCCATGTGTATTATTTCCCCGAAACTGGTTGAGGCAGGCCGTCACCTGAATATCGAACTGATGACAATGAGTCAGGTTCAGGATATTTCCGGAGAAGAGGGTAATTTTACGGTCACTCTAAAACAACAGCCGCGGTTTATTGACCTTTCAAAATGTACTGCCTGCGGTGAATGTTCAAAAGCCTGTCCTGTTGACCTGCCCAATCTGTTTGATGAACAGCTCAGCAAACGAAAGGCAGCCTTTAAATTATATCCCCAGGCCATGCCGTCTGCATTTGCCATTGAAAAGGCAGACAAGGCGCCCTGTCGCATGACATGTCCTGCAGGTTTGAATGTTCAAGGATATGTCCAGATGGTTAAAGAGGGAAAATATAAACAATCCCTTGAAATCATCATGGAGCAGTTGCCGCTGCCCGGAGTCCTGGGCCGGATCTGCCCCCATGAATGTGAAACAGCCTGCAGGCGGTGTCAGGTGGATGATCCGGTGGCTATCCGGGATTTAAAGCGTCTGGCAGCAGACAGTTTTGATCCCCGGAAGATAGAAATTGAATGCGCTCCGAAAATCGGGAAGAAAGTTGCTGTTATCGGTTCAGGCCCGGCCGGACTATCTGCCGGGTACCACCTGGCGAAAAAAGGAGTGGATGCCACGATATTTGAAGCCCTGCCAAAGGCTGGCGGGATGCTCAGGGTGGGGATTCCGGATCATCGTCTCCCGCCGCAGGTGCTGGACCAGGATATTGAGGTTGTCACCAATCTTGGTGTGGAATTAAAGCTGAATACCTGTCTGGGCAAGGATTTTACAGTCGACAGCCTTCTGGCCGACGGATATGATGCAGTCTTTCTTGGACTGGGTGCGCACAAGGGGATTTCGCTGGATATTCCGGGAGAAAATCTGGATGGTGTTCGCCAGGGGGTTGATTTTTTACGGGAGCTGAACCTGACAGGAAAAACCCGGGTCGGCAGAAAAGTGGGTATCATCGGCGGCGGCAACGTGGCCATTGATGTGGCAAGAGCTGCTGTCCGACTGGGAGCAGAACAGGTCACCATCCTTTATCGCAGAACCCGGACAGAGATGCCTGCCTGGGAAGAGGAAATTTGTGCAGCTGAAGATGAGGGGGTTAAAATTACCTATCTTGCAGCACCTCAGCAGATTGTTGAAAAAAATGGAAAGGTTGCGGCGGTCAGGGTCATGAAAATGGAGCTGGGAGAGCCGGATCAGTCCGGCAGAAGGCGTCCGGTGCCGGTTCCAGCAAGTGAATATGATATTGAAATTGATCAGCTTATTCCGGCCATTGGTCAAAGACCGGATGTAAGTGCGCTTGAAGATCTGGCAGATATAAAGATCTCAAAATGGGATACGACCCAGGTGAATCCGATTACACTTGGGACAGATAAACCCGGCGTGTTTGCCGGCGGTGATGTTCAGACCGGGCCCAATGTTGCGATAGCCGCCATTGCTGCAGGTATGGAAGCTGCTGAATCTATCCTTCGTTATCTGACAGGTAAAGATATGGAGGAAGGCCGCCAGCTTCCGGTTGTTGAAGAACCTGAATTCAGGCCCGTTGATGAAAAGATGCCAATTGAGCACCGGTATAAAATGCCGGAGTTGGATATTGCCAAGCGGGCAGGCAATTTTGATGAGGTGGAACTGGGTTATGCTGTAGAAGACGGGCAAAAAGAAGCTGCACGGTGTCTGAACTGCGGCTTTTGTTCAGAATGCATGCAGTGCGTGGATGCATGTCTTGCAGATGCGGTCAATCATTCCATGCAGGAAATAGAACACAAAATAAACGTGGGGGCAGTCATTCTGTCTCCCGGATTTGAACCCTTTGAACCCACCAGGATGGTATCCTATTGTTATGGGCATAGCCCCAATATCATGACCAGTGTGGAATTTGAGCGCATTCTTTCTGCTTCCGGTCCCTATGCCGGCCACCTGGTCCGGCCTTCTGACCACAAGGAGCCGTCCAAAATTGCATGGCTGCAGTGTGTGGGTTCCCGTGATATCAATAAAGGGGATCATGCGTATTGCTCGGGGGTTTGCTGCATGTACGCCAATAAACAGGCGGTCATCGCCAAAGAACACAGTGAAAAGGATTTGGATGCAGCGATTTTCTTTATGGATATGCGTACCCATGGAAAGGATTTTGATAAATATCATATCCGGGCCCAGGATGACAGCGGTGTCCGTTTTGTCCGGTCCCGCATTCATTCTGTCTTCCCGGAACCCGGTGATAAATACCGGATTGTGTATTCTTCGGAAGCGGGCAGTACCGTTGAAGAAATATTTGACATGGTGGTGCTTTCTGTCGGGCTTTCTCCGAATAAGGATGCCCGGGAACTGGCAGACAAAGCCGGGATTGATCTGAATTCACACGGGTTTGCCCATACCAATAATCTGTCTCCGGTCAGCACCAACAGGAAAGGTATTTATGTCTGCGGCGCTTTTCAGGAACCCAAGGATATTCCATCTTCTGTTATGGAAGCTTCGGCAGCAGCAGCAACAGCCACCATGGCCCTGAAAGATGACCGATGGAGCCTGACACGTACAAAAGAACTGCCGCCTGAAAATGATTTTAGCGGCCAGGCGCCCAGAATCGGTGTCTGGGTATGCAACTGCGGGATTAATATCGGTGGCGTGGCAGATGTTCCTGCGGTCAGAGATTATGCAGCAACACTGCCCTATGTGACGCATGTCGAGGACAAGCTGTTTACCTGTTCCCAGGATTCCCAGGATCACATGAAACAGATGATCAAGGAACACAATCTTTCACGGGTTGTGGTGGCGGCCTGTTCACCCCGAACCCATGAACCGCTGTTTCAGGAGACCATCCGGGATGCAGGATTGAATAAATATCTGTTTGAAATGGCCAATATCCGGGATCAGAATACCTGGGTGCATATGAAAGAGCCTGAAAAAGCCACTGAAAAAGCCAAGGATCTAGTCCGCATGGCTGTGGCCAAGGCCGCATTTATTGAACCGCTTCACCAGGTGAGCCTGGATATCAAAAAGTCCATGCTGGTTGTGGGCGGAGGCGTTGCAGGCATGGAGGCGGCTTTGAGTGCTGCAGAACAGGGCGTGGCAGTTCATCTGGTTGAAAGAACCGATACGCTTGGCGGCGTGGCCCGGCACTTGAATTCCACCTGGAAAGGAGAGCCGATCAAGCCGTATCTTGATAATCTGATCGAAAAAACAGTGTCCCATGGCGGCATCCAGATCTATATGGAATCTGAAATCAAGTCTTTTACAGGTTCCATGGGGAATTTTGCGACCACCATCGGCAAAACCGGCAGTAAAAATGGCAGCAGCGATCCTGTTTCAATTGAACATGGGGCTGTGATCCTTGCTACCGGGGGCGAAGAATATAAACCCCATGAATATCTGTATGGTAAAAACCCCAATGTGCTGACACATCTTGAGATGGATGCGGTTTTACGAGAAGGGGACAAACGTCTGGACAATGCAAAATCCATTGTTTTCATCCAGTGTGTCGGGTCCAGAAATGATGAAAATCCCTATTGCAGCAAGATTTGCTGCACCCACAGCCTGAAGAGCGCGCTGGCCATCAAGGCAAAAGATTCCAGAAAACGGGTGTATGTCGTATATCGGGATATCAGATCTTATGGTTTCAGAGAAGACCTGTATCAGGAAGCCCGCAGAAAAGGGGTTTTGTTTATCCGCTACGATCTTGAAAAGATGCCAACGCTCAGAAAGGACAGCAACGGCAATCTGGAATTTGTTGTCATTGATCATGTGCTTCAGATGCCCGTGCTGATGAATCCGGATCTGGTGGTGCTGGCAAGCGGCGTTGTTCCCGGTGAGAATAGAAATCTGTTTGAAAAATTTAAAGTGCCGGTAAACAGTGAGGGATTTCTGGTGGAAGCCCATGCCAAACTGCGGCCCGTGGATTTTGCCTCTGACGGTCTGTTTGTGGCAGGCCTTGCCCATTATCCCAAACCCATGGAAGAAAGTATTGCCCAGGCCAGGGCTGCGGTTGCCCGTGCCATGCGGATTCTGTCCAGAGATTCTCTGATGGTGGGCGGCGTGGTGGCCGAAGTGACCCCGGAAAAATGTGCAGTCTGCCTGACCTGCGTGCGAACCTGTCCCTATGATATTCCGTATATTCATGCAGATGGTTATGCGCAGATTGATCCGGCAGAATGTCATGGATGCGGTGCATGCGTGGCAGAATGTCCGGGCAAGGCCATCAAGCTCAATCATTTTACAGACCAGCAGATTCTGGCAAAAGTGGATGCGCTTTTTGAAAAGGTATGAAACATACACATAACACTTTTAATAATCAGGATGAACGGAGGTGAATGATGACCCAGGAATTTGAACCCAGAGTAGTGGCGTTCTGCTGTCAGTATTGAGCATACGCATCCGGGGACCTGGCAGGTTCCATGAGACTGTCGTATCCTGCAGCAGTTAAAATCATTCAGGTGCCATGCACCGGCAGGGTGGATATCCTTCATCTGCTGAACAGTATAGAAGATGGAGCTGATGGCGTTTATGTGGCAGGCTGCCTTGAAGGGGAATGCCATTACAGGGATGGTAATCTAAAGGCAAAAAGAAAGGTTGAATATGTAAAGCGGATTCTGACTGAATTGGGTATTGAACCGGACCGGGTACAGATGTATAATTTGTCCTCGGCTCAAGGCGCCCGGTTTGCGGAAATTGCAGCCGAGATGGTGGAAACGGTAAAGAAACTGGGCCCTACGCCTGTTAAAAAAGGAACAGCGGCATAGGCGAAAATATTTGATTAATTAAGCCTGACCGGATAAGAAAAGAATCCGCTAAGGGTTAAAGCAAACAGAGGTGAATAATGATAGTAGCAGATCGAAAGTCTCTTGAAGAGATTTTAGCGATGGTGGAAAACAATAAAAAAATTCTTATCCTCGGGTGCAAGGGCTGTGTGACGGTTTGCAATGTCGGAGGATTAAAGGAAGTTGAAATTCTGGCATCTTCCATAAGAATCGCCCGGAAAAAATCCGGAAAAGACATTGACATTGATATCAATGTGCTGGAAAGACAGTGCGACAGAGAATATGTGGCCGGTATAAAAGATACGGTGGGGGACTATGAAGCGGTGATTTCCCTTGCCTGCGGCGTCGGCCCCCAGTTTTTGTCTGAAATGTATACAGATCAGACCTTTTATCCTGGTGTGAACACCACCTTTTTCGGTGGCGCAACAGAACACGGGGTATGGGAGGAACGCTGTGCAGGCTGCGGCACCTGTGCAATTCATCTGTTCGGTGGCCTGTGCCCTGTTGCCCGGTGTGCCAAAAGCCTTCTGCATGGCCCCTGCGGCGGATCATCCGACGGGCGGTGCGAGGTCAATAAAGATACCGAATGTATCTGGGATACCATTGTCAGAAAGAAGATGGAACAGGGGCGCCTGGAGGACCTGATGGGTGTCAGGGGACCCAAGGACTGGCAGACGGCAAGAGACGGCGGGCCCAGAAGAAGCATCAGAGAAGAACTGATTCAGGGAAATATATAAAAGGTAAAGGAGACAGACCAAATGAGTGAGCTTAAATCAGGAAGTAATCTTGAAAAGGTTCTTAAAGCTGGTCATTTCGCATTCACAGGAGAATGCGGGCCGCCAAAAGGCGCCAATGTAGAACATCTTAAAGAAAAACTGGCGCATCTGAAAGGCCATGTAGATGCGGTGAATATGACCGATAACCAGACTGCTGTGGTCCGGATGTCCTCCCTTGCAGGTTCGGCCATCATGATCGGTGAAGGGTCGGAGCCCAATTTTCAGATGGTGTGCCGGGACAGGAACCGTCTGGCCATCATGAGTGATATCCTGGGCGCATATTCTTTGGGTATACGCAATATGCTGTGTCTGTCCGGTGATCATCAGACATTTGGAAATCATCCCCAGGCAAAAAATGTTCATGATATTGATTCCATGCAGTTGATAGCGCTGGTCAAAAAAATGCGGGATGAGGGCAAATTCATGAATGGCGAGGATATTGATGTGCCGCCCAAAATGTTTATCGGAGCTGCCTGCAATCCCTTTGCAGATCCTTATGAATACAGGGTTTATCGCCTTGCCAATAAAATTGAAGCCGGGGCGGACTTTATCCAGACCCAGTGTATTTTCAATATGGATAAATTCCGTGATTTTATGAAAAAAGTTGTGGATATGGGGCTGCATGAAAAATGCTATATCCTGGCCGGCGTTACCCCCATGAAAAATGCAGGCATGGCCAATTTCATGTCCAAATTTGTTCCAGGCATGGATATTCCAGAGTCTTTAATCAAACGCCTCAAAGGGGTGGATAAAAAAGATCAGGCAGAGGAAGGCATTAAATTTGCCCTGGAGCAGGTGGAAGAATTCAAGGAAATGAAAGGGGTGGCGGGTGTGCACATGATGGCCATTGAGTGGGAACACATGGTGCCGGAAATTGCAGAACGCGCCGGGGTGCTGCCAAGACCTGCGGTATAATCCTACTGATATGATAAAAAGGGGGCAAAAAGGATGTTTTTCTTTTTGCCCCCTTTTTATTGTTATGTGGGTATCATGGGCAGACACCGCTCTTTTGCAGGGTTGTCCATAAGGCGTAATGCCCGTGTGGGGCAGGTGGTGACGCATAGGCCGCAGCCAATACACCGTTTTGATAAAACTGAGATTGTCTCTGTTTCATCCAGTTTCAAGGCATTCATCGGGCACCGCTGAATGCAGAGTCCGCAGCCCACGCAGTCTTTGGCACTGGCAAAGACCATATGGTTTGAAAAAACAATTCCTGCAGGTTCCGGGTGTCTGCTGATGGCCTGAAGAACCCCGCAGCAGTCCTTGCAGCAGTTGCACATGCCTTCCGGATTCAGGGATGTTGCCACCTGGGTGACAAAACCGTCTTCACGGCATTTTTTCAGGATATTGATGGCTTCGTCCAATGAAATGACCCGTCCCATATGATGTTCAATATAATACTGGCCCACGGTTCCGAACATGAAGCAGGCATCCAGATTTCTGCCGCATCCTTCATGGCGGGTTTGCGCCTGTTTTCTGCAGGCGCATTCACCGGCAATGATTTTATCCTTGCTTTTTAAAATCCGGACAGCATCATCAAAGCTTGCAATGTTATGGGTCACCTCGATGGACTGGTTTACAGGAACAATACGCAAATCTATTTTTCCAGAGCCTGTATGGCAAGATTGATTTCTTCTAAAACCGGGCCTGTGTGTTTTTTTGCCTGTGAATGTAAAAAAGGCAGGGCAGAAGTGTCATGAATCTGTCCCATGGCCCAGGCGATCATTCCCAGGACGCGGTCGTCTGTATTTTCATTAAAGGCTTTTTCAAGATCAGGCAGGTAAATCCTGTCTTTGCTGTTTCCCATGACCCTGGCCACATTCATTTTCCATTTCCACAGAGTTCTTGCACCCATATAAAACATGTGCGGCCAGATCCGGGTTTTAAAATAGGGTTTGTCCATATGGAGCAACAGCGGCAGGGAAAAATCTTTTGCTTTTAAGACCACGTTTTCATTAAGCGGCAGGTCCTGTGCCAGCCAGGGCTGGTTTCTCGGACAGACGTTCTGGCAGCGATCACAGCCGTATACATACATGCCCATGGCTTCTCTGATTTCTATGGGTGTGATTTCATCACCGTAATAGGTCAGATAGGAGATGCATTTTTTCGGGGTGATTTTTCCGTTTCCGTCAAGGGCTCTTGTGGGGCAGGCACTGATGCAGGCATTGCGGCACCACTCCGGGCAGTTGATTCCGGTAGTGGGGGCATCTGGTGAAAATTCCGTGTCTATGACGATGGCAATGGGCAATACCCATGATCCGCCCCTGGCCACTCTATGGGCATAAAAAAAACAGTTTTTTCCAAAGCTTCCCAGTCCTGCCCGGGCTGCAGACGCTCTGTGGGGAAGGTTGAATGATAATTTGGAATTGATTCCGGAATCGCTTAAGAATTTTCTGAACGCCTTGATTCTCAGATCAAGACCATCTTTTGTGACCCGGTCGTCATCCAGATAGCACCGGCCGAAATGGCCTTCCATGGATCGGGGGAATGCTTTTTTGAAATAGGGCTCGATCAAAACAATAATGGATCTGGCTTCCGGAAGCGTGGATTTGGGATCAGTGCCTTCCAGCAGCAATATTCCATTTTCTCTTGTCCACTCATATTTTTTGGCCCGCTCTTCCAGAATTTTTTTCTGCTCGTTGAAAGGTTCTGCTGTTGTGAATCCGATATCACCAAAATCCAGCGCATATGCTTTTTCAATGATGTGTTCTTTTGTGATCATGATGGTCCGCCTTTGATATCTGTTTTCGTGGATATGCATAGTATCTTACAGATTTGCAGGTAATTTGCAATCCTGAATTCAATCCCCGGATTTAAATTTATCTCAGGGCAACGGCATCCTGAGTTTTTGACGCTTGAACTCCAGTGGCAGAAGCGGTATATTCGGTCGCATCCAGAGGATTGCAGCAAACAGGTTGAATCCCGGAGAATTAAGGAATGTACAGATAAAATGGAAAAACCGGTGGGAGTATTATTTGGTATTGCCGCATTTGTGGCCTGGGGATTTTTACCTGCTTACTGGAAACAGATGCTTGTGGTGTCGCCTGTGGAGATTCTGTGTCACCGGATTGTCTGGTCCTGTGTTTTTCTTTCAGGCATCATCACGCTGCAAAGAAGATGGCCCGAGGTCCGGGGGATTATCAAAAATCCTTTGGTTGTGAAACGGTTATGCTTAAGCACGATGCTGATCGGCTTTAACTGGTTTGTGTATATCTGGGCGGTGAATTCAGCCCGTGTGGTGGAAACCAGTCTGGGATATTATATGACGCCCATGATCAATGTGGTGCTGGGTTTTCTTTTTCTGGGTGAAAAATTCAACCGCCTGCAGGGGGTTGCTATCCTGTTCGCCCTGACCGGGGTGATGTATTCTCTGATCGCGTACGGGTCTTTGCCTGCATTTGCATTGGCGTTATCATTGAGCTTTGCGCTGTACGGGTTTGCCCGGAAAAAAATCTCAGCAGCCCCGCTTCCCGGGCTGCTGGTGGAGACCATGATATTGTTTATCCCGGCATTTGCGTATATTGTGTTCAAGGTCAGCTGCAATGACTCTTATTTTTTAAAGCAATCCGGGCTGACCTTCTGGATGCTGGGCTCAGGTCTTGCAACCAGTCTGCCGCTTTTGTGGTTTGCAGCTGCCGCCAAAAGGCTGAACCTGTCCACCATCGGTATTCTGCAGTATCTGGCCCCGTCCATTGCCTTTGGTCTGGGTGTCTTTGTTTATAAGGAACCTTTTAATTTCCATACGCTGATTACGTTTGCATGTATCTGGACAGGGGTTGTGTTCTATACCCGCGGGGCATATACAAAAATGTCTGTCATTGGCAGGACAAAGGTGATGTAGATGAAAAAAATTCTGGTGATTTTTACAGGCGGAACCATCGGCAGCACCATTTCCAATGGTTCGATCAATGTGGATACGTCCTCAAATTACCGGCTGATTGAAAAATTTTATCAAAATTCCCAGGTGTCTGTTGAATTTGAAACCCTGCAGTCCTTGAATATTTTAAGTGAAAACTGTATCCCGGCAGACTGGTCAAAGCTGTTACAGACCCTGAAAAGCAAGAATCCGGAAAACAAGAATCCGGAAAACTATGACGGGGTGGTGATCACTCACGGGACAGATACCCTGGCCTATACCGCTGCTGTTATCGGTTATGTTTTTGCCGGTATAAACATTCCGGTTGTTCTGACAGCCAGCAATTATGCGCTGGATCATCCTGAAAGCAATGGTGCCCGAAATTTTGCAGGCTCGGTTGAATTTATCTGTACATCAAACATTCCCGGTGTTTTTGCTGTTTTTGAAGATGAAAAAGGCAAAAGCAAAGTCTATCTTGCCACCCGGCTGACAGAGGCGGATCCGTTTAATGATCAGTTCAGCAGTTTTGGCGGTATTGACCTGGGATATCTGGAAAAAGGGGTGCTGATTGAAAATAAAAGTGTTTACAATCCTGCCATGGACGCATTGATGATGCCAAAAAACCTTCCGGTTATACATCCTGCCGTGCTTGACCATACCGTGTTTGATCATGATATCCTGGCCATCCGGCCGTATCCCGGACTGAACTATAAATTTTTTGATTTTGAGAAGCACAGACCCCGGGCCATTGTTCATAAATTATATCATTCTGCCACCGCATGTGTCCGGGACGGCAATGTGTCTTTGCCCGGGTTTATTGACTATTGTGCAAAAAAGGATATTGATTTTTATCTGACCTCTTTTAAGAATTTTGATGATGATTTTTATGTGACCACCAGAAAACTTCTGGGTTCCGATATCATCCCGCTGCAGAATATTTCTTTTGAAGCAGCAGTGGCAAAATTATGGCTGGCCTATAATTCGGACATCAGGAACCCGGAAGACTTCATGAAAAAAAACATCTATTATGAATATCTTGTCAAATCATCTCAAGAAAGGCTTCAATTCTGATTCGAAGCTGCTCTGTATCCGATTCCGAATAATCGGTTTCAAGATGCAGATAGGGCAGATTGAATTTTTTGTTTACAAAATTATGAACTTTGGCAGCTTCTATATTATAGGTGTGACATGCCTGCCAGGTCAGATCGACAACCCCGTCCACGTGAAATTCACGGATCATTTCATCCAGAAGATCAAACCGTCCCTGATTGGGACTCATCACTGAACACGGAATTGACAGATACTGTTGTGCAAGTGCAAGATAGGGATCTATGGTTTCATCCACCTGAAAAGTCTGTTTATACCCGCTGCAACTTTCAAACGCCACCACATTGGCCCCGGATTCTTCTATGATTTTGACCACCTTGTCTGATCCCAGGCCCGTGGGGACTCCGGTCAGAAGAATTCTGGGGGTTTTGTCGGTATAGGGGCTTTCATTCTTTTGTATGAGGTCTTCACAGGCCTGGGCAATTTCATTGAGCAAATCAATCCCTTTTTGCTTATCCGCAAAAAAACCGGTTTTGAACAAAATCTCGAGCAATTCCATTCCGGAAAGTGGAGATGGCTTTGCTTTTGTGGTGTCCATGAGCCTTTTTTTGGCTTTTCTTTCCTGGTTTAACAGAGAAATAGCCCCAACGAGGCTTTCATCGGTGATGTCTTTGCCGGTAACATTCTCAATGGTGGTTCTTAATGTTTTGATCTCATGTTTCCAGGGCTCTAAAAAAAGATCTGTGTTCTGCTGCTGGGGCAATTGCAGAACATGTACCGGTTTGATGTCATTCATGAGTTCATACATTTTCTTTTTTCCATCGCAGGTGGTATCTGCGACAATAATATCGGAGAATTTAAAAAACGGACAGGTATCAGTCGCAGCAAACCCATAACTGCTTTTAATCAGGGGGCACAGATTCCTGGGAAGAGTTTCTTCAGCCGCCTCAATGGGTGCCTGTCGGGTTCCGCACAAAGGAAGGGGAATAGCATTGGCCGCCACTGCAAGCTCTGTCGGCGCATAAAGGCAGTAAAAACCAATGGCATGGTTGCCGTTATTTTTATGGGCTTCAATATCCATGATGTTCTGTTCAGCGATCTGCTGAAGTTTTTTAAGCAACTGCGGTTTCATCTTTTTACTTTCCTTTATGTTTAAGTTTTTTATTTAACGTCCCATATCTAAAGTTCGCTGGCAAAAATTGAGGCGCCTAAGGCCCCCATCAACTGGGGATCAATTTCAAACGGATGAAATTGGATATCAAGAGCCCGGGCCAGTGCGTTCTTTACAGCGCTGTTTTTGGCAACGCCTCCAACAAACAGGACATCATTGGATATGCCGATCCGTTTTGCCATGGCACAGATGCGTTTTGAAAACGTCAGATTGATTCCGGCAGCAATGGATTCCACTGAAATTTCCTTTGCCAGAAGTGAGATAATTTCCGTTTCAGCAAAGACGGCGCACATATTGCTGATCTGGCAGAAAGGCTCTGAAACCGGGCGGATATCGCAGAATGTTTCCATGTCCATTTCAAGTGCACTGGCAGCAATTTCAAAAAAGCGGCCCGTGCCTGCGGCGCATTTGTCATTCATTGTAAAATCTTTCATGGAACCGCTTTGATCAATCCGGATAACTTTGCTGTCCTGTCCTCCGATATCTATTACAGTCCGCGCTGAAGGGCAGGAAAAATGTGCGCCCTTTGCATGGCAGGACAGTTCTGTTATGGTTTTATCTGCAAGGGTCAGCGACACCCGTCCATATCCTGTTCCCACTGTTTTTTTAATATCTTTTTGTGCAAGTCCGGCCTTTTCTATCAGTTCCTGAAACAGGCTTTCGCCGGATCGCCTGGGGAAAATGCCTGTGTCACAGATGGCAGTTGCGATGATTTTTTTTCCGTCAAACAGGATGCCTTTGGCAGTTCTTGATCCGATATCAATTCCAATAAACATGAGGTACCTTTATTTTGTTGCAGATTTTGTGCTTTGTCTGATTACAGACCACAGGGCGGGAAGTCAAAATCATAATATCAATGAAAGGATTGCGAAGGTATAGAAATTTTCTATTGGCAGGGAATGCCGGCGGGTTTCAGGGACAGGTTTATCCGGATGACTCGGCATACAGACAAAAACAGTTTCTTCCGTTTTTTTTGGCCTGATACAGGGCAGTGTCAGCCTGTACAATGAATTCGGTTGCGCTCTCAGGCTCACTGACCTGCATGGACGCAATGCCGGTGCTGATGGTGACGTAAATCTGATGTTTTCCGTATGTGAAAATTTCACTCTCACAGTTTTTGCGAAGGTTTTCAGCCACCACAGATGCGCCCTGTATGTCCGTGTGGGGCAGCAGCATGAAAAATTCTTCTCCGCCGTAACGGAAAACAGAGTCTGATTCCCGCCTGTTTTTAGACAAAAGTGCGGCAACCTCTTTTAGAATTTGGTCACCGCAGGCATGTCCGTAAGTGTCATTGATTTTCTTAAAATAATCCAGGTCAAATAACAGGCAGGATAGCTGGGTTTTATATCTTCTGGCCCGGTTGAATTCCTTTGAAAGCAGATCATCCATGTACTGACGGTTATACAGCCCGGTGAGGGCATCTCTGGTGGACATGATGGTGATTTTCTCAAAGGCTTTATCCACTGTCTGTTTAAGCCGAAATTTTTCAAGTGTGTTCTGGATAGAGCCCAAAAGGGTGTCCCGGTTAATCTGGGATTTGGTCAGATAATCATAGGCACCTTCCCGTATGGCATTGGATGCAATGATTTCATCGCCCTGTCCGGTGATAAAAACAGCAGGTGTGGAAATTTTCAATTGGTGGGTTGCCCGGAGCAGATCCAGGCCTGTTCCATCCGGAAGATCATAATCCAGAAGAAGCATATCAAATTTTTCTGCTAAAAGAAGCTTCAGTGCGGATTCAACGGTTTTTTCCCGGTATACTGATATGGACGACTCATTTTTAAGAATTATGGATACGGTCTTGAAAGCCACTTCATTGTCTTCAACATATAAGATTCTGACATTCTGATAGGCCTGCAAAAGCGGTCCCTGAACAGTTTCATTGTTCGGAGTCTTGTAATTTAAAATTTCAATATTTTCTATGATTTCAGATATTTTTCTGCCGGCTTTTTTTATTTTTTCAATCTGTTCTTTGGGGTCTTTAAACCGGGTTCCGTCAGCTTCGATCTGGGTGATGCTTTCCAGCAGCTCCATCAGCGGGTGGTTGAAATCATGGACAGCGGCGCCTGCCAGCTGCAGGACGACTTTCAGACGCTCCTGCTCGATAAAGGCATGCTGGCGGCGCAGAATTTCCTTATTGGATTTTCGAAGCTGGGCATTCTGGTCTTGTATCAGTTTTTTCTGGTGATATAATTCAGTGAACACATTCACTTTGCTTTGGATGATATTTTTGTCAACCGGTTTGAGCAGGTAGTCCACAGCGCCGGATTCATAGCCTTTAAAGATATCCTGGTCAGTCTCCGGTGCTGCGGCAATAAAAATTATGGGGATATGTCGGGTGTCCTGATTTTTTCTGAGGCGTTCAGCGGTTTCATACCCGTCCATATCCGGCATCTGGGTATTTAAAAGGATGAGGGCAAAATCATGATTTTTTACTTTTTTTAAAGCATCCTTGCCTGATTTGGCCGTAATAAAACGGGTGCCTTTTTTCTTTAGAATCTGTTTGAGCGCAGTCAGATTTTCAGGGACAGCATCTACAATGAGAATATCTGTTTTCAGGTGGCTGGGCGAATCGTTTTCCATGGTCATGACTCCTTGGTAAAAACTTTTATAATTCAGACAGATGGCCTGAATGCTTGTAGCATGATTTTTTTTGGATGGATATCTTTTTTTGAAGATAGGATGCCATCAGCAAAGCAAATGATCGGGAAATCAAAGGTTCCTCGAAATTTTCTATGTTTGTATTGACTGGCTTGAAATTTGCATGCTAAACTTCAACTAATCCCTTTCTCAATTTAAGGACTGAAAATGTTTTTGTATCTTGAGAAAGGAAAAATTAATTTAATGAGGTGATTGAAATGAAAAAAACACTTTGTATTACATTTTTATTGTTGTTGAGTTTTTTATCAACTATTTGTCTGGCAGGTTCAATTACATTTACAGAAGCAGAAGATTCTCACATTGTATTTGTTTCCAATATTCTGCATAATGATGATAACTATGGCAATTCTACTGTAATTCGAACTGCCAATAATGGAATATATGACACATTCGGCCTGATTAAATTTGTAGATATATTTGGTACTGAACCAGATCAAATCTCAACGGGTGCAAATATCATCTCAGCTGATTTGCACTTATGGATGTCACGCGAATCTGCCGCATTCCCGAATACTATAAAGTTATATCAATTGGTCAGAAATTGGGATGAAAGCACCGTCACAGAGCGTAATTATGGCAGCATTCTTGATGGTATTTTCATAACGTCCTATTCTAAATTGACAGCTGATAGCGCAAGCCTGCCGCAGGAGCTGGTGTTTGATGTAACAGCCAGTTTGCTGTCTTGGCAAACTGATAATGGGGATACGGTTTTTGGATGGGGTATCGAATCACAAACGTTACATGCTGAAAACTATTTTTATTCAAGTGAATCAGCAGATTATCAACCATTTCTTGTGTTGAATTATGATAGCAGTCCTGTCCCGGCACCTGGCACCATTCTCCTGCTTTGTGCAGGTCTGCTCGGGCTTTCCGGCCTGAACAGACGCAAAATGAAAGAATAGATCTTCGGGTTTCATTTTGTGTTAGAGACGGGGTCGCAAAATTATATGATACCAATGACACCAAAAAACTGATATTGTCAAATTCTCGTGGAATGAATGCATGTTTCGGACATTAAAAGGGGTCCCCGATGACAGTGAAGCCCACTTATGCAGAATTGGAAAAACGGGTTCGGCAGCTTGAAAAAATAGAATCTGAACGAAATGGGAAACCGGCAGCACATAATCATAAGAACGATATCACAGAGGACAGGCCAACTGAAGATGAGCTTCGGCGATATGAGTGGATTATTGAAAAAGAAATGCCATGGGCTGATGCAAAAGATTCGCACTTTGAGTCCGCATACGGCGATGTCACAGAGTATAACAGAAAACGGCTTATTCTGGATGGCGTAAAAAAAGAAAATCTTGAACAGATGGCAGCGGATGTCATGGCGCTGCTGGACACGTCCCTTGCGGTGTATGAAGCCAACGGGGACTATGCCTATGGTATTTTTAAATCATCCTGGTGCCAGAATCTTGATACGGCATCTTTCAGATTATGCGGCATGAACGATGTCAAAAAGGCGCTCACCTGCGGGAAATGGCTGTGTCATGATAATTGCTGGAATGATTCTGCCAAAGCTGCCATTAATTCTGGAAAGCCTGTTGACATCGAATGCGTCGGTGGTATCAGGCTCTATGCGGTGCCGGTTTGGGCCGGGAAGGAAATCATCGGTGTTGTCAGTATCGGATATGGAAATCCGCCGAGAGACGCTGAAACGCTTCTTGAACTGTCAAAAAAATATAATATCAGTTTTGATCTTCTCCACGCCAAAGCAAATGCCTATAAACCCAGGCCGGAGTTTATTATTGAACTGGGCAAAAAACGATGTCAGCATATGGCCCGGATGATTGGAGAAATCATCGAGAGCAGACAGGCCAATGAGAATTTACGTAAAAGTGAAGCCAGACACAGCAAAATGGTTGCGAACATTGGGGATGTAATTGTCATTATTGATCAGAAAGGTATCAATAAATATAAAAGCCCGAATATTGAAAAATTATTTGGCTGGAAACCCGAAGAAGTTGTCGGGGAAAGCACCTGGAATAATATACATCCTGATGATATACAATCCACACGCACCTTTTTTGAAAAGATGATGAACAAACCGGGTGCTGTGAGCACAATAGAATGCAGATACCGGAATAAAGACGGCAGTTATAAGTGGATAGAATTTACAGGAACCAATCTTTTTCATGATCCTGACATACAGGGAATCCTGGGAAATTATCAGGATATTACGGAACGAAAGCAGGTTGAAAAAACGCTGATTGAAAAAGAAGCGCTGTTTCGGGAATTATTTGATCATATGACCAGCGGGTCTGGTATTTATGAAGTCAGAAATGACGGATCAAAGGGCAGCGATTATATTATCCGGGGATTTAACCGGAAAAGCCTTGAAATGGAAGGGAAAAAACTTGAAGAGGTCATGGGCAAAAGTCTTTTTGACCTCAGGCCCAATATTGACGAGTACGGCTTGATACCTGCCATGAAAAAAGTCTGGGAAACCGGCACTCCTGTATATTATCCGGCCAAAATCTATCAGGATGACAGTTTTTCAAATTATTATGAAAATCATATTTTCAAATTACCCTCAGGCGAGATTGTGACCATCTATGATGATGTCACTGATAAAAAAAATCAGGAAAAGGATCTGAGGGAAAGCGAAACCCGTTTCAAAGCCCTTCATAATGCATCTTTTGGTGGAATAGCCATCCATGACAAGGGGGTTATTCTGGAGTGCAATCAGGGTTTGTCAGAAATGACCGGATATTCTGTTGATGAATTAATCGGAATGGATGGACTGCTGCTGATCGCAGAAAAATCAAGACCCGCTGTTATGGAAAACATTTTATCCGGTTATGAAAAGCCATATGAGGCCATGGGATTGCGCAAAAACGGGGAAGAATTCCCCATACGCCTGGAAGCGCGGAATGTACCCTATAAAGGGAAACAGGTAAGAACGGTTGAATTCCGCGATATTACCGATGTGAAACAGGCTGAACTGGAAAAAGAAAAGCTGCAGGCCCAGCTCCTCCAGGCCCAGAAAATGGAATCCGTAGGCCGCCTGGCAGGCGGTGTGGCCCATGATTTCAATAATATGCTGGGGGTTATTCTGGGACATGCGGAACTGGCCCTGGAACGTGCGCAGGGAAATAATGACATTTATTCAGACCTCAAAGAGATCCAGATGGCCGCGCAAAGATCGGCTGATCTGACCCGGCAGCTTCTGACCTTTGCCAGAAAACAGATCATCTCCCCCCGGAAACAGAATCTGAACTCCACCGTGAAAACCATGCTGACCATGCTGCAACGGCTGATCGGTGAGGACATCGATCTTCTCTGGAAACCTTCTAAAAATTTATGGCCAGTAAAAATGGACACATCCCAGATTGATCAGATCCTGGCGAATCTGTGTGTGAATGCACGGGATGCTATTGCCGATGTGGGTAAAATCACCATTGAAACAGGCATGGTCAGCCTTGATGAGGAGTATTGCGCCGAACATGCCGGGTTTATTCCCGGTGATTTTGTTATGCTGGCGGTCAGTGACAATGGCTGCGGCATGGACAAGGACACCCTGGCAAGCCTTTTTGAGCCGTTTTTCACCACAAAGGAGATGGGCAAAGGCACCGGTCTCGGGCTTGCGACAATATACGGGATTGTCAAACAGAATAACGGTTTCATCAATGTATACAGTGAGCCGGGCCAGGGTTCCACCTTTAAAATTTACCTGCCCCGCCTGGTTGCCGATGAAGACATTCAAAAGACTGTCCCTGAGAAAAAACTAACCCCGGGCGGCCAGGAAACCATTCTGATTGTAGAAGATGAACCGGCGATTTTACGACTGACCCGGATGATGCTTGAACGGAAAGGATATTCGGTTTTATCTGCAGGCACACCTGCCGAGGCCATTGAGATGGCCAAAAATTATACAGATAGAATTGATCTTCTCATCACCGATGTGGTCATGCCGGAAATGAATGGGCGTGACCTGTCCGGAAAAATCATGGATCTTTATCCGGACATCCGGCTTTTGTTCATGTCCGGCTATACTGCCAATGTCATTGCCCACCAGGGCGTGCTTGACACCGGTGTGGCCTTTATCCAGAAACCCTTTTCAATGACAGACCTGACAGAAAAGGTGCGGGAGGTTCTGGATGCGGGTTCGGATAAAAATCAAACCCGATAAGCCCTGCACGGAAATTTGAAAACTCAGATGATCATAAATTATTGATTATCGAAAATAGCAATACGTTCCCACCGGCCATATCCATAAAAACGATTTGATCTGAAGCCTGGTTTATCCGTATTATCCCTGAATTAAAAACGACTAATTCGGAGGGCTGATATGCCTGTGATAATTATCAAAGCAAGGCAAGGGGTTTTAAAGGATAAAAAAACCAAAGCCGGACTGATGCAGAAGATGGCGCAGTGCTTTGCCGAGGCTGTGGGTGACGAGGATTTTGCAAAAAGAGCCACTGTTATCATCGAAGAGGTTCCGGATGAAAACTGGGCAAGAGGTGGCAAACAGGTAGAACAGTGATACAGCTTGATAATATCTGTTTTTCCCATATTGCCAACGACGGAACATCTGTCCCCACGCTGCAGAATTTAGACATGCATATCCGGGAAAATGAATTTGTCTCTATTGTGGGTCCCAGCGGGTGCGGGAAAACCACGCTTCTGGAAATCATCCTGGGGTTAACCCGGCAGGATTCCGGGAATGTCCGTATCAATGGCGCAACGCAAAATCAGACATTTGGATGGGCAGGATATATGTCCCAGTCAGATACGCTGCTTCCCTGGCGGACAGTGCTCCGGAATGTGCAGATCGGTCCGGAAATAAAAAAAATCCCTAAAACCGAGTATGAACCCAGAATCAACAAATTGATTCAAAAGGTGGGACTTACCGGTAATGAAACCCGCTTTCCTTCGGAACTGTCCGGTGGCATGAAAAAACGGGTGGACCTGATCCGGACCCTTGCGTTTAATCCAGAGGTACTTTTGCTGGATGAACCATTTGGCGCCCTTGATGCACAGACAAGGGAAAACCTTCAGCAGGATCTGCTGTCTTTGTGGCGGGAAGAAAAAAAAACCATTGTGTTTATTACCCATGATCTGGTTGAAGCGATCATGATGTCTGACAGAATCTTTTTAATGGGCAGCAAACCGGCCGGCATCAAAAAGATTTTTGACATTCAGATTCCCAGGCCCCGACAGTATCATGTTCAGTTTGAAGAATCCTTTATCCGTCTGCATAAACATATCCGGCAAACCTTTGAAAGCCTTTCCGGAAATCAATCATGACCCTTGACCAAAAAATTTTATGGACCAGGATTTCCCTGATCCTGTTCGGCCTGGGCATGTGGGAAGGATTCTGTGTCTGTGGAATAATTGATCCTTATTTTTTTGGTCAGCCAACATCCATATGCCAGGATTTATGGTCCATGATAATAGATGGCAGCATTTTTTTTCATACGTGGATTACGCTGTTTGAAGCCATGGCCGGATTTTTCCTGGGAGCGGTTTTCGGCTGTGTTGCCGCATTGATACTCGGAATGAGTCCTTTCTGGGCAAAGGTGCTGGATCCTTTGATCATGGTTGTATACGGGATTCCCAGAATCGCTCTGGCACCCTTGTTTATTTTATGGTTTGGCCTTGGGCTTGCCTCTAAGATTGTATTTGCTTTTACTCTGGTATTTTTTCTGGTTTTTTTTAATACCTTTGCCGGGTTAAAAAACATGAACCAGGGGATGATCAACACGATCCGGGTCATGGGTGCCGGCCGTCGGCAGATCATGCACAAAGTAATTCTTCCCGGTATCAGTCCATGGGTAATGGCCGGGCTGAAATCAGGCATGGGCATGTCACTTTTAGGGGCGCTTGTGGGAGAATATATCGGCGGAAATGCCGGGCTGGGGTGGATGATTAATTCCGCTGCCGGACTTTTTGAAACCAACCGGGTATTTTCTGCCATTTTTGCTTTGGCACTGCTGGTAATGGCAACCAATGCTGTTTTTAACAAAATTGAACGCCGGGTCTTAAAATGGAGACCTGAAAATATTAATCTTTGATAAAATTATGAAAAGGGGAAAAATGAAAAAAATAACTGTTGCGATAATCATTTCCATATTGATGATATTGGGATCATTCTCCGGGGGCTGGGCAGGTGATTTAAAAAAAATAACCTGTGCTGAAGCAGTAAGGGGATTTTTCTTTCTGCCGTTGTATGTGGCCATGGGGCAGAACATGTTCCAGGAACAAGGGCTTGATGTCTCTATCAATTCAGCCCAGGGCGGGCCTTTGGCCATGCAGGCGCTGCTTTCGGGTCAGGTGCAGTTCTGTGCAACCGGCCATGGACAGGTCGCAAATATGTGGGAACAAGGCAAAAGCACAAAAATTGTCAACCAGATGCAGGATAAATGCACGTTTTATCTTGTAGGGAGACCGGAAATAAAAAGCATTGCCGGGTTAAAGGGAAAAATGATCGGGTGTACAAAAATCGGGGCGGAAACTGATGGTGTGGGCAGATATCTGGCCGCAGGCGCAGGACTGGATCCGGAAAAGGATATTACCATGCTGGGTGTCGGTGGAATGTCCACCATGGCAAGTGCGCTTCAAAACGATCGTGTCCAGGCAGTGGTGTCATGGCAGCCGCTCACCCACCGTCTGATAAAAGAAGGCAAAGGCACGCTCCTGGCCCGCCTGAATACCATGCCGGATTCCTATACCCACTTTGATTCACCGTCCTACTCTTTTTCAGTTATCCAGGTGACAGATCAGTTTATTGCGCAGAATCCTGAAACTGTTCAGCAGTTTGTCAATGCCATGGTAAAGGCGGAACAATGGATTGGTGCAGCATCCATGGATGACATTGCCAGAACCGTGGCACCTTTTTTTGCCGGTATGGATTTTGACACCATTCGACAATCGGTTATTGAGGACAGCGGTGCATTTACCAAAACAGGAATCGTCACCCAAAAAGGTCATGATACAGCGGTTGCTGTGTTCACGGCCGCCAAAATCCTGAAAAAAGAAGTCCCCTTTGAAGCAATTGTTGACAATACGTTTACCAAAAATGCATTGGGACAATAATGGTAAACAGCTCAAAAAACAGCGTTTTTCCGATCAATGCCCTGCCGGCCTGTGGTCTGGTCCGGGAGGGCATTGATACCATCAGCCATCGCGCAGAAGTTAAAAAAAAAGCAGTGCTTGAGTATTATTCACGTGTGGATGCGGATGTTCTGTTCTGTTTTTCCGACATCGTGATACAGGCAGAAGCCATGGGCGCAAAGATTCAATTTTCTCCCAATGCCCTGCCTGCAGTTGAACGCCCTGCATCCGGGATTCTTCTTCCCGGGGCAAAGGATGTGCCCCGCATGCAGGTCAATCAGGATGTAATTCAGGCGCTGGCACGCACATTCCCGCAAAAGCATGTTGCGGCAATGGTATACGGTCCTTTTACTGTTGCCGGGCAGGTGGCCGGAGAACAGCGCATCATGAAAGGGCTTCGCAATGAACCGGACCAGGTTTGCCGGCTGATCGACCAGTGCCTGGAAGTGGCACTGGATTATGCAGCCATGCAGGTGGATGCCGGTGCCAGTCTTGTCTGGGTATCAGATCCCTTTGCCTCCCTTTTATCCCCGATTGATTTTGAACAGTTTGCCCAAAAATACCTGGCGAAAATTTTTTTGGCATTTCCCGGATTGCCCACTGCCTTGCACATCTGTGGAGAAACAACCCCGCTTGTGGCAGCCATGGCTGCCACAGGGGTCAAGGGCATCAGCTTTGATCAGTGCATGAATCTGTTAACCATAGAAGATCAGGTGCCGGATCATATTCAGATTATCGGAAATATTGACCCGGTAGAAGATATCGCTCATGCGACAGTTGAACATATTGATACTGTGTGCAGGGATCTTGCCTGTCTGATGGGGGTTCTGCCGAATTTTTCACTAAGTACCGGATGTGCGCTTCCCATCACAACTCCAGTTGAAAATGTTACTGGTTTTATTCAATCCTCCAGAGCAGGCCTTGCAAAAATACAGACACACCAGCAGGAACTCAGGCAGTTGGGAAACTGTGTGTATTCAGGAGACCAGATACAAACGGTTGAGCTGACCCAAAGGCTTGCAGCAAAAGAGATTGCGCCTGAAACCATCATTCAGTGCGCCTTGATGAGGGCTGTTCGAAAAGCAAGCAGCCTTTATGAATCCGGGCGGTTTTACCTTCCGGACCTGTTATTGCTCACGGATGCGTTTTATTTAGGATTTGAGCAGGTTAAAAAATACCTGCCTGAAACAGACAGCCTCCCGCAGATCCTTCTTGGTGTTGTTGAAGGTGATTTTCATGAAATAGGCAAAGATATAGTCAAAGCAATGCTTGAGGCAAACGGATTTCCCGTTGCTGACCTTGGAACAAATGTCCGGGCAGAGGATTTTGTGAAAGCTGCGAAAATTCCGGGAATCAAAATTATCGGACTTTCTGCGTTTACAACTTCCTCCAGAAAAGAGATAAAAAAAATCAGTCTCCTTGTGGCGAACGATGTGCCCAACAGGATAAATATCATGGTTGGAGGGGCGGCTGTTTCTGCTTCACAGGCTAAAGCACTGGGGGCGGAATTCTATGCAAAAGATGCTGTCGGTGCAGTTTCTCTGGCCAGGCAGATCTTGAAGGAACCCAGATAAGCGATGCCCTTGTTTGACAGAACCCAGGTGCTGAACCGCCTTATGAAATACCTGGGGGCAGGACAGGATGCACTGTCAGCCAGGCTCATCCCAGAATTATGGCACAAAGCAATAAGTGTATCTCAAATACAAACATTTGAGCAGGAAATTTCAATAGAAGGATTTTATTCAATTTTCAACCCCTTTGCCAAGCAAAGTCAGGCAGTCAACCGGCTACTGGCAGGATGCCACTCAGTGGTTCTGTTAATCGCCACCCTGGGTCCGGACCTGGAAAAAACATCTAAAATTCATCTGGATCAGCACCAGCTTTTTCCGGCTTATGTCCTGGACCGGATGGGCAGTTTTATTGTCGAATCTGCCATGCGTAATCTGAATCAACAGATAAGCCGGCTTTATAAAAAGAAAGGTGAATCCTGCACGATTCGGTACAGCCCGGGGTATCAGGATTTTGATCTGGCATGTCAGAAAATATTTGTCCGGCTTGCTCAAGCAGAACTACCTGTGCTAATAATCGAACCCAATGGCTGCCTCAAACCTGAAAAAACAATCACTGCTATCAAAGGCGTGTATCGGGCGTGAAAAATTAGGGCGATCTTAAATGAATGAAGAACGTTTGACAGAAATCGAGATAAAAATTGTCAAAGACAATGGTCTGACAGTCCCGACAATCGACGCTCCTGCAGATGAGAAGCCTCCCCATTATTAATCCTATGATGATTATTGGAAATTAGAAATGACTGATGGTCAAATACGAGCCCATATTAAACCTGGGCAAACCGTTTCCATTGTACTGAAAAAGGACCAGAGATCCGGGAAACTGACCCAGGGTGTTGTAAAGGATCTTCTGACAAAGTCGCCTTCACATCCGCATGGTGTAAAAGTCCGTTTGGAAAATGGCCTTGTAGGGAGAGTGAAGATCATTCATGATTAAAAATTATCTGAATGATGAGGCCCTGCCATTGCCTTAAAGTGAATACCAGGGGATAGTCCTTCCCCTTTTTGAATCCCGAAAAGGTTTGGCTATAGCCAGAGTCCTCACTCAACTTGATGTATAAAATGAACTCCTTAATACCCTTCAGTTTTCAATGCTTATTACTAACTGTATGAACACTGTTCATTATTTTTCATTTGCGCTGTCTGATAAAAAGTATGCAAGCAAAGCCAAATCCAAACAACCAGATTGCACTTGGAACCGGAACACTATTTTGGGATATTTCTACTTCAAATGAGGTTATTGTCGCTTCTACAATTGTATTGAAATTACCCTGCAATGGGCTGAAAGTTGTTCTGATATTTTTATATTCAAGAATTGATATATCAAAGTTAAATTCTGAAGGAAGAACTGCATTAGACCAAGCTAATCCATCGAGATCACGCAACACTAAAGTGGAGGCAACCTCATCCCAGGGCATCTGGTCTGGAAAAAGCATCAACTTATTCGATGAGGGAAAACTATGAGATACTATCGCAAAATTATCATTAAAATAGAGATAATTATTAGCTATTTGAATCATACTGTCTGTGTTCTCTATAGATAGGTCTGTAAGAGTTTGGCTATCCAGAGTTACAGAAAAAAATTTCAAAGCATTTTCATAATTAATAACATCACGTAATGGAGTTTCCTCAATGCCATCAGTACTATAAACTGCAATAGCTGTCATTTTTAAACCCATGAGTTCTGTTATTTGAGCATCATACCCTGTTAGAGTTGAGTTCCGATAACCTGCGGCATGGTCAACATTTCCTGATGCAGTGATAGTCACTATCGACGCCTTAGCCCAGCCAGACAAATTAAAAACCAAAAAGCTCATTATTAACAATTCTATTAAGAATTTTTCCTTCATTTGTTTATCTGGACCTTTGATTAACAAGATGATTCATAGATTGGTTCATAATTTGTTCTTTTAAGTTCAACTTCATATACAATTTTAGTTTCCGACAAAGTTAACTTGAAAAATCAATTTTATTGGAGACTAACCATTCCCTACAGGAAAATGCAACAGTAAAGTTTGTACATAAAATAGAATGGATATCATGAACATTTCATACTGCATGGCATTTTGGCTGTCCAGGCTTTGGGGTCCAGCCTACTTGCCCTCTTCATTATTTAGCAACCAAACAACACTCTCTTGACAAAAACAAAATTCGCGTAATATTATACCGTTCACAATGGAAATGAATTCTAAATCGGCAAACCTATAAATGAACCAAACGGACGCTTAAAAGTTTTTAAAAACCGGTAGAGAAAATTTTGAACGATTCTACATGATGGACCAAGACAAGATTGTTTTTGAAGAAAAACCAGAGGGTCTTAAAAACAACTATGAAATCCACAGAAAATGGCTGGAAGTCTAATCCCGAATAAAAATTCCCCATCAAAAAGAGAGGGCACAATATGGGTATCCAAACAAATATGAAACTGGGTTCTAAGATCACCGTAAACACTCTCATTATGCTAATCGTCGTCAGTGTTATTTCAACAATTGTTGTGTCGGTGATCATCCAGCGTCAGAACAGCGCCATGGTCAAGGAAGCTATGAACAATTCGGTCAGCACGCTTCAGCACAGTCTGCAAGAAAAGCAGAATGCCATGCTGGCTGCTGCAAAGCAGATGATTGCAGTTAATAATATAGGTGAAGCCTTGACGTTTGTAGAAGAGTATAAAGAAGACAAGTCTGCGTATTCATCAGGCATGACTCAGGATTCATTCAATAAAATAATTATCGCAGCTTACCGGACAGCTGTCACAGGGGCGTTGTGGAAAGTCGCCATATATGGCTCTCAAGGCGACCTTCTTGCATTTTCAATCAAAGAAAAAAAAGACGGCTATAGGGCAGGGTTTATTGAAAATGGCAATCTTCGTCATATTTTTCTTCCCAAAGGAACCAGCATTAATACCAGTGAGTTTATAAAAACGTCAGATTCAGAAAATATTTGGATAGAGGCCAGTTACCAGGGCGATTTAAAAGAGCAGGAAATAGTCAGTTTTCAAACGATTGAAGGGATCCTTTGTATCAAGGTTGAAAGCCCGATCATGGCACAGGTTTTCAATTCTGAAACTGAAAACCTTGAACCCAAAGTCGTTGGCGTTGTCGTTACTTTTCTTCAAATGGATGAAAGCATTGCGAGTTGGATTAAAGAACTGACCGGGCTGAGCGTTGCTTTTTTTGCCGAGGAAAAATTCAGTGCAGGTGATATGGCCGGTTATAAGAGTATTAATAAAACTATTTTTACAGACCAGGTGTCTGCATCGTGGACTATAAAAAACAGTCAAGGAGTGTTCAAAACAGTTCAGCTGGATGGAAAAGGCTATTTTGAGAATATCCTTCCGATTTTTAACGAAAAAGGATTTTGCGGTGCTCTTTCACTGCTGCAGCCCGATGCGGTTGTAAAATCAAATAACCAGCAAATGGTGTTGATTCTTTGCGCGGTGGCCTTGGTTTGCATGCTGCTGGTTGTTCCGGTTACCTGGCTGATGTCAAAGCGGCTTGTGAGCCCCGTAAAAGATATGCTGGCCCGCATTAAGGATATTGCTGAGGGTGAAGGAGATTTGACCAAACGGGTAAATATTCAGACCAAGGATGAATTGGGGGAGCTGGGCCAATGGTTTAATCAGTTTCTTGAACGTCTTCAAGCAATTATCGGCCAGGTGAAGGATAATTCTACCAGACTTAATACGTCTTCCACACAAATGGAAGAAATCTCATCCTCATTGGCTGATGGGTCAGGCAAGGCAGCTGATGAGGCTCAAAGTGCCTCTGGAGCTTCAAAAGAAATGAGCGACAATATGATATCCATTGCTGCGGCCATGGAGGAAGCCTCTGTAAATGTCAATATGGTTGCAACGGCTGCGGAGCAGATGTCCAGTACCATTAATGAAATAACTCAAAATGCAGCCAGAACCAGGTCCATCACGGAAGACGCAGTTTCCCAGACTAACAGCGCTTCGGCCAACGTCCGAGAACTGGGCGGTTCAGCAAAAGAAATTGGCCATGTAATTGAAACCATCACTGACATATCCGAGCAGGTAAACCTGCTTGCGTTGAATGCAACGATTGAGGCAGCAAGAGCTGGAGAAGCCGGCAAAGGTTTTGCCGTCGTTGCAAATGAGATAAAAGAGTTGGCAAAACAGACAGCAGAAGCCAGCCAGGAAATTAAACGTCAGGTAGACGCCATTCAGAATTCCACCAATAGCACAGTGGAGGAAATTTCAAAAATTACCAATGTTGTTAGTGATATTAATGAAAATGTTTTGACGATTGCTTCGGCAGTAGAAGAACAGTCTGCTACAACAAAAAATATTTCCGAGAATGTGTCCCAGGCTGCTCAGGGAATTTCAGATGTAAATGTTCATGTTGCAAAGAATTCAGAAGTGTCCACAGAATTGGCAGAACAGATCGGACTGGTCACAAAATCAGTCCATGATATTTCCGAAGGCAGTTCACAGGTAAACACAAACTCCAAAAACCTCTCTGAGATGGCAGAACAAATGGATAAGCTGGTGAGCACATTTAAGGTTTAATTGTCTTGCAGTCTCGCACTTGCCTTGGGATAACGAAACGGATAAACATTAAAACCATATGTCAATGACGCTGTTTAAATACAGCTGCACAACTGGACGAATTTGTCATTTGAATAATATCTATCAGCTGCATTTTGTTTAAAAAAGTTCTGTTTTTAGCTGTGACGGCTGCTAACAGTGAAGTGCTTAAACAATTTCATCAACACGGTCTGTCCATCAATGAAGGTGACGCTATAGATGCCAAGAATGGATTTATTCTTTCGACGACTTTGAGTCCTGCCTCCCGATTTTAAGTGTATTCCCTATGCGGTGTGTTATAGTCCGCATGCTGGTAAAGTCCTGATTGCATATCCAATACTTAATTTTTCAGAATTATTTGATAATGGATACCCATGCAGTTCAAAACCTGATATTGTCGATTGCAAACTGAAAAACAGGAGGAAAAACATGTCCCCAGCGACTGTAGTGCGTGAAACATATCGGGTGCCGTTGCGCTCATTTATTCCATTCCTGCTGATTTCCTTTGGTCTGGCCTGGGGTATTCTTGGTTTGTATATCTTTTTTCCGGAAAGCATGGCCTCTGTTTTTGGCCAGCTCACGGGCAATCATCCGCTTTTTTTCCTGGCGGTTTACGCGCCTGCAATCGCAGCGTTTATTCTTGTTGCCTGTGCCGGTGGCATGGAAGGCGTTCGGCGTTTCCTGGGACGGGCGTTGCTCTGGCGCTGCAGCATGGCCTGGTATGCATTTCTGATCATTGGCATTCCTTTGATCTTCATTTGCGGTTCCGCAATCAGGGGGAATCTTCTTACAGATCCGTTTCCATTTTCATCATTTCAGTCTCTGCTTGTGGCAATGGTCCTTGCCGCCATCAAAGGTCCGGTTGAGGAATTTGGCTGGCGGGGGCTTGCACTGCCGCTTCTGCAACGGAAATTTGCGCCGTTATGGTCTGGTCTGATTCTCGGGGCCATATGGGGACTGTGGCATATGCCGGCCTTTCTTCTTAGCGGAACCCAGCAGAGTGAATGGTCATTCCCGGCATTCTTTGCAGGGTGTCTGGCAATAAGCGTCATCGTGACGGCACTGTTCAACAGGTCAGGCGGCAGTATTCTGCTGTCTGCTTTCTTTCACTTCTCGCTCATGAACCCTGTCTTTCCGGATGCTGCACCCTATGACACCTATCTGCTGATTGCTGCTGCAATTCTGGTTGTCTGGCAAAATCATAAGATGATGTTTACAAAAGAAGGGGCTGTCACCCAGGTCATTCCGATGAACCAGTCAACCCGGTTCAATTGAGTAATAAAAAAAAGGCTTTCAGTTGAGTTGCTGAAAGCCTTTTAGAATTTTTTGGTACCGGAGGCGAGACTTGAACTCGCAAGGGCTTGCGCCCGGAGGATTTTGAGTCCTCTGCGTCTACCAATTCCACCACTCCGGCATGAATGCTACTCTTTTAAGGGAAAACAAAAAATTTGTCAATGAAATTATAGGCTGACACTCAGTTGCCGAATTTGAAGTTTTTCAGCTTATCGCCAAGCCCCTTGATCGCGTTTTCCAGTTCCTGTGTTTCGGCCTCCTGATCCTGGGAACTGTCTTCGTCATCAGCAGTGTCCCCGTCATCTGAATCCGGTTCCATGCTCGCCCCCATATTCCCGAAATCCATTCCCATGACCAGCATCATATTATCCACTTTTGTGTAGCCTGCAGGGAGTTTGAACAGGCTGGCCGGGGGAGCGCCTTTTTTAATATTCCGGATTTCAGTGGTATAGTCTTCCTCGGCCTGGACCCTTAACGGCATGTCAAACCGGTCGCTTTCCCAGATCAGCATTTTGGATGTGGTTGTCATGCCCATGACTGTTGCGGTTGTGGTGACTTGTTTTTTGGTGCAGGTGTAGCCGGAGATGGTCTCTGTGCCCAGTTTTTTTATCTTCTCGGATTCCTTGTAATCTTTCATGGCAGCAGGCATGCTGTCTTCATCCAGGGGAGTGACACAGTAGAGTTTTTTGTCATGATTGAGGATATAGTGTTCTTTTTTGTCCATAAGGGTTAGCATGGAAATATTGGTTTTCGGCATGTCCGGATCCATCCCTGTGCCCGGCATACCATCCATGCGGAATGCATCGGGGGTGACATAAATTTTCAAGGTGTTCAAGGCTTTGCCGTCAGCGGACAATTCCACCTGATCTGCAGAAAATTTATCAATTTTCCCATCCATAAGGGCGGTTGATGTTCCGGGCATCAGCAGGCAGACGGTCAGGATGAGGGCAGGCAGCAAGAAGAGATACGATGTTTTTTTAATTTGAATGTGCTTCATTTCGGGTTCCTTTAAAAAAATGATAATCCGTAAACTGATTTGCTTTTTTGAGTAGCAGAATCATGGGATGAAGTAAATATTTAAGTTTATGATTATAATCGTTTTCAATCCAAAAAAAGTGCATATGTTATGAGCTATGAATTTTTTAGTTCCGGGAATATCCTGTTCCGGGGTATCCCGGTTTGGGTCAGGCCCGAATTTTAAGGAGGTCCACATGAATTTTGAACAGATTGCAAAAAAAAGACGTGCGATCAATTTTTTTGATGAAAAAAAGCAGGTGAGTGAAGAACAGCTGAAACAGCTGGTGGAACTTGCAGCAAAAACGCCTTCCAGTTTTAATCTCCAGCCCTGGAATCTGATGGTGCTCAAAAGCCCGGAAGAAAAGCAAAAACTTAAACCGCTTGCCTGGGACCAGCCCAAGGTGGTTGAGGCGCCGGTGGTTCTGATTGTGCTGGCGGACAAGGCAACTTCCAGTAAAGGGCATCCGGTATTTGAAAAAAACTGGGACCAGATGCTTGCATCCAAAGCCATGAAGGCTGAACAGCGGGAGTGGTTTGAGAATGCAACTCAATCCCTTTATAACTGGAGTCCGGATGCAAATCTTGCTTTTGCCGTCAAAAATGCCGGCTTTTTTGCCATGAGCCTGATGTATGCGGCGACCAGTCTGGGGCTGGAAAGTCATCCCATGGACGGTTTTGATCATGAGGCGGTTCGCAGGGAATTTAAAATCCCGGATAATTTCTGGATTCCTGCGCTGCTGGCTGTGGGGTATAAAAAACCGGACATGGAACTTGCGCCACCCAAATGGCGAAAAACATATGATGAAATCCTAATATCATTTTAAATGAGTATCGTTTTAGCTGGTATTGTTTTGGTTTATCAGATGCAGCTTTTGATCTGGACTGATGAGACTTCGCCTTCTCTCAAGACAACAGGTGGGAATTGAGTAATATCGACAATACTGGAGCCTTTGCCGCCCTTTAAGGTACCGGCATCCAGGATCAGGTCAGCATGGGCTGTGATAAACGGGTCCAGGCTGAGTATCCGGGAACAGCTTTCCTGGCCGGAAAGATTTGCGCTGGTGCCGGTGACAGGATACCCGAGAGAATCAACAAGGGCTTTGGCCACCGGATGTACGGGAACCCGGATGCCGATTTTGCCGGTGCCTGCGGTGAGTATTTGCGGAATATGTTTTCCGGCTTCAAATATCAGTGTCAGATTGCCGGGCCAGAAGGCATCCATCAGTTTTTGCGCAGTCTCGGGGATGGACACCACAAGGTCCTTGAGCTGTTTTCTGTCCGGGATCAATACCAGAATGGGATTGTTTTTCGGGCGCTGCTTCAAGTCAAAAACCTTTTGTACGGCGTTTTCATCCAGGGCTTTAGCTGCAACGCCGTAAAGGCATTTGGCAGGAAAGATCACCACGCCGTTCTGGCCGATGATCTTTGCTGCCTGGAGAATGGTTTGTTGATCCGGGGTGTCCGGATCAACAGGAACGATGTTGTTTTTAATCATGCAAAAGACCGGGCTTTTTTGTTCACTTTATCTGCCATGTCCTGTTTGAATGCTGCAAGTTTTTCTGAAAGCACAGGATCGGATACAGCCAGGATCTGGGCGGCAAAAATACCGGCATTCTGTGCGCCGGACTTTCCTATGGCCATGGTGCCAACCGGTATGCCCGGAGGCATCTGGACAGTTGCCAGCAGGGCGTCCAGGCCCTGAAGCGCTGATGAGTCAATGGGCACGCCAAGTACCGGCAGTGTGGTGTGGGCGGCAATGACACCTGCCAGATGGGCAGCATGTCCGGCACCGCAGATCAGAACCCTGATCCCGTTCTGTCTGGCTTCGCCGGCCAGTCTGGCTGCCCGTTCCGGGGTTCTGTGGGCGGATGCAACCGTGACATAATAGGGAATATCAAATTTTTTCAATATGGTTAATGCACTTTCCATCACGGGAAAATCTGAATCGCTTCCCATGATGACACCGACTTTCGGGAGAATGGAAAGCCGCTTCAAGGCTTTGGCACCAATGTCTTTTCTGTAAAAATGAGTATCCCATGAGATTTTGGAGCAGGCGTTGTATGCCTGGTCAATGGCATCTTTTACGGTTTCCCCAAGGGCGGTAACCCCAAGCACCCGGCCGCCTGAGGCAACCACCTGCCCGTTCTTTACAGCAGTTCCGGCATGAAAGACCATAGTGTCCTTTATTCTGGCTGCTGCATCAAGACCTTTAATGGGCATGCCGGTGTCATAAGATCCCGGATATCCGCCCGAAGACATGACCACACACATGGCAGCTCGAGGATCAATTTTTATGGAATGGTTGTGAAGGGTTCCATCGCAGCAGGCTTCCATCAGGGGAACCAGATCGTTCTGAAGCCGCATGAGAATGGGCTGGGTTTCAGGATCTCCCAGACGGGTGTTGAATTCAAGCACCTTTATCTGGTCTTTGTCCACCATGAGTCCTGCATACAAAACGCCTTTAAAAGGTGTGCCTTCTTTGGCCATGCCTTTTACTGCAGGGATCATGACCTCGTTCATGGCTTTTTGTCTCATCATGTAATCCAGAACAGGAGCAGGTGAATATGCACCCATGCCGCCGGTATTGGGGCCTTCATCGTTATCAAAAATTCTTTTGTGATCCTGGGATTCGGGCAGGGCCAGAACGGTTTTGCCATCGGTGAGGGCAATAAAGGACGCTTCTTCTCCGGCCAGGCATTCTTCCACGACAACCACAGCCCCTGCATTTCCAAAGGCGTTGTCCTTGAGCATGGCATCAATGGCGTCCTGGGCTTCTTTGAGTGTGGCACAGATGATAACGCCTTTGCCTGCGGCAAGACCGTCGGCTTTCACCACACAGGGCGCACCAATGGCGTTGGCATAGGCTTTGGCTTTAAGCGGGTCTGTAAAGGCTTTTCCCTTTGCACAGGGGATATTGTATTTAAGCATGTGCTGTTTTGAAAAATCCTTGCTGCCTTCCAGCCGGGCAGCTGCCCGGCTCGGTCCAAAGGCTTTGAGGCCCATGCTTTCAAAGACATCCACAATTCCTTTGACCAGGGGGCCTTCAGGTCCCACAACGGTCAGGTCAATCTGGTTTTCCTTTGCAAAAGATGCCAGCCCGTCAATATCCTCTGCATTGATGGGGACAGATTCGGCAAGGTCTCTGGTTCCGGCATTGCCCGGGGCGCAGTAGATTTTTTTCACCAGAGGGCTTTGGGATATTTTCCATACCATTGTATGTTCACGGCCTCCGCCGCCAACGACTAAGATTTTCATACAGATCTCCTTAATTTTAATTTTTCATGTTCCTGAACAGATAACTGGATCAGTTCGTCCAGCAGTCGGGAGAAAGAATAGCCTGCAGCCTGCGCAGACTGGGGGAAAAGGCTGGTTGCTGTCATTCCCGGAATGGTATTGGTTTCCAGAACAGTCAGTTCATTCCCGAAAAGGATGAAATCTGTTCTGGAATAGCCTTTCAGAAACAAGGCTCTGTGCGCCTGAATGGCAAGCTGCTGTACATTTCGGGTGGTGGTGTCATCAATGCGGGCAGGGCATATTTCCTGGGTTTCGCCGGCCACATATTTTGCAGTATAATCAAAATATTCATGTCCTTCTCCGGGAATAATTTCAATGACAGGGAGGGCTTTGAGGTCATCATTGCCGAGGACGCCGCAGGTCAGTTCAATTCCCTTGATATATTTCTCAATGACAATGCAGTCATCATGTTTAAATCCAAGTGTGATGGCTGCATCAAGAGTATTTTCATTTTTGACGATGGTCATGCCCATACTGGAACCTGCGCAGGCAGGCTTTACAACCAGAGGCAGACCCAGCGTGTCAATAATATCAGATGTCTTGATGTCGTCTTTGATGAAAAAAGAAAGATAGGGCGGGGTGGGAATCTGCGCACCGTCATACAGGCGTTTGGCCACAAGCTTGTTCATGGCCATGGAACTGCCCAGAACACCGGCACCCTGGTAGGGGATGTCCAGAAGATCCAGAAGACCCTGGACCGTTCCGTCTTCTCCGAACGGGCCGTGCAGGATGATCAGGGCAGCATCGATTTTATCCGCATCCATCACCAGCTGTTTTAAATCGGTTTTGGGATCATAACCGGTAATATCATATTTATTTTTATCCAGAGCTTCAAGAACCTGTCTGCCGCTGTTCAAAGAGACCTCTCGTTCAGAGGAAACACCGCCGGATAATAGTGCCAGTCTGATTTTTTTCATAATCCGCTCCTTTGCCGCCCTTTGTATTATCCTTGAAGAAGTTCATGTTTTGCTGCTTTGAACTCTTCTTCTGTAATGAGTTTTTTTTCAAACAGGGTATTGAGCTCAAGAATTCTGGTTTCAATGCGATGAGTGTTATCATAAATGAGTTGTCTGGTCTGGCCGGAAGTGTGGCTGATTTCCGGGGCCTGCCTGCTGTCGGGTTCTATTTTGAAGCTGGCAAGGCCGCCAAGCAGTTTGATTTCAATGGTTCTGTTCTGAAATTCGGGCCGGGAAAGAATTTTTTGGATATCCGGTGAATTGCTTTTCAGCCTGCGGAAAAAAAGCCAGACAGAACCGGCGGCAAGAACGGCAATGAGTCCCATGACCCAGGGCAGATAGGTATAAACGCCGCCGAATAAAAGAACAGCCATGCCGACAGCTGCAAGCAGGAGGATGTGCAGCAGGATGATGCTGCCGGCAATGAAAATATTCTGTACCACGCTGTCTTTTTTAAATATCATGATATCTTGTTTAACAAGTTCTCTCTATATGTGTCTGTTTCAAGAGGCGAAAACGACCGGTTCCCTCTTAACAGATTGATTTTGGTGATAAGGTAGTTGAGCTTTTTTTGAATCTGCGGTCTGTGTTCGGAATAGATATCTGTCTGTGCCAGAAGCTGTTCGGTATGGGACAGTTGTTTTCTCAGTTCGATTTCCGGGGGAAGAAAGCCTGCATTTTTTAAGATTTTATACGCCAGTCTAAATTCTTCCGGGATATTTTCATCCTCAAATTTCAGGGGTTTGTTTGCGCCCTTAAGATTATCAAACTGTCCTTCTTCCTGGGCTTTTTTAATTCTTTGTTCGACTAAGGCTTCAAAACCGGGGATCATTATTTTAATCTGCTCCTGGAATTTATCGGTAAAAATTATTGGTAAAAAATTGAACGATCCTGTTAATAAAAATGCCTAATTTTATTAAACCCGCCAATGATTTGCAAGGGATATTTTCTTGACACAATATAGGCAATACTGTATCAAATATCATTTTAATTTAAGAATTCAGGCAAAGAGTTTTCACATGAAATCCGGAAAAGCGGCAATTTTATTTTTTATGATATTCGGTTTTCTGGTTGTGTCCGGAGGGGCTCTGGCAGACTCTGCAATGCCGGGGGCTCAGCCACCGGCATATGAAGAACTGTTTGAAGGGTTTGTCTATTATGCAGACAGTCAGAAGACAGCATTGAAATCAGAGAAAAGATGGTTTTCATCTTCACTGGATTTCCACGAACTGGGAAAGCAGATCCTTACCACGCTGATTGAAGGGCCCTCCCAGGTTCCCCATCAGGCAACCTGGCCTTCTGACACAAAAATAAAGGCTTTTTTTATTACGGACAGCGGGGATGCCTTTGTTGATCTGGATGTGAATGATGAAAAAATTGAAAATATGGATACCCTGTGTGAGTTTCTGGCTGTATATTCCATGGTGAATTCATTGACCTTGAATATTGCGAAAATCAAGCAGGTAAAGATTCTGATTCAGGGGAAAGATGCAAAGACACTGGCAGGCCATATCGGTCTTGAACACTTTTATAGAACAAATATGTTGATTGTAAAATGAGCAAAAAAAAGAATATCAGTCAGTACAGAAATATCGGGATAATGGCCCATATTGATGCGGGGAAAACCACTGTTACCGAACGAATCCTGTTTTATACAGGAAAATCCTATAAAATCGGCGAGGTCCATGATGGCGAGGCCGTGATGGACTGGATGCAGGATGAGCAGGACAGGGGGATTACCATCACCTCTGCGGTCACCACCTGTGAATGGAAAAACTCGCTGATACAGATCATCGACACGCCGGGTCATGTGGATTTCACCGTTGAGGTGGAAAGGGCGTTAAGGGTTCTGGATGGCGCTATCGGTGTATTCTGTGCTGTGGCAGGTGTAGAACCCCAGTCCGAGACTGTCTGGAGACAGGCGGATCGGTACAAGGTGCCGCGCATGGCCTTTGTCAATAAAATGGACCGGACAGGGGCTGATTTTTTTGCCGCTGTTCATTCCATCAGAGAAAAGCTCCATGCCAATCCGGTGATGCTGCAGCTTCCCATGGGATCTGAAGACAGTTTTTCGGGCGTGATAGACCTGATAGACATGAAGCAGATCATCTGGGATGATGACACCAAGGGCGCCGAGTACATAAAAGAAGATATTTCTTCAGAATTTGAGGATATGGCTTTGGACTACAGGGACAAATTACTGGAAGCCATCTCTGAAGTGAATGATGAAATCATGGAAAAATATCTTTCCGAAGAAGAAATTCTGAATGAAGAATTGACCCAGGCGATCCGGAAAGCAACCATTTCAAGAAAGATCGTGCCGGTATTCTGCGGCAGTGCCCTTAAAAACAAAGGGATTCAACCTTTGCTGGATGGCGTGGCATCATTCCTGCCAAGTCCTCTGGATGTGCCGCCCATCAAGGGGCTTCATCCTGATACCCTTGAAGAGCTGGAATTTTTACCCAAAAAAAATGATCCACTGGCAGCACTGATTTTCAAAGTATCCATGATTGAAGGCCGCAAACTTTCTTTTGTCAGAATATATTCTGGAAAGGTAAAGTCCGGAGATGATGTATATAATCCTTTGCTCAGGAAGAGTGAGAAACTGTCCAGAATACTTCAGATGCATGCCAATAAGAGAGAGCGCATGGAAGAGGCCTCTGCAGGTGATATTATCGGTATTGTGGGGCTTAAGGACTCCGGGACCGGCGATACCCTGTGTACCCAGACACATCCTGTCTTTCTTGAAAAGATGGAATATGAAGCGCCGGTAATTTCCATTGCCATAGAGCCCAGAACCCATGCAGATCAGGAAAAACTGGAATCTGTTCTGGAAAAATTCATCATGGAGGACCCCACTTTAAAAGTCAGCCAGGATCCTGAAACCGGCCAGACGATTTTATCCGGGATGGGGGAACTGCACCTGGAAATTATTATTTCCAGAATGCGCAAGGAGTTTAATACCCAGGTGAATGTAGGCAATCCCCAGGTTGTTTACCGTGAAGTGCTTACCTCAAAGGTCAAGGGCAGTTCAATTTTTGAAAGAGAGATTTCAGGCAAGATGCTTTTTGCCCAGCTGGATATTGCACTTGTTCCTCTGGAAAGAGGGGCGGGAATCACATTCCAGTCAAAGGTACCCCAAGAGCAGATTCCGCCGCAGTATATATCTGCTGTGGAAACCGGAATCCGGGAAACACTTGAGGGAGGCTCATTGAAGGGATATCCCTTTGTGGATGTCGGTATTATTGTGGAAGGCGGGCGGGCGGATGAAAGAAGTTCTGAACTTGCGTTTTCCGTATGTGCATCAATGGCCTGTAAAAATATTCTGGAAAAAGCAACTATCAAGCTTCTTGAACCGATTATGGAAGTGGAGATTTTTGTTCCGGATGCATATATGGGGGATGCCATAGCAGATCTGAATGTCAGGAGCGGCAAGGTGGAGGCCATTAATTCCAAGGCCGGTATTCAGATTATAAAAGCTGTGGCACCATTGTCCAGAATGTTCGGATACTCCACGTCTCTACGTTCTGCCACCCAGGGCAGGGGAACTTTTTCCATGAAATTTTCACGGTTTGATATGGTCTAAAATGAGGGCGGAGCACAAGAACGACATTTAGGGAAACAATATTTTTCTGATGCTGAAAGCAAATATTCCCGATCCTAGGAGCAATACTGAAGCAGGTACGGGGATGGCCGTGGCTATAATGTCTGCAACGACCCAGGCTCCGTAATTGCCAGCAGCATAATTGCCGTCTAATGGCGGTATCCCCACTGTAAAATTTATACGTCCATTGGCCACCTGAAAAAAGCTGTACCGCACCGGATCTGACGGATCGTATTTGCTTTCACTTCTGTAAATGCCTGCGTCATAGTGCGTATAACCGGAATCGGGCAATATCCGGCCACTCAAGACGGAACGATAATATGGTGCTGCGCTGCTGAACAAATCCGCCCCGATAAATACTGAATAAACCTCTTCGGCCGAGTTCTGCATCAAATTATTAAAATCGGATTCTGTCGCAATGTGCCAGGTGGCAATCTGTGTGTCTTCCGGGATCTGGCTGTATCGAGCGACGCTCAGGATTTGTTCATAAGCGGTCAAACCTGTGAACAAATCCATATTCCTGAGCCAGACCTGGCCATTGGTGCCTGCATTAAAATCAATCACATATTCGTCTTTAGCCACCAAGGCAGCGGAAACCGAACCCGATAAAAAACAGATTAAAAAAAGGATAATGCCGATATTGCTTCCGGTTTTTTTCATCTTTTGCCCCATTTTTCAGATTTTATCTGTTGGCCATGACAATGAATAAATGTCAGCAGAAAATTCACGTTCATTGTCCTGATACAGATTTTACATAATATATAGTACCTGTATCAGGCTTTATCAAGTGAATACAAAGAAAAATAAAGGCTTGGAAAATCAGTGAGAGATTATGTTGGGTTTTCCTGCTGAAACATCTATGAGAAGATTTGGATGACGTTTGTCAGATGTCAAAATCGATATGGAAAATGCATTATTACTATATGTGGTACCGGTGGGTCTTCAACAATCAAAATGAATATATTTCATTTTATTTTATATCTTCATTTTATAGCAACATAACGTTGAAACCATATAAATTCCGTGATATGTCCAAAGATTGAAAACAGCTGAAAATTAATACGAAAACTATTGATATGTATAAAGGGAATAATATGTTTAACAATCTGATGAGCCCGATTAAAATCAACAATCTGACAATTAAAAACCGGACAGCATATCCCTCTTTGGGGGTTTTGTTTTCCATGGACAAAAAATTAAACGACAGGTATTACAATTTTTTCAAGGAGATTGCCCACGGAGGAGCAGGTATTGTGACGGTCGGCCCGGTGGGGGTTGATTTTATCGGTTCCGGTTTTTTTACACTGGGCATTGAAAAAGATGAATACATTCCATCGTTTCAAAAATTGACAGGTATTATAAAACAGGCGGGAGCAAGCCCCTGGATTCAGCTCTTTCATGCTGGTGCCTACTCCCATCCCATGATGATTAACAACCTCACCCCAAAAGCACCTTCAAAAATTTATTCAAATTATTCAAGGACTGAACCAGAAGAGATGACCATCAAAGAGATAAAAGAGATTCAAACAGCATTTGTACAGGCTGCGGCAAGGGCAAAAGATGCAGGGTTTGAAGGTGTTGAAATCATTGCATCAGCCGGTTATCTGATCACCCAGTTTTTATCTCCCCTTAAAAACAAAAGAACTGATGAGTATGGCGGCAGTTTTGAAAATCGAGTGAGGTTTCCAGATGAAATTATTAGAATGATGAGACAGAGCCTTGGGGACGATTATCCCCTTGGTATAAGGATGGCTGGAAATGATCTGGTGGATCAGAGTAATACAGATTCTGAAATGCCGGCAATTGCAAAGGTATACGAAGCGTGTGGCATAGATGTGATAAACGTGACCGGCGGATGGCATGAATCAAAAATTCCTCAGCTTCCCATGGAACTGCCACGGGGAACCTTTGCATATTTTGCACAGAATATTAAAAAAGCCGTCTCCATCCCTGTTATGGCCTCAAATCGAATTACAACACCCTATGAAGCTGAAAATATTATAAAGGATGGTTTTGCCGACATGGTGAATCTTGGCCGGGTTCTCATTGCAGATCCCCAGTGGCCCAATAAGGCAAAAGCAGGCAAGCCTGAAGAAATAAGGCCCTGCGTTGGGTGCAACCAGGGGTGTACAGACCAGATTTTTTCAGGGTCTCCTGTTTTTTGCCTTGGAAACCCACAGGCAGGTTTTGAGGGAGAAAGAATTCTAACAAAAGTCGATTCACCCAAGAAGGTTCTGGTGGTGGGTGCTGGTGTCGGCGGGCTCGAAGCTGCAATAACGGCAAAACGAAAGGGCCATCATGTGGAAATTTATGAAAAAGACAATGAAATCGGCGGGCAGTTGTGGCTTGCCGGAGCACCGCCCCACAAACAGGAATTACTGGAATTTATACGCTACTACCGGGCAATGCTCAAAAAATATAATATTGACGTTATCTTTAATACAAAAGTTACAGCGCAATTGATAAAAGAAAAAAATCCTGACCATGTGATTGTTGCAGAAGGAGCAGAACCTCTTGTTCCTCCCATTGAAGGTGTTGATAGTCCCTGTGTCTATACCTCATGGGATATATTAAAAGATAACCCGCCTCTTGGGAAAAAAGTTGCCGTCATTGGTGGTGGAGCAGTGGGCCTTGAAACAGCACACTTTATTGCTTCAAAGGGAAGCATGTCTCCGGAAGTTCTTCATTTTCTGTTCAGATATGAAGCGGTATCTGACAAGAAATTAAGAGAATATGTGTTTACAGGCACCTCAAAAGTTACGGTCTTTGAAATGCTTGCCAGAACTGGTGCCGGTGTTGGCAAATCCACCAGATGGGTATTGTTTGGAAATCTGGAAAAATATGGTGTGAAATCATATACCTCAGCAAAGGTTCTTTCCGTTAAAAAAGGTCTGGTTAAATATGAATCAGGCAATGAAATTAAACAGGAACAATTTGATAATGTGGTCATTGCATCCGGCTCTAAATCCGTTAAAACGATCTCGCAAGAGATTGAAACCCTTGGTATCCCTTTTTCAGTTATTGGTGACGGGGCAGCACCCAGGCAGCTCAATGATGCAATTCATGGCGGTTTTCTCGCAGCACTTAATATATAATAATGGGTTTGATATGGTTTAACACAGCGGGTCTAAATTCTGGGAACAGCGTTGTTCTGCGGGAATTCTTTTTCCAGTTTGTCCAGAAGTGTTTTGGCTTTTTCGATGTCGCCGGGATCTTTTAATTTTTCCAGCGCTTTTCGTAAGTGAATCTTGGCTGTTTTAGGTGTTGCGGTTTTTTCATAATACACCCCCAGATAATAGTGGGACAGCCCTGGATTTTTTTCCTGGGAAAGGATATTTGCCAGGTGGTAATAGGCTTTGGGATAAAGTACGGGTTCTTTTTCTATTATCTGTAAAAATGATATTTTGGCTTTTTCAAGATTTCCCAGTTCAAGATAGGCTGAGCCCAGATAGGACTTTGCCAGGAGGCCTAAAACAGGATCAGACTCAATGTCTTGGAGCATGTTAAAGGCTTTTTGGGTTTCTTTGCTTTCAAGGTAGATTCTTCCCATTTCTATCCGGATCAGCGGATTAAAAGGATCAACAGACAATGCCTTTCTCAGGTGAAACAGCGCTTTTTCCCGCATCAGTTTTCTGTCATAGATAAGCCCGATACCATAATTCATGGCTGGATTTGAGGGCTCGTTTTCCAGCTGGGTGGTCAATTTGTTCAATGCGGGTTCAATATCTGAATAGAGCCCTAAAAGTCTGTGCTTTACCATGTCAAACTGGAAAGTCGCAGGACATGGCGGTTTGTCTTTATCATCCCCTTGTTCAGAAAGGATGAGTTCGGTATGGGCAATCCTGTTTCCGGTTCCCGGATGTGTTTTTACATAATCGGGAATATTTTCAATTCCCTTGAAATCAGCTGCCCTGATTTTCATCAGGCCGGATAAAAGTCCCCGGGGCGAAAAGCAGCTTTTTTTCAAGTACATGATGCCTTTTTCATCTGCTTCGGTTTCATTTTCTCTTGTAAAGGCAAGCATGGCGGTCTGTCCAACTGCCATGGAGCTTCCGATAACTGCAGTCCCGGCATCTCCTCCGGACTGGCTGCCGATAATAACGCCTGCCAGCAATCCGGCCAGACTCCCAAGATTGATATATTTTGCCCGGTCAATGGATTCTGAAACATGACGGCTGGAGGCATGTGCTATTTCATGGGCGATAATGCCTGCCAGTTCATCAACGGAATCAAGGGCGGTGATCAGTCCCCGGTACACAAAAATATTGGCGCTTGGACTTGCAAAGGCATTGAAGATATCATCATCAACAATATAAAATGAATAATTAAACGGCTGAGGCGGCAGAACAGACAGAAGATGCCTGCCAACCTGGTTTACCAGATGGTTTGCAGCGGGATCATTCAAGATCATGTTGTTGTCTTTTACCATTTTCATGAATTTTTTGGCCAGCTCGTTTTCTTCGGGAATGGATATGGCAAAAGCATTATTCATGGGGCACAAAAAGATAAAGACAGCGACAAAAAATGATATTATGCGTTTCATGGGATCTTCCGGGTTTTAAAACTAAATAAGAATAAACTCACTGTGCTCCATGGCAATTTCAATTCTGAAACTGTAATTGCCGATTTTAAAGGAAAGTCTTCTGTTTTCCCTGTAGTCCGAATCAATGACCAGGGTGATGGAGCTGTTGATGGTCAGCGCCTTGGGTTGTCCAAAAACGGCATTAAGACTGAATTCATCCTCAACTTCTTTAACCATCTGGCCCATAATCTGGTTGGTGATTTCTCCTATGGTATCTGAAACATCAGGGTCCGCAAGGGTTCCGGCCAGTTCGTCCTTGGGCATTCCCATGGCTTTCATATAGGATTTATAAATTTCAAAAGCGGCATTTGCGCTGAAATTAATAACAAGAAGGCCGTTATAATCTCCGTTGAATTGAACAAAACAGGTCAGGTCGGGTTTCATGGAAACCTTGGGGATTCTTTGTATGGTTGACGAATAAGTTACTTCCTGTCGGGTGCTGGTTTCAAGGGTATGCTGGGCTGTTTTTAAAAGGGTCTTGGAAATTTCATCAATGGATATCATGGGTGCCGGCATGTTTTCTCCTTATCATGGAATGGGGGTGAATGATATTTGAGTATCAATAAAATTGAGCAAAAAGTCAAAGGATTTTTATTATCCTTGTCTCCGTTCATAAGGGTCTGGCAGCATTTCAGGGACATTGAATCTGCGGGAAGCTTCAATGCTGTCAAAAACTGAATTTTCTGATATTTTTCTATCGACAGCACCATCAAAATATGCTTGAATAAATCCTTTTATGAAAAAATGAATAAATTATGTGGGGAAAGCATGCGTGATATTAAAGAAATTTTAAAAAAATCAAAGGTTTTTGGCCTTCTTGATGCGGATTCTGTGAAACGTCTGGCTGGCATGTTTGACCAGTGGACGATTCACCCCGGGGATATCCTTACAAATTCCGGTGATACGGCACATACGTTTTTTCTTCTGGGTAAAGGAACAGTCCTGCTTGCCATGGATGAAGGCAAAGCAATCGTTTTGGACACACCTGGTGATTTTATGGGACTGGAACTTTTATCTGCCAAAGGAAAATACAAAACCAGTTTAAGCGTTTTGGAAGAAGGCAGTGTCTTTGCATTATCAAGACAGGGGTTTATGGAACTTATCCGGGAAGATTCCGCCATGGCGGAAACGATTATGGATGCCTGGCAGGAGTATCTTGATGCCAAAGCGCCTTTTGCAAAAAACAATGAAGGCCCGGGTCTTCTGCAACAATTTTAAGAGTGGAGGTGGACATTTGTACGGATTAGAATCTATCAATGCCAGTAACGGATGGGCGATTTCCATTGTTGGTATTTCGATCGTGTTTTCAGGACTGGTATCCCTTTCGCTGGTGATTTCTCAACTTTACAAGGTGCTTGCCTTGTATGAAGATCCTTCAAAAATAACGGCTTTTTTTAAATCTAAAAAATCTAAAAAAGTGGATGAAAAAGAGGGTGAAAAAATTATCACTATTGTTTTAACCCGGAGCCAGAAAGAAACGGTCAAGCAGTTTGCCCTTCTGGCCCGAACTCTGGATGATCATTTTTCATTGCCCAGACTGCTGCATCTTGCCCAGATCAGTGGAATAAAAGACCCTTACCCCAGTTTGAATATACTGTTGAAAATGAGAATTGTCGAATCGGATGAAAACGGTTTTTTTATGTGGAAAAATGAAGTGTCTGACCGGGCGGTAAGGTAAGAATTGATCTGGTAAACGGATTGTGGAAATTTGATATATAAGAGGAAAATTATATGGATGCGTTATTTTTAGATTTTTATCATAACACCGGGTTTTACCTGTGGGACTACCGATATATTATCATGATCATCGTGGGTATGGTCTTTATTTATCTGGGAATTGCAAAAGATTATGAGCCTTTGCTGCTGGTTCCCATTGGATTTGGCATGCTGATTGGAAATATTCCTATTTTCAAAGGGCTGGGTCTGGGAATTTATGAAAATAATTCAGTGCTGCATTATTTATATTTTGGCGTAACCCAGGGTATTTATCCGCCACTCATATTTTTAGGTATCGGGGCCATGACGGACTTTTCAACACTTCTGGCACGCCCGGTCCTCATGCTTCTGGGAGCCGCTGCCCAGATGGGCGTATTCCTGACGTTTCTGGGTGCACTGGCCCTTGGGTTTGAAGGAAATGAAGCTGCAGCCATCGGCATTATCGGCGGTGCAGACGGTCCCACTGCTATCTTTCTTACGGCAAAACTTGCACCGCACCTGATCGGGCCCATTGCGGTTGCGGCATATTCTTATATGGCGCTGGTTCCGGTTATCCAGCCGCCCATCATGAAGCTTCTGACCACCCGAAAAGAACGTCTGATCCGGATGGAAGAACCCAGAGACGTAACAAAAAGAGAAAAAATAATATTCCCGATAGTGGCATTTGTTCTGTGCTGTTTTCTGGCGCCGGCAGCCTTGCCGCTGCTGGGCATGCTGTGCTTCGGGAACCTGCTTAAAGAAGCGGTCGTGACAGAACGGCTTGCGGTAACAGCAAGAACATCGCTTATTGATATTGCAACGATTCTGTTAGGCGTTACGGTAGGTGCCAGTACCCAGGGCGATGTGTTTCTGACAACCGCCTCCGTCAAGATTTTTGTTCTGGGCGCACTTTCGTTCGGTGTGGCAACTGCCTGCGGTCTGCTCTTTGCCAAAATCATGAACCTGTTTTTGAAAACCAAGATCAATCCTTTGATCGGTGCGGCCGGTGTGTCGGCTGTTCCGGATTCAGCACGGGTGGTTCATATGGTGGGTCAGCGCGAGGATCCCACCAATTTTCTGTTGATGCATGCCATGGCGCCGAATGTGTCCGGTGTTATCGGATCTGCCATTGCAGCAGGTGTGCTGTGGAGCTTGATGGCTCATTAACAAAAACAATCCGGTCATTTTTTCCGGATTTAAATTGAGTGCTGAAAGTAAAGAGATCTTTTAAGACCTTTGTTTTCAGCACTTTGTTTTTCAGGGGCACTATTTTATGGGCAAAAAAAAGCAGATCATTATTTCAAAGGAAGATGCTGTATTCTGGATGGATGAAAACGGGGTCTGGAGAAATGAGCATGGCCGGTTTGAACATCACAAAATTATAAAATATTTCAATGAATCCATCGCAAAGGATGATAACGGATATTATGTGTATCAGACAACGGATGAATTTGAGGAAAAAGTGTATTTTCCCTGTGAAGAGACAGCCGTATTTGTGGTGGATATAAAAATCGGAAAAACAATCCGCCTGATCTTGAATACCATGAAAACATCAGCCTTTGAAGACGGAAGACTTTTCAGCAAAAATGACAACCTGTATCTTGAGACAGATGCCCATCTGATCAAGTTCACATCCCAGGCGTTGATCAAACTGTCCAGATTTATGAAAGATCAAGACGGACAGATGGTTCTGGATATAAACGGCTGTGTGTATCCTGTACAGTCTGATGAAGATTGAGGAGGCAGTATGACGTCTTCGGCTATTCCATGGCATATCTTGATGTATATATTTCTTCTCTTTGGATATATGCTTGCGGCCAAAAAAATTCGGTGGCTGCCTGAAATACCCTTTGGTCTGTTTATCTGCTATTTTGCACTGATTTTTTTTGAAACCATTATTTCAGGATATGAATGGAGTGCTGAATGGATCAGGTATATCAAGATCTGGGAGTATGTATTCATTTCATGGGGCGTGGCCCACGGGATTTTCTGGGTGGTGATGAAAATATTGACCCGGGTGAAAGATGAAAAAGATGTCCCCCCAAAAATCACCCGGGATTTTATTCTGTTCATTACTTTTGTCATTTTGTTTCTGTTGGTGCTGCGGGTTAAAAGTGATATCAATCTGGCCAGTCTGCTGACTACTTCTGCTGTTATTACGGTTGTTATCGGTCTTGCAGTGCAGGCGACCCTGAATAATTTTTTTTCCGGTCTGATTATTCAGGCGGAGCGTTTGTTCTCAGTGGGGGACTGGCTTGAATTTGAAGGAAAAGAAGGCCGGGTGGTCGGGATTTCATGGAAGTCAACCCAGCTGCTCACGCGGGATCAGGTTCTGGTTTATATTCCGAATTCAACCCTTGCATCCACCACATTCACCAATTTTTCCAGACCGACAAGAACAAAGATTGCGCGAATTTTTATCGGCCTTGAGTATGGGGTCCCCTATAATAAGGTAAAACAGGTGATTACTGCGGTGGTGGATCAGCATCCCCAGGTGTTGAAACGGCCGCGTGTGGTTGTACGTATTGTGGAGTATGGTGATTTTGCCATTAAATATGAAATAAGACTCTGGCACAATAATTATGCCCATGAGCCCCAGTTGAAATCCGATATATATCAACAGCTCTGGTATGCGCTGCGAAGAAATAATATTCGCATTCCTTTCCCTATCCGGGATGTATTTCATGGTCATATTGAAAGAGAATATCACAAGCAGGAATCTTTATCTGTCCAGTCCGATGCAAAAATGATGATGCAGGCCATACCCATACTTTCACCGCTTTCAGATGAAGAACTGACAGATCTTTCCTCGAATGTGGATATTGACCTGTATGGTGCAGGAGAGCTCATTGTTCAGGAAGGAGAGGATGGAGATTCAATGTATATTATCCGGTCAGGGACCTGTGAGGCAATTAAAATCATGGAAAATGGAAGGACAAAATTATTATCCACCATGCGTCCGGGTGATTTTTTCGGAGAGATCAGTCTTTTGACCGGCGAAAAGCGAAGCGCCACTATCCGGACAACAGAAGATACCGCACTGATTGTTATTAGAAAAAGTATTTTTTCAAAAATTATTATTGCAAACCCGGTGATATCAGAACAGATTGCCCAGGTGGTTTTGAAGCGTCGTCAAAACGAGGGCGCAGCCATAGGAGACTTAGGCGCAATGGATCAAAACCCCAAAAAACTGATTGAAACCATAAAATTGTTTTTTGGGGTCTGATCCACAATTATTAATATCCGCATCCACCGCTGGCATCCGGCCACAGAATTTTTCCCTGATCAAACCGGGCGGTGAATATTCTGGACGGGTCATCTGTTTCTTCCACATGGGGAAGTTTGCCGCCTGCACCGCATCCTTTGGGAACATACATAACAAAATCCAGGGGTTCTGTTTCATTGTTTTTAAGGGCAGTCAGATAATTCTGACAGGCTTTCATATCGGGTGCCGCATAAATATTGCCCACAAACCGGCTGTTGTTGAACCGGTAATCCGCATAGGCAAAAGCGCTGCCGTACAGGCTGAAAAGACTGACCTGTTTGGGGAATTTCCATCCATAGATCACCTGGTGCAGATAGGTCTGCTTTGTCTGTGAAAAACTCGGCCAGTTCCCGTTTCCCCAGGTCAGTTCAGGAAAATACGCATCCTTGACATCCATTTTCATTGTGGACATCATCTGGGCAACAACAGTTACCGCCCCCATCAAAAATTCCCGGTTAAAATCGTGACGGTCCGCATTCCAGTCCGGATTGGCACCCCTTAACGGGTTGGCTGTCATGGCAAAAAAGGTTCTGAAAACATCACCTTCATCTTTCTTGCTCTTTGAGCTGATAAACAGGCCGCCAAGGAACAGGGCAGGGCTGAAGATCCCTTTTTTCCCGTTTTCCTCATAGGAAACTGTTTTGTCAAAGGTTTCATCAAAGGCATTAAGAAATTCATCTTTCAAGGTGGTTTTTTCAAGCGCATCCACTGCATCCAGATATCGGAAAAATGTTTTCTGCAGATCCCAGGGCATTTTAAAAATATCCCAGTACAGATATTGTGTATGGATATCCGTAAAGGCATTGTCTGAAACAAATCCTAAGCGCCCCTTGAATGAGGCCAGAGGATTCCGGGTTATTTCATCCCATCCTGCAATGTGATAGGAAGGATTTCCCATGCCATAGGCGTGGGCTCTTTTGATGCTGGCATCCCTTGCAATGGGGCAGTCATAGCCGTGGTGTGTTTCAATGCGTTTGCCGTTGAATGCAGGGACAGGAACCTTCTGGGGAAAAAAACCGCCGAATCCATCATCAATTCCGGCTTCCCGGGCTTCTTTCAACCCTGTGTTGCTGAACATATAACGGGCGCAGAAAAGATCCACAGCCACCACATCAGTTCCTGCGACAATCAGCCCTTCAGGACAGGCAATACCCAGACCAAACCCCTGATGGTCCCGGTTAACCGCTTCAATGGCATCCACAATATGCATCATGAAGGAATTCCCGGCTGTTGAAGCCCGGATGATGTCCAGCATGGTTCCGGTCATCCCGCCGGTTTTAGTCACCAAATAATTGCCCTGGGCATCTTTTTTGGGGATCAGGGTATTGGTGTCAATTTCCGGCACCCAGACCTGATGGGGAATCCGGCTTTTGATGGTGGGAACGCTGGCGTCCGGAGACCCGTATGCCCAGTTTTTACACCCTTGAAAATTGGCCTGCAGCGGATACAGTCCGATACCCAGATTTTTAATGGCATTGGTGAACATGGCCTGGGCATGCACTTTCAGTTTTGGCAGATTGATCAGGACGCTGCCTGGATATTTTTCAAGGTCTTCGGGATCATCCGGATCACCACCCACAATGACCTTATGAAGGATGATGGATTTAAAATTTTCTCCGTCCGGCAGAGGGACTTCCCGGCCTTTGGACGGATCATCACTGATCCGGTTCAGATCATAGACCATTAACCGGCCTGCTGCCTCACCCGGCGGGATGAAGGTGCCGGACATGCTTTCCTCAAGCCCGTTCATCGGATCTTCACCTGCTTCAAGAGATGCGGTTTCGGCCAGGTAGCGGCGGATAAAATAAAATCCCCATCCGCCGTAAAAATCATCAGACCGGCCCTCGTATGTGGCTTCCGGTGTTACCGGCCGGCCGGTCTTTTTGATGTTTGTGTACTGGGCCGCTTTAAAAAGGCTGTTGGAAGCGGCCTCACCCATGCACATCTGGTGATAGCGTATTTTCCCCTTGTCATGAAACCAGCGCATTACCGCTGCCACAAAAGACCATTCCGTATTGGCAAAGGTGCCCGGTACCATCAGGTGGGAATAGGGCTCAACACTTTCAACCGTTACAAGATTGGGCTTGAACAGCAGTTTTTTGCCTTTTCCGACCTCCTGCAGGAGTGTGGACAAAAAGTTTTCGTCTTTTTCCAGGGCAGATAATGCCTTGTCCAGATTTTTATAGGTATAGTCGATCTTGTTTTTAATCTGGTCCCAGGCAGCCTGATTTGCGTCTGGGTCCTCAGATTCAATCACTTTTTTTAAAAGCGCACTGATTCCTTGATAAGACTGTTCAGCGTCTAATCTGGACACGCCCAGTGCTGACCCCGAATGGTCCAGACAAATTTCTCCGATATCCGAATTGACTGTAATGGATTGTGTCTGTGTCATGATTACAGGCTCCATGCGGCTTTTGCGCCTTCATCGGTTGCTTCTATGATTCGTCTTACGGTCTGGGCATCTCCAACCACATAATGTTCGATTTTTTTGTTGGCAAGATATTCCTTGAGTTCTGCTCTGGGTTTCATACCGACCGCCAATACCACCTGATGAATATCTGTCAGTGTTTCCGGTTTTCCATCCACCAAAAGGGTCACTGCGTTTTTGCCCACACTGTCCAGCCGGGAGTTGAACCTAAACCGGCATTCTGCCTGTTTCAGACGTTTATGAAGCATATAGCCATGGGAGGTATAATTGGGGACAGGGCTTTTGGGAAGCATTTCCACCAGGGTCACCTTGCTGCCTTTGTCGATCAGAAAATCTGCAGTTTCCATTCCGATCAGTCCGCCGCCGACCACCAGAACATTTTTTTCAGGTTTGACGGTTTCGCCTAAAATCTGCCAGGCAGTACAGACTATGGATTCGTCCAGGCCCGGGATCGTCGGAATAATCTTGTCTCCGCCAGCAGCCAGAATCACAGCATCCACATTCGCATTCTCCAGTTTTTCAGGGGTGATTGTTGTGCTGGTCTGAATGGTAACGCCCATCTGTTCAACCTGCTTGATCTGCCATCGGATCCAGTCTCCATATATCTGTTTGGACGGCGCTTTGCTGGCATATAAAATCTGTCCACCAGCCGTGTCTTCTTTTTCAAACAAAGACACATCGTGTCCCAGCCTGGCTGCTTCCTGTGCAGCGGTCAGCCCTGCAGGGCCTGCGCCGATTACCCATACTTTTTTCTTTGTTTTGGCAGGGGTTCTGGGATACAGCAGTTCCTGGCCGGTTTCAGGATTAATGGCGCACCGGACACTTGAACCGGGTTCATACATCAGACGTTCGATGCAGCCCTGATTACAGGCAATACAGTTTCGTATCTGATCATATTGTCCGGCTTTTGCTTTATTGAGAAAATCCGGATCAGCCAGTTGCTGACGGCCAAAGGCGATCATATCCGCATCTCCCTGGGCAATAAATTTATCTGCTACTCTGGGATCGTTAAACCGGCCGACTGCAATCACTGGTACATCCACCACCTCTTTGCATTTTTTGGCCCGCCATACATTCCATCCCTGTTCAAATTCCGGCGGTGCGCTGGTAACACCCCCGGGACTGCCATGGGTGCCGACTGAAGCATGGAATACATCAACACCTGCTTGCACCAGATCCGGCAGGATGGTCTGCACATCTTCCACTGTATATCCGTTACGGATATATTCTTCAGCAGAAATTCTCAACAGCACGGGAAAATTTTTGCCCACTGATTTGCGGACTTCCTGTACCACTTCAAACACAAAACGGGCCCGGCTTTTAAAATCTCCGCCATACCCATCTTTCCGCTGGTTGCTGATGGCAGACATAAACTGGGTGAGCAAATACCCGTGGGCACCGTGAATTTCAACCGCATCAAAGCCCGCATCCACAGCTCTTACCGCAGCCTTGCCAAAGGATTCAACAATCATCCTGATTTCATCAAGGCTCATTTCCTTGGGTGCCATTCCATAGACCAGGCTCGGGAGTGCCGAAGGACCTAATGCATATCCTTTTTTCAAACCCGGATAGGTCTCACGTCCTGCATGGTGAAGCTGTAAAGCAGCCTTTGCGCCGCCATCGTGGATTGCCCGGGCCATCCGGGTTAATCCCGGAACAAATCGGTCATCATACACGCCCATGCCGATAGCGCCGGTTTCATGCACTGCAGCGATCTCTGTAATGACAAGCCCGATTCCGCCGGAAGCCTGTCTGCTGATATACGCAATATTGGCATCACTGACTGAAGCGTCTTTGTTTTCCAGGTGGCACCCCATGGGCGGCATTACACATCGGTTTGGGATTTCAAGATCACGGATTTTAAATGGGGAAAATAAATGTGACAGATCGTTATTCATGGTATCTCCTTTATGTCCCGATACGACATTGGGCATATTGTTTGTCACCCGGATAGGGTGATTTGATTTATATATTATTCTCAGTTTTTAGGTGATTTCGGGTTTGGATGTCAAGCAAAAATCGAACGAACGCTCATTTTATTTTTAACAGAATGAATGAGCATTCGATCTGGATGAATGCTTTTGCCTGCAGGAATATGATTCAGGCTGTAAAACTCATCTGTCTTCCGGCAACCGGGTCAAAATAGCTGATTTTTGATGTGAACTGTTCAAGATCGATATCTGCCGTGACCCGGCATTTCTTGTTCGACCATTCTGCTGTCAGGCGGTTATTCCTGGATTTAAGCAGATTAAATTCTCCATTAAAGGCAGGATAGGTATTTCGAAATTCCATCAATCTGAGCAGCCTTTGAACCACTGGTTTTTGAATATCATCTTTAATTTCTTCCAGAGAATAATTGTGACGGTTGATATTTCGGCCCAGTTTGGTTTTTTCCACAAGTTCAATATCATTTTTTCCGGCAAGAAGTCCGACATAGTAAACCTGGGGAATTCCCGGGGTGAAAAATTGAATGACTCTGGCAGCGATATAGGCATCATCATTGCAGCCCAGTGCAGAATAATACGTGCAATTCACCTGATAGACATCAAGATTCTGGTATTCGGGTCCGGAATACATTTCTTTTATATTGGAGCCTCTCTGGTAAAGTTCGTCAATAGTCTGTTGTATCTCTTCGGGATTTAGCAGCTGGTCCACATCTACAACACCAATGCCGTCATGGGTATCAAGGGTGGTGATCTGTTTTCTGGGGCATTTTCGAAGCCAGGATTTCAAGCGGCGGCTGGTGTGTGTGAATAGAGCATGGAGTACCAGCATGGGCAACGAAAAATCATAGCACCAGTACCCTTTTTTGTTCAGCTTGAACTGATATGAATAATGCTCATGAATTTCAGGAAGAATCTGCGTATCAAATGCCGAGGCATAGTCATTAAACCAGTCTAAAAGCTCCCAGATTTTGGGCTCCAGAAAAAAGCACCGAGTTCCGATTTCCATAGTGGTATAGGCCACGGCATCCAGTCGGATCATCTTTGGCCGGTTTCTGGCCAGCCGGATTAAAAACTGCCGCATGATTTCACGGGTCTTGGGTGAATCATAGTCCAGATCAATCTGCTCATAATCAAACGTACACCAGATTTTTTCCCGTGTACCGTCCCGCCGTTCGATGATCTGGTAGGGATGTCTGGGTTTGCGGGTATAGACTTTGGAAAGATCTTTGTCACTGATTTCTCCATTGGGAGCCAGTTTATCAAAAGAAAGAAACATGTCTGCATATTCGCTGTCAGCGCCTTTTTCAATATAATCCTGAAAAAATATGCTTTGTCGTGAAATATGGTTTACCATAAAATCAATAATCAGGTCGAAATCCTGGCCGATTTTTTCAACATCTTCCCATGTGCCGAATGCCGGATCAACCTCATCATAGGTTATCGGCGCAAACCCCCGGTCCGAGGAAGACGGGTAAAACGGCAGCAGATGAACGCCGCCGATGGCTTTAAGAAAATATTTCCGCAGGGCATAATGCAGTTCCGGAAGGTTCGCACCCAGGCTGTCCGGATAGGTGATCAACTGGATTTTATTTTTTAATGTCATTTTTTCCCTCCGCCGGCTTTCTGAATAAACTTGTATCTGTTGATACCTTCAATGATACCGGCACTGAAACTGTTTTTGGCAAAATATATATTTTTCATGGGTTTTAAATGTGACAATTCTTTGCTGTAATTGCCCACAACAACGCCAGAGGGTTCTCCCTTGAGCATTTCCTCATCATTTCCTGAATCCCCGCATATCAGAAAATTTTTTAACGGGATTTCCCATTTGTAGCTGATATACCGTATGGCTTTTCCTTTTGAAGCTCGATAGGGAAGAATATCCAGGTATTTTTCATGGGAATAGATCAGGGTGTACTGAAGCCGGTTCTGTGTCAGGACATGATGGACTTTTGCCAGGTGATCCCGGCCCGGGGACATATCATAGCTGATTTTAAACGGTGTCTGGACATTATCCGGTTGCTTTTTAAGAAAATCTACGGCTTCAAGCCGGGTGATGATCTGATCCGGGTCCCACTTTTTTGCGATATGGGTTTCCCAGCCCTTGTCGTGATATAAGGATTCACCATAGGTAATCTGGCTGCCAACCCCGGAAATGATTATATCCGGCATCATGATATGGTTTTCTTTTAAAATCTGTACTGCAGAGTCAAAAACCCGACCCGTGGCGACACCGAAACCGATGGTTTTTCTGTTGCCTTCAAGCAGTGTCATCAACTGTCTGATGCTGTCTTCGTTTCCGCCCAAAAGGGTATTGTCAATATCGGTAATGAGCATATGGTTCAGACTTGACATGCGTTTTCCAATGCTTGAGCGCTGTTCCCTGGCATCAATCTCCAGGATTTCGTATTTTTGCCGTAAGGACTTTATTTTCTGAATATAGGTTTTCACATGGCTTGACCACGTATAATGTTTGCGGGTATTCATAATCCCGTTTTTTGAAAATCTGGCCCAGATGTCCGGCTTGACAATGGTGTCTTTTATGGCTTTTGCAATGGCAGTTGAATCTGTCGGGTCCACCAGTATGCCGCCGCTGCAGTTTGCCATGATATCTTTGGGGCCGCCATCGTTTGTGGAAACCACGGGCAGACCACATGCCAGCGCTTCAAGCAGTGTCAGGCCAAAGGGCTCCACCAGGGCAGGATTGACAAAAACGCCTTTTTTTTGTGCGGCAATGCGGTAAAGTTCTGGGACCTCATGTTCAAAATCATGCTTTTTGGGGATGGCCATTTTCCCGTAAAGATTATATTTATCCATTAAAAGCAGCATCTGGGTTAAAACGTCGCGCTCACTGTCTTCTTTCTGGGAAATGTCTTTTCGAATTCCTGCAAATACAGCAAGATTCGCAATTGCCTGCAAATCATAATCCTCGCCGTATGCCTTGATCAGTCCTCTGATGTTCTTCCTTCTGTCCGGACGGCATAATGCAAGGATAATGGGTTTTTCAGGCTGCTGGAAAAAGCGGTTAAGCTCACTGGTAAGAGATTGTCTGGTAAACAGGGATTCTTCTTTTTGTTCAGCAGAGGGAAATTCATCGTGGTAATAGGGGAAAAATTTTTCAATATCTATGCCTGGCGGAATAACATGGTATTTTGGAAGAGTCCTGTTTTTGTATAAACCGTATTGCTTTTCGATTTCCTGCCGGGTGCTGGTGACAATCAGATCTGCGAATTTTAAAATGCGCTCTTCTATTTCAATCCGGTGATCAAGTCGAAGTTTTTTATTCAAATCCGCTTCATCCTGGCCTTCAGTCATTAATCGCTGTTTTTTCGGGATTCCCAGAGAGTGCCCGGTATAGACAAAGGGAACCCCGAAAAATCTTGCCAGCTCTTTGGCCACATAGCCTGCATCCGGATAGTGCCCGTGAATGATATCCGGAAGTTCTCCGCTGCTTTTAGTATATTTGATGGTCTTGTCCACAAACTCATCCAAAAATGGCCACAGCCGTTCTTTTCTGATATATTTTTTCCCGCCGCACTGAATCCTGACAATGCTGAATTTTTTATTCACTTTTTCAATGGACCGGCTGTAGTCGCTGGAAAAAGCTTTGTCTGAAATCAGGCGGGTCATCAGATCGACCCTGCGAACATCTTTATGTTCGGATAAAGCCTTGCATAATTCAATGACATATTTGACCTGGCCTCCGGTATCAGCATTGTGGCCAAGCTCCATGTTTTCGGAGCGGATCAGGCCATGGATGCTGAACATCTGTATATACAGGTCTTTGTTCTTCATAGTTTTCCTCCAGTTTTGTTTTAAACTCCTGGTAAATTGTAATCCTGTCTGAAAATAGTTTTTAAAATTATGAAAAAGATCTTTTCGTAAAAAAGCGATCTTTTTGGGGTTCACATTCAGATGAGCGATGATTGTTTTTCAGCAAATTTTTCTAAGTATAGGACAGATTCAGGGTCTGAGTCAACCCGGAAGGGGAAAACATGAAAGCATACGGGATACCGTGTTCTGATATCCCGTATGCTGTGTGTATCGTGAGTTTTAAAACAGATTATTTGAGAAAATCATTCATCAACTGCGCAACTTCCTTGGGTTTTTCTTCCTGAAGAAAATGCGCTGCATCAACGGTTTTAACTTCAATGGACTCAAAGCCGTCCTCAATATGATTCAAAAATGCAGGGATGATGACAGTATCCCGTGTGCCGTGGATATAAAGTCCGGGCATGGGGAATTTTTTTGGTGCAAGTGTGACCCAGTGCGCTGCATCAAGCTGCATGGAGCGATAGTAGAATGCGGCAGTTGCCGGAGTATTTTCAATACTGTAGCAGCGGACATATTCTTCAAGGGCTTTTGGATCAATGGTGCCGTCTTTTCCGGCCTGTCCGAAGAAGAAGCGTACCCAGACATTTTCATTTCCCTTGATCATGGTTTCCGGCAAAATCGGCATCTGCTGAAAATATTGATACCAGAAAGGCACGCCGCCGGTGCTGAAGATAACGCTTCTTGCTTCCATGGTTCCCACGGGGTTGGTCAGAACTGCAATATTTAAAATAACCAGACGTTTCACCCGTTCAGGGACCAGCAGGGCCAGTTCCTGGGCAACAATTCCACCCCAGTCGTGCCCTGCCAGGAAAAATTCATTAATATCAATGGTGTCCAGAAGCGATATGATATCCTTTGCCAGCTCAACCTTTTGGTACGCTTCCATTTTCATGGTGCGCTCACTGTCGCCAAGACCTCTCAGATCCGGTGCGATTATTCGCAGGGAGGGGTTCAGGTGTTTGGCAACACCTTCCCAGCAGTAAGAAGTTTCCGGCCATCCATGCAGCATGACAACAGGGAATCCGTCTTTTTTCCCACCCTCACGGAGATTAAATTCTCCCCGGGGGGTGGTGATTTTTCTTGTGTCCATAATGTGTTCCTTATTTTGGTTATCGTCGTTAATGTAATTAAGTCTTTTCCTGGCTTTTGCCATGCAGTATTCTTAGAATAAGAACCGGTTGGGTGTCAACCGAAATTATCCTGCCGATTGACAATTCTAAAATGATTCTGGTATTCATTTATCACCACGCAGTTCAATCGTAAAAACTGTAAATATTTTCTGGGCGAAGGCAGGCAGAATATGTCTGTTTCATTTGATTGAAGCGATAAAGGAGTAGCAATGAAAGATCTTAAGGGAAAGACAGCGTTTATTTCCGGGGGTGCGGAAGGAATCGGTTTTCATACAGCCCGGGTGCTTGGCCAGGAAGGCATGAAGGTCATGCTGGCGGATATTGATGCAAAGATGCTGGATCAGGCCGTTAAAACATTAAAAAAAGAGGGGCTGATCGTTGACGGCACTGTCATGGATGTCTCACTCAGGGATGGATGGGAGGCTGCTGCCCGGAAAACGTTTGAAACCTTTGGCAATGTTCATTTCCTCATGGGCAATGCCGGTGTGGCGGTGACCGGAGCCCAGAAACATATCGAAGAACTGGACTGGCGCTGGATTATTGATGTGAACCTGATGGGGATCGTTTATGGATGCCAGGTCTTTGCACCGCATATGAAAGCCCATGGCCAGGGCGCTCATATCATGAATGTCGCTTCAATGGCAGGGCTTCAGGGGGTTTCCTATTCCGGCCCTTACTGTGCCACAAAAGCTGCGGTTGTCAGTCTGAGTGAAGGCTGGCGAACTGAATTTGAAAAAGACGGAATTGAGGTGTCTGTGCTGTGCCCCGGCTTTGTTAAATCCCGGGTGTATGACAGTATGCGCAACCGTCAGGAGCGTTACGGGGGCCCTTTGTATCATGATGACCTGGTCAAAGAAAAACCTGCGCGCAAGATGAATAAAGATATTGTGGTTAACGGTATTGATACAGACATTGCGGCCAGGCGTGTACTGGAAGCACTGCTGGCCAATGAATTCTACGTGATCACCCATCCTCATTTCCGGGCGTCCCAGCAGGAGCGTGCCCGGAAAATTGATCAGGCGTTTGAAAGTGCCCAGGCAAGCCCTGCCTTGAAGGATGTTCCCCGGGAGGGCTTTGTGCTCAAATAGCACAGGGGCTAAAGACCATGTTCAGTCCGGGCGATGATGCTGTCCTGAACATGTTTTCCAAGTCGCGTAAAATAGGCCACATAGCCTGCCACCCGGACGGTAAGGTCCTGGTACTCATCTGGTTTCTCCTGGGCTTTCCGTAAGATCTCGGATGACACAATATTAAACTGGCAGTGGTGGATTTTAAGATCTGCAAAGGACCGGATCATTGCCGCCAGCTTTTGAACACCGATATCATTGCTGAATACATCTTTATTCAGGCGGATGTTTAATGTCTGGCCAAAAAAGATAGATGGATTATCAATTTTACTCACGGAATTGAAAATGGCCGCAGGGCCGTTTTTGTCCACCCCCCGGGTGGGGGATATTCCATCGGAAAGGGGTTCCCAGGCTTTTCTGCCCGAGGGAAGCGCTCCGATCAGTCTGCCGGTGGATACATACCAGATCAAAGGGTTCTGATAGGGAACCAGATTTCCGCCCCGGGTGTTTTTATGTTTGACCACCTGGTCACAGTAGGTTTTCATGACCCAGGCCACCATTTCATCCACCATATCTTCGTCATTACCGAATTTGGGCGCTTTCAACAGGGCGTTGTGCAGCTCCCGGCACCCTTCAAAATTTTTATCCAGAGCATCCAGCAGTTCTGCCATGGTGAATTTTTTTTCTTCAAAAATAATTTTTTTAACTGCAGCCAGAGAATCGCCCACATCGGTTGCACCGGCGGTTGCCACACAGGGGCCGAAATTAAACCGGGCACCGCCTTCTTCCCGGGGGCGGCCTTTTTCAATGCAGTCTTCAATCAATGCCGAGGTATATATGGTGGGATATCTTTGGGCCAGGGTGAGTTCTGAATTTTTGTTTGAAATTTCACAATGTTTTAAAAAATAGGACAGTTGTTTTAAATAGGCAGTCTGCAGATCATCAAATGTCTTAAATTCTCTGGGATCTCCGGTTCTGACGCCCATATATTTTTTGTGATAATGGCTGTATCCGTCTGACAGCGCAAGTTCCAGCATCTGCGGCAGCAGCAGGAAGGGCCCGACATTAAATTCAGAATCATAATTGGTGACATGGGGTTCATTACAGCCGATTGCCCCGCTTGTACGGGCAAGCGCAAGCGGCACCGGAGGTCCGCCCAGTATGCCGCGGCCCAAAAAATTTTCCACAAATACATCGCTGTTTAAAAACATGGGGTGACCGGTTCCCAGTACGCACAGCTGGCAGGCTTTGATCAGAAAATTCTGGGGGGTTTTGCTGTGGACAAACACACCAAAATTGGGTTCCACCATACGGGTGTGAATCATGCCTTCGATAAACATGAAAGACAGATCATTGGTGGCATCGCTTCCATCGGCCTTTAAACCGCCCACATCCATGTGATAGGCTGCCCCGGCTTTGGGGATAAAAGGCGAAACACCCTGGGTAAAGCGCATCAGCCAGCAGTCGATGAGTTCCTGTGCCTTTTCTCTGGTCAACCGGCCTTCCCTGAGATCCTTTTCATAATAGGGATTTCGCACCAGTTCAGAATCTGGGTAAACCAGACAGACTGCAGGGCTTCATGGAATGTTCGGGCCGGGTGGGCCGGGACATGATCACAGATCGCTGCCATTTCCTGAAGCTCGATCTTTCGTTGGGCATCCATCTCTTTTGCAGCAGTGTCACGCAGGTATCCGGCAAATTTTTTACCAATACCGGCAGCAGCATCCATTGCGATGATTACCCCTTTTAAAAAAGGAACTTTTTTTAAGTCTTCGGTATCGCTCCAGTCAAGACGATCCATTCGATCCCGGGCATCTTTTTTAACGCCTGAAAACCCTTTTTTAAGTATTTTCTCATATCCAAAACTGCTGTGACCGATATGATGGCGGGTCATGCCGTCGCTGATAAATCCGCGTCCAAGCCCGTCAGTTTTCCCGGGAATTTCCGTGACATTTACCCTGGGCATTGCCGGCGGCTTTGACCGGGTGATAATTGCAATTTTCTCAAGATCCGGGTCTGGATCACCATAGAGCAGGTTGCGTGTTTCAGGGGGCAGCATCTGATAGTTCTGGTGAAACCAGTGGCGGCTCCAATCGCCTTCTCCTTTCCAGTAGGGGATAATCTCCTCCTTGATGATTTTCCGGTCTTCCTGGCTGATATTTTCGTAACAGTCAACTTCAATTTCAAGGCGGGCACCCAGTTGTTCTGCACCCACTGGAACCCCGGATGGATTGCCTCCGATCCATCCGACAAAGGGTTCATCCGGAAAGATTTCAACCGGGAAAGCTTCCACTGACGCTGCAAAAGCCTTGGCGCGCCTGAGCACCATGGGTTCACCTTCTGTTGCTTTCATGGTTCTGGCAATGGCCCGGTCAAAATGAATGGTATATAAAGGACTGTCCTGCTGTGTGTTTTCAACATAAAAAGCCCTTAACCGTCTGGTCCGATCTGTTGGCTGAACTGCAGTGCATTTCTTTATCATGTCATCCATTTTTCCTCCTCATCTTTTTATGCCAGGACTTCATCCGCCGATTCTGGCTTCAATGCCATATGAACGCATGATATTCAATAGATATGCCATATGGTCATCTGTTGGCGGAATCGTGTTTTTAAGGGTATATTCCCGGTCCAGTTCCTCGTATGTATGAATGCCCAGTTGATGATATGGCAAAAGTTCAATCCCCATAAACCGGTTTCCCAGGGTTTTTGCAAATTCTGCACTCTCAGAAATATTCTGTGCTGAGTCATTAAACCCGGGAATCACCGGGATTCTTAATACCAGGGGGATTTTTTCAGAAATTTTCCGGATATTTTCTAAAATCCGGCCATTTGAAACGCCGGTCCACTGGAAATGCATTTTATCATTCATCTGTTTTAAATCTACAAAGATCATCTCCAGATGTTTGAGCAGGGGGGCTATCTTTTCCCATGGCGCAAATGCTGTGGTTTCGATGGCAGTATGAATAAAATGAGATTGGCACAGGGATAAAAATTCTTTTAAAAATTCACTCTGCAGAAGGGGTTCCCCGCCGCCGACAGTGATGCCGCCGTTGCTTCTTCTATAAAAAACAGCATATTTTTGTACCTGTTCAAACATTTCTTCGGGTGTATAATATTGACCAGATACCTCCCGGGCCTGTTCCGGGCAGCTGTCAACACAGTTTCCACATCCTGTGCAAACACAGCGGTCTGTTTGAATGCCTGTCCCTTCATCCAGGCGATGAACCGCCTGTTCCGGGCAGGCAGTTATGCATTGCCCGCAGTGATTGCAACAAGATTTGATGTGTAGAATTTGAGTGGTTGTCTGCTGGGTATAGGGGGCAGAGCACCACCGACATTTCAGGGGGCACCCCTTCATGACCACCAGGGTTCTGATACCGGTTCCGTCATGGATCGAGAACCGTTCTATTCTGCTGACAAGACCTTTTATTGAGTTCATGATTTCTCAGGTTGTCTTATTGCCCTGCTATTTTGCCCCCCTCCTTTTTTCTCAGCTTATAAGAGGCTTTTAATATATTCCGGCGGTGTGCTGGGTGTGGTGGGGTATAAAACAGCGCGCTCCACAGCTTTTTTCCGCCATTCATGTGCTTTGAGATAACCGGGATTGGTGATTAAATCAAGAAAGGCCTTGCGGGATGGATAATTTACCAGCAAAAGAAGATCCCAGTCTTCTTTGCCGGTGAGCAGTTCTTTGGGGATGCCTAAATATTCCACAGATGCGCCGACCGCTTTTGCAAACGGACCGGATTCTGCCAGGTATCGGGCATAATTCTCCTTGCCGCCGTCTTTCTTGAATTTCAGCAGATTGAGCATTTTAAACTCCCCCTGCTCGATGTTTTTGGTGAATTTTTTCAATTGGTTGGGATCTACTTCAACATCGTACATTGTCTCTGCTCCTTAAGTAAGCTGGCTGAATAAATTTATTTCATATCACTATTGTCCAAAAACGGATTTTAGATAAAAAATTGTTGTAGGAATTCTCCTTTGTGAGATTATGGTTATTGCGACCAAACAAAAAACCGTAAACCATCACAAAGGAGAATTCGATAAATGGTACGACATGCAAGCCTGTTCAGTCAACTAATAGCGTTTTTTAACCGAAATAAATTTAATAATTTGGTATTGGAACATAAAACAGAAAGATATTCTAAAGGATTTAAAAGCTGGGACCAGTTTGTGGCCATGCTTTTCTGCCAAGTTGCTCAGGCCAAAAGTCTGCGGGAGATCAGCGGTGGTCTTGCCTGCTGCATGGGCAAGCTGCGCCATCTTGGGATATCTGATGCACCGAACAAATCGACTCTTTCATATGCCAACAAGAACCGGTCATGGAAATTGTACCGGGATCTGTTTTATGACACCTTTGACTTTTGCCGGAAAGCCTGTCCGGGTAAACATAAATTCAGATTTAAAAACAAACTGCTTTCTTTGGACAGCACCACAATATCTTTGTGTTTGAGTCTGTTCCCCTGGGCAGAGTTCCGCAGGACCAAAGGCGCTGTAAAACTCCATCTTCTTTTAGACCATGATGGATATCTTCCGTCATACGCATACATATCGGACGGTAAAAGACACGAGTCGCGATTTGCCAGGAAGTTCCCTTTAGCGCCAGGTTCCATTGTCACAATGGATAAAGGGTATACCGATTACAGCCTGTATGCTTATTGGACAGCAGAAAAAGTGTTTTTTGTTACCCGGTTAAAAGACAACGCAACCTATGAAGTTATCGAAAAACGGGAGTTGCCGGCTAATCGAAACATTCTATCAGATGAACTCATTAAGTTTACAGGCTATAAGGCCCGTAAGGACTGTCCGATCACGTTAAGGCGGGTTGCAGTATGGGATGCTGAGAACCAAAAAGAAATTGTCCTTTTGACCAACCACTATAATTTTGGATCAACGACCATCTCTGCAATTTATAAAGATCGCTGGCAGATCGGCGTGTCCAGTCAAGGACACATAAACCAGTCGGTGAAAGTCCGACCGAGGATAAAAGACTCAAGCCTCGTAGCTGGGGAGGCGCCATGGCGGGAAACCAATATGGTGAAGCCCTCCGACAACATTCTTATTATGAAGGGTGAGCAAAACTCCAGGCCGCAACGAACAGTGAACGCAGATGTAGCCTCGTTACACGCAAGCCCGGTGGCTGAGACGGTCTATAACGCGCGAAGGCAACAAGAACTTTCTGAAAGGGGTCTGACACAGGGGTTCTCACCGGCGGGGTATCAGCGGTGGCATGGAGTGAAGGTTTATGTGGAAACTGGAGAAGCCCTCGGTATCCGGCAGAGAAATCCTGTCGAGGCGGCAAGTCCTATAACCTTGAATGGGAAATGGATAAGTAGATACCAGGGTGGCGGATTGGGCCGTAGTACTGATGATCGGTGTGCAGCAAAACGCGCCAGGAGGAAAGGGCCCAGACTGATGAGTACTCCGACGTTCATATGTGAGGCAGGGGTGATATGATAAAGACACCCATTAGTCTGCAGGATCTGAGACGCCGGATATACCGGAAGGCGAAGTCTGACAAAGCGCACCGGTTTTGGGGAATGTTTGTGCACATTGCGAAGATCGAAACCCTTAGAGAAGCATACAATCTGGCTAAAAGAAACGGTGGAGCTCCCGGCATAGATGGCCAAAGCTTTGTCGATATTGAAGAAGCCGGGACGGAAGCTTTCCTGCAGGAAATTTCAAACGATCTTTTAAATGGAACTTACATGCCCCGGAAAAATCGAAAGGTTGATATCCCAAAGGACAATGGCAAAGTTCGAACGCTTCAGATCCCCTGCATTCGAGATCGAGTGGTGCAGGGGGCTCTCAAATTTATTTTGGAAGCCGTTTTTGAGGCTGACTTCTGTCACAATTCATACGGGTTCAGACCAAAACGATCGCCACACCTTGCATTGGCAAATGTGAGGCGTAGTTTATTAAGGCGGATGAGCAAGGTTATTGACGTTGATCTGACCAAATACTTTGATAACATCCAACATGCCATTCTTTTGGCCCAAATTGCCAAACGGATTGAAGACCCAAAAGTCATGCACCTCATCAAGCAGATCATAAAGATGGCCGGAAAAGTGGGGGTTCCCCAGGGAGGTCCATTCAGCCCTTTAGCTGCAAATATTTATATGAATGAGGTCGATTGGGGATTTGATAATATTCGGAGAAAGACCGCTTGCAAATCATATGAGGCAGTAAACTATCATCGGTTCGCTGATGATATTGTGATCACAGTAAGCGGGCACCATACAAAACAAGGATGGACCCAACGGGCGTTACAAAGGCTTAAGGAATATATTGAGCCACTTCAGGTGAGCCTCAACACGGAGAAAACAAAGATTGTTGACACCTTGAAAGGAGAATCCTTTGGATTTCTCGGATTTGACTTTAGACGGGTCCTCAATCGGAAACACCAGCCCTACGTCCTTATGACTCCGAAGAAGAAAGCACGTAAGGGAATAAAGGCGAAGATTAGAGAAATAATCAAGGGAGGCGGAGCAGCGCCTGCACAAGTGATTATCTCCAAGATTAACCAGGTCCTTAGAGGATGGGTAAACTACTTCCGGATTGGAAACTCAAGTCGGGCCTTCAGCGAGGTCCGGGATTACCTTGAGATGAAGATTCGAACCTTGCTGACAAGAAGGAAACGGCGACAAAAGCGCAGTGTGGGATGGCGAAGGTGGAGTAACGAGTATCTTTATGACGTATTAAAGCTATACTGGGATTGGGAAATTTATCATCTGAAACCAGTGGAGGCATACACGTGAAAGCAGTCGTTATCAACCACAGGACACATAACCCTTTTGAAGAATCTCATTGGGTGAGCCGCTTGAGGGAAAACCTCACGAGCGGTTCTGATGGGGAGGGGCTGGAAACGGATCGAAAGACACCGCGCCAGTCCTTTACCCGACAGCTGTTTTTTAAAGCCATAAAGCAGAACCTGCGGATTAAAACCTTTGTTGGAACAAGCGAGAATGCGCTTTATATTCAAATTTGGACAGCATTGATCGCAATGCTGCTGATAAAGTTTCTTCAACTGAAATCGAAATTTGATTGGTCATTATCCAATTTGATCGCATTTTTAAGGTGGAATTTGTTCAGCTATAAAGACTTATGGGGGTGGTTGGACAAACCATTTGATATTGTCCCGGAAGTGCCGCCACCAATACAAATGCAATTACCTTTAAAATGGGTATAAACGGTGTAGTAAACGAATATGACAACCTGGTTTTTGAAGATTAAGGCCGTTCCTTGATTGGCGGGGCTTTTAAAACCTAAAAATCAGAAAATTTATTTATTTTGGACAGTAGTGATTTCATATATAAAAATTAAATGCCGAAATCTTAAATATTATATGACAAAAAGACAACAAGTTTTATGAGAATATGGAATAGTATAATCACCGAAGCCGCTGTCATTTCCTCCTGCACCTTTGGCAAATTTGTCACCGGCATATGCGATGGAACCTGCAATCCCTGCATTGAGTTCTTTTGTGATGTCATATGCATAGCTCAGTCTGAGGGTGCTGTAACTAAATTCATCAAGCGCATCAATATCGTAATACCCGGTTAAAGCAATGGATAAACCTTTGACTATTTCTGTTCCCAGGCTCAGATAAACCTCTGCTGTTAAGGCTGTTGTTGTAATCTGAAAGATTTTTCTTAAATCAAATCATTTCTTGAATGATATTTAATATAACTATATGATTGATACCCTGTGTCAGCTCTTGTTGATTTCTGATGATAGTTTTCAGTTTGCCGGTATGGGTGGATTTAATAAGGAGATAAAATGGATACGATAAGGATATTGATAGAAAATGCCGTTCAAAGGGGACAGAAAACCCTTTCTGAATATGACTCAAAAAAGGTTCTTGCCAGTTTTAATATTCCGGTTTCAAAAGAATATCTGACAACAACCGTGGAAGAAGCGGTTCAAAAAGCCCAGGAAATCGGTTTTCCGGTGGTTTTAAAAGTCTGCTCCCATCACATCGCCCATAAAACCGAAGGCGGTCTGGTTGAAATCTCGCTGGGCAGCACAGATGCTGTAAAAAAAGCCTTTGAAAGATTGATGGGGGAAATAAGTGAGCCCATAGACGGCATTCTGGTTCAGGAAATGGTGGAGGGCAAAAGAGAGCTGATGCTGGGTCTGATCCGTGATCCCCAGTTCGGGCCATGCGTGATGGCAGGTTTTGGCGGTATTATGACAGAAATCATCAATGATACCTGTTTCAGGATGGCACCGGTAAATAATATTGAAGCGGCAGACATGCTCGAAGAATTCAAATCCAAAAAAATGCTGGAACATTTCAGGGGGCAGGCGCCGGTTGACAGAAAAGCGCTTTGTGATGCGATCTGTGCAATTGGTGCAATCGGTCTTGAATATGACACCATATCAGAGATTGACATCAATCCGTTGATCATACGGCCGGATGGTAAATTTGCGGCGGTTGATGCGCTGGTTGTTTTAAAAGGAGAAAATGATGATCAAGATAATTAATGACAGTCCGCTTTATCCCATTGCCAATCCTGAGAATATTGCATTTTTCGGCGCATCCAATAATTTCTTTTCAATGGGCAGCAATATTTTGCAATCCATTGTTGATTTCGGTTTTGAAGGTGATATTTACCCTGTTCACCCCAAAGAAGAAACGGTTCAGGGTTTCAAGGCGTATAAAGATGTCATGGATTTGCCGATTGTGCCGGATCTGGCAGTGTTTGTGCTGCCAACCCGTTTGATTTGCGATGTCATGGAAGCCTGCGGGAAAAAAGGAATCAGGCATGCGGTTGTGGTCACTGCGGGGTTCAGGGAAGTTGGCGGAGAAGGGATCGCACTTGAGGCAAAACTTAAGAATATCGCAAAAAAATACGGCATCGTTTTTGTCGGCCCCAACTGCCTGGGCGTAGTGAATACCTATAAAAAACTGAATACTACATTTTTGAAAATGGAAGGCAATCCCGGATTTATAGGGCTTGCATCCCAGAGCGGCAGTCTGGTGACACAGATGTTTAATTATCTGGCCCAGCACGGGGTTGGGTTTTCCACTGCTTTTTCCATTGGAAACGCGGCTGTTATAGATCTTGTGGATTGTCTGGAATATCTTGGGGCCTGTCCGGATACCAAGGTGATTGCCATGTATGTGGAAAGCATTGACCGGGGAAGACAATTTGTGGAAGCAGCCCGCCGCATTTCTTTAAGAAAACCGATTGTGGCCTATTATGTGGGAGGCAGCGAGATCGGGAAAAAAGCCACCTTTTCTCATACCGGGTCCCTGGCAGGGCCGGATAAGCTGTACGATGGAATTTTTCGTCAAAGCGGTGTGATCCGTGCGCATTCCATAACCGATTTGTTTGATTATGCCCGCGCGCTTGGCGGACTTCCATTGCCCAGAGGCCGCCGGGTGGCCATCCAGACACATTCCGGCGGACCGGGCGCAGCAGCGGCAGACACCTGCGGAAGGCTCGGCCTTGAGCTGCCGAAATTTCCGGATGAAACCATAGAAGCACTTTCAGAGTTTGTTCCGCATACCGGCAGTATTAATAATCCTGTGGATATCACGTATTCCAAAAACCAGACAGATTTTTTTATCGGTATCCCCAAAGTCCTGCTGAGCAGTAATGTGGTGGATATGCTTTTAATGTATTATCTGGTCCCGGATTCCATGCTTCAGGGGATGCTTGTCCGGTTCGGCATTTCAGAAGAGGATGCTCAAAATGGGAATCTGGATGTGTTGAATGATTATGCGGCACTGATGGTAAATATGCTGAAACAGTATAATAAGCCCATTGCCGGATTTACGTTCAGGAATTTGAAAGAACAGTTTCCCCAGGCACTGATGGCCAACGGCATACCGGTTTTTACCAGTCCGGAACAATCGGTACGGGCGTTAAACGCTCTGGTGACATACACGCAGTTGCGACAGAAGATTCAATTGCAACAGGTGTAAAATAAAAATTTTCCCAGTCCGATACGTTTAAAGTGGCAGGCAGGTATATTTTAAAACGACCTGACTGCCATTTTTTTTGTTTTTAAATTTACAAAAAACATGATACCGTAAACGCAATTCTAATTTTCTCCTATTTTTTTATTTTTTTTGTTTAAATTTAAATATTTTTTAATTCATTTTACCAAAAAAGGAGGCGCAAATGGTCACGATGTCGTCATTTTGTTTTTTCTGGCGAAAAATTACGGTCAGTTCTATCCTGGTGCTTTTTGCTGCAACCGCTTCCATGGCGGCTGTCGTAGATGAATCTGCAGCGCCGGGAAGGGTGCTGGCCCAGCAGGCTGTAAACCAGAAAGCCCTGTGGATTACCGCGGATCATTCCAAATTTGAAGTTCTCAAGGCAAAATTCACGTCCGGACCGCAGGTTACAAAAGCCTGCCTTAACTGTCATACAGAGGCAGCTTTGCAGTTTCACCAGACCATCCACTGGACCTGGATGGATCCAAAGACCAAAGATACGGTTAAGCTTGGCAAAGGCGGCTTATCTGTCAACAATTTCTGAATCAATTCCCAGAGCAACGAGGCTCGTTGCACATCATGTCATGCAGGATACGGTTGGAAGGACAAAAATTTTGATTTTACAGATCAGACCAAAGTGGACTGTCTGGTTTGCCATGAATCCACCGGGACATACAAGAAGTTCCCGACCGGGGCCGGGCATCCAGCTTCAGAGCCCACGGTTTTTCCCGATGAAAATAAAACCTATTATCCCCCGGACTGGAACAAGGTAGCCCAAAGTGTTCAGCGCCCGGGCCGGGAAAACTGCGGCACCTGTCATTTTTACGGCGGTGGAGGTGACGGGGTAAAACACGGGGATCTGGATTCTTCAATGACGCATCCGGATAAACATCTGGATGTGCATATGGGAAAAGACGGTCAGAATTTCAGCTGCACGCGATGTCATTCCACATCCTTGCATCATATTGCCGGAAGAGTTTATCAGACACCTGCGGTGAAAGAAGTGAAATCACTGATTGAAGATGATCTGACGTCAAAGATCACCTGTGTATCCTGTCACAGCAAAACACCACACAGGCAGAATGCCAAAGCCAATGATCATACGGACAAGGTGGCCTGTCAGAGTTGTCATATCCCGACATTTGCACGGATCAATCCTACAAAAATGAGCTGGGACTGGTCAACGGCAGGCAGGAAAAAAGACGGAAAACCCTTTGTTGATAAAGATGAATTTGGCAAGCCTGCCTATGCAACCAAAAAAGGAGATATGCGCTGGGAGAAAAATGTGGTGCCGTCTTATTTCTGGTATAACGGCTCCATAGAACACCTTACGCTTAATGATGTGATTGATCCTTTAAAAGAAGTGTGGATCAGTCGTCCTGCTGGCAGTATTGATGATCCGAATGCATTGATTTATCCGTTCAAGGTCCACTGGGGCAAAATACCCTATGACAAAGTGAATAAAAAACTTGTGGTGCCGCATTTATTCCCGAACAGCAAAACTGATACTACGGCCTATTGGAAGGTGTTTGACTGGAATGCTGCTATCGGTTATGGTCAGGAATATCTGGGACTTGCCTATTCAGGAGAATATGATTTTGTGGAAAGTCTTTATGTATTTCCCACAACACATATGGTCGCGCCAAAGGAAAATGTTGTCAATTGTACCGAATGCCACATCAGGGAAAAAGGACGACTGGCAGCGCTGGGGCAGATTTATCTGCCGGGCCGGGACCGCAGTCTGTTGTTTGACCGGATCGGATGGCTTGCGGTGCTGGCGGCTCTTGCAGGGGTGTGTCTTCATGGTCTGGGAAGAATTTTTGTAAAGAAGAACAGGGAGGAATAAACCATGGCAGAGGGGAAAAAGACTCAAAAAATATATCTGTATACCCGATTTGAACGGTTCTGGCACTGGATTCAGGCATTGATGATCGGTGGTCTTTTGATTACCGGATTTGAAATCCATGGGACCTATACCCTGATCGGTTTTGAAAAGGCGGTGAAAATCCACAATTATGTCGGGCTGACCTGGCTGATCATGTTTGCATTTTTTGTATTCTGGCTGTTTACAACCGGAGAATGGAAACAGTATATACCGACCACAAAAAAATTGATTTCAGTGATTCAGTATTATGTATGGGGAATTTTTAAGGGAAAACCCCATCCGGTTAAAAAATCAGCCGATTCAAAGCATAATCCGCTTCAGCGGCTGGCATACCTGGGTATTTCCGCCGTACTGCTGCCAACCCAGATGGCGACAGGGCTTTTGTTCTACCTGTATAATATGATGCCCCAGGGATTTCCACTTTCCCTGCTGGCCATTTTACACACGTTTATTGCGCTGCTGCTGTTGAACTTTCTGGTTATTCATATTTACATGACAACCACGGGACATTCCTTTTTCAGTCATATCACCGGCATGATTACCGGCTGGGAGGAAGTTTATGAGAATACTCAGATTGAAGAATGGGAGATGCCGGGCAAAAAACCCTGATATGGTGGTGTGAAAAAAATCTCCGGCCGGGTACACAGATTGTGTATCCAGCCGGGATTTAATATTCAATTCTTAACCCATCATTTCCAGGGCAACAGCAATGGAAACCCCGCCGCCGCCGCATAGTGTGGCAAGACCCAGGGTATTGCCCCGCTGCTGCATGGCATGGAGCAGTGTTACCATGATCCGGCATCCGGTTGATCCTGTGGGATGTCCAAGACCGCATCCTGATCCGTTGACATTGGTGATCTCCCGGTTCAGTCCCAGTTCTTTTTCACAGGCAATATACTGACCGGCAAAGGCTTCGTTCACTTCAAGCAGCTCAAAATCAGCCAGGCTCAGGTTGGCGTTCTTCAAAAGACTGCGCACGGCAGGCGCCGGAGATATTCCCATGACAGACGGATGGCATCCGCCGTAGCCCACGGCCTTGATGCGGGCCAAAGGTGCAAGACCCAGTTCGCGGGCCTTGTCAGCGGACATGATAACCATGGCGCTGGCACCGTCGTTCAGACCGGATGAATTGCCTGCGGTGACTTTCCCGATTTTCGGTATGAAGGCTGCAGGAAGGGCTGCCAGTTTTTCCATGGTCAGGCCCGGAATGAAGTGTTCATCTTTGTCAAAAATGATGGGATCTTTTTTTTTCTGGGGAACAGGGACAGGGACGATTTCCGCTTTGAAAGAACCGTCTTTTGTTGCCCGCTCCACATTGTTATGGCTTCGAAGTGCCACTTCATCCATTTCTTCGCGTGAAATCTTATACAGTTCTGATACAAATTCTGCGGTCTGGCCCATGATATAGGGCTGGCCTTTGCAGGCATCGATCAGCGCGCCTTCTTTTAAAGGCCCTTTTTCAGGCCCCGGCAGCAGACGTGATCCGCAGAAAAGCTGGTGCATCATTTCATCGGCAAAGACCTGATCCTGAAGTCTGCATCCCCACCTGGCATTCAATACCCGGTAGGCACTTCCTGACATGTGTTCAACACCCCCTGCCAGGATGACATCTGCAAGGTTGCTCTTGATCATGGCCATGCCTGAAACAACTGCTTCCATGGCAGAAACACAGACACGGTTGATGGTAACCGCCGGAACTGAGTCCGGAATGCCTGCCATCAAGGCGGCCACCCGGGCAGTATTCATTTCGTCAATATGTTCGTTGCAGCATCCGAACCGGACGTCATTGATGATGGCCGGATCAATGCCTGCTCTGCTGACAGCTTCTTTCATGGCTATGCTGCCGATGGTTGAAGCGTTGAGTTCTTTTAATGTCCCGCCGAATTTGCCGATTGCCGTTCTGCATGCCGATACAATTACTACATCTTTTTCCATTATGAGTCCTTTCTATAGTTAATTTATAAAAAAATTATCTTATAGACCAACCGGTAGGTTTTTGTCTACCCCTGAATTTTCCTGAAATTTAATTTCTGCAGAATACGGTTTCTGTAAGACCTGGAAGCTAACGGGTTATCATTAAATCCGGCAGCCAGGTGGCCAGCTGGGGCCAAAGCATGACCAGTATCAGACACAGGGCCTGGAGAAAGACAAAGGGAATGATGGCTCTGTAAATATGAACCATGGTGATGCCTGACGGAACAATGCCTTTTAAAATAAACAGGTTGAAGCCAAATGGCGGTGTGATATAGGCCATTTCCATATTGATGACAAAAAGGATGCCGAACCAGAGCGGATCAAATCCAAGTTCCACAATAATGGGAACAAAGATCGGGGTGGTGAGCATGATAATGCCGGCCGGGTCCAGAAACATGCCAAGGACAAAAAAAATCAACTGCATGGCAATTAATATGACCCATCTTGAATATTCCAGAGAGAGAATAGAATCCTTGATCAGATCCTGGATTTCAGAATATGCCAGAAAATTGGTAAATGCCAGTGCGCCGATGATCAGCCAGAAAACCATGGCATTGACTTTCATGGTGGCAAACAAGGATGCTTTCAGGTTTGCCCAGGTCAGTTTCCCATAGAACAGGGCACAGCCCATGGCACCGAAGGCACCCACAGCAGATGCCTCTGTCGGGGTGCATACCCCGAAATAGATCACCCCGAGCACAAGAAAAACTAAAGCAATGGGCAGTATTACGCCTTTAAGCACCACCAGTTTTTCCTTGAATGTGAATTGATCTTCAATGGCAGGCGCAATATTTTTATTCAAAAGGGAACGAATGGCAATATAGACCATGAAGATCAGACACATTAAAAATCCGGGGATAATGCCTGCCACGAACATCTTTCCCACGGACACTTCTGCCATGGCGCCGTAAAGGATCATGATAATGGAAGGCGGGATTAAAATTCCCAGCGCGCCGCCGGCTGCAATACTGCCGATGGCCAGATCTTTTTGATATCCTCTGGACAGCATGGATGGCAGAGCGATCAGGCCCATGCTGATGGTGGCTACTGAGCTGATTCCGGCCATGGCAGCAAAAATGGCACAGATGGCGACTGTGCCAAGGGCGAGCCCCCCGCGGATTCTTCCCATCCACCGGTAAACCATCTCATACAGATCATCGCCTATCCCGCTGAATTTGAGCTGGTTGGCCATAAAGATAAATAATGGAATGGCCAGGAGAAGAAAGCTAGTGGATTCTGCATAGGCAGCGTTAAAAAGGAGCAAAAGACCTTTGGGTCCCCATGTGAAAATGATTCCAATGGTGGACAGTCCGCACAGAGAAAAAGAAATGGGGACCCCAAGGCAGAGCAGGAGAACAAGTGAACTGAAAATGATCAGGGACAGTAACCAGACTTCCATATTCTAATGCTCCTTTTTGCGGGCAATGCCTTTCAACTGGAGGATTGAGCGAATGGCACAGGAGATGCTTTGCAGCCCGAGAAGCAAAGCACCTGCAGGCACCAGAACCATGGACGGAAACAGCGGCATTTCCATGATTGTCATGGAACGGGTATTATGGATAAAGGTATCCCAGCTGGCTTCACCGCCTTTCCAGACCATTGCGCCGACAAAACATAAAACCAGCAGGCAGGTAAAGACTTCCACACCGGCTTTGATGCGCAGTCCGAAATTACGGTGAAAGATATCCACGCGGACATGATCAAATTCGGCAAGACAGTATGCGCCCCCCAGCATGACCACCCCTGCCAGCAGATATCCGCTCAGTTCATTGACCCATTTGGTGGGGGCATTGAACAGGTAGCGGCTGATAACTTCAAACAGGATGATGGCGATCAGTGCAAGGATCAGAAAACTGGCGATTTTCCCGATCCATGTACTGAGGGCATCTATAAAATTACAAAACCGTTCCATCGGGCGTATCCCCTTTATTTGTTGACGTAAGCTTTGAGGGATTCAACCAGTCTGCGGCTGATATCTGTTTTGGCAGCAAGCTCATCCCAGAGCGGGATCAGTTTGGTTCTGAACTCTGCCAGTTGCTCCGGTGTCAGATCAATAATCTCAACATTTTTTTCCTTACAGGTTTCATAGGCTTGCTGATCCCATTCTTCATTGAGTTTGGCTGTTCTCAAAAATGTTTCCCATCCGGCCTGGTCAATGGCTTTCTGCTGTGCCGGGGTAAGCTTGCCAAAAGATTCGCCGTTAATCACAAGCTCTACGATGCCGGGGGTATGAAGGGCGGGGCGGGAAATATAGTTGCACACTTCATAGAATTTATATTTTTCGATGGTGTAAAACGGGTAGTCTGTTCCGTCAACCACGCCTTGTTTCAGTGCCATATACTGTTCTGCGCCGGACAAGGATACCGTGGCACCTCCAAGTGCATCAATGATCTTGGCTTCCATGCCGACGGCACGGATTTTTTTGCCTTTAAGATCATCCACCTGCCGGACCGGAAATTTGGTGATCAGCCCCATGGATGCCACACAAAGCGGTGCCACATAATGCGCACCATGTTTTGCTGTGGCTTCACGCATCAGTTCCAGCCATCCGTGATTCTGATAAACATCTACAGCCTCCTGAGGATTGGCCCATCCAAAGGGAAGCCATTCGCAGTTCACTTCCGGAATTTCTCCTGCAAAATAAAGCATGCTGCCCGAATACATGTCGATCATTCCGGTTTTAAGCGATTTGAACGCCTCGTTTGTTTTTACAAGCTGGTCTGGCCAGAAAATTTTGATGGTAACTTCACCGTTTGTGAGCTCATTGACACGGTCAGCAAAGAATTCTGTGCTTTGGCCCACATACGCGGTTGCAGGATAAACACACTGCAGGGTTAATTTTGTTGTTTTTGCAAGACTCTGGCCGGGAACAGCCAGGAGTGCAAAGATGAAAACAGTGACCATTAAAAGCGAAAAACGTTTCATGCGAATACCTCCATATGGTTAATTGAACAATATTTCACCAAAACGCCTGCAGATGAGAATTTGCAAAAGTCTTGGGATTGTTTCGCCATGCGGAACAGTGTTTTGCAGTTTTTCTAAACCCTATCCTTATGTTTTCACCTTGTCAACTTATTTTTTTTATTGCGGTTTGGATTGTTTTGATCGGGTTTGTTTCTGATATTGGATTCAGCAGGTCATTGTTTTTGCGGTAAGGCTTGAGGCAAATGCGCTGGCAACAAGGGGCATGGCTGCAAAAGGCGGAAACCCCCGTTGCGATAATCGTCTCTAAGTCTTTATTAAAACTTTCTAAAGGTATCCGGATGGCAGGTCTTTATTATTTTTAGGTTTGAAAGAAATTTTTTTAATGATTGAAACCAGCGGAAACACGGTTACTATAATCAGGATAAGCCAGCCGAACATCGGGAAACTCTGTCTGCCGGCCCAGGCTGAATACAGATAGGGTGCTGTGCTGGAAAAAAAGGTGATCAGGCTCCATTGAACAATCGTGCCCACATCCTGTACCTTCTGGTTTAAAGATCCGATCAGACGGGTCCATCCTTTGACATAGCCGGGGACAGTCACCATGTCCAGGACAAAAAAAACCCATGGGTTTATATTGTAAGCCTGGAGCGTGTCAAAAAGAACAAAGAACCGGATCAGATCATATGTCCAGATGAAAAGAGCCGCCCTGAGCTGATTTTTGGGATTTTCCATCCAGGCTGTCATGTTAAATGCGGTTCTCCTCAACATGGAATGAAATCTGTGCGCCAGTCACAGTACTTCTGGCTGTATACCAGAATGAAATAATCCACACAGCCTGAATAAAAAGTATCATCCAGGGTGTCCATAAGGCGCTTAATCCTGAGAAAAGATCCGGTGTTGATCCCTGGACCGGAATGATCCATGCGATTCCGGCAGCATACAGGATACAGACAAGGGACATCACCTGATACGGGGTGACTTTAAGATCGCCTCTGAAATCCGCCCTGAAAAATTCTGATGCAAACCGCCAGGTCTGGGTCATAATAATCGATTCCATCAGGGCTGCGATAAAATGCCCGTTAAGATACAGCCAGGTTCCCAGTACGCCGCAGCAGCAGTAAACAGATGCCGTGATAACCTGAATGGGAATCACCTTTTGATTGTCCAGCCCCGAGGCATACGCAATTTTTTTTGTTTCTCCGGAAAAAACCAGATGAAAGTGTGAGAACAGTTTTTGAACCCCTGGAGAACAGCTTTCCAGCGGTTTGCCGTAACAGCAGCCGAAACTGATGCAGGCAAGCCTTCCCAGACCTTCTCCATACGCATATGCCACTGAAACAGCCGCCAGAAAAATGGTAGCGCTGATATGAAATTCCTGAATTCTGCCCAGAGTCTGATTCACCAGAAAAACAATCCAGGGGGCGCACAGGGTTCCGGCAAACACAGCGCCGCCAACCGTCAGCGTGCCGCTTTTTTTTTCAACAATGCGGGCAATGATTTTTGAGGCTGGCATGCAGATCAGCAGTAAAAGAGTGATCAGCAGGCACAGGCCGCTGACAGGCAGGCCTGAAGCAGCGCTCAGGATGATAAAGATGATGACGGCAAATGTATAGGCATTGGCACACAAAAGACCATAATAGGTCAGGTTCAGTCCCTTCCATTTCCCATGAAGCATTTTTTTTTTCGGCAGCACTGCCATGATCTGCCAGTTTTCTTTGGGAAGCGTTTTGTATCCCCAGTAAATCAGCAATGCATTGGACATTGCGATAATACTAATAAACAGTGCCTGATCCATTATTTTTTTGTTCCTATTGTTTGTCTGACCTGAATATCGGTTTCCACCATGGGCTTTCCGAATCCGGTGGTGAACCGGCTTTTCACATGGGGTTTTGCAAGATTGTCCACAAGATCCTGTGAAAAATTGATCCTGTTTTTTTCAAAGATGAGAACCGTGGTTGAACTTCCGGGACGAAACAGACTTTTGGGCTGACCTTTTTGGATAAATTGTCCGGGATGTATCTGGGCGGGTGCGTCGTATCTGTTTTCACTGTATCGCTGAACAATTTTTCCGATCATCAGGGCAACAATTTCAATCATGGCAATTTTCCCCATCCGGGTGCCACCCTCAACATCGGTATCGATAATGGTGACCACCCTGCGGTTTTTGGAATAGGGGGTCACTGATTTTACAACAGCCCCGGGATTGCATGAATGAAATTTTCCGTCAATTTCATATATTTCCAGAACCCTGCCAGACACCGGGCAATGGTTATAGTGATATTTATCTGGGGTCAGTCTGAACACGGCAAAATCGCCATGTTCAAACGTTTTGAGCCATTGCGTTTTATCTTCGCCGACAAGTTCATCATAGTTAAAAAATTTGTTTTTCACAAACAGGGCATGGTGTGTCTGAAAAGATCCGATCAGAACCCGGGAATCCGCAGGAGAAACAACCTGTTCAAGGGCCGGATTCATGGGACGGAATTCCCAGTATTTGATCCTGCGTTCAAAAATTTTCCGGTAGCTGTCATACGCATGAATTGCATCGTATAATTCATGGGTGTTTATGCCCAGGCTGTGAAACAGATGCTCAGGATTTTGGGTATGTTTTTTTATGGGAAAATCATAATTTAAAAATCCCAGAAGAGACGAGAACCTGGCAGACACAAGCAGGTTAAACGCAAAAGCAGAATTTTCCCTGAGTGTGGAATAAATGGTCTGGACCGTACGGTCAAAAAAAAGGGTTTCTGTTTTTACCGCATGGGTTCTGCGGTCAATATACTGGTGAATATCCGGTGTTATGTGTGTCATTATTTATTTGCTCTGAAAGGTTTTATTTTTCTGGTTGACGTAAAGGATGATCAAAAGGAGCATCTGCCGGATGTCTTTTTTGGCAGGGGCATTGTCCTGGTACGATTTTAAGAAACTGTCCAGAAAAGACATGAGATCCTTTTCTTTTAAAATGCTTTTTACAGCGTCACTGAATGACGAATCTCTGAAGCTGGCCCACAGATCCATCTGCTGGAACTCTTTTTCCAGTTCAGTAAATCCCTGGTTGATCTGTTTTTTTCGCAGATCTTCAATATAATATTCTTCAGCCTTTTTATTGAACCGTTCCCCGCTGAATGCCATGGGTTTTTTTACCCTGCTGTCTTCCAGAATGCCTTTTACCAGTTTGCCGCCTGTTGAATGGGTGTGCACAGACTTTATCCGGAGTTCAAGATCAGACAATGTTCCGGACATATTCTGGTTCTGGATCAATTCCCGGCCATCTTCCCTTAACACATCAATCAAAGCTTTTTTGTAGTCTGTCATCCGGATACGGGTATATCCGGGGTAGCGTCTGCTCTGGCGGGTTTTAGTGATTTTCAGCACGATCCGTTTCAGAAACTGGTTGGTTGTTTTTGTTTTGACAAAGAACGTGGGCAGATCAATGGCGCTGCAGAAAAATATCTGCCGCCTTTCGCTTTCAATCCCGGGTGTGTCCGGTATGCTGTCATGGCTGATTTTTCCGGTCAGGATATACTGGTATGCCAGTGCGGTGATCAGGTTCTGCAGGTCAGCAGCCTTTGCCATGTCTTCCATGATATTTTCAAAAATACTGAAATACCGGTGTTCAAACCCGCTGTATCCCATGCTGGCATATTCCCTGAGCCTGACCATCTGATACATGGGCATTTTTGTATTAAAAATTCCCATGTCCGCAAGATCCTTTTTTAACAGATCGCCATTTCCCACAACGCCATTTAAAGAAGGGCTCTGGTCTGTGCTCATCAGGGATATAAAATAATCGATCAAGCGGTAATCCGGGATATAATCGCCTTTCAATCCAAAGACGCGGCTGAGCAGGCGGTCTGCCCACACCGGGCCAAAAGGAGTGACCGGATTGCCCAGAATGCTGATTCTGGCTTTGCGCTTCCAGCGTCTCCAGATCATCCGAAGATGTGTATAATCAATTTCGTGGGGTAAAAATCCCAGAACTTTTTCCGGGTGAAAATCTTCAAAATTCAGCCGATACGGAGAAGCGCTGTAAGTGCCGGGAAAAAGCGGTAAAAAATGTTCGGTAATTTTAATGACCAGATCCCCCAGGTATTTTTCCTGAACCGATGTGAATCCGGAGGCCGGATCGTGAAGAAGCGCGCCCAGTTTTTTGCTGCCGATACTGATGTGTGTTCCGTTATTTGCCAGGCAGATATTTGAACTGTTTGGCAGAATAACAAGGTTTGAATTAATAATTCCGGCTTCCTTCAGCTTTGCGACACCATTGATCTGGCTTCGGGAAAGCACCTGATGACACAGTTTCATGTATTCATATTTTTCCATGCCCCGGCTCCATCCGGACAAACAGGGACTCATGAAAAGGTGGCGGTAAAAAGAGTCTGAAATACAATCATTGAGCTGTTTTTGCATTATTGGCGGAGAGGATGAAAAAAAGACCCGGACCTGCTGGCCGTTTTCCGTCAGTTTGAATTTATCCTGTGCATAGTCCACCAGAAGCTGGGTAAAAAGAAAACGGATCAGGGTTTCTCTGGCAAGTTCAGTGCCCACGCTTTCAGTGGAAAGGGCTCTTACCGGCTGAAAAGAAAAAATTTCCGGAGAGGTATTGTCATTTGAAAAATGAGCCATCATTTTTTCTCCGGTGATCCGTATATACGGATGAAGTGATAGATTATCGCCCAATGCATCGGCAAGTGAAAGTTTGAGCAGGTAACTGACCGGAATCCGGACGTATTCTTTTTCATCTTTTTTAATATGGAAGCGATGCGCATCGCTTCTAATATCTGATTTGGGATCGGTTTTGTCTGATTTGAGGTCTGATCTGAAAATATGTCTGGCATAGGTATTCAAGCATTCTTCAGGAAACCTGACCCAGCTGTTTTCCCAGACACAGTCTTTTTTTTGTTCAAGATATCGTTCAATTCCCACCAGTTTTTTGCGGGATGTATCTCCGGAATTCGCCCGGCGGATTAAATTTTTGTAATAATTGGATTCTTCAATGGTCAGGGCAAGGTCAAGATCCTGCCTTTTGCCTGTCACCACGGTCTGGAATTCATTTTCTGCGCCTGCAGTGGTGTCCCTTCCTGCAAATGGCAGGGACTCTATCAGGGCCTGGGCAGAAAGGGTGCTGACTTCCATGGTTTCCCTGAGACGTGTCAGATCAAAGGATGCCTCGCCTTCCTGGACAACATGCATGTGCTCTTTCTTTAAAATCATCTTCATCGCCTTTTATACAGGTTCTTCTGCTTTTTGACTTGCCTGTATCATGACGTATGAATATTGGGAAAATGTTAAGACCGTGATAAGATTTGATTTGAAAATGGAAAAATTATCTTTGTGAAGGCTGAAGATAAACTTAAAAATTACACATAGCCTGACACCTTTAAATGGCAGGAGTATCAATAATATTGCTGTTCCAGCAAATCATTGCCTGCAAGTTCAAGTATTCTGTTCAAGGTTTCCGAAAACCCCATATTAATATGTTTCTTACCGTTAAAAACAGCATCAAAAATCTTCAGACCGAACTCATCATCTTTTAAAACAGTCAATTTAACAGACCCCGGTGCAAAGGAGCCATTTTTCAGTACAACGTCTTCATCTCCATCCACAATCCCGATGACCGGAATCTTAAATCTGGATAGAATATCGGCCGCTACAACGGTTGTATCGTCTCCAACAGTAACCACCCCTTTGGCATCGTTCATCAGATCATAAACATGCATGCCGGCATGATCGATAAAAACAATACCCTGCCCGTTAGTTTCAACCATTCTGGGGGTATGGCAGGTGCGCCGGATCGAAGGAGTTGACGCAAGTTTGGCAGTTTTCAACTCTACACCACCCAGCCGGTCCAATTTTTCGATTCCGTGTTCTTTTACCAGAACCCCCCGGATTTCACAGATGTGACCGTTTTGACAGGCTATCACCACATCTTCTCCTGTGGCCCGGCCAACCATAATACCATCTACAAGAACAAAATCACCTGTTTCGGCAGTGGTCATACGACGGTAAATTTTTCCATCCGCTTCCCAGACTGATGGCATGATCTCTATTTTTTCTTTTTGGGATAAGCCCATTTGGCGCAGTGTTTCAAGAACATGACTCGGGCTTCCTTTTATCCATTCCACAAAAAACGGACCACTGCATTCCACCTGCACCACAGGAATCTTGACCTCTGACCGTTCTACCACCATGCCTCCGAAAACCAGGCCCGAATCAACGGACTTGCCAAAGTTAACAATCAGCACCATGCTGACCCGGGAAGAAAGGTCTCTCAGGCACTCCCCAGGCATCTTGTTCCAGAATGTGATATTGTCCAGTCCGCTGTCAAATACGGCAGTTCGTCCCATGGTTCCTGCCAGCACACATTGGACCGAATCCGTGGATTTAACAGCATCTATAATTTGTTTTGCCCATCCGGAGTCAAACACTTCAGGTCCGTGAAAAAGAAGTCCGATCATTGGTTCACCCCAAACAATTTTTTATACAATTTAATATGCTTCCTGCTCCATACCGCGTCATGATCATGGCCGTGTTCTTCCCAGTGGTGTATGTTTTTCTCCCAATGTTCGACGGGGGCCATATAATCTTTAACTTTTCTGCCTGCAAGAACCATTAACTCGGCAGCATGCTCAAAGGCGTCTGCTGCCTGAAAATGAGCATCTTTGTCGGCGCAAAAGGCTCCCAGCTGTTCGCAAACCGCAATCCCGGCATCCCAGTTTTTCTCATTTTCAAACAGCTGTGCCAGCCGATAGGTACAAATAACTGCCAGATCCCTGTTATCAGCACGCATTGCAGCAGTCAGTCCATCTTGTAAGACCGAAACGGCCTGATCTGTTTTTCCCCGGGCTTCATAAAGATTTGCGGCATTCAGATAACCGTGGATTCCCAGGGTATAGCTGCCCTTAAGCGTTTTTAGTTCTGCGTACGCCTTCCACTTTTCCGGATCAGCAGCCTTTCGTGCCTCATGTTCCAATCTCCGACCAAGGTAATAGGTATCATCCTTGACAAGATTCCATTCCATATATGTTCTCCTTTTAACTCCAAATATTAAACAGTACACCGATTAATGCCGTCATAATTATCATTCTGAGTCCAGTGGAAGCTGTGAGAATCCGCAGCCCCATACCCGGGCCAAAAATCCCGAAGTAATAGGGAATCAGATAGCGCAGATTGATCCCGCTGGCCAGAAGGTTGCCGATTAAAAGTGAAAGTACGACTTCTTTGCCTGTGATATGTCCGGCATAAAGAAGGTTGCCGGCCACTGTAAATGCCCCGACATTGCTTCCTATCCGTGTAACTACTATGGACAGGGCTTCCGGAGATATTGGCAAATAAACGGTCAGCCCTTCCAGTCCCTTGTTGAAATAGTCAAAGACTCCGGCATGGATGAATAAAAACATCACAAAAGTAATTGGTAAGGTTGTTTTGATAACACGGACAATAATTTTCTGACTTTTTTTCGCGCTTTCAAAGAACAGATTCCAAGACGCGGAAACTGTGCCGGAATTTTCAGTTGGGATACCGAATGTGTCTGAGTTTTTCCGATCAAGATAAAACCGGCCTATAAAAAGGGCGATAACTGTTTTTATAAAACCGATCAACACGAGTAAGCCATAGTAAACAAGTCCGGATATGCCAATCAGCGGGAGGGCGATCGGGAGCATGGTCCGCCAGTGCATCATAATTCCCGGGAAAGTATTGACAACGGCTGAAACAAGAAGTTCCCGGCGGTTGATAAGCCCTGTTTCATAGTGTCGGACCAGCATGGCATTTCCTGCTGCAGGTGATAAAAATGCGGTTAAGAAACTTGTGCCGCATTCCGGCTTCAGATGGCCAAAGACGATTAAAGGACGGGTAATCCAGGCGATCTTGTTCACCCAGCCTAAAGCAACAATAAACTCAGCCACCACGACTCCGGCCACAAAAACCGGCAGCATGGTACAAAGAAATTTTACCGTGGAAAACAGTGCTGATCCCAAAATCGGGTACATAGGCTAACCTGCCGTTCCAGTGGGTAATACATACGGATACCCATTGTTCTGTTTGATGATGGCTTCGACACCGTATACGGATCGTATGTTTTCCGTTTTCATGACCTGTTGGGGAGTGCCGCTGCAAATAATCTGCCCTTTATTGAGCATGACAATTCTATGGGAAAACCGTGATGCAAGATTTAAATCATGCATGGCCAGCATGACAGCAGCATTGTTTTCTGTTACCAGACTGGAAAGCAATTCCAGAACTTCCAGTTGGTGTTTCAGATCAAGGCTGCTGGTAGGTTCGTCCAAAAGCAGGTAATCCGTGTCCTGGGCAACGGCACGGGCCAGCAGGACCTTTTGCTTCTGGCCGCCGCTCAACTGATCAAAATCCCGCAGGGCAAACTCCTTCAGATTCATGGATTCTATTATGTAAGCAACTTTTTTAAGATCTTCGTTAAGGGGCCTCCAGGTCATATAGGGACGCCTGCCCATCAAAACCACATCAAAAACCGTAATGGGAAATTTAGACGGAGAATTCTGGGGCACATACCCAACAGATTTTGCACGATTCCGGCGGTGCATTTTGCACAGATCCTGACCGTTAATCATAATGGTTCCGCAGTCCGGTTTATGGATACCGGTGATACATTTGAGCAAGGATGTTTTCCCGGTTCCGTTAGGCCCCACAATACTTAAGATTTCTCCTTTATGAAGCTCTAAAGAGATATCTTTTAAAATATTTGTGTTTTTATAACCAAAAAACAGGTTGTTAATACTTAGCATTACCAATACGCTTTCTTTTTTTTCATTAATAAATAAAAATAAAATGGCACCCCGATAAATGAAGTGACAATACCTAAAGGGATGACCTGGGGTGCCCAGCAGGTTCGTCCCAGGGTGTCTGCAGCCAGCACAAGAATGCCGCCAATCAGTGCAGAGGACGGCAGAAGAAAAAAATGATCACTTCCCACAATCATCCGGGCAATATGCGGCGCAACAAGTCCTACAAAACCGATAACACCTGTAAAACAGATGCCCGCCGCCGTAATCAGGGATGCAAAAACAATCCCGCCCATTCTGATTCCGGTAACATTAACGCCCAATGTCTTTGCCGATTCATCCCCGGCTGCCATAAGATTAAAATCCCAGGACCATTTTATCAGAATGGGAACCGGAACAAGGATCATTACTGCGGCCACGCTGATTTCCTGCCATCCCACTTTGGACAGGCTTCCGAAAAACCAGAATACAATTTCGTGAACTTGCTCAACTGTTCCCATATATTGCAAAAAGGATGAAAGAGATGAAAAAAGAAACATGATGGCAATGCCTGCCAGTATCATCACTTCTGGTGTGGTATTTTTAATCCTGGCGATTCCCAGAATAAGGCAGGAAGCCAAAAGGGAAAAAAAGAACGCACTACCGGCGATCAAGTACTGGCCATAAAAACTGCCTCCGAAAATAATGGCTGCCACAGCACCGAACCCTGCACTGGAGGCAATGCCCAGGGTATACGGAGATGCCAGAGGATTTTTCAGCAGTGCCTGAAATACACTTCCGGCCAGAGCAAGGGCGCACCCCACCAGAACAGCCATTACAATGCGCGGAAGCCTGAGTTGCCAGACGATGGCGCTTGTCAGACCGGTTTTAGTAAAAAGTGCTTTTAATGAGTCTGAAAAACCAACAGATGATGCCCCCATGGAAAGAGAAACCAGGATTGTTCCCATCAACACCAGAACAAGAAAAATGATAATAATAAATTTTCTTGTACTATGCCCTTTATATTGTTCACATATGTTCTGCATGTCAGAATTCAAGATTTCCTTTATTATGGATATACATATACGCCTTGATAGGAGACTTTTTGAAATTCTTCAAGGTACTCTTTGTGCAGGGCCATGGGATCTAAGGACACGGTCCTCTCAGGAAAAAACCATTTGGCCAGATAACAGATCCCGATAATGGCCCGCGGCCCGGTCCATATCTCATTGGCAATCACGAAAATTCTCTCTTTTTTCACGGCATTCGTATACGTCCATGCCGGCCGGGAAAGGATTTCGGCTCTTATCTTTTCAAGTATCCGGGCATCGGTCATGCCGTATCCTGAACTGCAGGTACTTGAGGTCGTCATTTTGACAATCACATCCGGATTACGGGTCAGAATCCATTCAGGCGTGACCTCAGGATAGGGAATGGAAAAATTGGCAGCAATATTGCTGCCGCCGGCATACATGCAGATATCATTTCCCCCGGACCCGGGGCCGGCAGTATGGTAATTGGAATCGCCTTCCATATAAACCTTTGGGCGGGCAGCTTCACTCTTCACCATCTCCTGTACCTGATTCAGGTGATAGTGATACCAGTCGGCAATTTTGCGTGCCTGACTTTCCTTGTCCAGAATTTTACCAAGGGTTTTTATCTCTTTTTCAAGGGTGTCTGGTTTAAAAAAATCAAGACGGATGATCTGAATACCAAAAGACTGAAGCTTTTTTTCCATGTCACGGCCGGGACGTGATCCATAGCAAACCACCGCATCGGGATTCAGCTCGATAACCCGTTCATAATTAATCTCTTTCCAGGTTCCGACTTTCGGCCTCTCTTTTAATTCAGGCCAAAAAAGAGGATTTTTTGAAATATCAGAGTATACACCGACCACCAGGTCTGATGCTCCCAGGGAGCGAATGACTTCCAGGGCGTCAGAGTTTAGGACAACTAATCTTTTGACCGGCAGTCTTACCTCAACCTGTGTTCCGGTGGCATCTTTTATGGTAATACTTTTTCCTGTCAGGGGTTGTCCGAAAAGGCCTTGCTCTGAAGGCAGCCAAAATAGAACCAAAATTGCCAAAAAAAGAAGGATTAAATATTTTTTCATAAACTGATGATGTTCATTTAAAACGTAATGGTTAACCCCATTTCCAGGGAACGTCCGTTAAGGGGATAATACAAGTTATCCGGGGTTCCGTCCGCATTCCTTTTACCGGTTTCGTTGAAAATATTATTTTCTTCCCGGTTAAAAATATTGTTGCACAGAACCCATACCTTAAAATTTTCCATGGTATAAGACAAACCGGCATTTGCTGTGACATATCCATCAATTTCATAGCGGTTCAGGACATCGACATACTGCTTGCCGTAATAGTTGAGATCTGAACTGAATTTAAAATTATCCAGAAAATAAAAATCCAACCCGAAAGTGGAAGTAACTTCCGGGACATGAGGGACCTTCTGTCCGGAAATGTCAATATTCTGCTGAGTATCTCCGGCAGGAGTTGCTCCCCAGACATAGGCACGAAAGGTTCCGGTGTCCCATTCGGCATCCTGGTATGCACCCAGCAAACGATACCCCATAAACGAACAAATCCGGCCCGAAGCTTCCATCTCAATACCCTTATGCTCGGACGCTCCTACATTTCTGTACCCTTTCCAGGTCGTATTATCATAAAGCGATAAAAATTTATTATCTACTTTCATATAATATGCATTCAAGGCCAGGCTAAGCTTTGAGTTGAAGTATTGTTTATATCCCAGCTCGTAAGTCTGGTATTCTTCAGGTTTCAAATCTTCAGCTCTGTTATCTGCATCACCATATTCCATGGCATATTTATAATATTGCAGCACCGGATACCAATAGGATTGTGAAACTGACACATAGAGGGTCGAATTCGAAACCGGATGAAAGGCTGGTGTGACATCCCAGGAAAAATCCGTATGGCTGTTGTTAACTTTTTGAGGCAGCTTGCTTTCGACCTCATAATCCACCTGATCCAGCCGGCCGCTGAAATTAAGTTCCCAATGCTCATTAAAATCCAGTTCATTACTTACAAAAGCACCATACCGTTCCCGTTGGGTATCTAAAGACCCTTTGCCAACAGCAGTCAGTTGTGAAGCGGAAAGGGGCGTTGGAGACCACAGATATGCTTTGGTCTGATCATAGGAAATATTTTCAAAATCCACCCCGAGCGTGGGCGTAAATTTTATGTCATTATTCTCAAAGCGGTAACCGCCTGAAACTCTTGCCAGATAACGGTCCTGATCACTATCCTCCTGGTAGTCAAAGTAAGCGCTTGTTTTGTTGTAGGTCGGATCAAGTTTTTTGGGTAAATATTTGTACACATGATCAGTTTGATCATAAGAAATAAATCCATTGACAAAAGAATGGGTTCCTTTTGTATTAAATTCAAGATTCATTGCAATATTTTCATCTTCATTTTCCCGGTTGTTCACAAGGGTGGAATTGGTTGCTGATGTGGGAAAGATTTTGTCTCGCCGATAGTTGTTCACCTGCCATTCTGTCTTGCCGTAAATGGTATCATAATCCACACTTTGCCAGCTTAAATTGAATCCAAAACGGGTATTATCAGAAACATTATGTCCCAGACTCAAACGGGCAGTCCCCATCTGTTTGTTGTCGTCCTCATAACCATCCGTATTCAAAAGTGATCCGCTGAATGCATAATCTAATTTGTCAGTTCTGCCGCTGATGCTGGCATACTCTTTCCATGTCTGCCAGGAACCATAGGATACGCCGGCATTGATGACCGGAGATCCTTTTTCGCCTTTTTTAGTAATGACATTGATGACCCCTCTGGAAGCATCAGGCCCGAATGCGATACCTCCGGAGGACCGAAGAACTTCCACGCGTTCAATATCGGAAACAGAAATCCCATCGTATTCTGTGTAGCCTGAGATACCGCCATTGGCAGGAATTCCGTTGATCAACACCAGCACTCCGGCGGACTGGGGACTGCGATTACCCCTGAATGTCAGTCGATCACGGCTGTCACTGTCTTTAACCACTCCGGGAATATTCTGTACAATTTCCACAATGTTTGCGGCTCCCATTTCCTCAATATCTTCAGCTGTAATAATGGTAATGCTGGCCGGGGTTTCCACCAGCATTCTATCGGTTCGTGGCGCACTGACAACAATTTCCTCGAAAATAACCGTTTCTTTATTTTCATCGGCCCATCCTGTAAGTGGGAAAACAAGTCCCAGGATTAGTGCTGCAAAAATTAATAATTTTATATCTTTCACGATATCCCCCTTTTTATTTTCATCTGTATCTCATTTTCAAAATAGCAATTTAAAACCAACCAGCGTGACCCATTGCGAATATTTGTCCACAACTTGAATCAAAAAAAAAGCCAAGAAGGCAAAAACCGGATTTCGTCCAGTCTGGCCTTCTTGGCTTTTTATTATAACAGCTGTGCACACACAGGATATTTTATCCCGGCCTGCCCACAACAAAATTTAAAAAAACTCCTGACTCTGTCAGAGGTCTTATTCATTCACTTCAATTTAGCTTATAAATACGCAAATTCATTTTGCACGTTAAACAGTATTTAAACGCATTTTTTACTTTTGTCAACAGGTATGGCACGAGCCAATCTTGTAATTTCTCCAAGGCAGACAGCTCATTATATCCAGAAATTATTCGGTGATTCTGGATTGATCGTAAAAAAAGTGAGCAATATTGTTTAAACTTGGTAAAAAATCCTTCTGAAAGACCTTTCCTTGTTTTGTTCCTTGTGAAATAGTTTGGAAGAGAATTCCAGCCATTGATACCGGTCAAAGTTAATTATTCCGGTTTTGGGGTTTTGTCCGGAATCATAAGTGCTTTGAAATTTATAATTTTCATGATAAAGTCATTTTATGCTGAACTTTCTTGATAAAATTCCATACTCCGTGCTGGTCATATTTACGGTTATGATGCTTTTGGCACCACTCAAACCAATGCCCCATGTGGTGGAAAAAATCCTTATGCTGAAAAATGGAACACTTCATAGACCGATTGATATTTTTGATCTGTTCTTTCATTTGTTTCCATTCATCCTGCTGATTCTGAAAATAGTGAGGGACAATAGATAGTAAATTTGTTCAGAGGAGTTAAGGCGACCAAATATCAAAAACAGATAAATAACAATCTGGCTCCGGAAAAAGGCTTAAGTCAGGTATTAGAGCTGAAAATAAACTGGATAACATGAAAAAAAGCATAAAAAAATTATCTATACGATATTGGCTGATGGGTCTTTTTTTTATTGTGGCTGTATTCGCATCAATAGCAAATGCCCTGGTCGTCCATTTTTTGATTGAGGATACCATTGGAAAAGCCATCGTAAGAGATATGTCCAATTCTATCCATGTGATCCCGAAAATGATTCAATCTTCGCTGGAAGCCTCTATTAAAAACCATCTGAAAACGATTGCAGAAAAAAACATAGAGATTCTCTACAGTATCCACAATAAAACATTAACAGGTTCAATGGATGAAACACAGGCAGGAGAACTGGCCAAAGAAATACTGTTAAGCCAGCAAATAGGTCAGACAGGGTATATTTATGCCATTGACAGCAAAGGTGTTATCCGGATTCATCCTGAATCATTATTGAAAAATCAGGATCTGTCCGAATATCATTTCATTCAAACACAACTGAGACAGAAAAAAGGCTATATTGAATACGAGTGGAAAAATCCCGGTGAAAAAGAGACAAAAGCAAAGGCTCTGTATATGGATTATTTTAAACCATGGGACCTGATTATCTCTGTATCAAGTTATCGTGAAGAATTCATTTCTTTTCTGGATATAAATGATATTAAATCTTTTGTCGGCAAATATCGGTTCGGTAAAACCGGACATGTTGCAATTATTGATGAAAACGGTGAATGTATTGCCGGGTGTGGAAAAACAGGCAGCCTATATCCGGAAGCAGAAAAAGAACACTGGCAGAAACTTTTCGAGATCATCAAAGAAAAACAAAACGGATTCACAACACAGCAATGGACAGATAAGGAATCTGAAAAAGCATCCGGAAAGTTGATTCGGTTTCAATATATTCCCGAGATGAAATGGGCAATCGCCTCTATAGCCGATGTCAATGAGATAAATGAACCGTTGGATAATCTGAACCGATATATCATTTTATCCATAATCGGTATACTGATTATTATTCTTCCTTCAGGATATTTTCTTGGATTAATTCTCTCAAAACCGCTGACTCAACTTGCAAATGAAATGGAGTCAGCCAGCGCAGGCAATTTTAATTTTAAGGCAGATGAAACCGCTTTTGGTGAAATCGGAGATATGGCCAGGCATCTGAATGTGTATCTGGATGGTCTTGAATCAGCGCATAACCGGTTACACAATGAGATCAAAGAGCGTATTGATGTTGAAAGCCAGCTGCATATATTTGCAAGAGTTTTTGAAAGTGCCATGGAAGGGATAAGCATCACGGATACTGACGGTAATATTCTTAATATTAACAGGGCCTTTTGTGAAATTACAGGATATGAACCAGATGAAGTGATCGGTCAGAACCCGCGGATATTAAAATCTGACAGACATGATGATGAATTTTACAAGAACATGTGGCAAAGCATTATAGAAAAAAAACACTGGTCAGGGGAGATCTGGAATCGACGTAAAAACGGAGAGGCATTTCCTGAGATTCTGAGTATCAGCGCAATAGAAGATGATCACGGTGAAACCACACACTATGTCGCTGTTTTCCATGATATTTCAGAAATGAAAATTCAGCAGGATAAAATTAAATTTCAGGCGTATCATGACGCATTAACCGGTCTTCCTAACAGATACCTTGCTCAGGACAGGCTTACCGTCGCTATCCGGCAGGCAAAAAGAAATGGAAACAAGATAGCGGTTTTATTTGTTGATATGGATAATTTTAAACTGATCAATGACAGCCTGGGTCACACCAATGGAGATCTTTTGCTGCAGGAATTCGGTAAAAGACTCAAACAGGTTGCCAGAGAACAGGATACCGTGGCCAGGCTGGGTGGGGATGAGTTTTTAATCATTGTGAATAATATTCAAACCAATCATCATGTCGATGAATTTACACTCAGGCTTATGATGATTATCAATGAACCCTATTTGATCGAGAGCCAGAAAATTCATGTCACTGCCAGCATTGGTATTGCGTTATACCCAGATGACGGGGTCCAGGCACAGGACCTGATAAAAAATTCAGATCTGGCCATGTATCAGTCAAAGTCTGAAAATAAAAACAATTACCACTGGTTTACAGAAGAGCTGAGCAGGCAGGCTGTTGAAAAAATGAACCTTATCGGCGAGCTCAGGGAAGCCATTTATAAAAATGAATTTCAGGTCTATTTCCAACCTAAGGTAGACCCAAAGAAGCTTGATGTTCCAGGGGTTGAAGCGCTTATCAGGTGGCAGAAAAAAGATGGCCGGATTGTCAGCCCTGCAGCGTTTATTCCTTTGGCAGAGGAAACCGGCCTGATTGTAAAATTGGGGCATTTTGTTCTGGAAGAATCGCTTAAAGCGGTTCAAACCCTCAGGCAAAAAGATTTTCCTCCAGTCAAAGTGGCTGTTAATCTCTCACCCCAGGAATTTGCTGAATCAGATGTTGTTGATATTACGCTTAACCTGCTGAAAAAATATGATTTACCCAGCTCAGTATTGGAGTTTGAAATCACAGAAACCACCATGATGACAAATCTTGATGCCACGATAGAAAAAATGAATTTGATTAAAAATCAAGGGATTTCCATTGCGATTGATGATTTTGGAACAGGATATTCATCACTTTACTATTTAAAAAGCCTGCCGATCAGCACATTGAAAATTGACAAATCATTTATTGATGACATCACTTTCAATGACAATGATGCCAAAATTGTTGAAACTATCATTCTCATGGCAAAAAGCTTAGGATTGAATACTGTGGCAGAAGGGGTGGAAACTGAAGAACAGCTGCAGCTGCTTGGCGGGTTTGACTGTGATCTGATACAGGGATATTATTTTGCCAGGCCAATGCCTGTAGAGGAACTTATCCGGTTTTTAAAAGGGTTCCATAAAAGATAATATTTCCGGTGCAATGGTTTTTACATGCGGTCCGCAACCCCCTGGGAAATTTTTTGGCCAATAGTATTACAAAAGTTTCATAGATTCTATAAACAATTTCTGTTTAATATCATTGGGTTAGTCAGCTTTTCGTTATTTTTTGGTTTGTTCTGGTTTTAAAAGCCTTGTCACTTGTATGGTCTTAAAAATACAGGCGGTTATGGTCAATGTTGTGGAATGGAATTTGCATTCTTCTGTAAAAGTAAAAATCAACTGGAAAATTTTAACCATAACAAAAGGATTGATCCGATGAAAAAAATTGTGATGCTGATGGTGTCGCTGGTAATGCTGTTGATTATCAAAAGTCCGGTATCTGCGGATGTAGCCCATTGGCCGGATTGGCTTTATGCCTCTAATGCCCAGTATGCATCCTGGGATTACTGGGGAGTTGATCAGGATGGCAAAGGAAATCCTGACGGGTGGGTGGAGCATACTTTTGATCATAGCAATGGTCTTGCAGTTCCTTATTTTAAGGATTATGCAGGAGGTTCTCTTGCCGTTATCCCCGGCGGGGTCTATGCCGGAGATCCCGCTTTTGATCAGCCCAGAGATGAGGTGGTTCAGGTGAATAATGTAGGGGCAGGCGGGCTGGTATTTTACCTGGATAATTATGATACTCCCAATCCTGAAAAATGGGTTCGGGTAATTGTAAATTATCGCGCGGTATATGATGACGGAACACCAAACGAGCTTGTTGTTGGCGGATTTAATGTCTGGACAGAAGACCCTGAATCAGGCGCTTCTTTCACGCCATATGATGCAGGGGCTCCTGTAGCACTCATTGAACAGCCGGATGGCTGGGTGATTGCAGCCTATGATTTTATTATTGAGCCCAATCCGGAAGAAGAATGGCTTGAAATTGTATTTGGCTGGGATGGTGGCAGGTATTTCTTTTTTGCTGATGATGGCGAAGTCTTTATTGATGAAGTGCAGATTCATACCCGTTGTGTGCCCATCCCGGGTGCGGCCTGGCTTCTGGGACTGGGCGCTGTCGGTTTGATCAGCTGGAGAAGAAAATCATAGGCATTCAGGTGTCAGCATCAGCTCACAGTATTCTGATCCATCCAGTCAAGATATGCTTTTGAACCTTTGTCTATGGGGATTTGAACAATTTGAGGCACGTCATAGCTGTGATGCGCTGTGATAAAGGCCTCAACTTTTGGGTACAGACAGCATCTGGTTTTGATGACCAGGCGGATCTCCGGATCAGCGTGCTGTTGATTCTGCCAGCAGTAAAAACTGGTGACAGAAGACAACTGGACACAGGCGGCAAGCTGTGATTCAACAAGCATGGCCGCCAGTTTCTTTGCACTTTCATTGTCCGGGCAGGTGGTCAGGATCATGCAATAGTCCATGATAGCGTCCTTATTATATATGGATTAAAATTGTCTTGTTTCCGGCGCAAAGTTCAGGGTTGCAAAATAATCCTCCATGGTTTCGGCTCTTCTGATCAGTTCCACACTTGAATCTTCTTTTAATAATAATTCTTTTGGTCGCAAATGACCGTTATAGTTGAATCCCATGGCATGTCCGTGGGCGCCTGTATCATGGATAACAAGAATATCGCCTTCCCGGGTTTGCGGCAGCTGGCGCTGGACAGCGAATTTATCGTTATTCTCACACAGGGCGCCGACCACATCAACGGTCTGCAACTGGTCAACGTTTTCTTTCCCATGAATGTGGATATGGTGATAGGCATCATACATGCCCGGGCGCATCAGGGCGGACATGGATGCGTCCACACCGATATATTTTCTGTAAATATTTTTATGATTGATGACAGAGGTGACCAGCACACCATGGGGGCCTGTAATATACCGGCCGCTTTCCATGAATAATCTGGGTACCCAGTTGTTTTTTGCTTTAAAGGCTTCAAACAGGTCTGTGATGCCTTTAGCCATGGATTTCAGGTTAAAGGCCGCTGTCCCCGGTGTATAGGGGATGCCAAGACCACCGCCGATATTGATAAATTCAAAGGGGATATCCAGCCTGTCGTTGAGCAGTTTTACCATATCCAGCAGCATTCTTGCAGTTTCCACCATGTATTCATAGTTCAATTCATTGGACGCCAGCATGGTATGGATACCAAATTTTTTAATCCCGAGGCTGACTGCCTTCTGGTAGGCATCAATAATCTGGTCATGGCTGACACCGTATTTGGCTTCTGCAGGATTTCCAATAATTTTATTGCCGCTTCGTCTGGGGCCGGGATTATATCTGAAACAGATCAGTTCAGGTATTTGGGGTAATTTTGAGATCAGGGAAATATCATCCAGATTCAGGATGCACCCGCCGTTTGCCATGGCCACGTCAAACTGGGTCGCACTGGTATTGTTGGAGGTGAACATGATCTCCTGGTCTGTGCTGCCCAGTTGCCTGGCAAGATGCAGTTCCGGGATGGAACTGCAGTCAAATCCGAATCCCATTTCCTTCATGATTTTCATGATGGACGGGTTCGGAAGCGCTTTAACAGCAAAAAATTCTTTAAATGAATCGATATTGCCAAAGGCATGGTTCAATTGTTCACAGGTCTGACGGATTCCTTTTTCATCATAAATATGAAAAGGGGTTTTAAATGTTTCCACAATTCCGGGCAGGATACGGGACAATCTGTTCTGGTATGATTCTGACATGGGCATTTTTAATACAATTCCTTATTCAAATTTCTGAGACAGTTTTATTTTGGCAGTTTCCTTGTAGGTTGCAAGAACAATGAGCGTTTTTGTGTCCTTTACACCCTCAAGATTTGCAATCTGCGTTCTTAAAAGGATTTCAAGCTGGGCGTTATTGGCGACTCTGAGTTTGATCATCAGGCAGTCTTCCCCTGCCAGATGGTGAACTTCCTGAACGTATTCAAATTCTGAAAGCAGTTTCCCTGTTTTTGTCAGGCTTCCGGGATCATTGAGTTTTATCTGAATAAAGGCGATCATGGAACTTTCAAACATATCGGGATTCAGACGGACCTCATATCCTTGCACAACGCCGGAAGCTTCCAGTTTTTTGATGCGCTCAAGAACAGCAGAAGGGGCCATACCGATTTTTCTTGCCACCTCAACATTGGGGACTCTTGCTTTTTCCTGGAGAATTTTCAGTATTTGAAGATCTGTGCTGTCCATGCTTTTTCCCTGCCGTGTTTTTTGCAGCTCCTTATATGGTATTCTGGAGCATTGATTAATGCATATTATTCACGGTATTTTTATTTGTCAAGAATAATGTTGTTGTTTTTAGTTTAATATTAGAATTATATTCATATATAAGGGGCAATTCATGAAATTTTTGATTTTTGTTGATAAAATAGAATGTTTGGGATACATATTAACAATATCAAAGACATTAATAATAAGGTTGCAGCTCATAATATGATGGATGATCCAATCAAGATTCTGGTGGTTGATGACGAGGAAGGCATTCTTGATGTTACCGAAGGATATTTTCAGAGAAAAGGCTATGAAGTTTATACCGCATCCAATGGTGTCGAAGCGCTTGAGGTCTTGAAGAGAATAAAAATTGGATGTGTGTTTACAGATATCAATATGCCCATGATGGACGGGCTTGAGCTGGCTGAAAATATCCGGTTGATGGAAAACACGCTCCCTGTAGTGGTCATGACAGGGTATCCCTCCCTTGAAAATTCCATACAGACGCTTAAAAATGGTGTGGTGGATTATCTTATCAAGCCGGTGAACCTTGAGCAGATGGAGTTGACATTAAAAAGAATCCTGCGGGAAAGAGAACTTTTTATTGAAAATCTGATTCTCAAGGAAGAAGTGGAACGGCAGGAACGCTTAAAAAAATTAAATAATGAACTGGTTGAACGGGTGGAAGAAGTCAATACCTTGAACCGGATCATGGAAGATTTTTCTGATACAGATTCAAGTTACGGTATTTTTAACAAGGTTGTGGATCTGGGTGTGGAAGAATTGAATGCTGACAAGGTTTTCTTCCATATCTATTCTGATGAAGATAAATCCCTGGTGCTTGTGGCCAGCGCTGACAGGGGAAACGGTAATGAAGACGTGAATGCCGTGTTCGGGCGGGATATTTCAAAATTATCCAATGATTTTATCCTTGATGTCTTGAGCACGGACCATAACCCCTGCCTTATATCCAATGCAGGCAAAAGCGGCCGGCTGGATGCTGTGGTAAAGTCCCTTATGGTGGTTCCTCTGAAAATCCGGGACAAGATTTTTGGCGTGGCCAGCGCTTTTTCATTTGATAAAAAAGTGCTGTTTAACGAAAAAGATATTTATTATATGAGTTTTATTACTCAGAAGGCAGCATCCGCAATTGAGAATATCGCTTTATATGAGAATATTTATGACAATCTTTTTTCAACACTTTACGCGTTTGTTGCAGCGCTTGAGGTCAGGGATCTGTATACCCGCAAGCATTCAACACGGGTGGCCAAATACGCACACATGATCGCAAAAGAAATGAAGTGTTCAGACGAAGAACTGGATATTATCAGTTTCGCAGGAAGTCTGCATGATATCGGGAAAATCGGAATAAGGGATGATATCCTTTTGAAGCCCGGCCGCCTGACAGATGAGGAATATGAGAAAATCAAGGAGCATCCCACGATCGGGGCGGATATTATCAGTAAACTGGGGCTGTGGGACCGTGAAACCGAAATTATTCGTCATCATCATGAACGCTTTGATGGTAAAGGATATCCTGATGGATTAAAAGAATTTCAGATTCCAAAACTTGCGCGGATTTTATGTGTGGCTGATTCATTTGATGCCATGGCCTCAGACAGGTCATACAGAAAGAAAATGGAAAAAGAAAAGGTGATGAATATTATCCGGGAAAACTCAGGCACCCAGTTTGACCCCGAAGCCGTGGAGGCTTTCCTGAAGGTTATGGACACAGAGTTTCCTGATGATTTTTAATGTCTTGAGCGTTGGTTTAAAATATGCTAACTTGATTTTCAAAAATGTGCTGCATGGACGAAAAGCATGGAGTGATTTATCATGGCTGTTTCGAATGGAAATGAAAAAAGAAAGCATCCCAGAGTAGGATTTACAACCCAGATCAAGATTGAACTTGAAGCAGATGGGAAAAAAATTTTACTGGAAGGAAATACCAGGGATTTGAGCCTGAAAGGGGTATTCCTGAATGCGGATATTGATGTTTTGCCCGTCGGAACTGCGTGCAACCTTAATGTTTATCTTTCCGGCGGGATTGATGAAATTGTGTTGAATATTAAGGGATCTGTCGCCAGGAGTACCGATGCGGGCATGGGAATTTCATTTGACTCCATGGATGTAGATACATATTCTCATTTGAAAAATATTGTATATTATAATAGTGTTGATGATCCTGAATGATGATTGACAGGATGAAGATATAAGGATGGATTATGGATGTAAGACTTATAAATCCTTTTATCAATGCAACAATTAATGTTTTGGAAACAATGGCGTTTGTCACAGTGAACGCAGGAAAACCGTATCTTAAAAAAGATAATGTGGCGGTGGGTGACGTATCAGGTGTTTTAGGCCTGACCGGGGTTGCAAACGGGACAATTTCAGTCACTTTTGAAGAATCCTGTATTTTGACGATTGTATCCAATATGTTCGGGGAGACCATGAATAGTTTGAACAGTGAAATTGCTGATGCGGTCGGAGAATTGACAAATATGATCTCCGGTCAGGCCAGACGGGAGCTGGAGGAATCAGGAAAGCAGTTCAAGGCGGCAATTCCTTCTGTGATAACCGGAAAGGATCACAGCATTATTCACTATACAGAAGGACCAAAAATTGCTATCCCTTTTAATACAGATCATGGTGATTTTACAATTGAGGTGTGTTTTGAAAGATAGGCGGGGCGTCTTAACCTAAGAAGGAGGAAACTGTGGCAATGGACACATCCATCAAGATTTTGATAGTGGACGATTTTGCAACCATGCGCCGTATTCTTAAGAATATTTTAAAACAGCTTGGTTTTAAAAATCTTGTGGAGGCCGATGACGGGACAACAGCTTGGGATGTGCTTGAAGGGCAGACAATAGATCTGATTATTTCAGACTGGAACATGCCTAAAATGACCGGTCTGGAATTATTAAAAAAAGTTCGCGCAAGTGACTCACATAAAAGGATTCCCTTTTTAATGGTTACAGCGGAAGCCCAGAAACAGAATGTCATAGAAGCGGTGCAGGCAGGGGTTTCAAACTATGTTGTGAAACCGTTCACTGCTGAAGCAATATCTGATAAACTTGAAAAGATTTTAAAATGATAATTGCCCCCAAAGCTGTTATAGAAAGAAAAATCTCTTCGGCTCCGGGCGGGGAATCGCATGAAATGGGGTTTGATCGTGAGGGAATTGCAGGAACCAGCAGCGGGCTTGCCAGTGTGCTGGAAACAGCAAGAAAAGTATCAAAGTCCGATTCTTCTGTTCTGATTACAGGTGAAAGCGGGACAGGCAAGGAATTAATTGCAAGGGCGATTCATAAAAACAGTTCGCGGTGTAACGGCCCCATGGTGGTTATCAACTGCGGTGCGATTCCAAGCGAACTTCTGGAAAGTGAATTGTTCGGGCATGAAAAGGGTGCCTTTACCGGGGCGCATCGCTCCAGGATCGGCCGGTTTGAAATTGCGGATCAGGGGACCATATTTTTAGATGAAATTGGAGACATGAGCCCGGATCTTCAGGTCAAACTGCTCAGGGCGATCCAGGAACGGCAGTTTGAGCGTGTAGGCGGAACTGCAACCATTGAAGTCGATATCCGGGTGATATCCGCAACCAATAAAGATCTGGCCGCAGCCATTGAACAGGATAAATTCAGAGAAGATCTGTATTATCGCCTGAATGTGATCCCCATTCATATTCTGCCATTAAGGGAACGAAAGGAAGATATTCTTGTCCTGGCGGAATATTTCCAGGAGCGATTGACAAAAAGGGGGAGAGGGTATCAGGTTAAAACTTTTTCTGAGGATGCGATCCAGGCTCTGTTGAATTATGACTGGCCGGGAAATATCCGGGAACTTGAAAATCTTATAGAACGGGTCTCTGTACTGGTTGAAGACCCATTGATTGAAGTCCATGACCTTCCGGACTATTTCATATCCGGTTCATCCCGGAATACGCTTGTCAGTGTTTCATCTGTTTTTAATAACAGAACCGGTTTTAATGAAGCTGTGGATCAGTTTCAGCGGTCTTTGATTCTGCATGCGCTCAATGAAACCCGGTGGGTAAAAGCAAGGGCTGCAGAATTGTTGAAAATGAACCGGACCACGCTTGTGGAAAAGATTAAAAAAATGGACATTGAACAGGAAAGCCAAGTCCCTATCTTTTAAGCAAAAAAGCGTCATTTTTTTGACTCTGTTTTGAGATTAACTTCTGTATTAAAATTATATTCTTTTGTTCTGAAAATAAGCTGTTCATGAATCAGCGCTTTAATTCATTGCTTTGATCTGTTAATCTGTACTTGATATAGTGATATGGCATATTACTTGCTTTGATTAATTTTTCGAGATAATATCAATCTATAACGCAAAGTAGAGATTATGAAATCAAACCACAAATCAAGTAATTTATTTCACGTATGGCACATTTTGATCATATTGTGCCTTGTGCCTGGTTTTTTGCCATCCTCTGCATGGGCGCAAAAAGTTTTGATCAAAAAAATACAGATTTTGCATGAGCCGCTGTCTGTTAAAATTTTTATTGCCCAAAAAACCCCTGTCAAGGTGATCCAGATTGCAGATAAAGAACTTCTGGTGGCACTGAAAAATGCACAGGTTGAAAAGGGGTTTCAAATACTGGGGAAAGAGAATTCATCCATTGTGAATGTGGTGATGGAAAATCTGCAGGGCAATGTTCTTGCCGTAATTTTTACCAGCAATCGTAAATATGAACAGGTCAAAACCGATTTTAATTCATCGGATTCAAGTTTTATTATCAATCTTGAGACCCTCCGGACAAAGAGAATAATTCCAGAGGTTCCCGCTGTTTCAGAGGTGACTGAAAAGGTCTCTGCTGTTACTGTGACAGAAAAAAAGCCGGCTGAAGAACCGGTTGTTGCTGTTTCTGATGCAGATTCGGACACGGGGGCTTCTCAGGAAAGCCTGACAATTAAAAAAGAAGATATTCCTCCCCTGAAGGGCAATCTGAAAACCCAGAAAAGCGATACCGGCAAAAATAAAATAGAAAGACCGGTTAAAGTCGGGAAAGCCACAGTTCATGTCCCTGGTGAACGGCAGAAAACGAATCTGAACGGAGACATCAGCGATATTTTAGTGGCTGTCACTGAAACTAAATGTGATTCAAAACAGATTGCCAATGCATTGATGTTGTTGAAAAAAGGCCTTGAAAAAGATGCGTTTAATGTTCTGGATCAATATATTTTTCAGGGAAATATTGCCTGTCCTGAACAGGCGTATTTTTTAAGGGCATATGCGTTTTATAAAAATCTGCCGGAAGATGATTCTGCAAAATGGATACAGGCCGAACGCATGTTCCAGGATGCGCTGGTGATGTATCCCAAGTCCTTGTTATTGCCTTATGGGTATGCATCTGTCGGGCTGATACAAAAAAAATTAGACAATCTGTCCGCAGCAGAAGGATATTTTAATATTGTTAAACAGGGATATCTGACCTATTCAGGGCTTCCTGAAATAACATACCATCTGGCCGATATCTATGACCGAAAAAACTATGAAGACAAGGCACTGATATTTTTTAAACAGGTTTTTGAAGACCCTGTTGAAAACAGTTATATTGCCGATGCGGGTATTGGATATGGAAGATCCCTTTTTAAGAAACGACAGTATCTGGATGCACTGAAAATTTTGAATTTTGTTGTTCAGTCCAGCCCGAACAAGGTGTATTCCTCCTCTGAACTTCTGCTGAATATCGGTAATGCCAATTTTGAAGTCGGTCAGAGCACGGAAGCCCGTGAAGCATTGATTCGTGTAACGAATCTGTTTCCTGATATTAAAGGTATTGATGTGATCTTAAGCAAGGTCGGCGATACCTACGGCATGGAAAATAATGAAGAAAAGGCAGTCAAGCTGTATGAGCTGGTTCGGGAAAAATATCCGGACTCTGAAGGATATATTGCAAGTTCAATCGGCCTTGCCCGGTATATGAAAAAAGATGCCGATAAAATGCAGATTTATGAAATGATCAAAAAGAAATTCCCGGAAAATTCTTATGCCAGAATTGCCATGATGCGGTTGGCGGAAATCTATCAGAGAACCGGTGAATATGATAAATGCATCAAGGAAATAGAGGACCTTTTGTCAACGCATCCACGAGGGCTGCGGTATGAGGCGGTCAAGCTGATGCAAAAAGCATACGAAGCCTTGTTTCAAAAACAGCTTAAAGAAGACAGTTTTACAAAGGTACTGAATCGATATGAGCTTGAGCATAACCGCATAGACAGAATGGGGAGCCGAAAAATTGCCTTGAGTGTCGGGCTTGCCTATCTTGATGCAAAATTATATGATCAGGCATTTAATCATTTGATAAATGCATATAAACAGTATAAAAGGTCTTCACGGTCAGAGCAGCTTCTTCTTGGTCTGGGTATTGCGATGGATGAATCCGGAAGAAAAGAGGATGCACTGAAATTATTTGATGCCTTTCCCAAAAGATTTCCAAAAAGCAGGAACAGGGGAGAAGCTTTGTTGCGGGCCGGCAGGATTTATCTGGATAAAAAACAGTATGCCCTGTCATCTCAAAGATTTGATACCGCATATGGAATATCTGAAAATCATCTGGAAAAGGCCAGGATTTTGTTTTCTCATTCAAATGTATATGAGCATAAAGGGGATTTAAATACAGTTGCTTCTCTTCGTGAGAAGGCGGCAAAAGAAGCAGCGCTGGCTCCGGGTGAAAACTATGATTTTCTTACAGCTGTTTACAAGGAGCTTGGAAGATCATATATTGGACTCAAACTTTATGTGAAATCTGCTGATGCGTATTTAAAGGCATTAAGTTTTTCAGCAGATGCACAGGAGAAAGCAAATCTGGGTTTTCTGCTTGGGGATGCGTATCAAAAGGCAAATATTCTTCAGAAAGCCAAGGATGCATACAAACAGGTGGTGACATCTGATGATTCTGTCTGGGCAAGACTTGCACAGCAACGACTGGATACGCTGGAATTGGCAGAAGCGGTTCAGAATTCTTAGGAGGATGTAAGGAAACCAGAACAATATGCCGGGACACAGAATTCTTATTATACTTGAAAATCCCAAAGAGAGAATGGCATATGCCCGGTTTTTTGAGGACCTTGGTTTTCTGGTGGATGCAATACCTGATGGATCGCAGGTGTTTTCCTATCTGAAAGAAAACAAAACAGATCTGGTGATTTCAGATGTTGCAACTCCAGGTCTTTCCGCGGTTGACTTCCTGAAAAAAATCAATGAAAACAATATGATCTGCCAGGTGCTTTTTTTAAGCCAGGAGCCTGTGCTTGAGCATGCAGTCAATCTGATGAAGCTTGGCGCACTGGATTATCTTGTCCGTCCGGTTGAGCTTGAACAGCTTCATCTGCAGGCCAAAAGAGCATTTGTAAAACTTGCACAGCTTGCACCGGCCATCAAGTCTTCGCCCTCTTTTTCCCATAAAAAAGTAAAAATTATTGCAAAAGATGAAGGTATCCGGCAATTGTTGACGCTTGCTGCCCGGGTGGCAGATTCAAGCGCATCTGTCCTGATCCAGGGCGAAAGCGGTACGGGAAAAGAACTGTTTGCAAAATATATCCATGAGAAGAGCGGCAGACACAATCAGCCGTTCATTGCAGTCAACTGTGCGGCTTTGCCGGAAAATCTTCTGGAAAGCGAACTGTTCGGTCATGAAAAGGGTGCATTTACAGGCGCAATCTCCCGTAAAATCGGAAAATTTGAACTGGCGCATAAAGGAACATTGTTTCTGGATGAGATTACCGAAATGCAGTTTCATCTTCAGGCAAAACTGCTCAGAGTGCTCCAGGAAAAAGTTGTTGATCGGGTTGGCGGCATTGAACCTGTGGAGGTCGATGTCCGGGTGATCGCCACCACCAACCGGGACGCAAAAAAAGCAGTCGAAGACAATGATTTTAGAGAAGACCTTTTTCACCGCTTGAATACCATTCCTCTGGTGATTCCGCCGTTAAGGGACCGAAAAGGGGACCTTGATTTATTATGTGAGTTTTTTATTCAAAAATACTGTAAAATTGACGGTAGAAATGTCAAAGGATTGACAACCCAGGCCGCCCGTCTTTTGCAGAGGCATTCTTTTTCCGGAAATGTCCGGGAGCTTGAAAATATAATACACCGGGCAGTGCTTCTTGCAGATTCTGAATGGATCATACCTGAAAATTTAATGATCGACAGCTGTAATGAAGATGGCCGGATAATGGAACCTTTTGTGAATGCAGGCGATGAGGCCGAACCGGTTTCCTTGAAAACCATGGAACAAAAGATGATTTATAAAACACTTGACCAGACAGAAGGCAACCGGACTCACGCTGCAAAAATTCTGGGTATCAGTGTCCGAACCCTCCGAAACAAACTTCACGAATATAAAGACTCTATCTGATTTCAGTTTAGGCATATAAATTGCAAAAGCAATCGTTACGGATTGTTTTTTGGATATGATATTTGTTTTTAATTCTATTTAAAGGATAAACATGGCTGATTCAAGAATTTTCGGACACACGATAAAATTGATTGAAAAATCACTTGATGTGTCAGCTAAACGCCATAATCTGATCGCCGGTAATATTGCCAATATGGATACCATTGGATATACACCGCAGGATCTGGATTTTAATACAACACTGAATCGGGTGATGGGGAAAAAAGAGCCTGATTTCCTGGATAAAACACATTATAAACATCTTTCGCCTTACGATATAAATGCATCTTCAGATATCAATGGTGAAGCAAGTGAAGATGTTGATATTTATCATCTGGACTCTGTGAATATTGATACGGAAATGATGAATCTCACCCAGAACAATATTAAATATCGGGCCACAACAGAGATGCTGCTTCGAAAAATGAAAATACTGAATTATTCAATTGACGAGGGAGGCAGGTAATATATGGATTTATTGAATGCATCAAAGATCAGCGGCACTGCCCTGGCCGCCCACAGAACAAAGATGAACGTCATTGCTGAAAATCTTGCCAATGTGGATACCACCCGGACAAAAGACGGGGGACCGTATAGAAGAAAAATGGTGGTTTTCAAGGGCGATGACATTGATTCATTTAAAAGCGTGATTGAAGAAAAACAGCTAAAGGCGCAGCAGGCGGGGATTTATTTGTCACCCATTGAATTCGGTGATGAAAAAAAACCCGATAAAGGCACCGGTGTCAGGGTGGATCAGATTGTTGAATCCCAGGAGGATTTTGCACTTGTTTATAATCCTTCCCATCCGGATGCTGATCCGCAAACCGGTTATGTGAAAATGCCCAATGTGGATCATCTGACGGAAATTGCAGACCTTTTGGTGGCCAAAAGAAGTTATGAGGCAAGCGTTACAGCACTTTCAGCAACAAAAGATATGGTCTTGAAAGCCCTTGAGATCGGTAAATAACAGGAGTAAAAAACGATGAATTCAATCAGCGGCACAGGGAAAATTTCTCTGAACACAGAACCTTTGCAGGACAGGATAAACCGGCGCAGTCCTGAGTTTTTCCAGAGAATAGAAGCGGCAATAAAGGATGTGAATACCAAACAGCATATCGCAGATGACTCCATTGAAAAGGTGATTCTCGGGGAAATGGGGCTTCATGAAGGGATGATGGCTATCGGCAAAGCAGATACAACCCTGAAGGTTTTTGCCCAGGTGAGAAATAAAGTGATGTCAGCGTATAATGAAGTCATGAGAATGCAGATTTGATTATGGTCAAGCCAAAATGGAGTGATACAGGTTTATGAACCCAGTCATTGAAAGAATCATTACAACATTCAAAGAGTTGCCTGTGGCCCGTAAAATTGCCCTGGGCCTTTTTGCTCTGATTGTTGTTGTCGGATTTACCTCCCTTTTTATTCTGACAAATAAAACGCCGTTTAAAGCAGCATATCACGGGCTTGAAAAAGATGATGCGGCAATGGTGGTGGAAAAATTAAAAGCGGATAATATTGCATACCGGCTTACCGGAGACGGGACAACCATTCTGGTTCCCGAAGAATCGGTATATGATGTCCGGCTTTCAATGGCCAGAGAAGGTATCCCCAAGGGGGGCGGGGTTGGGTTTGAAATATTTGACAAGACAGAATTCGGGACAACTGAATTTGTTCAGAAAATTAATAAAACAAGGGCGATTCAAGGAGAACTGGCCAGAACCATCAGTGCTTTTGATGAGGTGAAATCCGCCAGGGTCATGATTGTTCTTCCAAAGGAATCTGTATTTGCAGAAGAGGTAAAAGAGCCTTCTGCTTCCATCCTGCTTGAATTGAATTCGGATCTGGCAAAGGAAAATGTTGAAGCCATTGCTCACCTTGTGGCAAGCTCCATACAGGGGCTGACACCAAAGCTTGTCACGATAGTGGATACCGCGGGCAGGATTCTTTTTGAAGGCAAATCCGAAGAGGAACAGGCCAAGATCACTGCCCAGAATTTTGCCGATGCCCAGTACAAATACAAGATCCGTTTTGAAGAGAATCTGGCCAAAAGAATCCAGAGCATGCTTGAAAGAATCGTCGGAAAAGACAAGGCGATTGTCCGGGTAACTTCTGAAATGGATTTCTCAAAAGATGATGTGAATGAGGAGATTTATGATCCTCTGGAACGGGGGGGGGAATTTGTCCGAAGCCGCAAGAACCGGGCGGAACAAATGAAAACCATTTCTGAAGAAACTCCCACACCTTCCAGTGTGAATCCGATTGTCGGTGAAGACGGACTTGCCGGGCTCCAGAATAATGAACTGGTCAATAAAAGCGATGATACCTTTAATTTTGAAATCAGTAAACGGATCAGGGAAGTCCAAAAACCCATGGCAGTTCTTTCCCGTTTGTCTGTGGCTGCTGTTGTGGATGGCAAATATGAATACAGAGATGATGAAAACGGGAAAAGACAAAAAGTTTATATCCCCAGATCAGAAGAGGAAATGAAACAGTTCAGGGATATTGTTATCAAATCAATGGGATATAATGAGGATAGAAGTGATCAGGTTTCCATGGAAAGTTTTCCCTTTGCTTCCATTGCAGATGTGGATATGGATGAGCCGCCGCAGTCTGTTCTTAAAACCGTACACAAGGAATATGGTCGGCTTATCGGCAATCTGTTGATTGTTGTGCTGTTGTTCCTGTTTGTCATACGGCCCATAGCGCGGACAGTTAAGGAGATTAAAACAACAGTTGAGCTGGAAGCGCTGCCGGGGCCTGATGAGACAGAACTGCTTGGCCATGATGAAAAGCAGATCGAGTTTAAGGATATGGATGCCAAACAGCAGCAGGAATTCCTTGAATTGATGACACCGGATCAAAAAGAGGAATTCATCAAGACGATGGCCCCATCGGAAAAAGCATCCTATCTTGTGAATATGCCGGTGCATGAAAAAGCAAAATATTATGCCCAGAAAGATTTTGCCAAGACAGTGAATATCATTCGAGGATGGATCAGTGAAGTAGAGGCAGAGGAGGAGGAGGATTAATCATGGTGGATGTATTGGATCCTAAAAATATATCAGGCCCTAGAAAAGCTGCAATATTCCTGATGGCAATGGGTGAAGAGTATGCCACCCGGGTATTTTCCAAGATGAATGAACAGGAAGTTGCGGATGTGGCTTTTGAGATGTCTTCAATTGATCATATCACCCCTGAAATGTTAAAGGCGGTATCCCTTGATTTTGTAAACAGTTTTGAAGGGGAATCAAAGATGATTATTGAAAGTGACTCCTTTGTCAAAAATATTGTCAGAAATACCATGGATCCCAAAAATGCCAGTGCAATACTGGGAGATCTTGAAAAGAAAAAACAGGAAAAGCCGTTTATATGGAGCCGGAATGTAAATGTCGGAACCCTTGCAGGGTATGTGGAAGGAGAGCATCCCCAGACCATTGCCATGATCCTGGCACACATGCCGTCCGAGATTTCATCAGAGATTCTGATGGCGCTTCCTGAAGAGCTCAAGGGGGATATTGCCATGCGGATTGCACGTCTGGGTCAGATTTCAGAGGATGTTGTGCGGGATGTGGACAAGGCATTGAAGCTTGAACTTTCCGGTGCAGTAGGGCCTGGCGGAAAAGCCGGCGGTCTTCAGGTACTTGTGGATATTATCAATGGTGTGGACAAATCAACAGAAGATGCGGTTATGGAATATGTTGAAGAAGATAATCCGGAAATGGCAAATGATATCCGTAACCTGATGTTTGTGTTTGAAGATCTGACCAATATTGATGATATGGCCATGAGAGAGATTCTCAAGAAGGTTGAAGGTCAGCAGTTGACATATGCCCTTAAGACAGCCACAGATGAAATGAAAGAAAAAATCTTCTCCAATCTGTCCCAGCGAGCCGGTGAGATGCTCAAGGATGACCTTGAGGCAATGGGACCTGTACGTCTTACAGAAGTTGAAGAAGCTCAGCAGACTGTTGTTCGCGCGGCCAAGGAACTTGAGGCTGACGGTACAATAACCCTTGGAAAAGGAAAAGATGATGTCCTTGTCTGATGATGATCAGTTCCGGCTGATGGAAATTCAAAGTCTGGAACAGCTTGATGCGGAATCCTCATATCATAAAAGGAAACTTGATCCTGATTTTGACCGGTTCAAACTGTTGTTTGATGAGCCTAAATTTAAAGAAGATGAGCCGGTTGACTTCAAGGCCATGTATGATTTTAAAAAAGAGATGGAAGATGTTGTTTTTACACCCTTGATTGAAATTGATGAGGACAGGGGGGGGAAAAAAGAACAGATCATTCCGGAAGAAGGTCTGTCTGTGGATTCAGATGAGGCATCCCTGCCTGAAGAGCCGGAATTGACCCCTGAGGAAATGGGATTTGCACAAGGATTTGAAAAAGGGCTGGAGCAGGGAATTGAGCAGGGCAAAGCCCGGGGCCATGAAGAGGGGTTTAAAGCAGGAGAAACACAGGGGCTGATCAAAGGCGAAGACGAAGGCCTTAAAACCGGTTATGAAAAAGGCTTTGAACACGGGCTTGAACAAGGGACGGCAAAAGGGGAAAGCCAGACAAAAGAAAAAGCGGTTGAGTTTTTGACCGGGTTGGAAGAATCCTTGAAGACAGCGGATCATCTGCTTGATATGCTGGTGGACAGATATGAAGCAGATATTATTTCCCTGATTCAGCAGATTGCAAAAAAAACGATTCTGGCCCGGATCGAGATGGACGATGAGATTGTCAGGCCCATGATACTGGAAGCACTGAAAACCCTTGTCCAGCCTGAAGAAATTACGTTGAGCGTATCTTTGGAGGATTATGAATATATTGAAATGATCAAGGATGAATTTTTCGAACAGATTGATTCCTTAAGCAGGGTGTCTGTCCGTTCTGATCCGTCTCTTCACAAGGGTGATTTTAATATTGAAACCAACACAGGGCAGATTTCATCTGATATTGAATCCAAACTTGATGCAGTTTTTGAAGCCATAAAAACTGCAGGGAGACGATAGATGCCGGCACATCTGGATAAAATTGATTTTGCCAGATACATTAAAGCTGTGGATCAATGTGTCACCATGAAGCCCGAGGGCAGGATATCCCAGGTGGTTGGACTGATTGCCCAGGGAGACAGTGTCGGTTTGGGCATTGGCGGACTTTGCAGTATCATAAATGGCCAGGGCAAAAAAATTCTGTCGGAAGTCGTGGGCTTTAAAAAGGAACAGGCGCTGTTCATGCCCTATGGAGATATTCGCGGAGTCAGCCTGGGAAGCCGTATTATCCCGGTGGCGTCTTCCCAGAAGGTGGGGGTGTCAGATCATCTGCTGGGAAGGATCATCGATGGCATGGGAAATCCGATAGACGGCAAGGGGGATATTGAGATTACCCATGAATACGACCTGTTCGGGCAGCCCATCGGCCCCATGGACAGGGAGCAGATCAAGCAGCCTCTGGATGTGGGGGTGGCGGCAATTAACAGCATGATTACCCTTGGAAAAGGTCAGAGAATGGCGATCATGGCCGGTTCCGGCGTGGGAAAAAGTGTTTTGATGGGAATGATGACCAAACATACGGCCGCAGATGTTGTGGTCATTGGTCTGATTGGTGAGCGAGGCCGGGAAGTTAAGGATTTTGTGACTGAAACACTGGGAGAAGAAGGACTGAAAAGAGCTGTGGTGATTGCTGCAACCTCGGATTCTCCGCCCCTGGTGAGGATGCGCGGTGCCTATCTTGCCACAACCGTTGCTGAATATTTCAGAGATCAGGGAAAAGATGTTCTTTTAATGGTGGACTCCATTACCCGTTTTGCCATGTCTTCAAGGGATGTGGGGCTTGCTGCCGGTGAACCGCCGACATCAAGAGGGTATACACCTTCATTTTTTGTCAAGATCCCGATTCTGCTTGAAAGGGCCGGAAATATTGAAAACGGCGGGTCTATCACCGGGATTTATACGGTCCTGGTGGAAGGTGATGATCTGAATGACCCTGTCGGAGATACGGTCCGGTCTATTGTTGATGGTCATATTGTTTTATCCAGAGACCTTGCCAACCGGGGTCATTATCCTGCGATTGATGTCCTGGCAAGTGTTTCCAGGGTTATGAGGGATGTGAGTGAAAAAGAACATGTGGCAGTCCGGGATAAAGCGGTGAGTGTGATGGCGGCGTATCGCAATGCTGAAGACATGATTACCATTGGTGCATATATTGACGGTTCAGATCCGGGTGTGGATGAAGCAAAGCGTTTAATGCCGGGGCTGGTGCAGTTTTTAAGGCAGGGTATGAACCGAAAATCAGATATGAAGGCAAGTGTTGACGGACTGAAAAAAGCCCTGGGCATCAACGATGCTCCCAAAGGTAAAGGTAAGGCATGAAAAAATTTAAATTCAAACTGGACCCCTTACTGAATTACAGAAAATATCAGGAGCGGATTGCCCAGCAGAAAACAGCTAAAGCACATCTGGAAGTGAAAACCTGTGAAGAACAGATTATAAATCTGGATCAGATGAAACACTTAAATGCGCAAAATATTGAAACCATTGTATCCAAAGGCGTCAGCGCATCTGTATTCAGGCAGTATCATCAGTACAGCCAGTCTCTGGAAGGCAGCATCAAAGAAGAAAAAATCAGAAAAATTCATCTGGAAAAAATTTTACAGGAAAAACTGCTGGAACTGAAGAAAAAAACCATTGATAAAAAGGCCATGGAGATTTACCGTAAAAAATTAAGAGCCCAATATACTCAGGAAGCGGCAGCAGATGAACAAAAAAATCAGGATGAGATATCCTCTTTAAAAACAGCCAGGACAATATCCAATGAAACACTATAAAAAAATCACCGTTTTTTTTCTGATCTGTTTTTTCACATTTGTTTTTTTATACCCGGATGACGCAGGGGTGTTCATGCAGACATCATCTGCAGTGGCTGCGGATGATGATGGGAAAAAAGATTCCAGGTCCAAGGAGGAAACTGAAGATGCTGAAAAAAAAGAACCCTGCCCTGAATGCCCTGAGTGTCCTGATCCTGCCAAGGTTGTTTTAAGGGGACTTGAAGAAAAAAGGACCATGGTTGAAAAACAGCTTATGCTGCTGGAGCAGGGGAGAAAAGAACTTGCAGTGTTTGAAGAACAGCTTGACGAGAAGATAGAAAATTTTAATGCCTTAAAAAAACAGGTCGCAGAAGACATGGCAGCCCTGACAAAAATAAAAACCCAGAAAGAGCTGGACAAAGAAGCTGAATATGAAGCCAAGATCGGGCGGCTTGTAAAGATGTATGCCGGCATGAAACCCAAAAATGCCGCACAGATTGTTGACAAGATGAACCTGGAGGTGGCCCAGGAGATTTTTTTAAGAATGCGTGAAGCATCTGCATCTCAGATCCTGGCATTTGTCGAAAGCGAAAAGGCCGCTAAAATCAGTGAACGTCTCGCCTTTAAAAGGAAATAAATTCGACATGTTTCCTATCCGGTAATATTTTCCCATATCACTTCAATCAGCCGGGAAATATGTTCCAAAAATTTATCCGACCCCATTTATCCGCCAAACCTGAAAACGTGTAACCTGTTGAACATCTAAGTAAAAAAGATATCCTCAAACAGGTGGCATGATCATTGCTCCTTTGTCTGTAAAAAGAAATTTATTAAAAGGTGTTTTATGAATTTTAGTTTTGCAGATGCGAGCAATGTTTTTATGGATATGGTTCAGTCAGAATTTCCCAAAACCGGAATGCTGGATGGGAAAGCAACTGAATCCGGAAAACAGGGGTTTGCTGAAAAACTGAACAAGACAATGGAAAAAATTCAGGACAGCTCCTGCAGGGATGGTTCCGGGAACCCCAGATCTGATCAGGCCGATTCTGATAAAATGAGCGCATATACGGTTGGTGCGGGTCAGTCTGACATAAATCCGGTCAGCACCCGAAAGACCGATGCTCTGGACAAAAAAACCAAAGACCAGAATCTGCCTTCGGATGACGGTATCCAAAATATATTGGAAAAACTGAGCCGGAAAAAAGGGGCAGAATTTGTGGCCGCACTGAAAAATGTTTTCTTTGCACTGTCTGAAGGAAATCTGAAAAATCTTTCCATTGATGCCGAAGGACTTGAGGCGCTCAAGAAGATGCTGTTAAAGGCCGGGTTCAAGGAAAGCGATCTTGATAAGCTGATCGCTGAACTTTCATCCGAGAGTGAAAGTAATTTACTATCAGATGGCTTATTATCACTGGATGCGTTTTTTGATAAATTGCTTGAAAGCCTTTCTGAACTGTCCATTGAAGAAAACAATCAGATCGGGGGCAATGAAGAGATATTCATGCTTTCATCGACAATTCCTTTTCTGCAGTCCATTTTGTCTTCCATGAGTATTCCCCAGGAAAAAATCCGGGAAATACTGGAATTGTCAGACAAAGGGGATAAAGGGATCAGCCTTGATACAGTGATTGAAAATTTGAAGTCCATCCAGAAAACAGCCTTTTATTCATCTGAACAGTATCAGACAAAAGACAATGATAAAAATATTGCACAGATTCTCGGGCAGTTGGGGTTGGATGCAAATGGCAATAAATCATCTGCTTTCAGCCTGGATGATTTGATCCGTTCGCTTGAGGCGGTTCGCAGCCAGACAAAATCGTCCACTGCAACTGCTTTTTCACAGGACTTGCAACTGAAAGCCGCAACAGATGAAAAACCAATGGATCTATTGGCGGCATTATTTAAAGGGATAAAAACAAAATCAGAAACTATTGAAAAAGCATCTCCTTTTGAATTTTCTGCAGACCGGATAAAAAATGAATTCAAAAATGCTGCAGTGGGGATGAATGCCGATAAACCTGCTTTGAAACCTCAGACAGAAGCCGGGAATCCTTTGCACCAGGCGGCAAAGGAAATGGCGTCAGTACTGGGAGAAAAAGCACAGACGCCTGCGGATAAGTCTGACCAGTCGAGGCTGAAAGAAATTGAGACTGTGTTGAAACATAATTCATCCCGAGGGGTAAAATCCACAGAAAACTCTCAGGTGTCTGCATCTGATTCAAAATCTTCCCAGGCTGTCCAGAATCTGAACCATTTAAAAGCAAATATGCCGCTCAGAAATCTGCCCACCTATGTGACCCACCAGGTCACCAAAGGTCTTGTCCGGGCGATCAACCAGGGCGAAAACACCCTGCGGCTTCAACTGAACCCGCCTGAGCTGGGACGGTTGATGATGACCATTGATAAGAGCGGGGATGTCATGAGAGTCAGTATTGTGACCGAAAGCCTTGCTGCCAAAGAAATTTTAACATCCAATGCCACAGAACTGAAAGCGGTCCTTTCTGCGTCCGGGGTGACGCTTGAAAAATTTGAAGTGGATATGAATTCTGATTTCAGACAATCCATGGCAGATGCAAATAATCATGCCAAAGATTCTTCAAAGCGCAATCATCACCGTGAAAAATCAGGATTTGGCGTGGATAGTACCGAAGGAATCAATGATGCCGGCAATCTTTTAAACAGTCTGAACCATGAGGGTTCGCTTCATTTTGTCGCATAAAAGGAGAAACATATGGCTATTTCATCCACAACAAATTCATCCCTTGAACAGATAAGCAGTTCCTATGAATCCAGTGAAAAAAAGAAAACACAGAAAGAAGATGCACTGGGAAGAGATGCTTTTTTAAGCATGCTTGTGGCTCAGCTTCAGAACCAGGACCCGCTGAACCCGATGGATGGTACGGATTTCTCCGCTCAGCTTGCCCAGTTTTCTCAGCTTGAACAGCTTATCAATCTGAATGATTCCATGGAAAATATGGCCAGTGCTGTCAGTCAGAATTCAGAAGGCGATATGATGAGTTATCTGGGAAAACAGGTCACCGGAAACGTGAATCTGATGAATGTTGATGAGGGAACGGTTTCAGGCGGTTTTTATAATCTGTCTAAATCTGCTGATATTATGATCACCATCACTGATGCAGATGGAAATACGGTCAAAACCTTGTACGAAGGCCAGCAGGAAACAGGGGCTCATCTGATTTCCTGGGATGGAACCGATAATGCAGGCAATGCTGTTGAAGATGGATCTTATCAGTATACGGTTCTTGCAAATTCAGGGTCCGGATACACTCAGGTGCCTTCAAGCATCACCGGAAAAGTTGACGGCGTAACCTATAATGATGGCAAGCCTTACCTGGTGGTTCAGGGCATATTGCTGGATCCTGCATCCCTGACATCGGTCATGAATGGACAGGACCAGACAGGTGGAAATTCAGGGGATTCTGCAGTGTCTTATCTGGGTAAAACCGTGAGCGCAAACACCTCTATTGTCCTGGTAGAAGACGGGGTGGTTGCAGGACAGGAACTGGGATTTAAACTGGACAAATCTGAAACTGCCACTGTGAGTATTTATGATGTCTATGATGAACTGGTTCGCACTATTTCTTTGTCATCTGATGATACGGCTGGCGGGGAAAATTCAGTTCATTGGAACGGGGTTTCCAATTCAGGAAATCAGGTACCTGACGGGATGTATTATTATACGGTGAAAACCGGTTCAGGGTTTGCTGATGTCGGCGTGAAGGAAGAAGTGTCCGGAATTAAATACATGAATGGCAGTCAGTATCTTGTAATGAATGATTCCGGTCGTCTGGTGGCCCTATCCACTATTACAGGGGTGAATTAGCCGTGTGATATGCCAAAGCGTATAATGATCAACAATATATTGAGTTTTAATAAATAGGAGAGGGATTATGTCTTTATCAAGTTCACTTTTTACAGGAACCAGTGGTCTGAAGAATATGGGAAATGCCCTGCAGGTTGTGGGTAATAATATTTCCAATTTAAATACCATCGGGTTTAAAAAGGGAAGAGCCACCTTTGCAGATACCCTGTACGAGAGTGTTGCCACCCAGGCAGGTTCCGCCCAGATGGGCCGTGGTATGGCTGTGGGGGATGTCTCCCAGAATTTTGGCCAGGGCTCGTTTGAATCCACGGGGAACACCACGGACCTGTCTATCGGTGGGGATGGTTTTTTTATTGTGCGCCAGTCCAATTCTGAAAATACATTCTATACCCGGGCCGGGAACTTCTTTTTTGATAAGGCAGGACAGTTGATCAATCCGGAAGGCTATATTGTACAGGGATGGAATCTGGATGAGGAAACCGGAGAGGATGTGGGGTCTGTAACAGATTTGATTCTTGAAGAATTTACAAGTCCGCCTAAAAAGAGTGAGGAAATCACGGTGATAACCAATCTGGATGCGGATTCCTCATCAAATGCCGTGGTGCTTTCAAATTCATGGGATTCCGGGGAAACCACCTATATCGGCGGAACCAGCTACGAATACCAGACAGTTGTAAAAGCATATGATGCTTTGGGCTCAACCCATGATATTACAATTTATTATGATAAAAAATCCGGCACCGAGTGGGAATATATCGTCACCATGAATCCGGAGGAAGATAACCGGAATCTGGTACAGGGCACCGATTCCAAGGGGCTTCTGGCAAGAGGGACCATCCAGTTTTCCCAGAGTTCAGGCGATGTTCTTGATTTTACCATGAGCAAATTTACCGGCCGGATAGGAGATTTTTCCGCCAATGGTGTGAACACGGTGGATAATATCAATTATGAAATTGCCGATTATAATGCGCTGTCAACAGATGGATATGGATTCAGCCTGGAATTTGATGGGTCTCAGTGGAATTTTACAGATCTCAATAATGATGGAATAATTAATGCCTTTGATTTGCCCAATGGGTATAATACGGCAAAAATTGTGTATTCCGATGATCAGAATATTCACCTGGCGTTTAATACAGACCCCACAGATGTGGACCCGGATTTAAGAATCCGGTTTGCACAGTCAGCTGTGGCAACCGATTCCATCGGGTTTGATATCAATGATAAAAATGATCTTCATGTCCAGGGGATTGAAGGATTGACTTATTTTGGGGACACAGCCAATGACAATACGTCTATGCAGATTAATGATCCGGGAGTTATGGATCAGGATTCTGACAACCTGGGTATTGTCTGGAATCCTGTTGCTGAAAGATGGTACTGGAGCAATCCCCTTGCTGCAGATTCATCCGGTACATTGGTGACGGGTCTGTCCACCAATGCGCCGGCCAATGTCGATACGACCACCGCATCCATTGACATCCTGAATGCGGTGGATATGGACATGGTGGCAGGAGATATCAGCTTTATCTATGATATCAGGTTAAATGGCGGAGCTGGCGGATGGGATTGGAACATGCCCATGAAAACGGCAGATGTTGTCAACCAGGTGTTTGATTTTACGCCGCTTAATGATCCCCTGTTGACTGTATTATCCACTTCCACTGGAGAGGGCGAAGGCGTCATGGCAGTTCTTGATGCTGCCGGAGCCGTGGAGACAGTGGTATTGGCCTGGGATGGTACAACCTGGACTGCAACAGCAGGTGCTGCCACAACAACCCTTGTTGTTCAAACCGCAGGCAGTGATAATACCCAGGTTCAGCTGCAGATCTATGAGCCAGGTAATACAGCCAATTCCAGTGTTATTCAGTACAGTTTCGGCTCAGCACTGACAACAGCTGCAGGTCAGAGTATTTCTTTTCAGATTGATCCGTCGCCGCCCCTGGAATATCCCAATGCGCGCATTGCTACCAATGGAACCTACGCTACCGGTATCACAATTGATTTTGACCGGGATCAGACCAATGATCTTGAATTTAATATTACCTCAGGTGGTGGCGTGCCTGCCAATTTCAACAGTTTCCGATTTACCACAGACCCGGATTATGTCCCGTTTGAATATCCCAATGCCACACTGAAGGGAGATCAGACAAAAGCCATTATTGATCTGGATGGATCAGGTAACGAAGATGATTCAGATGATATTGTTTTTACCTTTTCCGATCCGCTGAGATTCGGGCCAAGCACTCACCCGTTCAATGATCGAAGTGAAATTAATTTTGATATAAAAGGGTCCACGGCCTGGACGGAGATTTCAAAGGATAATATCAGAAGAAGCGGGTATTATGAGTTTACAACAGATTTTCTGGGTGGCGAATTCGGGTCCACGGAAACAGATATCCGGCTGAATATCGGTACCCGCTATGATGGCATTAATTTTGTAAATGATTCTTTATCAACCACCCAGTATTCAAAAGCCTCTTCGACTGTTTTCCAGGACGCTGACGGATATGCCGCAGGGGACCTTCAGGGGGTTGATGTGGCCACGGACGGAATTATCACCGGTATTTATTCAAATGGCCAGCTTATCCCGCTGTTCCGGGTGGGGCTTGCAAAATTTTTGAATAATCACGGGCTTTCCAATGAGGGCGGAAACCTTTTCAGAGAAACCCGTGCCAGTGGTGGCGCCATTACCAACAAACCCGGTGAGAATGGTCTGGGAACGCTTGCACCGAATTCCCTTGAAATGTCCAATGTGGACATATCTGAAGAGTTTGTGGCGCTGATAACCAACCAGAGGGGATTTCAGGCCAATTCAAAAACGGTTACCACCGTGGATGACATGATGCAGACGGTTATTCAGATGAAACGATAAAAAAACAATACATTTTGTTTTGGGTGTGCGTTTGTTGCGGGCACAGGAGAAAAAAAATCTTCTGTGCCCGCTGTCATTTTTGTGACGTTTATGCGTTGACCTTGACAGGTCTCCCTCAGGTCGGTTCAGGTCTGGTTGAAATAATAGATTTTGCAAATCACCGAAAATACAGTTATAATCGCACCCATGTTTAATTTAGGCCTTCAGGCATGTGTTTAAATTCAAGAATCTGCACACTTGGCACAGGGATTGCTTTTCAACATATCAACGCAATTGTATTGAACCCTTAATCTCTGGAGTTATTTTGGCAAAAGATCCTTTAGATGAAATGAATGAAGATCTGGATGATTCCATGGAAGATATTTTAGAGAATGCCATGGATGAGGTTCCCGAAGATTCCATGAAAGTTTCCAAGGATGTTGAAAAAGCATCATTGATGAACAGTCTGTCTGGAAAATTTCAGATTCTGTTTAAGAAAATTCTCACATTAAAAAAAATAATGATTATAACAGCGGTTTTTGTTGTCTGCATATTGCTGATGGGAACAGGTTTTCTGATTTTTGTTTTCAATGACAGGGATGAAGTTTCCCAAAGCCCGGGTGTGCCGGTTCATCAATCGACAAATCAGGATTCTGTGAGAATTGTAGAGGAAATCGCTTTTGAGGATATCATGGAGCTTGAACCCTTTGAAAGAGTTTCCCTTAAAAGCAGTTCAAGCATGAAAACGATCAGTCTTAACATGGCGCTGGAACTGGTGGATAAAAATGAACGAAAACAGATATATGCGGTGGAAGAACAGATCCGGCAGATTGTTCTGGATCAGATGGCAAACATGACCTGGCTGGAACTGAGAAATCCTGAAGGCAAGATCAGGCTTAAATATGATCTGCTCAAACAGATGAATTCTCTTTTTCCAAAAACCACGGTGAGAAATGTGTATTTTACCTATTTTGTGATGCAGTGATTGGATTATGAGCGAAATATTATCCCAGGATGAGGTTGACAGTCTATTAGACGGATTGGATTCAGGAGATGTCGAGACTGAAAAGGATGTGCCTGCCCCCGAGGCGGTGGAAGGGATTGTTGTCTATGATTTCACCAGTCAGGACAAGGTGGTCAGGGCCAGGATGCCGACCTTTGATGTCATTAATGAAAGGCTGTCAAGGGAAGTCCGGGCAACATTGTCCTCTTTACTGCAGACCAATGTGGATGTCAGTGCCAATCCGTTTGATACACTGAAATTTTCAGAATTTGTCAGAAGCCTTCCGGTTCCCACAAGCCTTCATGTTTTCAGGATGGAACCCTTGAGAGGACATGGGCTGATCGTATTTGAAAGCCAGCTGGTGTATAACCTGATTGATACGTTTTTCGGCGGTGAAGCCCTGGGCAAAGCCCGGGTGGAGGGCCGGGAATTTACACGGATTGAAGAGGTCATGATTAAAAAAGCAGTGCTTGCGGTACTCAAAAACATCGAGGCATCCTGGCTTCCCATTGAACCTGTGAAAGCATCCTTGATCCGTTCGGAAATGAACCCTCAGTTTACAGCCATTGTTCTGCCCACAGACCTTGTTCTGGTGACCCGGTTTGAGATTGAGCTTGAACAGTCTGCCGGGAATCTGGTGGTCTGTTATCCGTATTCCATGATTGAACCCATGAGAAATAAGCTGTCTTCAGGTGTTCAGGCGGAAGTGGAAGAAATCGATACAAACTGGCGCAAACGGATCAGGGAAGTTATTCTGGAATCTGTGGTGGAATTGAAAATCCAGCTGGGCAGAACCGAGATCACAGGGGAACGGCTGGTGTATATGCAGAAAGGGGATGTGATTCAGCTGGACAAGGATGCCAGTGAACCGCTGATCTGCTATGTGGACGGTCTGGAGAAACTGACAGGCTATGTAGGTGTTCAGCGTGGTTTTCAGGCATTTAAAGTCAAAGATAAAATTATAACAGATTGCGAGGGCTAAACATGGCCGAAGAAAAAGAGACTCCGGAAGTAGAAGAAAATGTTGAAGAAAACGTGGCGCGGGGAGAAAGGGAACTGGATTTTATTCTTGATATTCCCTTGGAACTTTCTGTAGAGCTGGGTAAAACCAAAATGCTGGTCAACGATCTTCTCCAGCTGGGCCAGGGATCGATCATCGAGCTGAACAAACTTGCAGGAGAACCTCTGGAAGTGTATATCAACAGAAAACTGATTGCCAGGGGTGAAGTGGTTGTTGTAAATGAAAAGTTCGGTGTCCGCCTGACAGATGTTATTACACCGATAGACAGGGTTAAATCACTGGCAGCAGAAGAATGAAAACATCTTCAGATATCTGGTTTGCTTTTGGACAGACCTTTGCCATGCTGGCGCTGGTTCTGGCCCTTCTTATCCTTACGTTTTATCTGATAAAAAAATTTTCCACAGCAAGAGGAATACGGGGGAGCAAAAATCTGATTCAGATCCTGGCGGTTCATCACCTTGCGCCCAAAGAAAAACTGGTTCTTTTGCATGTTCTGGATGAGACCATTCTGGTGGGGGTTACTTCTTCTAATATTTCAAAAATAGCATCGTTTGATAAGGACATTGATCTGCCGCAGGAAAATGATAAAGCAGTGCCCAGATTTTCTCATTTTCTGGCCAGCAAACTGGGAACCGCTTTTAAAGGAGACAGCAAATGAGAAGCAAAACAATTTGCCTCATCCTTTTGTTCTGGATATTTTCAGCTGGATTTGCACAGGCGGTGACCTTTCCCATACCGTCTCTGGAACTCAATGTCCAGACTGCAACGACACCCGAAGAGGTTGCGGTTGTCCTGGAAATCATTGCGCTGCTCACTGTTCTGGCGCTGGCACCGGCGATATTAATTTTAATGACACCGTTTACCCGCCTGGTGGTGGTCTTTCATTTTTTGCGGCAGGCGCTGGGCACACAGTCAAGCCCTCCCAATCAGGTGATTATCGGTCTGGCACTGTTTATGACATTCTTTATTATTCAGCCCGTAGCCAAAGAAGTATATGAACAGGCGCTGAATCCGTATCTTGAGCGTAAAATGGCGTTTGACGAGGCCTTTGACCAGGCCCAGAAACCCATTCGAAAATTTTTACTGCTCAACACCCGGGAAGCTGACGTGGCCCTTTTTGTCAAAGGGGCGGACATGAAAAAGCCCGAAACAAGAGATGATCTTTCCCTTCTGGTATTAATTCCCGCCTATGTGATCAGCGAGCTTAAAACAGCCTTCATCATCGGATTTGTGCTGTATATTCCGTTTCTTGTCATTGATATGGTGGTGGCCTCTGTTTTGCTGGCCATGGGCATGATGATGCTTCCTCCGGTTATGATTTCTCTGCCTTTTAAACTGATGCTTTTTGTCCTGGTGGACGGATGGCATTTAATTTCAGGATCTTTGCTGAAAAGTTTTGGAGTGTAAAAATGACCCCTGAATTTGTTGTTGAATATGCGAAACAGGCCATTCTGCTGACGATTTATCTTTCCATGCCCATGCTGGGCCTGGGTCTGATAGCCGGTCTGATTATCAGTGTGTTCCAGGCAGTTACCCAGATTCAGGAGATGACCCTGACCTTTGTGCCCAAAATTATTGCTGTTTTTTTAGGACTGCTTTTTTCCGCTCCCTGGATGCTGGATCAGATGACAATGTTTACCATAAACGTGATTGAAAATATTCCCATGTATATCCGTTAGGATAAAAAAATGGAAATTTTAAATGTCATTGATCCGATTATCTTCAGAACCTATATGCTGGTTTTGCTTCGGATCAGTATCGTGCTTTTCATGTTTCCGATTTTTTCCTCCAATGTCTTTCCTGCCAGGTTGAAAATGGGCCTTGCCCTGGTGGTTTCCCTGCTTTTGTATTCAGTGGTGCAGGTGGATCTGACAAGATTTCCTTTAACCATGGGTGCAACGGTTCTGCTGATTCTTGCCGAGGCCTTGATTGGTCTCACGCTGGGGCTGTGTCTGAGAATGTTTTTCGGGGCGGTTCAGCTTGCAGGGCAGGTGATCGGTTTCCAGATGGGATTTGCCATGATCAATGTAATGGACCCGCAGACCGGAGGTAATGTCTCTATCATGGATCAGATCGGATACTGGGTGTGCGTGATTATCTTCCTGCTGCTGAACGGTCACCATATTATGTTTTTAGCGGTGGTAGACAGTTTTAAGCTGGTTCCCATCGGTTTTTTCATGCTGCAGGATGAGATGATGGTAAAAATGATACATTTGGGAAGCCAGATGTTCTGGCTTTCCTTGAAAATCGGTGCGCCTGTGATTGCATCACTGGTTTTTGTCAGCGTGGGATTCGGTTTGATGGCAAAATTTTCTCCCCAGATGAATGTCATGATTGTGGCATTTCCTTTAAAGATTGTAGCGGGCCTGGTGCTTTTCGGGCTGACACTTCAGATCATTCTTATTATGACCCGGGAATATGTCGGTGGGTTTAAGCAATTATTGATGTATCTGCTTTTTTTTGCAGGCGGAGGGTAAAAAAAGATGGCTGAAGATCCCGAGAGTGGCGGAGAAAAATCCGAGGACCCATCGTCCAGGAAACTTTCCAAAGCAAGAGAAGACGGCCAGGTTGCAAAAAGTGTTGAAATCTCGTCTGTTTTTGTATTGCTTGCGGCAGCAACCTCTTTGTATGCAGCCGGAAGGTTCTTTTATGAGAATTTATCCTCGGTCCTGTATTATAATCTGCATTTCAACAAGATTCCTTCTCTGGAAAATATCGATGTTATCCGATTGCTGGCATATCATACCTTTGCCATTATAAAAATCTGTTCTCCTGTGATGCTGGCAGTTGTTGTCATGGGTCTTGTTGCGAACCTTGCCCAGGTGGGATTTGTGGTTTCGTGGAAGGCGCTGGAACCTAAATTCAGTCGTCTGGATCCCATAAACGGGTTCAAACAGAAATTTACCTCCCGGGCAGTGATGGAGTTTGCCAAAACAATTTTAAAAATCGCTATTGTCTATACAGTGGCATACTACGCAATCAAAAACCGTTTGAATGATATTACCCATCTGTATGATATGAGTATCGGTTATGTCCTTCTGTTTGTCCTGAAAGTTGCGTTCAATATTGTGGTCAAGGTCTGTCTTATCATGATCGTTCTTGCCTTGATTGATTATGCCTATCAGAAATGGAAATTTTTGGATGAACAGAAAATGACCAAAAAAGAGGTCAAGGATGAAAACAAGCAGACAGAGGGTGATCCCATGGTCAAGTCCAGGATCCGCCAGCTGCAGCATGAAGCTGCCAGAAAACGGATGATGGCGGATGTGCCCCATGCGGATGTGGTTGTCACCAACCCGACCCGGCTGGCTGTGGCGTTAAAATATGACAAGGAAAAGATGGATGCGCCTTTTGTTGTAGCCAAGGGTGCAGGGCCTGTGGCTAAAAATATTCGCCGGATTGCCAGGGAAAATGATGTTCCACTGGTAGAAGATAAAGACTTGGCCCGAAATTTGTATAGTAATGTTGATATCGGCCAGGAAGTGCCATCTGAATTATATCAGGCAGTGGCGGAATTACTGGCGTATGTATACAAATTAAAGGGAAAGACACTGTAAGGCTGTGTCAAGAATTTGGCTTTTCGTCAAAACAAAATTTAAAAAATGGAGTATGAATGGCAGTAACCAGCGCAAGTATCCTTTCAGGGCTTAAAAAAGAATCTTCAGATATTTTGATGGTGGTTGCGTTCATCGGCATTCTCATGGCCATGATTCTGCCCCTGCATCCGATTATCCTTGATTTTTTTCTGGCATTGAATATTTCCTTTGCGATTGTTGTTCTGATTACAACCATGTACACAAAGGCTCCGCTTGAGTTTTCCATTTTTCCGTCACTTCTGCTGGTGCTGACATTGTTCAGATTATCACTGAATGTGGCATCCACCCGTCTGATCCTTCTGCATGGCAGCGAGGGACCGTCAGCGGCAGGGGCCATTATTAAATCTTTCGGCAGTTTTGTTGTGGGCGGAAATTATGTTGTCGGGCTGGTTATCTTTGTGATTCTTGTTTTAATTAATTTCCTGGTTATTACCAAAGGTGCGGGCAGAATTGCAGAAGTTGCAGCAAGATTTACCCTGGATGCCATGCCCGGAAAACAGATGGCCATTGATGCGGATTTGAATGCCGGAATGATTGATGAAATCGAAGCCGGTGACCGCCGTAAAGCCATTGCCAGAGAATCTGAATTTCATGGGGCCATGGATGGTGCGTCAAAATTTGTCCGGGGGGATGCCATCGCCGGTATTGTTATTACCCTGATCAATATTGTGGGCGGGTTTGTGATCGGTGTCCTCCAGCAGGGTATGGAAATGAGTGATGCCCTTACAAATTATACTCTTTTAACCGTCGGGGATGGTCTGGTGTCACAGATTCCTGCACTTTTGATTTCTGCCGCAGCCGGATTGCTGGTCTCCCGGTCCGGTTCTGAAATGAAAATGGGTCAGGAATTTTCAAAACATCTGTTGTCCAGTTCAACGCCGGTGCTTATCGGATCTGTCATCGTTTTTTCCATGGGGTTGATTCCGGGATTGCCCGCAATCCCCTTCATGACTCTGGGGCTGGTTCTGGGGACCATTGCCTGGTATTTTCTCAAAGAAGAGGAAACCAAAAAAGAAGAAAAACTGGCAGATAAAAAAGCAGAGGCTGAAGAAGAATCCATTGGCGCTCCTGAAGATGTGGATCATCTGCTGAATCTGGACACCATAGAACTTGAAGTGGGGTATGGTCTGATACCGCTGGTGGACAAACAGCAGGATGGTACGCTGCTTGGCAGGATCAGGGCCATCCGGCGTCAGTTTGCAACAGAGATGGGAATCATTATTCCACCGATCCATATCCGGGATAATCTGAATTTAAGTCCTGCCCAGTATCGCCTGATGATAAAAGGGGTTGAGGCTGCGGGAACAGAATTGATGGTTAATCATTATCTGGCCATGGATCCCGGCGGGATTGCCCAGGAAATAGAAGGCATTGATACGGTTGAACCGGCATTTAATCTGCCGGCAAAATGGATTCCTCAGGATCGTGAGGAAGAAGCCAAGTTTGCAGGATATACCGTGGTGGATAATTCCACTGTGATTGCAACGCATCTGACTGAAATTGTCCGGAGCAATGCCCATAATCTTCTGGGACGGCAGGAAGTTCAGCATCTGGTGGATAATCTGGCAAAAAGAAGTCCCAAGGCAGTTGAAGAACTGATTCCCAATATCTTAAGTCTGGGTGTTGTTCAAAAAGTCCTTCAGAATCTGCTCAGAGAAAGGATCTCCATCCGGGATCTGTTAACTATTGTGGAGACCCTGGCTGATTTTGCGCCCATGGGAAAAGATCCGGATCTGTTGACCGAGTATGTCCGTCAGCGGGTGGCAAAAGCCATGCTGGCGCCATATCTCCAGGAGGGTAAGGTGCTGCAGGTCATCACCCTTGATCAGCGCCTGGAAGAAATATTGTCAAAGAATATAAAGCACACGGAACATGGAGCTTATCTTGCACTGGATCCAAAACTGGTTGTGGAAATTGTAGAGGCCATATCCAAGGTGGTTGAGCAGCAGGTGGCAGTGAATACACAGCCGGTTCTCATGACAAGCCCCGGTTTGAGAAGGCATTTAAGAAAATTGATTGAGCCGTCGTTACCCTCTGTTTTTGTGGTGTCCCATGCAGAAATAGTGGATGATATTAATTTGCAGGCAAACGGAAAGGTGAGTTTGAAAAATGAATAGGAAAGTCTTTAAAGCAGAGAATATTCAACAGGCAATTGCAAACATCAAAGAAGAACTTGGGTCAGATGCCATGATTTTGAGCACGAAAAAAATTCCCAAAAAGCTTTCTGATCCCTATTCAAAAACCATGTTTGAGGTTGAAGCCGTATTGCCCGGTACAGTCTCAAAAACAGTTCCTTCCAGAGCAGATGTTATGGAATCCATAAAAGATGATATTGCCCAGATTAAAGATATGATTTCCATTGCAGGGTTTGGAAACGGCATGCAGAATATGGTGTGTAATCATTTTGAATCTGTCGGAATCCTGGCATCACTTCTGCGGGCAGGTGTCAGTGAGCCGCTTGCCAGTAATATTATTCACAACGCAAGTGCTGTGATGGATGACAATATACAGCCGGATGAAAAAATTTTATCCTTAAAAAAATATGTCATGCGTCAATGTCTTACCCGGATTGAAACAAAGGATTTTTTCAGCCGGAATAATAATTCCGGAGTTCCCCATGTGGCGGCCTTTGTCGGGCCCACCGGGGTGGGAAAGACAACCACCATCGCAAAACTTGCCGCCATGCTGACATTTCAGAGAAAAATGAAAGTGGGACTGATTTCCATTGATAACTACCGGGTGGGTGCTTTTGAACAGCTTAAGGCCTATGCATCCATCATGGGGGTGGCCTGCGTGCCGGCTTTTTGCAGACAGGATCTGTCCTGTGCGCTTGACCGGATGCGTTCCATGGATATGGTGCTGATTGATACTGCGGGTCACAGTCATTTTGACAAGCTCAAGCTTGATGAAATTTTGAAGTTAATTCACAGTGATTTCGCAATTTCCACTCATTTGGTCTTGAGTGTTACCAGTGAATCTATTATTATAAAGGACGCAGCGTCGGCATTTTCAATATTCAACCCCGAAACGGTTGTGTTTACGAAGATAGACGAGATAAAAAGGTGTGGTAAAATTTTAGACCATCTGTGTGATATGAAATTGCCTGTTTCTCTTGTTGCAAACGGGCAAAGGGTCCCTGAGGATCTGATCGTTCCGGATAACCCCGGTTTATTGAAAATTATTCTTGGGAAGGGATCAAAGGAGAAGGATGACGTTGGATCAGGCAAAAGGACTGCGAAATATTGTTAAAGACCACAAAGCGGCAAGGGGAGAAAGTCAGATGACATCACACAAAAAAAACCTGCCAAGAGTCATCGCTGTGACCAGCGGAAAAGGCGGGGTGGGGAAAACCAATCTGGTTGGCAACATGGCCGTGGCACTGACCCGGACAGGAAAACGGGTGGCTGTGATTGATGCAGATGTCGGTCTTGCAAATATTGATATTATTTTTAATCTCCGGCCCCAGTATAATATCCGGCACGTCATTCAATCGGAAAAAACACTGAAGCAGGTGATGGTGACCTCTGTTCACGGGGTTAAAATTCTTCCGGGCGGTTCGGGGTTTTCAGATCTGGCCCACCTCAGTGACGGAGAAAAACTGACGCTTTTAAGTGAATTTGAAACCCTGATCGATATGGCAGATATCATTTTGGTGGATACCGGCGCCGGGATTTCCGCCAATGTGCTGTATTTTAATTCCGCCTGTGATGAAGTGGTGGTGATTGCCACAAGAGAACCCACCTCCATTACAGATGCATATGCCATGATGAAGGTGATGTCCCAGGAGTATGGAACAAAATATTTTAAGCTCATTGTCAATATGGTTGAATCGGAAAAAGAAGCTAAAAAAGTATATGCCTCGCTCAGTGCCGCACTGGATAAGTTCCTGAAAAATGTTGTTCTGGAATATGGCGGGTATATCCCCATGGACAGACAGCTGCAGCTGGCGGTTCAAAAAAGAAGTCTGGTGATGGACACCTCTCCGGACAGTGTGTCATCAAAAGCGATACATAAAATTGCACAGGATCTGGTGAATCATCCATTGAGGGAAAATACAAATGGTAATTTGACATTTTTTATGAATAAAGTATTTCAGGCAGTCAGCTAAAAGGAATGCTGTAAGATTCGATGAAAAATAAAAACGGGGGAAAGAAAACAGACGTGAATGCATGGCGTGAAGCCACGATTGTTGAATATTCATATCTTGTAAAGCATATCGCCTCAAGATTTGCCATGCGTGTTCCTTCTACTGTATTTTTTGATGAGCTGGTTTCTGCAGGTTCCTTGGGTTTGATTGACGCGGTGGATAAATTTGACCCTTCCAAACACGTCAGTCTGAAAACATATGCCCAGTACCGGATCAAAGGGGCCATACTGGATGAATTAAGAAGCATGGACCCGTATTCAAGGGCCATGCGCAAAAAAATACAGGAAATAACAAAGGCCGTTAAAGTCATTGAAGACCGGAAGGGATCGCAGGCAATCGATCATGAAATCAGTGCGGAAATGGGAATCAGTCTGGAAGCCTATCATGACATGCTGACCAATATCCATGGGGCAACAGTGCTGAGACTGGATGAATTCATTAAAACAAAAAAAAATGACACACATTCCAGAACCAGCTTTCAGGATGGTGTGAAAGGGCATGAGAATCCTGCCGGAAGTTTTGACAGAGAAGAGCTTAAGTTTATCCTTTCTGAAACGATTAAAACATTATCAAAAAAAGAACAGATGGTGGTATCGTTGTATTATTTTGATGAACTGACATTAAAAGAAATTGGCGAAGTCCTTTCATTGACAGAGTCACGCATTTGTCAGATTCATACCTCCATTTTGATAAAACTGAAAGCAAGGCTCGGTGATTATTTTAATTAAGAAGAGGTCATCAAATGTCTGATCCAACTATAGAAGAAGACAGTTTAATATCCCAGGACGATATTGATAAGCTTATGGAATCATCATCTGTTGATGATCTGGATGAAAATTTCCCTCCAGGTGAAAATGAACTGGGAGAGCTGTCCCAGGATGATATTGACAGCCTGCTGAGTTCCAATGTTACAGCGCCTGAACCGTCCGGAGAGGATGATGAAGATGAAGACATGGAGCTGATTTCCCAGAATGATATTGATCAGCTGATGAATTCCGGTGCTTTGGAGGATGATGACAGTGCGGTGATTGCACAAGACCTTGATGCTTTATCGGTCGATGTGCCGGATGATGCAACAGAAGATATCAATGAAGATGATTTTGAGATGATATCTCAGGATGATATTAACAGTTTGATGAGTGGTTCAGGTGACACTGCGGAAAGTGAGGCTTCTGATCCGGAATCCGGGCCGGAACCGGATTCAGAATTAGACTCTGTGGCCGCTGTGATAGAAGAATCTGCTGCGGAACCAGTCAGCGATACTCAGGTTGACGATGATTTCATTGACGAATCCCAGTCCGTTGAAATCCAGGAAGCCTTGATCACACAACAAACCCTTGATGACCTGATTAAAAATTTTAAAAATGAACCTGAGCCTGAACCTGAACCGGAGCTGGAACCCGAACCGGTGATTCTGGATGAAATTTCAGAACCCGAAGCTGCTGCAGAAGAAACTGCTGCCCTGAAAGATACGCCAGAGGTATCCTCTGATCAGACAGCAGATGAAGATGATTTTTTAATCCCGGATACAGATTCCGGTGAACTGGGTTCAAGCGATAATGAAGATGTGTCCCAGGATGATATTGATGCACTTTTACTTGATGATGAAGAAGGTCAGAGTGACGATGATATTCTGATATCCCAGGATGATATCGATACCCTGCTGATGGCGGCGGATCAGGAGGACGAAGATGTTCTCGGTGACCTGATGGACGACAGTATGGACAGCGGCCTGGATGATGATCTTCTGGATGAAGATATCATGGAAACCGAAGATCTTGAGCTCGATATAGATGGTGGTGATGATCAGGTGGTTCTGGAAGAAGGCGGCGATGTGGCGTTCAAGCCGGAAAAACAGAAAAAAAAGGCAAGGTCAGCATCAGGTTCTGCATCCCAATGGTATAAATCAAAACTTGTGATAGCATGTGCCTGCGCACTGCTTGTGCTGGGAATTACGGTTCCAGTGGCTTATTTTATATTTTCTTCAGATAAACCGGATGACCCCCGGCCTGTTTCTTATGCCCCCGTGGCACCTGCGCCTGTGGTTGTTGAAGAACCGCCTGCAACTGCGGTTGAACGGGAGGTTGCAATTGAAACAGTGGATGTCAATGTCCCGGAGCCGATTGAATATAGACAGTCCGGCAATATGCTCCTGCAGGATTTTGTTGTCCTCGCATCAGATATGACAAGGGAACTGGCTTATATTACAGCAGATATCTCTATTGATTATTCTGACCAGAGAGCTTATCATGAAATCAATAATAATTTATCATATTATCGGGATGTGATTTACGAGGCCATCAGTCAAGGCCTGGCTTTTGAAAAAATGGAGGAGACAACCGAGGATGATATTTTATTGATTGTTGAAAAAGCCTTAAAAAAGGTGTTGCCGGAACAATATATAAAAAAGGTCAGTTTTAAATCGTTTAAGGCAAGCTAAAAGGGGGAGCGATGACAACAGTGCCTGGACATAATATTGTGATTCAACAGTCCGGGGTTGCTCAGGAATTCAGTCAACAGGCCCATTCGCCGAAACCTTCTCCGGAACAGGCAGCGGCCCAGCAGCAAGCTGCAGAACTTGTTAAAAATACAACGGTTCAGCAGTTTGATGAATCTGAAAAACTGAAATCAAAAAAAGAAAAAGACGCCCTGAAGAAAAAATATCTGTTGGATCAGAAAAGAAAAAGAAAAGAGCGTGAAGAAAAGGAACTGGACCCTGATTCAACGGGCCGTCTGCTGGACACAACCGCATGATAGAATCACTTTCAATTGAATTTTGGATTGCCATTCTTTTTTTTCTCAATTTTTTTCTGGTGATTTTCTCTTTTTTTATCGTCAGAAAAATGAACCGGATAAATACCAGAGAACCTGAACATCAGATTGTCTCTGAAAGTGAAGAAAAATCAGAATATGTTTCTGATTCGGCCAGAAAAATTATCAGTATGCTGGAACCGCTTGTTGAAGAATCTCAAAAAGCTGCCATCAGTTTTGATAAACAGGTAAAAGAAAAAAAACGGTTGTTAAAAGAATTGAATGATGCGCTGGATTCCAGAGTCATCAGTATTAATCTGCTTTTATCCCGTGCAGATGCGCTTCAGAAAAAAATACAGGCAGAACATAAGGAAGCCATGGAATCATTTGTCTTTCCCGTAAAAAATAATCTGCTCCCGCCCTCAAATCCGGTTCTTGATCAGCAGAACCAGATCATTCAAATGTATCTGAACAAGACCGATATTGATACCATCGCAAGACAGCTTGCGATTCCCAAAGGTGAAGTCCAGCTGGTGATCGATCTGAAGAACAAATTTCTTGCCATGGAAAAGGATAACCGATGATCAGCGGTATAAACATCTCAACGTCTGAGATGGTGATCCGGCCAGGTGAATCCAATAAAAAAATCGCAAATTTTATAAAGGGGCAGACGCTTTCAGCCACTGTGCTGAGCGGATCTTCCAAGGGAAAGGCCCAGTTGATGATCAACGGACAGCAGGTTGAGGCCAAAACCTCAATGTTGCTGACAGCCGGGCAGGAAGTTGAACTCAAGGTTCTGCAGGAAAAAGATGAGGTGATTTTAAAGCTTATCGGTCCTGTCCAGAAAATTTCGACCAACCGCTTATCTGCTTTGATTGGTTTTTTTTCAAAAACAGGGTCAGCCGCTGATATTCTCGGGGGTGAAAATAAAAATGCTGAAATGCTGCTGCATGAGCTGGCCTTAAAATCGGAAAAGGCAGACCCCCGATTTTTGCCCAGGTTGATGCAAAAAGGTGGCATGGCTCTGGAGAACAAACTGGCCAGAATTTTTGTCGACAACCCGACGATGCCGGAAATAAAAACAGCGCTGGAAAACCTTTTAAGCCAGGATTTAAAAGGCAGCGTTCTTAAGCATATGTTGGGGGGGGCACAGGGTACAGGATCTGAAGCATATAGAGCAATTTCGGGGTTTGTGGATACCCTGGAAAGTTTTCAGATGCTCAATCATACCAATTCTGATTCCGGTCGTTTTCTGCTGCCGTTTCCCGTATTCAGTGATAATAGTTTTCAATTCGGACAACTGCTGATTGATACGGGCCAGAAGAACGCTAAAGAGGGTGACGGTGCCGAGAATCTGATCCGGATTTCGTTCCTGCTTGATATGACCCGGCTGGGACCGATGCGGGCTGATTTTTCAATATTGAAAAAAGATATTACCGGACAATTTCTGTTTCAGGATGATCAGACCTGTGATTATGTGAAATCAATGATCGGGGATTTGAAAAAAAGACTTTCCGGGCTGGAATATACGGTTCACAGGCTGGAATGTAAAACAGCACAAAAAGAAGAGATTCAGGAGACCTGTCTTCTGGAGCCGCTCATGAAATCCCGGGGGAATCAGGTTTTGAATATCATCATTTGATGTGACCTGGAATCTGAATACAAAATGGACAAAAAATATAAAAAAAAAGCAGTTGCCTTAAAATATGACAAGGACAAGAGTGATGCGCCGGTTGTCACAGCAAAAGGCACAGGAAAAATTGCGGACAAAATCATTGAGCTTGCTCAAAAACATCAGATTCCCATAAAAGATGATCCTGACCTGATAGAGGTGTTGTCCTCGCTTGAAATTAATGAGCAGATTCCTTCAGAAATTTATGCGGCGGTTGCTGAACTGCTTGCATTTGTATATTCAATGAATTCAAAGCGGTTTGGGAAATAGGCGGTTTTAGATGTCTTCCTGGTCCGGTGTTTTTTCAGGGATGTCTTTGCTTCTTACCAGTTTGTTGCAGTTTGAGCATACCATGTTAAACTGGGATACTTTTCCTCTGAACAGCTTCTGGTTGCAGAACGGGCAAAAATAGTCCGTCAATCCTGCGGTAACTTCAAAGTCTATTACGGGTGGTTGGATTTTATTATCAGAACTCATCTTTGTTATCCTTAAAATTAGAGAATGTTCGAAAGTCTTTTCCTCCCTTTTCATGGTGTTTTTATTAAAGGGGGGCAAAGGTTGTGTTTATCTTTTAACTCAAGTTTATGCAAGCTTAATCTGCAAAGGCATGATGAAAAATTCTTTTTTGCAGACTGTGAAAACAAGGTGGGAAAATTTTTCTGTGTGCTGTCAAAACCCCGGGCTTTAATGTGTTGGTTTTTTGGCACAGGCTATAGAGGCCTTGTTTATGAGAAGAAAGAGATGGTAAAGGCTATATTTATTAAAAATCTTTTAAATTTAAAAGGTTATGTGTGATTTTGACTTTCCGGGATATGGTTTTGGGTCGGGTGCAGCATGGACGTATCTGTTTAAAACACGGGGAAAAATTTATGGCATTCATATTGCAAGCTATGTTTCAGACATAAATTTTTTTTTACGCAAAAGAAGGATTAAAAATGATTCTTGAGATGACCCGGCCGGTTCAGGGTGGATTGCGGCAGGAAAGAAAACTGGAGGCAGTGGCAAATAATCTGGCCAATGTGGATACCAACGGGTTTAAAAAAGATTCTGTCAGTTTTGATGCAAAATTCAAGGCGCAGTTGAATAAGGATTTTTCCCAGGGAACCATTCAGACCACAGGAAATCCGCTTGATATTGCAATAAACGGAGAGGGATTTTTTAAAGTCGATACAGCCGAGGGTATTAAATACACCCGGAACGGAAATTTTTCTCTGGATATGAATGGCAATCTGGTCGATCAGAACGGCAATCCGGTTTTGGGTCAGGGCGGAGCCATCGTGCTTGATCCTGAGACAATTGAACAGGATTTGTTTGTTAATCAGGCAGGTGAAATTGTTCTGGCAGGTGAAATCGTTGATATCCTGGATATCGTCACGTTTCCGGATTTAAGGAAACTTAAAAGAGATGGAAATAATTTATTATCCTATTCCGGGGAAACAACTGATGAAGTTCAGGCAGAGCAGGCAAGTATTGAGTACCGGGCCCTTGAAAAATCAAATACCCGGGTGGTGGAAGAAATGGCCCGGATGATTGATTATAACCGGATGTTTGAGACATTTACAAAATCCATGATGACCTTTGATGAGATCGACGCTAAAGCCATTAATGATGTGGGAACACTTAGATGATATTTAAGATGATATTTTAGGAGAAACCGTATGATACGAGCACTTTGGTCAGCAGCAACCGGCATGAACGCCCAGCAGATGCAGACAGATGTGGTTGCCAATAACCTGGCAAACGCCAGTACCACCGGCTTTAAAAAATCACGGGCAAATTTTGAGGATCTTATGTATGCAACCATGCAGGTTGCAGGGCAGACCACACCGGGAGGCGGCCAGGTGCCAACCGGAATTCAGGTGGGGATGGGCGTAAAACCCACCAGTGTTCAGAAACTGTTCACCCAGGGGGATTATATCCAGACAGATAACCAGCTGGATATGGCCATTCAGGGAAATGGATTTTTCAGAGTGCTGCATGGGGATGAGGAACTGTATACCCGGGCAGGGAACTTTACGATGGACAGCGAAGGATTTTTGACCACACCCTCCGGTGACCGTCTGCAGCCTGAAATAACCCTGCCTGCGGAAACCGTAACAGTTACGCTTCAGGACAACGGAACACTGACAGCCCATGGTGCCAATGAGGCAATTCTTGCCACGGAAAATATTTTAATCACCACCTTTATTAATCCGGCAGGTCTTTTTGCTGTGGGAAATAATCTTTTCAGGGTAACGGAAGGTTCAGGAGACCCGGTGGAAGGCACACCGGGTGATGAGGGATTCGGAACAGTGGTGAATAATTACCTGGAAGGCTCCAATGTCAGTGTGGTTGAAGAAATTGTCTCCATGATTGCAGGCCAGAGAGCATATGAAGCCAACTCAAAATCCATACAGACGGCAGATAGCATGCTGGGCACTGCCAACGGGCTGAAACGATAAATGATTTTTGATCATTCAAACATATTAAACAGATCTGTCTTGACTTTGCTGGCAGTCGGCTTTTCTGTTTTTCTTGGGTCTGGATTTTGGGCTCTTTATGCCCAGGAAGGGCCTTCTTCCGCTGCTCAAATTAAGATCACGGTCAAAGAAACCAGTCAGGTAAACCAGGATGATATTTATTTAGGCGATATCGCTGATATCCATGCCAGTGATTTTTTAAAGGAGGCCCTGTCAAAGATTGATGTGGACACCTCTCCAAAACCGGATAAAATTAAACTGCTGGATAACAAAAAAATCCTGTCTGCCATTCACACCCAGCAGTATCTGCCTGAAAATATCAAAATTGTCATCCCGGAACATGTTTATGTAAAACGCATGAGCCAGGAGATTACAAAACAGGACATCCGAACATTTTTGGAACAGCATTTATCCACGGCATATAAAGGCAGGGAGTTTAACCTGGCATCGTTAAGTGTCCGGGGGCTTGAACTGTATCCCCAGGGGGATGTTGATTTTGTTCTGTCATCAAATGATATTGTCAGTCAGAACGGCAGGCTGGCGGTTTTTCTTGATGTGAACATCAACCGGAAAAAACAGGACAGGGTCAGTGTGACAGGCCAGGTGGATGTTTTTGAAAAAGTACTGTGTGTAAATCGGTCTTTTCCAAAAGGAAAACAGCTTTCCCGGGAAGATGTCTATTTAAAAAAACTCAATATTTTTAATTTAAGCGGGGACTATATCAAGCAGTTTGACAGGATTGAGAACAAGATTTTGAAAACGGGCGTGAAAAAAGATGAATATCTGCGGTCAGACCTGATAGAACAGCAGCCGTTAATCCAGAAAGGCGATATTGTAACTCTTGTATCAAAAAATGAAAATCTGCTGATTGTGACTTCCGGTGTATCAAAGGAAGACGGGTTTGAAAATGAATTGATCCGGGTTGAGAATCTGAATTCAGGCAGGCTTGTCCAGGGGATTGTCAGGGGTAAAACAAAAGTGGAGGTGAGGTTTTAAAATGAAATTGACACATATTCTAAACATGATTCTGGTCGGGATCGTTTGTGCAGGACTGTCAGGGTGCCTGTATTCTTCATCAAATGATCAGTCCATGCTGGTGATTCCTGACGGAGGGACGGTTGAGCCCGTTTTTCAGCCGGAGTTTTCACCTGCCCGCCCGTCAGAAGGATCATTATGGGTGGACAGAGCCGGAGCCATGTATGAGGATTCAAAAGCCACCCGGGTAGGGGATACCGTGATTGTGGATATCATTGAAAACTCATCGTCCAGTATGGATGTGAATACAGAAGCCAAACGCAAAACCGGTATGGATATCGGTGTGCCTGAAATTAATATTTTTGGAAACAAAACATCTCTCGGGGCTTTTGCAGGAGACACCAAACTGATCGGAACGGATTTTTCCAATTCATTTGCAGGGGAGGCCACCTCTGATCGTTCAGGTCAGGTGACAGCCTCCATTGCAGCCCGGGTTACTGAGGTGCTGCCCAACGGGAACCTGAGCCTGTTCGGCAGGCGGGCCATGAAAGTGAATAATGAAGTGCAGTATATTACGGTGTCAGGGATTATCCGGCCCCAGGATATTTCGTCCGCTAACCGGGTTCAGTCCACCTTCCTTGCGGATTCAAGAATTGAATATTATGGGAAAGGTGCCCTTGCCGACAAGCAGGCTCCTGGATGGGGAACACGGATTATTGATAATTTATGGCCGTTTTGAGGAAAGGAAAATTCATGGCTGAACATAAGCAAAGATTCACACATAAAGCGGTTTGTCTGGTTTTTGTGCTGACGGTAATGTCTGTTCATCTGGCAGGCGTTTCTGATTCCTGGGGTGCCAGGATCAAGGATCTTGCTTCCATAAAGGGAATTCGCTCCAACCAGTTGACAGGCTACGGGCTGATCGTGGGGCTGAACGGAACCGGTGACAAGGACGGTGTTATCTTTACCCGGCAGGCTCTGGCAAACATGATGGAAAAGATGAATATTTTCATCAATAAAAATCAGCTCAAGGTGAAAAATGTGGCCGCAGTCATGGTGACTGCCAGCATTCCGCCATTTGCAAGAATCGGGGACAAGATAGATGTATCGGTGGCATCTCTGGGGGATGCAAAAAGCCTTAAGGGAGGAACACTGCTGATCACAACCTTAAAAGGGATTGACGGGCAGATCTATGCGCTTGCCAGCGGGCCGGTCACCATTGCCATGCCCAGTGACGCAGGAGACCGGAACAGTCATCTGCAGGTTGCACGGATTGTGAACGGTGCATCGGTTGAACGGGAAATTCCCTTTCAGCTGGACGGGAAGAAAACGCTGATTCTGTCTTTGTTTACTCCGGATTTTACCACGGCAAAAAGGATGACAGAAACCATTAATGCCTCCATTGGTGCGGGCGTGGCCAAAACAATTGATTCCAGTGCCTTGAGTCTGACAGTTCCGGAAAGCATGTGGCAAAAGGATGTGGCTGAGTTTATTGCGGACATTGAAACACTTTCGGTTATTCCGGATACCATTGCCAGAGTTGTTGTCAATGAAAAAACCGGAACCGTTGTTTTTGGAAGTGATGTCACCATCTCAAGTGTGGCCATTGCCCATGGCAGCCTTTCGGTGACCATTAATGGAGTGGATGGCCAGGAAACCAGAGAAAATGTGATGAATCTGCCTGGAACCTCAACCATAGGGGAACTGGTCAGAGGACTCAATGCCCTTGGCGTCAAACCCCAGGATCTGATCAGCATTCTTCAGAGCATCAAGGCGGCAGGCGCCCTTCAGGCGGAACTGGTGATTATTTAACCTGAAAGGTCATTTCACAGGGAAAAGGAGTGGGTATGGATATTGATTTAAAGAATGTTCATCTGATGGATATGCATCGGACAAAAATAGAAAAAAAGACGGAAAATATTAAAGAAAAAACCGCCAAAGAAAAAGAATTAAAAAAAGCCTGCGAGGGCTTTGAATCTATTCTGGTGCACACGCTCATCAAATCCATGCGGGAATCTTTGCCCGGAAATGCCCTGTTTGATGAATCCCATGGGATGAATATATACCAGTCCATGCACGATGAGTATCTTGCAGATGAATTATCCAGAAGTCATTTTTCCACCGGCATAAAAGAATTTTTGTATCAGGAGTTGAAAGACTCTATCTAAGTTTTCCTCAGCAGTATTCTGCCCGCTTACTCCAGTCTATATTTTTTCCATGGCATAGATGTTGCTCTCTTAGTGAATAAAGAGTGATTTTTATCATAAAGGGGAAAAGAATTCCTTTTTGAATCTGAATATCCGGTTTGATGTTCAGAAAACAGGCAAACCACAGGGATTTATGAGGAGATATGACATGGAAAAATTTGCCTACAAAATAGAGCGGTTTATTCAAAAGACCTTGTTTCTGTACGAAAAGATATATGAGGTTCTTTTAAAAGAAAAAATCCATATTATCGATATGAATGTTGACGCCTTGTGGGAGACCATATCTCAAAAGAAGTCGCTTGCCATGAGTATCGAGGTGATCAGGCAGGAAGCGGTCTGTCTGTTTAACCAGACCTATCCTGGACTGGAAAAGGATGCTGCGGTATTGACGTTTTCCTATATTGTCAGAATCATGAATATCCCTTGTGAAAAAAAAGAGGAGCTAAGAAAGCTCATTCTGTCAATTGACACGATAAAAAGTGATGTCAAAGGCCTTGCATCAGATAATTCCAAATTTATTAATGATCATCTTGCTGTGATCGATGGAATATTTTCAACACTGATTGACAGGCCGGATAAGGGAAATTACAGCAGCTTTGGTAATTTTTTAAAACAGGGTGGTAAAAATCATCTGATTTCTGCAAAGGTGTAATTTATGTCAGGTATATCTTCAACGCTCAGTATCGCAAAGACGGCAATTGCCGCACAACAGTACGGGTTGAATATCACCGGCCAGAATATTGCCAATGTAAACAACCCCAATTACAGCGTTCAGCATGCAGACCAGGTGAGCATGAAGCCTGCGCTGTATGCCGGTTTTCTTTTCGGCACCGGAGTAAATACAAACCAGATCCGGCAAAGTGTTGATAATCTGCTTGAACAACGATTGACCAGTGAATTATCCACACAGGCATCGTTTGAAGAGCAGGAATCCTATATGAGAATTCTTGAGGGATTTTTTGATGAAAATTCCCAGACCAGTATTTCCACCCTGCTTACAGAATTCTGGAATTCCTGGCAGGATCTTTCTGATAACCCGAAAGGATCTTCAGAGCGCGTATCGGTTTTTGAAAATGGCAAGCAGCTGGCATCCCGCTTTGAGGCGGCCGTGATTGATATGGATGATCTGTCACAGGATATTAATGCAGATATTAATTCTGCAGTCATGCAGGTGAATGAACTGTCGGCAAAAATTGCAAGATTGAACCGTGAGGTTGTTTCCTCTGAAATCAGCAGAAGCGCCAATGACCTGAGAGATCAAAGAAACCGTCTGGTTGATGAGCTGGGAAAGCTGATAGATATAGACACATTTGAACAACCGGACGGCAGTCTGATTGTGAATGTTGCCAACAGTTATAATATTGTCAGCGGGGTGGAAACCAATGATATCTATTTCAAGGGCAAGGAAGTTGTCTGGAAGAGTTCTGCAAGCGGGGACATAGCGATTTCAGATAAAATTTCAGGCGGTGTGATCGGGGGACTTCTTGCCATGCGGGATGAAGTGATCCCCAAATACCGGTCAGAAATTGATGAATTGTCCCGTGAAATGATCTGGGCGATTAATTATCAGCATTCCCAGGGAGCAGGTCTGGAATACTTTAAAGATGCGGTAACAGGAGATTATGCCGCTGACGAGAGCGGATGGCTGACCAGCCTTGAATTTGGTGATAAAATTGATTTTTCACAGGATTTTACCATGTGGACAGAAGACACCACCCATGCCCAGGCACAGTATAATAAAATTGAGATTGACATGGGGCTGTCACAGGCCAGTATCACCAACTGGCAGGGCACCGCACCCGGTGGCGTGCAGTCCATCTATAAACTTACGGTTCTGGATGGCGCAACCTTAGGGGACCGGATGGTGACAGAATCTGACGGCGATGGCCTGGCCAGAGTATGGGGGAATTTTGCAACATCCGGTGTGTCAAGCGCTCTTGACAATGCAATTGCTGAACAGACATTCACTATATATGATGGCCCTGAAGGGACAGCCAGAATTCAGATAAAAGATGTGGGTGGAGATGCCAGACGATCGGCCGCTTCCATTGCCCAGGCCCTGAATGATGTGGCAGGGATTGAGGCCTTTGCATCCGAGACCGGCATTGCGTTTGATATTGCCGGAATTGTGAATGCCCAGGATGGGGATGAAATTCAGTATTCTCTTTATGTGGACGGGCTGATTCAGCAGGTGAGTTTTCTCAGGGACTCTGATGCCGGTACGCTGCAGGAACAGTTTGAAGAGTCGCTTTTGTCCACTGTGGAAACCATAAACAGTATCAACGAAGATAATGACCTTTTTGCAAGCGGTCTTAATATTTCAAGCAGCTCAGGGCGGACATTGGGGGTTCAGGATTTTGAAATACAGGACAATGCAGGTGTCAGTCTGTCTGCGTTTTCCGGCTTTACTCCCGGAGATATCTTGACCTTTGATGTGAATGGTCAGCAGGTTTCAGTGGATCTGACAGGGGTGGATACTGCAGACAGTGTTGCAATGGCCGCAGTTTTTTCTGCAGCCATTGCAGCTGCGCTTACAGGTCAGCCTTTTTCTGTTGAAAATAAATTATCCAGCAATTCGGTTGTTATTCGATCCACGGACGGATCAGATATTACCCTTGATAATGTCAGCGCTATTGCCGGGAACCCGGGTGTTCTGATAACAAGTCTGGCAGGTACGACCATACCGGGTGATAATACACTGACATTTGACGGCGCCGATGCAGTGGTCGCAAATACAGATACGGTTGCAACAGACAGTTTTGTTTTTTCCGGAAACGGAACAGCAATTACGATTCAAGAAGGCTCTTTTGTCGGCGGTTTTAAATCCGGGGTAATTACAGGGACCGTAACAGCGGTTATCGACCCTGCCATTTCAATCCGTTCCGATGTTTTTGGCGCAGCTTCCGGCGGTCTTTTCAGCGGAAACCGGGCCACTGTGGGCAGTTCCATTATCACACTGGGGGGCGAGGGCGGGTTTACCAATTTTTCAACTGCCGGCGGTGAAATTATATCATTTGAACTGGATGGCGCGGCAATAAGCTTTGTCACCACAGCAGCCGGAGGAACCTCTGATATCCAGTTTGCCCAGTATCTTGAAGCTCAAATCAATGCCGGTCTGGCCTTTGCCGGAATTGATCAGAACTATACAGTTGTCAGAACTGCCAGTTCTGTTTCCATCATAAAAGACAGTGAGCTGGAAGATCCCATTGAAATTACCAATTTTGCGGATTCCCTGGATAATAATGCGCAATTGAAAATCAGAACCGGTACAGGCAAAGGGTCGAACCAGCCGGAAAATGATCTGCTGGATGCAGATCCTGCAAGATTATATCGAAATTTTTCAACATCTACTGTTTATGATGATGACGGTATTATCATGTGGGAGCGGCTGGATAAAGACGGTGTGGGAACAGGTGCATCGGGTTTAATTCACGTGGAAGATGCAGGCCAGGTCAGCATAATTGAAAGCGGGCTTACAGCCATGACATTTGATATTTCAAAAGGAAGTCTGGTTGCAGGCAATACCCTGTCTGTGAACACCGATACCCTGGGCCGGCCGGATACTTTGAATTTCAGAATAACGGGTCAGGCAAACAGCATTAATGATATTTATCAGTTCAAGGTTATTTCAGGCGGTAAAGTCGGGCATGTCCCGGCCCAAGGCGATGACCCGATTATCATTGAATGGTCCAACAGTGTTGAGACCGGTACGTTCACCATTGAGGGTCATGATCCGCCATACACGCCCGGTGCCCCTGTTGAAATCACAGTGGACGGAATGCTGCTCAGATTTTATGATGGAACCGTATTTGATAAAGATGTGTTTACGATTACCACCGGTGATACAGGAGCCCCCCTTTCAACGAACAGTGCCGGACAGCCGACAGGAGAAACGCTTTCTGACTGGCACTGGACCCTTGATTCTTTTGCAGATCAGTTTAATCGCATGGCCGGCGGTATGAAAGCGTCCACCACCCTGGACAATCGATTGCAGTTTGCTGCGTCTGACAGCTATTATTCTGTGGAAAATATTCATTATTCAGGTGAAAACGGTTTTAACCAGGTCAATGGTTCAGTCACTGTCACCAATTACAGTGCGATTGATTTTGCAGCATCTGACCTGCATTTTGAACGGTCTGCATCAGGCCGCTGGGGGGTTTTGAACGACCCCACAGGCGGCAGTCTTCAAATCATTCCCGATGGTGGAGATGATGACGGTTTTGGTGTTGATTTTTCAGGAGATGGCGTGGCAGACATCGAAATCAACTTTAAGGAGCGGGTTTCAGGGTACGGGTTTATAGAGGTTGATTTCATTAAACACAGTTCCCGGGATATCGGTTTTTCATTTTCAGATAATGCATCTTCTGATTCGGGCCTGGTGGCGGCTGCCGGAATAAATAATTTTTTTAAAGGCTATGATTCCATGACCATGGAGGTCAATGAAAAGCTCAGTGACACTAAATTCATCAGTGCTGCAACCATTGACAGTGAAACCGGATTGATCAGCCAGGGGGATAATACCAATGCGCTGGCAATGTCTGATGTCCAGTTTCAGGAAAAAACGCTCAAACTCTGGACATTCCAAAGAGGATCAGATGCCCGGTCAAGCACAACAACCGCAACGCTGGATAATTATTATAATCAGATGATCAGCTCCATGGGTGTAAAATCAAGAAGTATTAAGAATTCCAAGGAATTTGCCGATATCATGGTAAACAGTATTACTGCGCAGAGAGATTCAGTTTCAGCTGTTTCTCTTGATGAAGAAATGATTAAATTAATCAAATATCAGCATGCATTTTCAGCTGCCTCCAAGTTGTTGACCATAGCAGATGAAATGTTGAATACGTTGATTTCTGTCCGATAGAAGGAGAACCGCAATGAGGGTGCCAAATATTTCCAATTATGTAAATTCCACCTACCGGCTGGGGAGCCTTACCAGCAGTCTGCAGAAAGCAAACGAGGTGGTCAGCACCCAGAAACAGATCAATGAAATATCAGATGATCCGCTTGGACTGAGCCAGGTGCTTACCATCCGGAATTCTATTGGTACGCTTGACCAGATCGAACGCAATGTGATCATGGGAAAATCATGGCTTGAAGGCGCTGAAAGCTCCCTTGACAGCGTGAACACTCTGATTCTGGATGCCAAGACAGAAGTCAGCCGTCTTGCAAATTCATCTGCCACGGCTGATGAGCGCAAGGATGCAGTGGAAAGAATCAACAGTATTCTTGAACAGATTGTATCGCTGGGCAATACCCAGGTGAACGGGAACTATATATTCGGCGGGACAGATACGAATGTTATCCCTTTTGAATATGATCAAAGCGGGACAGGGCAGGTGGTGTATAAGGGGAACAATATTCCCTTTGAAATCCGAACAGACAAAAATTCCGGTGTACAGGTGGGAAGAGATGGCAAGGAAACGTTCTGGGACAGGGAAATTGAAATTAATGCCACCAATAATACCATTGTGTTTAAAGAAGACAATGGGCATGGGTCCGGATCACAGATCGTTCTGACAGCCACTGTTCCGGATGGCCTGTATACTTCCCAAAAGCTGGAAACAGCCGTTAGAAATGCATTGAACGAGGCATCTTCACAAAACGGATATGGCGCAGGATATCTGGTGGATTACAACAGTGATGACAATACTTATGCCATACGGGAAGATGGCAGCTTTAACGGGTATCTTAAGACCGAATTCATGTGGGATACCGGCGGGCAGGCCTATATCAACAATATAGCGGCAAGCAGCTCAATAGACCCGGATGATATTCAGATTTCCGTGGATGCAGGCGCATTGACCATCAGTACGCCTGAGCCTGCCGGAACCAATCCTTTCAGGCTTGTCTGGCAGGGAGATGATACCTGGAAGATTGTGAATAATCCCGGCTATGTGATTGTGCCTTCCACGATTTCAGGAACAAAAGACAGCATTGACATTGATCTGAATGAATCAGGAACAGCGGATATCCGTATCCGGCTTGATGCGCCGGTAAATAACAAAGGGGATTATATCGAGTTTGAGATCGTGTCTGCAAAAGGAGACCGCAGTATCGGCCATGAGATCGGATATAATGGAACCAATACGATTCAGGCACCTCCCGTGTCTGATTATCAGGCACAGTATATCACTGAACTGGTCATAGCAGACGGCACAAATGATCAGATTGTTTTTGATGAAGTCAATTCCACTGGCGGGGCATCAACATTCACCATTGATCTGAATACAACCGGTGCAGATATTACCTATGTTGATATGAACACGCTTGCCAGCAGCATTGAAACCAGAATGGAGGCGGCCAGTGCTGCAGGACCCAACAGTATTGATTATAATGTGTCCTATGATCCTGTAACCAGCCGGTTTAAAATAAAAGAGGCCGGATCAGACCTTGATGAATTTCATATCCAGTGGAGCGCCAGTAATGCGGCAGATACCCTGGGGTTTTATCCGGTGGATGACCTGACAATATACCCTGCCAGCGATATTGCGCTGGACAGGACAATTGTTCTTGATAATTCAAACAATACGTTCAGTTTTCAGGAGATTGATGCTCTGGGCACTGCCGGAACAGCACTGACCGCAACGGTTGCGGCCGGGACCTACCGGGATGCCACAAGTTTTGCAGCAGCTGTTGAACTGGCTCTGGATGCTGCAACAGCAAATGTTCCGCCGGCAGACTATGATGTCACCTATAATGCCGGGAATAATCAATTCACCATTCAGGATGTCAGTGGAAATATTTCAGAATTCAGACTCCTCTGGGACAGTGGCGGGCCGGACAGTGATTATCTTGCAAAATCGCTGGGATTCAGCCCGGATGTGGATTATGACAGGAATCTGTCATACAGCAGCTCCGTTGATCCGGTGGTGATGACATTTGATAAAACAAATAACTGGATTGATTTTTCAGAGACAGATGCAGACGGGAACCGGGTCACTGCCAGCATACAGATTCCCGAAGGAGACTATACCAGCAGGGATCAGCTGGCAGCAGTTATTCAGACCCGAATGAGAGAAGCGTCCTTTAACAATGTTGATTATGCAGTGTCCTATGATGCGGTTGAAGGGGAGTTTATCTTTAAAGAGGGGGGCATTGCAGATATTTCCTCTTTCAGTCTTCTCTGGTACAGCGGAGATAATCCGTCCACAAATGCTGCAGATACACTGGGATTTGTGACCACCAGCGATGATACGGTCCGGCTTTCCATGAGTGATGAAAACATTGTGAATATCACCATTGACGGATCAAATAATAAAATTGATTTTCTGGAGTTCAACAGAAACAATCCCAATGAATACCCGAATAAACTGACTGCGTCTATTGCACAAAAAACATATTCCAGCCATGCAGAGCTTGCCCGGGAAGTGGAAAAAGCCATGGAGGCAGAGTCCCGTAATAATGGAAATGCCATCAATTATACAGTGGCCTGGGATGACCACACACAAAAATTTACCATCAAGGAAAATGGCAGCATGCTTGATGAGCTTCGCCTGCAATGGAATACCGGTAATAATGCACCGGTGTCTATCGGCGGAACAGGCCAGACCATCGGGGCGATTCTGGGGTTTGATTCTCTGGAAGATGATGTGCATACGCCTTTGAAAAGTCAAAGGCCGGTGGAGTGGGGTATATTTAATACCCTGCTGGATTTGAAACAATACTTGTCAGACAATGATACGGATGGTATTGAAAGAAGCATCGGAAGACTTGAGACCAATTTTGATAATATGACATCCAGAATTGTGGATATCGGAATGAAATACAACCGGCTTGAGGTGCGGGAAACCATAACCCGTGAAGTCAGTTTAAGTCTTACAACCCGGAAGTCCTCCATCGAGGATGCGGATATTATTGAATCCATTATGAAACTTCAGAGTATTGAAACTGCATACCAGGCAGCACTGGCATCCACATCAAAAATACTGAATATCAGTCTTGTTGATTATTTAACATAAGGATCAAATGACATGCTCATCCTGACAAGAAGGGCAGAGGAAAAGATCAAGATCGGTGACAAAATCGTTATCAGCATTCTTGGCATAGAGGGAAATCATGTAAAGGTGGGTATTGATGCACCCAGAGAGATTTCTATTTTAAGAATGGAGGTTTTTGAACAGATACAAAAAGAGAATATAGAATCTGCAAAAAAAGAGATAACAGATGTTACAACAGCTGCGCAATTGATTAAAAATAGATTTTCTCAGGAGAAGAAGGTTTGAAAATAAAGACAAGAAAATTTGGTGAGATTATTATTGATGATGAGAAAATAATTTTTATGCCCCACGGATTACCGGGTTTTCCGGGTTATGAGCGGTTTGTTCTGCTTGAAGATCCCAAAACAGCTCCTTTCTGCTGGTTTCAGTCAGCAGAAGAACCCAATCTTGCCCTTGTTTTAATGGATCCGATACTGTTTAAACCGGATTATCAGCTGGGTCTGGAAGAGTTTATCCGTGATCGAAACTGGGAAGGTGTAAAAAAAGAAGATCTGGCAGTTTATGTTGTCATAAACATCACAGGAGATGAAGCGGACAGAAAGATTACGGCCAACCTGGTGGGCCCACTGGTGATCAATGCCAAAGCCAGGGAAGCGGTTCAGGTGATAATTTCAGATTCCAGCTATTCTTACCAGTATGATATCATGAAGGGATCATGATCCAGATCAGTTAAAAACGCTGGTTAAACGCTCTGATCAAAAATTAGCCCGGTGAACTCTTCCATTTTCTCTTTGATGGTGAGCAGTTCCTCTGACGGGATCTGTTTGATCACCTCATTTGTTTTTCTGTCTGTTATTTCCACAACCACCAGATTGTTGAGACCCTCGCGTACTGAAAATCCAAGGCTTGTCTGAAGATCATCCATGATTTCATTCATTTCCTTGGCCAGTTCCCTGGTGTCTTTTACAGACAACCGGGTTTGTTTGTCTCGGCTTTCCTGTTCTTTAACACTGCTGTTTTTTTTATCATTCAGTGTAAAGGTTGCAGTTGCTGAGGACATGGTTTTTTCGACTTGTCCGGTGTCCTTTATCGCTTGATTTGATGTGTTTATATTCATGTTTCCCCCTTTCCCCTTGGTTTCAGTTTGTCAGATTAATGGCCCTGGGCTTGTTTATGGACGAAGACGGTGAACCATAAAAACCAATGGCTTTCCTTCCTCTTGATATTTCTTTTATGCTTTCCTGAAGGCCATATTTATAATTTTTTATCTTTTTTTCAAGTGTTTTGTTCTGTTCCAGAAGGACGTTGATTCGCTCTAAAAATTCTGCAACAATGAATTCCTTGTTATCTGTATGATGTGGCAGGATGCTGGAAATGAAGAGATCAAAAGATATTTTTAATTCATCAAATTGAATTTTTCTTTGAGTCAGCTGGGAGGCAAGATCCGGCATCAGCTCAGTTTCAAAAGATTGAATGTGAGCGGTCTGCATCTGATTAATTGTGTCCAGAATGCCTGTTATGTGGTTGATGTCTTTATGCATGTTTAATCCTGCCCCTGTTATTCCATCAAATGGAGATGGAATGAAACGCATTTTTACCTGTTCCTGATGAATAATTTTTTGACGGATGCGGTTTTTTGGGTATCACCCGGGGTCTTGTGGGCTGGTCTTTATTCAGACCGGTTGTTTTTCCCATGACATCTCTTTCCCATATATCTTTGAGTTCAGAGATATATGCCTGGGTCCGTCGCAGGATTTCAGTATCATTATTCATTGAAACCTTGGGGAGTTCTTCAAGGATGGCTGTGTAGAGGCCTCGCAGAAACAGGGTGCTTTCATCATTCATTGTGGTATCCACCGAAGCATTGAGTTCGGAAATAATAGCAATGGCTTTGCTCAGATTCTCTCCCCGTTTTTGTATATTCTCTTCCTCAATGCCTTCTCTGGTCAGCCTGATCCGTTCCAGGGCACCTTTGAAAAGCATCAGGATTAACTGTTCAGGCTCCATACCTTCATAATGATTATTCAGATATTTGTTGATTTGTGCAGATGCGGCCATTCATACCTCCCGGGGATAACCTGTTTAACTTATTGTATCTATATTATTCTGTTGTCTTATTAAATGAGTCTATCATTGACTGCATGAAAGCGGATTCATTGTTCAACCGGCTGATATATGTATCCAGTCTGACAAATTGAGCTGTCATGGTTTTATAGCGCTTATCCAGTCTTTCAGTGGCAGACAGGATATCCTTGTCCAGTCGATCCATTTTTGTCTGGGCAGCATCAATTTCCGTGAGGACAAGTCCCTGGGAACTGACCATGACGCTGATCCCGTCATTGATAGTATCGCCCAGGCCTGTGATTCCGGCATCAGAATCACCAATAAAAAGGGACTGCACCGCTTCAGGATTTGCTGCAAGGGCCTGTTCAAGGACGGTTTCATCAAGTGTCATGGTGCCGTCTTTGTTAATCTCAAGCCCCAGATCCACAAGGCTCATGTATTCGGATTCTGTATTTATACTTGTGCTGATCAAAGCCCTGAGCCTGGAAATCATGTTTTTTATGTCAAATGAGCCGGATAAAGGATTTTCTTCAGGCTCCTTGTCTGTTTCTTCAGTATCCTCTGTATCTTCCTTGCTGATGTCTGAAACCAGTTTGTTAAAGCCTTCAATCAGGGAGATGATACTTTTTTTAACAGGCTCCAGATTGGTCTGGATACCGATGGAAGTTTCTCCGGTTTTTTTCAAATTCAGGGTCACGCCTGAAATCACATCTGTGATGGCATCATTGGACTGACGCTGGTATTCAACACCATTGACCTTGAAGATTGCATTCAGGGAAGCACCTTCGGCACCGGTGACTTCTGCAAGGGGAAGATTCTGCAGTGAGATCCGGTTGTTTTCACCTGTCGCATTTGATGTCAGTGTCAGGCGAAAGGGATTTTCAGCCGTTCCGGTATCGATAATACTGGCAGTAACACCCGGATTATCAGACGCACTGTTGATTGCGGCAGCGATCTGTTCATAGGTGGTTCCCGGAGCAACATCCAGATACATCGGGTCTTCCTGGCCTGCAATGGCAATGGAAACCGTGGTGTCAGCCATGGCAAAATCATACCCTGCCACACTGACCTGGGTTTCGGCACTGTTGCCGCCGGATGCGGCAGCGATCCGGATGTAATATTCTCCATTATTGGTTTGAATCGAGGCCATGACAAGCTGTTTGCCGTCTTCATCTTTATTGGTATCAGATGTGTTGATCGTGTTGATGATGTTATCCAGACTCATGCCGGAGGTAAGGCCTATTTCAATGGACTGCTGATTCTCCAGTGCGCCGTAAAGAATGGTCATGGTGCTGCTTTCGGTTGTGACAGACTGGGTCTGGGATGCAATTCCGGTTTCAGGTCCTTCATAAATTATGGAACCTGCACTTTCCACTCCTGCGGTCTGCCAGGAATTGAACTGGGCCTTCTGCGTAACTTCAATGTTGTGGGAGGATTGTGAGATACCATCATTGGCTGTTGCCGTCAGAATATCATCATCCGAGACAGAGACAGTATTTTTTAGAAAATTCGATTCAAGGGAGAGGGACAGTGCATTGGATTTCATTGAAAAAAGTCTGGTGTTGACACTGTTATACGCTTTGACCTCTTTTTGAAGTTTTGATTTTTCGTTTTGTTTGGAAGTGATGGGTGCCTGTTCAGCTTCCTTGAGCTGGTCCAGTATATTCTGCAGATCAAGACCGGACCCGATCCCTAAGGTTGTGATTGATCCTGCCATTTTTTTTCTCCATCGTATATTGTTTTTCAGGCCGGTTTAAAGCACCGCTATAAACTCAAGCCATGTAACTATAATATCGGATCATGACATAAAGAACATAAGAAAAAAAGAGAAAAAGCCCCGGAAAAGATTCCGGGGCTTTAGGGTTTAAAAAATTACCTTGCTTTTACTGGAGTAAGCTCAGAACGCTCTGTGCACTGGCATTGGCCTGGCTCATGGCGAATGTTCCTGCCTGCTGCAGTATCTGCAGTTTAGTGAAGTTAGAGGACTCTTCAGCAAAATCAACGTCACGAATAGAAGATTCTGCAGAGTACACATTCACCCGTGTGGTTGAAATGTTGGCAATCGTCGAGGTCAGCTGGTTCTGTACAGAACCCAGATCCGCTCTTACCTTGTCCAGATCTTTCAAGGTCGCATCTGCAACCGCGATAGCAATCTGGGCACTTTCCTGGGTCAGAACATTGACTTCGGAAAGTCTGTTGGTTGCAGAGTCGGTAACCTGTGCAGTTGCAGCAGTTCCGCCAGCGTTTGCTGCAAGCTTACTGCCTTCTGCCATTACAGAGCCTTCTTTCAGGGTCATGGCATTGTTCAGGACATTTACACCGCCTGTGGTAATCGCTGTTTCAGCAATATTGCCTGCAGCATATACGGTTCCATCCGCTGCAGTGATGTTGTTGGTCAGATAGGTGCCTGCTGCAATAACACTGCCGTCAGCAAGTGTTGAACCTGCTTCAAGCTGCATCTGGGTTCCCTTTGCCACTTTTTCATCACTGTCCAGAGTGATTGTGCCGCCAATGGTGGAGCCATTGGCCAGCATTGAATTGGCAGCCAGTTTGGTTCCAGCACCCAGGGTAAAAGAGCCACCGACGACCCCGAGGTCTACTTTGGCAGTAGCCGAACCACCGACTGTGGAGCCTGCTTTTATAAAAGTAGCCGTAGTTTCAATCGTTGAGCCAGCTCCAATTTCCTGCTTCTTGGTAAAGTTGATATCACCGTCATTTTCTACCTGACCATAGAAGGTAGAGCCTGACCGGAGAACACTTGCATCAGCTAACACAGAACCCGTACCAAGAGTTACTTCTTTGGTAATACCAGCCATACCGGCAGCCAATGCTATGGTAGATGCCGCCTGCAGGGTTATATCAGCTTCGATTTTCGAACCACTGATCAGGCTGGACCCGGCTCCGATAATGGACCCGGCCTTTGCTGTTATGTCACTATTGGCACCAAGGGTGGCCGCACTTTTCAGGGTGAGATCTGCACCGACTTTTGCTAGAACATCTTCAAATTTCAAGCTGGTACCATCTGCAAGTACAGATCCTGTTTTCAATGTAATATTACCACCAGCACCTGTCCCCAAAGTTGCCGCGCTTCTAAGGGTAAGGTCCGCACCAAACGTGGAACCGGATGACAGGGTTGAGCCACCGGCCAGAGATGAGCCAAGGGCAAGTGTCAACGTATCAGCCTCACCAGCGAGCGTAATGCCGGATGCCAGTGTGAGATCTGTATAAACAGTGGCACCGGAACCAAAGATGGTACCATTTGCAAAAGAGCTGCCCGCCGCGATAGACCATTTTTGTTCAAATAATGCGGTTATATTAAAATCCTGTGCAAGTGTTACGTCCCCGGACAGGGTGGTGCCTCCGGCGGCGGCAACGATTGCAACGCCGTCAAGACCGGAAATTGTACCACTGTGTATGATGGTTCCCGCTTTCAGTACAGTTCCGGCTGCCAATGTATATACACCTGAGCCTACACTCGTTGTTGCTGTGAGCTCGCCGGTTTGATATACTTTTACTCCCAATCCGGAATGCAGGGTTGTTCCGTTGCCAAGAACAGATCCCTGTGCAAGGACTGAACCGCTTCCTCCAACCGTACTGGAAGACGTTGTGGCCTCAGTTGCCTCAACTGTGTATATATTTTCACCCAGAGCCGTCGTAGCGGCAATTAAAGTTCCTGCAGCCAGGGTACTACCGGATTGGATCGCGCTGTCCCCGACGGTTGCAGCTGTTTGCTCAATCGTTAATGTGGTTCCAGATAATTCAGTATTTGCTGCGATCACTGTTCCTGCTGCCAGAACAGAACCGGAAATAATTGTACTATCGGCTGTTGTAGCGGCAGTTCCTTCAACAATGGTCGTACCGGCAAGAGTAACACCTGCTCCGATTTGAGTGCCTGTTGCCAGGATACTGTTCTGTGTAATGGTGGAATAAAGCCCTAAAGTACTGGGTGCTGTTGTACTGGTTGAAGTCCCTTCTGTTTTAAGATCTCCGTTTATGGTTCCGTTCAAAACAAGAGTGGAACCACTGCCTAAAACAGAACCGGCTGCAAGAGTACTGACTTCTGTTGTAACAATATCACTACTGAAGGCAGCATCTGCAGCAATATCCTGATTTGTGGTCCAGCCTGCACCGATGATTGAATTTTTGGCAATTTTTGATCCCACAGCTGCTGTGGCAGCGGAATCAAATGTTTCTGATTTCAATACATCAAGGTTGTTGGTCAGTGTGACCACATCGCCACCGTCTTTATTGGTGATAACAATATCATTGGATCCGTTCTGGGTCAGATTGATATGACCCACAGTGGACAGATCCTGGCCTTTGAATACAGAGGCTAAGCCGGCAGAATCTGCTTTTACTTCAATGGCACGACCATCACTGGATTTCAGCGTCAGCTGGCCTTCCGCACTTACGGTTGCCAGAACACCATGCTGAGAGGTTTTAGCATTGATTGCCTTTACCAGGGAGCCATCAGTATCACTTTCTGTGACATTGATACCATTCATGACAACGCCGTTGATAGAGAATTCTGATAAGGTGCCTGCCCCAACAAAGCTGCTGGTTGATGATTTTACTTCCGCAGCTGCTGTAATACCCAGCACATCAGAAAGCTTGTTGATGGAATCCGCCACAGCTGCCATGCTGTTTTCCCTGGAATTGGTATAGCCAACCTCAGTTGCCTGGAGTTCAAAATTCTTGTTCTGGAGACTGCTGTAGATCGCAATTTCAACACTTCCAGGTGCATTATTTGCCAGAGAAAGCTTGCCGGATGTTACATGACCGATTTTGGTAGACTCTGCTGAGGCAATGGAAATATTGACGGTTTCTCCAGAGTAAGCACCAATCTGGAATTTTTTATCAACAAATTGGCCTGACAGAAGTTTCTGACCATTAAAGGCAGTTGTCTTTGCGATAATATCCAGTTCTTCCATCAGTTTGGTGATATCTGATTGAATGGCAGCACGGGATTCTGTGGTCTGGCCATCCTGGGCAGCCTGGATTGCTTTGGTTTTAATGGTGTTAATAATGTTGATGGATTCATCCAGTGCAGCATCTGCTGTCTGAACAATATTGATTCCATCGTTGGCATTTTTGATCGCCTGACCAAGACCCATTGCCTGAGATCGCAGAGAATCGGCAATTGACATGCCCGAAGCATCATCTGCCGCCTTGTTGATTCTCAGTCCGGATGACAGTCTTTCCAGGGAAGCTGAAAGACCATTGTCATTTTTGATCATGTTTTTGTGAGCACTGAGTGCTGCCACGTTGGTATTAATTCTAAGAGCCATGTGTATTCCTCCATGTGGGGTTTATACCTGGGAATCCTTTCCCGGGCGTTTAAGATAAATAATTTTGAAACATTTCCGTTTTAATTTTTCACCTCCTTTCCACGGATACTATTATGTCTAATGAATAGTATCGACCTATGCTGAGGATTCTTTAAAGAATAGTTATGGGTTGCGTTTTTTTTTTGACTGCTGCAATATATGAAATATCAATATTTTCTGGGGATATACTTGATGGAGAGAATAAATGACAGGATCTGATAATAATTATTTTGAAAAAAATATGTCTTTGTTAAAAAAAAATCATTTCAGAACATTTGAAACGATTTCCAGATATCAGGAAAGCTCAGTTGCAACAGAACTTGTCTTTGCAGGAAATCAAAAACCGAATTTAAGGGTTCAGCTTTCGGAAAATGAATCAGTGTATATTCACCAGGCAGAAGATCCCGGCATTGAATCTGAATCATTTCTTTCCATGGTTCCAGAAGATTCAACCGGTGTTGTATTGATGTTTGGTATGGGGCTCGGATATTCAGTGCTTGAGCTGTTGAAAAAAAGGAAAAAACTTCCATATTTAATCGTTTTTGAGCTCAATCCTGAATTCATGCTTCATGCAATTAAAATTATGGATCTGTCAGTGCTTTTTACGGATAACCGGGTTATCCTTTGTCTTGGGGAGCCAGCTGACTTACCTGCTCTTCTCGGGCCGGCCAACCGGGCATTAATGCTGGAGAATATTCATACCTTGAATCTGGGTTCATGTTTCAGAGTAAATCAGATGTATGATAAAGTCTCTTCTCTTGTGTTTGATTATATAAATGCATTCAATGCAGAAGGTAACACCAAGACAGCCCACGGGGCCACTTTTTTTGGAAATCGATTAAAACATTTAACATCCATGCATCATGATCAAAAACTGGAGGCTCTCAAAGGTCAATTTGCCGGGATTCCGGCCTTGATCATTGCAGCCGGCCCTTCACTGGACAAGAATATTGATCAGATTGCCAATGCTGTGGGAAAAGCGGTTATTATATCGGTTGATACCGCTCTGCCGGGTCTTCTCAGTCATGGGATCAAGCCTGATTTTATTACCGCAATTGATTACAATGAACTTACCTATGAGAAAATTTCCGGGGTGGCATCCAATCCTGCCAGCAGACAGATTAGTTTAATCTGTACCTCATGGGTTGCAGATACGGTAACCAAACAATTCCCGGCAAAAAATATTTTCTGGGCATTTAACAATAATCCGATTGAAAACTGGATCAATGCTTCGTTAGGTGGGAACATGTTCATTGGCGGGGCCGGGACAGTCGCGCATCTTAATTTTACATCAGCAGCAATAATGGGGTGTGATCCCATAATCTTTGTGGGTCAGGATCTCGCATTTTCTAATAATAAAGGCCATTCATCAAATGTAGTACTCAGTGGTGACGAAGCAGCTAAAAATGCATTGGAAAATTCGCAGGATATTAGATGGGTGAAAGGCTTGTTGGAGCCGGAGGTGCCCACAAACAGGCAGATGCTTGGTTATAAAGCAACGTTTGAACGGATGATAAAAGAATGGGGTGGAAATGTTATCAATTCAACCGAGGGAGGTGCTTTGATTGAGGGGGCCAAAACGATGCCCCTTGCCCGGGCAATTGATTCATACTGTAAAATCGGGGTGTTGTTAGAGTTCAATGGTGTGAAAAAACAGGACAGCCCTTTGCAGTCAGTTCAATCCACGATTAAGGAAATATTAAGACTTGAAAAAATCATTAAAAAAGCAGACAGATTATCAGGACCGGTTCGAAAGGCTTTGATCAATCTCAAAAAGGGCTCCGGGAAAACCTGCTCTTTTCCTGAATTGCCCGCAGCGCTTCAAAAGAAAATTTTTGACCTTGAAGTATGTCATAAGAAAGCGGATAAAAGTCAGTTATGGTCAATTTTTGATGAGATGACCATTGAGGGGCTGAGGCAGGATGAAAGGGAAAAGCAGAATATTGGAAAACTTGAGGGTATTCCGGAAAAATATATGGAATGGCTTTTAGGGAGTGTGGAGCGTATCGATAAAGTGAATCAGATCCGGATGAATAATCTGGAGCATTTTAAAAAGCAATTAAATGAATTGGTCTCATATTACAATGATGAAAAATTAAAACTGGAGCAGATTGAAAAATCAGAAAACCCTCTGAATGCGGTTTTTGAACTTGCAGAATTATATTTCCAATCGGGTAATTATGTGCTGCTGGAAAAATTGCTGGATAGATATGCTTCAGTGATAGGGGAATCTAACCCCATAACCCCTTATTACTATGGGGTTATCGCCTTATATCACGGGGATTATAATACCGCAGAAAAACAATTTCAATTATCAGTGGCGTGTGATGAGTCTTATATTAGAAAAATTGATGAAAAACGAAATCAAATAGCGGATAATTATTATAAGCTGGCAGGTCTTGGCAGTACATATGTGGATTTTGGCAGTTCAATTGTGAAATTTCTGCTTTTGAAGGGATTGAAATGCTATCCTGGGCACGGTTCTATCACCAGTAAATTCAGGAAAATCGTAGAAAATGATTTAGCAAAGAACGAGCAGGATTTTAAAGAAAAAAACCTGGATGCCTGTGAAAAATCTTTAAAAAACTGGATTGATCTCATAGATACAGAAGCACAGATTCAAACTTGTTTGAAAAAGGAGACAATCACCAGCATTTATCTCCTTTATGGGAAAATACTGGTGGATAGAGAAATGTATTCAGATGCATTGAATCATTATCAAAAAGCACTTTCAGTTATGCCCCGGAATCCTGATATTTATATAACATTGGCAGATATTAATTTTGCCGTGCAGGATTTTGATTCAGGGCTGAAATATTTAACAACGGCGGTGAGCCTGGACAGACAGTATGCTGTTTATTGGTATAATATGGGAAAAAATCTTCAGTCTCAGAATGATTATAATGGTGCTTTGCTGGCATATGAACAGTATTTTATCGCAGCGCCTGAAAACATTTCTGTTTTAAAAGATATTGGAGACTGTCACACAAAACTTGGCAAGCTTGAGGCAGCCCGGGAAGCCTATCAGCAGTTTAAAAAATTAAGCGCTGGGAAATAAAGGCTTTTATACTGCAATAATGGTTGGCAGACTAAATTTTCACAGGCCTGTTACCGAAACTAATGAATATCATAAAATTTTATTTTCAGGAAAACATATGAATCTGACCGTAAAAGAGCTGCATGATCAAAGAAAAAAACTATGGAATGCAAGTATTGCCAGTCATGAAAAATATATAAATCCTGAAAATGGACTGTTTCAGACACAATTTCTTGAAAACAGAAATTGTCCTGTCTGCAGCCAGGGTGAATATATCGCTCTTTTTGCAAAAGAAGGCGGACAGTATGTCAAATGCGTAAGTTGCAGCATGGTGTATGTTAATCCTGTTTTTACAGACCAGGCACTTAACGATTATTATGATAAAAATCATTCTGTTCAGGCAGAACTTGTTGAAGACGGGGACCCTTTTTACGAAAAACTGTATAATAAGGGGCTGGACAGTATTGAAAAATATTCTTCCAAAGGAAATATTCTTGATATTGGATGTTCGTCAGGTATATTTCTTGATATTGCCAGGGAAAGGACATGGAAAACCTGGGGTGTTGAATTGAATGTTCAGGAATATTCCATGGCCTGTAAAAGAGGGCATCATGTATATAACCAGCTTCTTGAAAAAATAAAATTTGAAACCCGATTCAATGCCATAACCTTATGGGATGTGTTTGAGCACATAAAAGATGGTGCGTTTTATTTAAATATGATGAAAAAAATGCTGTTTGAAAAAGGAGTGATATTTTTACAGATTCCAAGTTCTGATTCATTGGCAGCCAGGATATTACAGGAAAAATGCAATATGTTTGACGGTCTTGAACATGTCAATCTGTATGGTGTGAACACCATAAAACAGCTTGCAGACAAATGTGGGTTGAAAATACTGGATATCCAGACGGTTATATCTGAAATCGGCGTGATCAATAATTATCTGAATTACGAAGATCCTTATCTGGGAAGTATTGACAACAAAATAAACATCCCCGGCCTGATTGATGAGGCTCAATTAAATGAAAGATTGATGGGATATAAATTACAGGTGGTTTTAGGAGAGATGAAATGAGATTCTGTACCCAGTGTGTGATGCCTGATACCAAACCAGACCTGCATTTTGATGACCAGGGCGTGTGTGATGCCTGCCGTTCCCAGATGGCCAAAAATGATAGAATTGATTGGGAAAAAAGAAAAAACCAGTTTTTAACCATTGTTGCCAAATATAAGAAAAATCATGATTATGATTGCGTTATCGGTGTCAGTGGCGGAAAAGATTCAACCTATATTGTTATTAAAGTTCTGGAGCTGGGATTAAATCCCTTGTGTGTCTGTTTTGAACCAACCATCCCCACAAAAGTGGGTCGCAAAAATCTGGACAATTTAAATCATCTGGGTGTTGATTTGATTCATATCAAAAGAAACCCTGTTGTGTATAAAAAACTGGCCAAAGAAGCGGTAAAAAGGGTTGGAGACCCGGAGTGGCAGAATCATCTGGGTATTTTTACCGTGGTCCCTCATTTTGCAATAAAATTCAATATCCCGCTGATTATCTGGGGGGAGAGTCCCCAGATAGAATATGGCGGGCCTGCTGCAAGCAAAACCCGGCATACATTGGACAGGCAGTGGTTAGAAGAATTCGGGGGCCTTTTGGGCAACAGAATCTCCGATATGATCGGGGTGGATGGAATAACCCGACGGGATCTGTCTTTGTATTTTTATCCTGAAGAAGAAGATATCAAAAGGGTTGGCGTGACCGGGCTGTTTTTAGGATATTATTTCAAATGGGATCTGAGGGAAATTTTGAAAACATCCCGCAGCCATGGGTTTTCAACAACCATCAGGCCCGTTGAAACAACCTATGAAAATTTTGAAAATCTGGATTGTTACAGTAACCATCTGCATGATTATTTTAAATATTTAAAATATGGTTTTGGCAGGGCCACAGATAATGCCTGTCTGGATATCCGCCTGGGGTATATCAGCCGGGAGGAAGGCGTCCGGCTGGTAAACAGATATGACGGCATCCCGCCAAGAAAGGCCATCGCAGAATATTTAAAATACACCGGCTTTTCAATGGAAGAATTGCAGCAGATTATGGATTCTTTTACCAATAAGAAAATATTTAAAAGAGATGAGAACAGAAAGTTTTTAAAAGATATCGACGGGTCATTAATCAGAAAAGATGAGTATCTCGTCAGATAATATGATAGCCATTATCGATTACAGCATGGGGAATCTAAGATCCGTGGAAAAAGCCTTTCAGAAGATAGGTGCCAATGTTGTGATCACCAAAGACCATGATATTATAAAGCGTGCGGATAAAATTGTATTGCCCGGTGTCGGGGCGTTTAAAGAGGGAATGGAGAACTTGAAACAATTCGGCCTGATTGCGCTTTTAAATGAACAAGTCCTTCAAAATAAAAAGTTTTTCCTTGGCATCTGTTTAGGGATGCAGTTGATCGGCAGCAGAAGTTATGAAGTGGAAGAAACCCCCGGTCTTAACTGGATTAAGGGGGATGTTGTAAAATTTAATTCTGGGAAATTAAAAGTTCCCCATGTGGGGTGGAATAATATACGGTTTATCAAACCCAATGTTCTTTTTAAAAACATTCCAGACCAGACGGATTTTTATTTTGTGCATTCATATTATTTTGAATCCGGAACCCAGGGCGCAACCACTGTTACAGACTATGGAATTGATTTTGTATCATCCGTAAACAAAGACAATATTTTCGGCTGCCAGTTCCATCCTGAAAAAAGTCAGAAATTCGGACTGGAGATTCTAAAAAATTTTGCAAATCTGAACAGATGACGGGTTTATGCTGAAACATCGATTAATACCGTGTGTGTTGTTAAAGGACTGGCAGCTTGTTAAAAGTATTCAATTTGATTCGTTCCGGACAATCGGGCACCCGACAGCAACCGTAAGGGTGTATAATGCCAGGAATGTCGATGAGTTGATCGTGCTGGATATTGATGCCAGTTTGAAAAATGAACAGATCAATACGGAAATTATTTCTGATATGGCCGATGAATGCTTCATGCCGCTGACTATCGGCGGAGGGATAGAAGATATTGACGGTATATATAAGGTGTTGAATGCCGGAGCAGATAAAATATCCATTAATTCCAAAGCAATTGAGGATCAAAGCTTTATCAGGCAATCTTCCAGAATATTCGGATCTCAATGTATTGTCTGCTCTATAGATGTAAAAAAAGTGAATGGGCAATACCGTGTTTTCAATAAAAAAAAAGGTGTGCTGGACATAGACCCGCTGATATTGGCAAAAGAATACGAAACCATGGGGGCCGGGGAGATCCTTTTGACGTCCGTGGATAATGAAGGTACACAGAAAGGGTATGATCTGGAACTCTTGCGTCTATTTAAAGATCAACTGCAGATTCCTGTGATTATTAATGGCGGGATGGGTAAGCCACACCATGGCACTGAAGCAATTAAAAACGGCGCAGATGCCCTTGCAGCTGCCTATATTTTTCATTTTTCACAATATACACCAGCCCAGATTAAAGAAGAATTATATCAGTCCAATATCCCTGTCAGAATTCCTGTTTAAAAAATGCTGATTTAAAATACTCAAACAGGAATGACCTTTTATCCTGCGGGATCAATTCCCAGAACATGATTCAAAATGGTTTTACATCCGATTTCCGGAGAAAAAATCCGGATAAATTTTTCTTTTCCTTTTTGAGTGATGGTCTCTCTTTCTTCTGGATGCTCCAGATAGTATTTCGTTTTTTTTACCAAATCTTTATAGGTTTTATACAAAACAATTTCTTCATCTTCTATGAAACAATCGGTTATTGGAAGGGTGTCAGCATCTCCTTTCCATGAGGACATGACAAAACTGTTTGCCTCGAACATTTCACCGATTCTTGGATGAAATGTATTTTCCGCAGTGGGGTTGATATTAATTGCGATATTGTTTGAAATAGAAGGAAGATCGTGATGCGCTATTTGTCCTGCAGCATATGGTTTGAAAAAAGAGAGTTCACTCCATCCAAACCCGCCAAGAAAAATATTGGTAAACCCCTCTTCTATCAAGTATCTGACCGAAAGTGTTTTTTGCAGAAATTGTCCAATGCCAAATCTGAAGGTGTCAGCCACAAGCGGGTCTTTGACTTCTAATTTTCCGGACAGACTGATATTCAGGTCTGTTACTCCTCTTTGAACAAATTCAAGAGATTTGTCTTTTGATACAAGAATGGATGCAATTTCAAAGGGCTCAAGCTTTTCCATTTGCTTTAATAATCTGTGGACAAGCAGCTCTTTTGCTGAATCTGTTCGTTTTTCAGGTTCATAATAACTGATAACTTCGGGAATCAGGTAAAGATGAGTTATGCATCCGATATCATATTTTTTCTCTTTTACGATAGGATAACTATTATCAATATCTTTAACCATTGGCAATAATTCTATTGGATGATTTTTTAATATGGGAAAAACCTCAGGCAGTTCTTTGATCCGAAGATTGGATGCTGCAAATAGAAAATCATTATCCGTTATTGCAAGGCAGGGGCTTGCAAGTGTTTCCGGCGGGTCATGAATCCATGTGATATAAGGAATATAAGGCAGCATTCCAACGGCCCAGTCATGCCTGAAATTGTTTATTGAAAGGAGCATGTCTGGCCTGAAGTTTTTGATGATCCTGAGTATAAACTCAACTTTAAACCCGGTGCCTTGGAATTTTCTTTCTTTCAGCAACAAGGATTTACATCCTATTTTTTTAAAACCTTTATCCAATGTTTCGCATGCATATTGCGTATACGTAGAATAGCGTGAGGCAAATATCAGAATACGAACGTCAGATAAATCTTTTTGGTGTTTTTTCCTTAACTGTTCCAGGTATTGGGGCGTATATCTTTTCTGTAATTGGATCATGCTTTTGTCAAACAAATGGTTATCAATATAAAAACCTAATTCATTATTAAATAAAAGTATATTATTTAGGTGTTTTTCCTGGCTGATAACTTTTTTAGGCAGCGCATACCCAATTTTTCCAAATTGGGTCAATCTTTTTTTCCATTTGGTTTCCAGTAAAAAATGGAACCAGTAATTCCCGGTATCCAGCTGAGAAAAGGGAAATAGTTGCAAGACAATGGATGTGATATGGAAATTGATAATGATATAGCGATCATGTTTGCTTGTATTATTATATAGAACTCTGGTGTTATGCTGGGTGAGCACTTCATACATGTATGCCGGATCATGGATATGGTAAATGATCGAGATAGATTTATTATCTTCAGATGCATTGTCTCCGGTCTTGCACACATACCATTTCTGGTTCATTCTATAATAAATAGAATGGGTTGTTTTGTAGGCAGATTCAACTATACTGCTAAGCTTGTCCCAGTTATAATCAGAGCCTTCAAACCCATCCCTAAGAAATTTTTTGTTATATTTTGAAAGCCAGGCTATGTTTTTATTGAACATGGCGGAAGTATCAATTTTTTCAGCGTAATCCGATAACATTATTTCCGGGATATCAGTAATGTTTGGGTATAATTCACTGTCCAGATCCTGAAACCCCACCCAGTATTGAAAAAGAGTTTCAATTCCTTTTTGCGCAAGTATTATTTTTGACCCTGATCTTAAAAGGTTACGGATAGGCATGTCTGGTATTCCTGCGATGATGAGAATGTATCCTAAAAGATGCATGTTTTTCAGGATATCATCCCTTGAATCAAGGCTTGTTATAAGTAAATTGAGATCACTGACAGCGCTCTCAATTTCTTTGCACAGCATTTTTTCTCTTATGGATAGTAAGAGTTGTTCCTTAATAATCTGGTTCTCTGCCATTTTTCTCCTGTTCTGTTTTGTACCATAAATCTTGACTGATATCGGGTTTTAATAAGTCATTTTTAAACTTATAAGATATCTTAAAATACATCAAGTAGTCGAGATTCTGATAAATAGTATCAATTGAGAAAATCCTGAACAGCTTTATTGTAACTTTCCATTGTACCGATGTCTCTATGATACTGACTGTTGTGAAATGTAAATATTCTTCCTATATAATACGGTAACACTTCGGTGCTGAAATCTATTTCATCCTTTCCAAGGTCTTTCAGAAAATCAAGGATCGAAGGTTCAAGGATATAAACAGCACCATTTGCCAGATTCCCCGGAGGGTTATTGATTTTTTCGTGAAATGCACAAACAATATTATCTTTATCAAGTTCAACAATTCCACAGGATTGTGGTGTTTCTGTCTCAAACGTCATCATGGTGATCTCGCATTGGTCAGGTCGTGAGTTATGTGCATTAATCAACTCATGTAAATCAAAGATTGAAAGGTTGTCACTATGGGCCAGAAATATCTGGTCATTTTCAAAAAAAGTTCTGTTTTTTAAAAGAGTTCCCGCTGTCCCCAGGAGGCGCTTTTCATAAACAGTCTTGATATTTTCTTGGTATGGGCTTGATTTGATATATGCTTCAACCTGCTCTGAAAGATAATGAAGATTTATCATTACAGGGATCCGGCCTGCCTTGCATAGCAGATCAAGCCAATATTTCAGTAAAGGTTCCCCCTTAATTGGGACCAGGCATTTGGGGATCGAGTCGGTTAAAGGCTTTAGTCGTGTGCCTAACCCGGCCGATAATAACAGTGCTTTCATAATTGTGTTCCAAGATACATATCTTTTGTCGACAAGGGGATATTCCCATTCCTTCCTACCTGGCAAGCTGCGGCCACAGATCCCAGATAGGCGCTTTGCCAGATATCCGCCCCGGATGCCAGGGCCATGGCAGAACACGTTAAAAGAGAATCTCCGGCTCCAGCCGGATCAACGGGTGCCTTATTCATGGCATCAATGCGATCGGTAAAAAAAGGTGTTTTTATTGATCCGTTCGCGTGAATCAATAACCCTTCTTCATTCAGGGTAATAAAAACATTATCTGCTTTGGATTTGGTTCGAAGTTTTTCAGCAAGAACAACAAGGCCGGATTCAAAATCCTTTAATGCCAGTCTGGCTTCTCTTTCCGTCGGTGTCATTAATATTGTATGCTTAAATCGTGACACGTCGCCTATCTGGGAGGAAGACTGGCTGTCTGCAACCATCATGACATTTTCCTGTCGGCATCTGGCAACAATTCTGTTTACAAGGGGTTGGGGCAGGCAGCCATAGTTAAAGTCTGAAAAAATGATCAGATCCTGGTCCGGGATCATATCCAGGAGGCTTTCCTGTATTTTTTTTTGTAATTCCTGGCTGATGGGATGTTGTCTTAAATGATTGACCCTAAGAAGCGTTTTCCCCGAAGTTCTGTATCGTTGTTTCAGGATAGTGGGGCGGCTTTCATCCTGGAAAATATGGGTATTAACTCCATAAGAAAAAAGTTTTTCATTTATGAACGAAGCCATTTCATCTTTTCCGCTGATGGAGAAAAATGAAACCTCGGCTCCAAGATTGCTCGCATGGGCGGAAACAATTCCAGCGCCGCCAAGATAGAGTTCAACACCCACTGGTGTCACTACAATTGTGGGGTCTTCCTGACTCATTCCCATGGCATCACAGGTGATATATTCATCTACAATAGTTTCGCCGATAACCAGTACCTTTAATTTTTGAAACTGCTTTAATATCTTGTCCAGATCAGACCAGTTAAATTGATGCCGGGCCATATATGCCTCATTTCTGGCAAAAGAACCTGATACCAGTCGTTGGCTTTCGTCCTGAAGCAACTCTGCAAGGGAAAAACTCATATCACCAGAGGAGAAAAGCATTTGACCGCCGTATTCCTTTACAACCTCTGCCTCAGGATTGAAATCTTTTTCATGTTCTTTTCCCTTTACAACAATATCCGGCTTAAGGGCTTTTACAAAATCCTGTGGTGTATCTTCCAGGATAAAGCAATAGTCCACAAGCGTTATCGCATGAACCCCCTCTAATCTGGTTTTTTCATCGATGAGAGCATTTCCGTAAAGATCCGCATGGACACCTATAACCAGATAGTCACCACATTCTGCAGCAAATCTGAGAACTCTTAAATGACCGGGGTGAACAATATTAAAAAAGCCTGAAACAAAAACGATTCGTTTTTTCCCTTTTGTTTCATCCCTGATGAATTGAAGAGCATCCTGAGAGGTTTTCCTTAACATGTCATTTCTTCCTTAGCGCGATTTGTGTGCCTATGATGCATCATGTAATTTAATCAGGCTTCGGCCTGCGGCACCTGTTTCCATTTCCCGTACGGCATCATTTATTTGCGGCAGGAGGTAGTTTTGTGTGATAAGGGGTTTTAGATCAATTTTCCCTGAAAGAATCGATTTTTCATATAACGGGATATCATAATCCGGACTTGTTTCTCCTCCCCAGGTGCCGACAATCCGTTTGCCTTTGATCAGATTGAAAGGGTCTATTTGAATCGTTTTCCCATGGGGAAGATTCCCTGCTAAGATACAAAGGCCGCCATTATCTTTAACGCAGCAGAAAGCGGTTTCCATGGTTTCACAAAGACCTGCAGCTTCTATGGCAAAATCAACACCTTGTCCATTTGTAATGTCCAGAATTGATTTTAAAGAGTCAGTTTTATGCGCATTGATGATATGGGTTGCACCCAGAGTCTGGGCAAGGTTTAATTTTGTATCCATGATATCTATGGCAATGATCGTTGTGCAATTGGTTTTGTTTGTCATGTTTATACTGCCCGCCATGAGTATGGCGCTGAGCCCGATGCCACCACAGCCAAAAACAGCCACGGTCTGCCCGGGTTTTATCTTTGCAGTATTGTTGACGATGCCTGCTCCGGTTGGTATGGCACAGCCTAAAAGTGCGGATTCTTTTAAAGGCATCTGTTTTGTTATGGATACAAGGCGGTTTTCTGAAATGATGGCATGGCTTAGAAAGGTCGATATTGCACCTGAATTAACAAAGGAACCGTTTTTTCTTATATATTGAGTTGAAGGCACGTCATGTCCATTGCCCTTTATCCAGGTAAGAACCACATGATCCTCTGGTTTGACTTTGGTAACATCCGGGCCGGTTTCTAAAACAATACCAGAGCCTTCGTGTCCAAGGGTATGCGGAAGAAATCTGTCCTCACCTTTCATACCTCGAATTTCATTTAACTGCGAATGGCATATGCCACTATAGGCAACCTTAATTAGAACCTGACCTTTTTTTAAAGGCGGGATTGATAGTTCTTCAATTTGCAGGGGTTTGTTTATTTCTGTCAGTACGGCTGCTGTTGTTTTCACGTAACAACTCCTTTTGTGGCTGTTTTAAACTTGCGCAGAAATCGATTCAAATGTCAGAGCATCTCTTGTCTCTTTTCTTATTTTTTCCATCCCGAGTTCATCGATTCCCCAGAGTTCGGCTGTTCTTTTGCGTCGTTCCGGGCTGGAAAAGTTTATTCTGTCCCATTCATAAACTCGTAATATTGAAACATCCCTGGATGTCCATTCATCAGAAACAATCTGTGCATACCTCCAGTCAACATTAATGTTGTTTTTATCTGGCAGGACACCCAGTTCGACCGCTATATCACGCATTTTTGTTCCGTTAAGGGGAACTGCAACAAATATTTTTACATAATCAGCCCCACATATTTCTGCGTAATGAATGGTCTCTCGTATTTCAGCCCAGGTCTCTCCAGGAAATCCTATGATAAAATTTGCAAGACAGAATAATCCCTTACGCTTGATCATGCCAATCATTTTTTTAGCATCTTCAAGATTGACAGGCTTGTGAATGACTTCTTTCAATATACGATCGTTTCCTGATTCTATTGCAACATTCACACCCACGCAACCGGCTTTGGCCATGAGTTCAAGAAGTTCGTCCGTCAATAGAAAAATTGCAAAAGCACCTATGATGAATTGCATGTTGAGTTCTTTTTCTATAAATAATTCGAGAACTCTGACAAAGAATTTTTTAGCCATGACAATGTTGTCATCCACAAAAATGATAGACTTTATACCATATCGCTCTTTTAAAAAGATCAATTCATTTATAAAATCTTCAGGATTTCTATGCCTGACTTTTCGGCCGGAGATCGTTTCAACCTGACAGAAGGAACAACCGAAAGGACAGCCCCGGGTACCGGCGATCATAAGATATGGATATGCCGGAGGCCTGTGCGGACCGATCCTTGGGCCTTTATTGATATAATCTTCAAATTTTATCAGTTCATAATCAGGCCAGGGCAAGCTATCCAGATCAGAAACAAAGGCCTGGTTTTGAGCAATAATATTTCCATTTTTGCGATAAACCAATCCATTTTCGGGAAATGTTTTATTATAAACTAAATATTGCAGCAAATCTCTCAGGACATACTCTCCTTCTCCTCTGACAGCAAAATCAATGTCTGTATTTTCCATCACCCTTTTATATTCCATGGTTACGTGGACACCACCTGCAATGATTATGATATCAGGATTTGTTTCCTTAATCGCTGCTGCCGCTGTATCCAGTATTTCAGCATATTCGGTGGTTAAAACGGATATGCCGACATAATCAGGATCACCTTCAATCAGCTGTTTTTTAAATTCCTCAATAGATAAGTTGTAGAAATGCGCATCGATAATTTGAACTTCAACAATGTCTTTTACCATTGCTGCAAGCAAACAAAGCATTGATGGACTTAAATCCCAGTTGGTATTGGCATCGGTTTTCTTCCATCGCTGGTTTGGATAAGCAAGAACAAGTTTTTTCATATTCAGCCCCGTTTATTTTAAATCATGCCTTGGTATTGCTGCTTCGGCCTTTTTGCTGTAGTTTCCAGGTCTCTATTCTATCCAATCTGTTATAATAGGTAACCGATTGGGATTTTCTTATGAGTATGCCGTTTTCTGTAGAATCTTGATATGAGCTGTCCGCCCAGAGGTTACATTCTTTGCAAAAAGGCAGTTTTTCAAATTGACCACTTTCATGATACTGGCGTATTTTATTTAATGCCGGACTGTTCCATACATTGAGAACGCCGTCCGTAAACACATTGCCGACGTTTAGAACATTAAATGCATCGGTTGTGCAAATAGTAACATCCCCGTTAAAGTTTATGACCATTTTGCTGTACAGGGCATAGCAGGGAAATCTTTTTTTGGGTATGCTAAGGTCTTTTATTACCTTGTTGCCATCAAACATTTTATTTACACGGATGACATCCACATGATTGATCCAGTAATCGATAAATTCCTGTTTTTCATGATGGTTGGATTCTGATTCAACAAATGACACGCCTATTCTTGGCGAGGATAAATTTCCCCGTGCTTCCAGCATCATAAAGACCGAAGCCTTTATTTTTTCTATCTGTCTTACGCCTCTTACTTTTGCTAATGTATCACTGGTCATGGCGTCAATACTGAACATGATTGAATCAAGTCCCTCTTTGACGAAAAAATCAGCCATTTCTTTTGTTAATAAAAGGCCATTGGTGTCTAATGCAATAGATAGATTTCTGTCTTTGGCTGCAATGATACAGTCACGTAAATTCTTTATTAACAGTGGCTCGGTGAATCTGTAAGGATTAATAGTGGTATTGCTGCCCTTTAATTCATCTAAGATTTTGCAATAGTTTTCAAAAGGCATGATACCTTTATATTTAGACGTATCGGATGTTGTGTTGGATTCAGAGTGTATGAAACACATCGGACATTTCAGATTGCAGTATCCATCCTGAACGCCGATATATATCTGCGGCGGTATCTTGGATAATTTTGTTTCCCAGATATTTTTATTAACAAGTTCAACAAATTTTGAAATATTTTCCAATTGTCTGCTGCTCCTTCATAAGCGCATTTCTGCACAGGCTCCGGTCTGATATTTTTTTTGGTTAATCGGCTATAAACCACCAATAATCACCGGTATAGCCAACTTCCTTAAAAAGTTTTTTCCAGTCGTCTACGTGCATCATGGTTTCTGCAGTGAGAACCCATTTGTAGAGGTTGATTCTTTCTGTTTCATTCCGCCATGCATCAATTGTTATATAACTATGCTTTCGAGAAACTCGCTGGATTTCCTTCAGCGCTGTTTTGAGACGATCAATCGGAAGGTTGTGGATCGAATTAATAGAGATAACCAGATCAAAGCTGTTATCCGGGTAGGGCAGATTTTCAGCGCTTGCAATTTCCAGGAAGGGTTTAACCGAAGACATGGCATTTTCAATTGCATATTTACTGACATCTATCCCGGCGACAGTGCAATCCGGCATGAATTCTTTGAAATCGTTCAATAAAAATCCCTTTGCACATCCTATGTCCAGAATTGAGGCATCAGCAGGAAGACTATAAAAATCATGCATTTTTTTGGCAACAGCCTTCCATCGGCCATCGTATTTATAGCCTCCGTAACCTGACTTTCTGTCACCATCAAAAAAATCTTTCTCAAATTGTTTGGCCAAAGCAATAATTTCAGGTGTTTTTTCTGCAGCCCTTTTATCATAATCCCGATGAGCTGCAGGATGAGTATTGAGCAAATTTATTTCAGCCATATGTATGTTTCCGTTTTTGTATGTCGTTTATATTTCCAGTTGTTTATAGATATATTATATCGTCAGGATTCTTTGTTAAATGAAGTAGTGATTTTGGACACGATCCCGTCTTTTGTAAATCCAAGCGTGTTGCAATGATCCTGGTATGTTCCATAACCTGTCACAAACATATCCGGAATAGCTAACGACTCAAATTGAAAATCATTTATATCTTTTATGGCTCGAAGGACACTGTCGCCTAAACCACCACTTTGCATGTGCTCTTCAATAACAAGCACCTTTTTTGTCTTTTTAATACTGTTAAACACCATTTCTTCATCAAGCGGTTTGATGGTGTGAATATAAATAATTTCGGTATCCCATCCACTATTCTTTAAACTGTCTTCTGCGGCAACAGCAATCTTGAGATGTGGTCCGGTTACGATAATTGTCAAGTTGTTTCCTTCTTTTATCTTAATACCTTTTCCCAGTTTAATATCTGCCGGTTTAAAATGGAAATCATGACTTTCGGAAGGGAGCCGATAAACGGTTAGAAAATCATTCTGATATGCCTGTCTGAACAGGATGTCAAATTCGCTGGTACTTGAGGGATATAATATCTGGGTTCTGGGCAGTGTTTTCAGTAAGGCAAAATCTCCGTAACAGTGATGGGTGCACCCCAGATTTGAATAATCAAAGGCTGAACCGACAGTGATGATATTGCCGCCCAGTTGCTGGTAGCAAAAATCAAGTTTGATCTGCTCAAAACCTCTTTCAAGAAGAAACGGTGCAATCGTATGTATTACCGGATGCATTTTTACCTTTGAAAGACCTGCAGCCATGCTTATGATTGTTGGCTCACAAATACCTATATTATAGTAACGACCCGGGCACGCTTTTGCAAAGGGTTGTAATATGAAATGACTTATATCGCCAACAAGAACAACCAATTGATCATCTTTTTGCCCGATATCAAGCATCGTATCGGCAAACTGCTGTCTCATTGATTTATTGCTCATGAAAGCGCCTCCATTATAATATTGTACTCTTCTTTATTCGGTATCCGATGATGCCATGGGCCATGTCCTTCTATCAGCGGGACGCCTTTGCCTTTTACTGTTTTTGCAAGAATTACAGAAGGCGAACCTTCTGCTTTAAATGTAATTTCATTCAGTGCTGATTTCAGGTCTTTTTCTGTATGCCCGTCAGTTACGCTCGCATTCCATCCAAACGCTTTCCATTTGGCAGGAAGATCATCGCGCGGCATTAACTGGGCGGCTGAACCATTCCAATCAACAATCACACAAAGATTGCCCAATTGCAGATTATTTGCCACATTGGCCGCTTCCCATATCGTACCTTCATGGCATTCACCGTCTCCGACAAGGACATATATCTTGTTTTTCTTCCCTTGAATTTTTAACCCCAGCGCTATGCCGACGGCAAAGGGCAATCCATGTCCCAAAGAACCTGTAGAGGCCTCTGCTCCGGGGACCTTGGTGCAATCCGGGTGTTCGCCTAAAATCCCCTCTGGTTTGCAAAAAAATTTGAGGTCATTTTCAGTTAAAAACCCATGGTCTTTAAGAACAACGTAAAGAGCTAAACAGCCATGGCCTTTGCTTAATATGAAATAATCACGATCTTCCCACAGTGGTTTTTTTGAATCGAAATTCAGAAAGTCTTTATACAATATCGAAATAATATCAACGATTGAAAATGCACTGGGAATATGGCCGTCTTTACCTTCAACAACCATGTCTACAATTTTTTTTCGTAATCGTGTATTCACTTGTTATATATCTCCTCTATGATTACAGCTTTTCTATTAAAAATGCTTTTGACCATCCGCGATATGAACAATACTCCTGAAAAAGAATATCCGGGTGTGTGTTCAAAAAATCTTTTAACGCTTTTTGGGTGCCAAAAGCGGATGCGCCACCGTAACACCAGTAATCATCACAAAGAAGCCAGCAACCGGTTTGCATAAAAGGATAGCTGAATTCCAAAGCCTGTATGGTGCTCTCATATAAATCAACATCAAGATGGATGACAGCGGCTTTTCCGTTTTCTGTCGATTTTAAGCAAGATGACAGGTCTGGTGTGAGCAACACATCAAAAAAACCTTTATATAAAACAAGCTTATCTTCTTCTAACCCTGTCGAAAGAATATTGGTTTTCACAAAATCATATCCCTTTGACTGGTATTGTCCCTGTGTGAAATGGGGGTGTAATTCCAGGCTTGTCTGGTCTATCTCATGGGAAAGCGCAGGAAGTCCCACAAATGAATCTAAGCCGATGTACTTATTCACCTGATTTCTCAGGGCATAAAAAGCTTCTTTTAGAGATTCACCATTGAACACACCATATTCTATATAAAAGCCATCTATATTCGTTTTGTCCAGGAATTCTTTTATCCATAAAAGCAATCCCTGTCTGCCAAGAAGCGGTGAAAAGGGCATTGCATTTGTGAAGCTCGGTGGTTTATTTGTCATAATAAATCCCCTAAATTAGTTTAAATAAAAAAAATTATTGACCAAAATATCCTCTTCCCTGGCCGCCATCCACTGGCACAATACTGCCTGTATTGAACGATGCCAGTTCTGAGCATAGAAATGTAACATAGTTTCCGATTTCAGATGTTGTTCCAAAACGGCCAATTCGTTGCCTTTCCGTAAGGAATTTTTTTACATGCTCCGGGTTTTCCTTAGAGGTGATGTCCCAATACCCTTCCTCGGTGAAAACAGCGCCGGGTAAAACAGCAGAGATGACAACACCATCAGGAGCAACAACGCCGCCAAGGCTTCTGCTGTAAGCGGTCAGTGCAGCCTTCATCGCACAATATGTAACCGGTCCATGGTTTTCCATGGCTGAAATTGAAGAGATATGAACAACACGGCCCCATTTTCTGGTCTGCATGCCGGGTACGAGGATATTGTTTAATTCAACTGGAATTTCAAAATTAAACCGGTAAAGTCTCCGCCAGTCAGACAGAGAGCAAAAAGGATCTTTAATATCTAATGTCCCGCCAAGATTATGCACAACAATATCGATTGGAGAAAATCCGCCCTCTTTTAATATGTTTACAAATTTTTCAGGTGCACCATCAGGTTCCAGATCTATTGCCACACCCATGTGTCCTTCTTTTTCGCCTCCTAACTCACCCAGTAATTTTTCAATATCACCGGCAGTGCGGGATGCTGCTGCAATAATGGCACCTTCTTTAGCCAGGCATAAACAGATGGCCTTGCCAATTCCTCTGCCTGCCCCTGTTACGATTACTCTTTTACCTGCCAATCCAAGATTCATATGAAATATTTCCTTTGAAAGTTTAAATAATGTGAAACGGATGGATGATATGTCTGGGTCGAATGTTTAACAATTTTTTCATTATCGGATTCACATTGTCTATGGCTGTGATCAGTAATGTCGCATCTTCAAGATCATTAATATGCTTTGGATGTTCAATTTTTACCGGCAGATTGCCATAACCAAGGCCGTCTTTGGCAGGGTCATCATCCAAAATAGATATCAGGCCAGAAAAATCATTTTTCATGTGGTACGAGAGGATGGGGAGCATTTGAGCCGCACCATAACCATAGAGTCGTTCTCCTTTGAATCTATCTAATATTGTATTTGCAGTTTCCATCTGCAATTTGAATAATTCATAGTTTTTCTTTATCTGTGAACTGTCCCAGTCTGGGATTTTAACTTTGTTCTCTCTTGATTCAGCAGAACGATCTTTACTGAATGCAATCGTAAAAGAGCCCCAATCATGATAATTTTCACGGTAACCTAAAAATGTTGCATTCAATTCTTTGATCAGTTGCATCATCGACTTTAATGAAAAATATTGTAAATGCTGATGAAATACCTGGTCAAATCTCATTTTTTTTAAAAGTGTATCAAAACCGGGTACTTCAAAAACAAACAGGGCATTGTCAGCACTTACGGATATGAGTTTTTCTAAAACGGCTTTTGGATTACCGATGTGCTCTAACGTATGTCTGCAAAGAATTAAATCCGGGCTTTCTTCTAAAATGTTGCCAAGATCAATTTCTTCAATATTAAAGCCATAAACGGTAAAATCTTTTTCATTCACTTCCTTTTCCCGGTTTGCCCAGATCGGGTCTATGCCGATGCATTTTTTTGCTTTGTGTCTGATATTGTTCAGTAAGTATAAATCATTGCAGCCTAAATCCAAAACCGTAGAAAAAGATGACGGATGACAGATATCATCAATATATTTTATGAATAGCTCTGTGCCATGACGAGCGGTTTGACTCACAGATGTGCGGAATTGATATATGTCACCATATAGAATGGATGGGTTGATCTGGTTTGCAAGCTGACAGTGTAAACAATTGGTACAATGCAACAGCTTTTGGTCAAAACATTCTATTTTTTCTTCAGGAGGTTCTTTGCAGTAGGTATCTGTAAGCGGTAAATCGGGTAAATTTATAACGATTTTAAGGCGCTCCTTGCCGCAGACGTTACACTGTTTATCTGCTGATGTTATTAGGTTTTTATGATTAAAATTTTTGGACATTTTTTAAAATGGTCCTTTGAATGATTGATCAGGAACATCAAGCGGGTTGTTCTGGGTTATGCCCATTTGTTCTTCTGTTTTTTCTTCCAGGCCCATTGTTTTGCGTGCGGCATTGATAATGTGAATGGCTCTGGGGTAGTAATGTTGTGCAAGAGCAGGGCTGGTTGGTGTTGGAAAGTCTGGAAATGTTATGCGTTTTGGAGCGCTTTTAAGCGAATCAAAGATTTTTTCAGTTACCAGAGTGATGATCTCAGAGGGGACGCCTAAAGATTTCCAGGTGCCGTCAACTACAATTAATCTCCCTGTTTTTGCCACGGATGTCATGATGGTGTTTTCATCAATGGGTTTAACGGATCTTAAGTCTATAATTTCGGCATGAATGCCTTCTTTTTCAAGCAGCTCAGCCGCTTTTATGGCCTCTAATGTCATATATGACAGGGATACGATGGTTATATCGTTTCCTTCTCTGACAAGTTTGGCTTTGCCAATTGGTACTTCATAGGTTTCTTCAGGAACCGGCCCGAAGATGCCGTGAAGCCATCGATGTTCGATATATATGACCGGATTATCATCTCTTATTGCTGAGACAAGTAATCCCTTGGCATCATATGGTGTTGTCGGCATGACAACTTTAAGACCGGGGATGTGTGCGAATATGGCCTGGAGGCTTTGTGAGTGCTGTGGGCCCTGTCCCCAGCCGCGACCGACCAACAATCGAATAACCAGGGGTATTTTCATTTTGCCACCAAACATATAATGCCATTTGGCAGCATTGTTGATGATCTGATCAAAAGACAGGAGCATAAAATCAATACGCTGATGCGTCAGGATTGGTCTCATACCTGTCAGGGCAGACCCGATGGCAATGCCAGTCATCCCATTTTCCGCAACGGGCATATCCAGAACGCGCTTTTCCCCATGTTTTTCTTTTAATCCAAGCGTTGTGCCGAAAATGCCTTTCGGGTCTGTGACGCCAAGGCCCATAATGTAAACAGCGGGATTTTCTGTCATACATTGGTCTGTGCCTTCTAATATGGCTTGAGTATAGTTTAATTCTCGAATCATTTATCGGCCTTTTGTCATCATTTCATGCATATAAATGAGAATAAAGCTCAGTGGCATCTGGGAACTTGCTGTTTTTAGCAAAGATAAATGCTTGCTCTATTTCTGATTCAATCTCAGTGTTCATCTTATCTATTTCAACTGTTGTGAGAATTCCCTCTTCCTTGAGCTGATTTTCAAAATTTTCAATAGGACATCGTTTCCGCCATGATAGATATTCGTCTTCGGTTCTATATCCTATGTGATTGTCAAAATTGGGGCCGCAGTGTTCACGCCAGCGGTAGGTGTCAAATTCCAGATAAGCAGGTCCATTTCCTTTCTGAATTTGCAAGATCGCTTTTCGTGTAATTTTATAGATATCCAGGATATCATTGCCATCGCCTTTGTCAGCATATATGCCATAGGCTTTTGCAATGGCCACATTGTCCCGGTCTTTGGGCTGGCGCACTGAAAGCGGGGAGTACACGGAAAAGAAATTGTTTTCACATACAAAAAGGACAGGAAGTTTTTTTAACGCCGCAAAGTTCAGGCTTTCAGAAAAGACGCCTTCTTCAGTGGATGCATCTCCGATGAAAACTACACAGATTTGCTTTTCTTCCTTAAGCGTTATGCCAAAACCCACGCCTGTGGCAATGGGGATAACACCGCCGACAATGGGTGTGGATCCCAGAAATCCGGCATCAAGGTCCACGATGTGCATAGACCCGCCCTTGCCCATAGAACAGCCGGTTGCTTTACCATATATTTCCGCCATCATCTTCTTAAGGCTGCCACCTTTTGCCAGGTAATGGGCATGCGCGCGGTGGGTGCTCATGACATAATCCTGCTGGTTTAAATTTGCACATACTCCGCAGGCAATGGCTTCCTGACCGATGCTGAGGTGAACAGGACAGCGCATTTCCCATTCAGAATAACGCTGTGCAATTTTTTCTTCGATAATGCGAATGCGCAGCATATCAAAGTACATCTTTTTTTTGAGTGCAGAATTCATTTTAAAAACCAAGTTTTTTCATTGTTTTAATATTATAGTTTTGTTCATCATCTTTTAATTTGCCGTTTTTGAAGGCGGCAATAATTTCCTTAATGGCCATTTCTACAGAATATTTTTGCTGGAAACCGGTCGATAATAATTTGTCTGCGTTGAGCCGGTATGACCGTGGATCGTTCGATTCTGTCACAATTGTCTCCGCTGGGACATGTTCTGTAATCCGTTTTGCAATATCCAAAATAGATATGTTTTCAAAACCTGCATTAAATATGCCAGCCGCCTTATCTTTTAAATTCAGAAAATGAATAAAAACATCGGTTATGTCTTGAATATGAATGTTCGGGCGTGTTTGATTCCCGCCGAAAACCGTAATGCGTTTATTGGCCAAGGCCTGCATTGTCAGCATGTTTACAGAAACATCAAGGCGCATACGGGGCGAGTAGCCGCAGACGGTTGCCGGGCGGATGCATTGAACTATTATCTGGTCTTTATAGCTCAAGAGCACTCGCTCACTGATCATTTTCGTTTTGTTATAATCGGAAATAGGGACCAAAGAAAGATCTTCGGTCACCGATGGCTCTTCTTTTATTCCGTATACGCTGCCGGAACTGGCAAAAATGAATTGTTTGACGTTATGTGCAATGGCTTTTTCCACCAGTCCCATTGTGGCCAGGGCATTGACTTCCCATGCAAGTTTTGCATTAAGATCACCACACGGGTCATTGGAGATGTTTGCCAGGTGAATAATTGCATCGACACCTTCCATAGGGATGTTATCCACATCTCGGATATCTGCTTTGATGACCTTTAAATTTTCATGTTTTGTAAGGAAATTACCAAACCACTGGATATCCGCAACGGTTACCTGATTGCCAAGATCCAGTAGTTTTGGTGTCAGAATACTGCCGATATAGCCGCAGCCGCCTGTTACTAAAATATGCATTGTTTCTCCTTATGGTTTGTGAATATAGTCAAAGGGTTGTTTTTTTATTTCCTCCAGGTTGTCTTTCACCCAGGCAATTGTCTCTTCAATGCCTTGTTCAAGGGTAATTTTATCCTGCCATTGCAGTTTTTTTCTGGCATTTGAGCTGTCCAGAAGATAAGCTGCATCTTTACCCAGTCGTTCGCCCACAACTTCAACATTTTCCTCGAAAGAAACACCCAGTTGAGCGGCTATCATTTCCACAAGATTTTTAATGGAAATATTTCTTGTGGTTGATAAATGATATATTTCTCCGGGATCTGCCGACCGGGCTGCACCAAGCGTACCTTCGGCTACGTCCCGGATGTGGATAAAGGAGCGGACCGAATGGCCGCCACCGTGAAGCTGAAGTTTGCGCCCGATGAGAAAGAAAAGTATGGTTCGGGGAATGATTCGGTATAGTTGTTGCCCAGGGCCATAAACATTGGCCGCTCTGGTAAAGGTCACTGGAAAACCATAGGTCTTGCAGAATGTCATCAAGCTCATGTCTGCTGCAGCCCGGGAAACGGCATAGGGTGTGCTGGGGTTGTAATTGGTATTCTCCGGGATCAGGCCTTCGCAGGTTCCATATACTTCCGGTGTAGAGACATGAACATATTTTTTTAAGTAGTCGGCAGATCTTAACTTATCGTGGAATTTAACGGTTGCCACAGTATTTGTCTGAAACCAGTGTTCTGGATTCAGCCAGCTTTCGGCAACCATGGACTGGGCTGCAAAATTGACTACGAAATCCGGGCGGAACTCATTCATCTTAATCATGATTTTTTCTAAATCATGATTAAGGTCCAACTGATTGAAACCAAAGGTTTTTGAATGATGTTTTATAAAGGGTAAAAAAATTGGATTTGGCATGGGAGAACGACTGATGCCAATAGTTTCTAACCCTTTTCCGATGGCATAATCCACAAAACTTGCACCAGAAAATGAATTGCTCCCGATAACGACTAATCTTTCATTCATTTTAATTTTTCCCTTTTGCCTCTTTAGTTTGCAGAGGCAAGCATTTTGTCTATCCAGTAATGAAGCGTCGCTGCATGGCAGGTTTCAGCCATCCCATATGTCGAAGCAGGGATATAAAAATTCAGATGACCTAATCCCCTTAGTTCATTTTCAGCATTCATGGCAGAAAGGGTAATAATGAGTCCACCAAGCGTTTTGGCTTCTCGGGCTGCGCGTAATATGTTTGGCGACTGACCTGAACTGCTTATTGCAACGAGCATATCTCCTTTTTTCATCCGCCGGCGCAAAGGTTCTGCAAAGACCTCTTCATAACTGGTATCGTTTGCGATGGCTGTTATTAAGGATAAATCGGAAAAAACTTCTGTATGGACATGTGCATTCTTGGCCAGATCAGCGGCAACATGACTTGCCATGGAGGCGCTGGCACCGTTGCCAATCAGAAATATGGTGTTTTTCTGCTTTTTGATTTCCATGGTCATATCCAGCAATCTTTCAAAGGCTTCATCTGCAGAGATATCCTTTGTACTATTATGTGCAGATAAGTGCTGGAGACATTGTCCAATGTGTTTGATATTTGACGACCAGTTCATTTTTATATCCCCATGTTTTCAGGTATATGTTTTTGTATCTTATTTTTCAAAAATTCTGACTTGATAACCGAATAATAACTGCTCATGTCCCAGTGTTTCAGAATAAATACTTTTTAACCCAAGTTCAGTGAATATCTGTTCGTAATTTCGATGCCAATTTCTTTCAGAGGATCTAAGCTCATTCTCTATTGTAATCAAATACTTATTTGAAATTCTGACTATGTTTTCCCAAAAATCCTCTTTTACATCCGGATGTATATGCATTAAAACAGCCATACTATATACTATGTCATATGCTTGATTCGGAACTTTTTTAATAACTTCCGGAGCATTGCCAATGTAGATATCGGCATCTGCCAATGCATCATATTTTATTTTCATTTGCTCTATGGCATATTTGCTTATCTCTATAGCACCGACAGATAGCCCCATCTTAGTTTTTAAATAGTTGATATTCCTGCCTATATTACACCCTATTTCAAATGCGGATGCTACATTTTTACAATATTTTTCTATTATATCTCCAAGATATTTACTTTTTACTAATTGGTCTTCAGCAGCATAGCATTCAGCTCCATTCAAATCATCTTCAGGCTTTTCCCAATAGGATAGAATATCTTTATTCGATGGGAAAATAACTCCCAAATATAACAACTGAATAAATATCGGGTATATATCGTTTCTCAAAATATCTTCATTATATACCGGGCCCTTTTTTATATATAAATATTTATCCCCAATTTTGATTCTCACGCCATCACTATTATCAGTAACACACAAAATTATTTTGTTATTTATATCTATATCTATTAAAAAACTTTTATGTCCAGGGCACTGGTCAAATATTTCTTTAAATTTATCACACGCTTGGAAATTATATACGCTCTCAATAATTCCATCTTCCCGAACTAATAACTGTCTAAATTTTTCCAAGATTTTATCTGTCATAACTCATTTCCCTTTTTAATCTTAAGTCAGAAGCGTATAAATTCTCTTTATTATTTTTGACAGATTAGTTCCGAAGTCAAAGGTGTCCCCTTTTGGATATCTGTTTTCGCTTTTTTTCCCAGGATTGCCTCAAGGTGTTTTGGCGGCAGACCATTGCCCGGTCGGATTGACCGGATGTTTTTTGGGGTGAACAAATCCCCTTTTTTAATGTTCTCGACCGCGAACAGAGATCTTCTAAAGGCTTTGCTTTTTTCCTGCCCCTCTGTTAACTCATAACTGACTTTTCCTATGGCTTTTTCTGCGGTTCGTATGTCTTTGACCATTTGAGTGAATTCATCCGGTTCCATTGAAAAAGAGGCATCCGGCCCTGAATCTTTGCGGCTTAAGCAGAAATGTTTTTCTATGATGCAGGCCCCCAGAGCAATGGATGTGACGGCAACTGTGCTTCCCATGGTGTGGTCTGATAAGCCGGCCGGGACATTAAAGGTTTTGGATAAATCCGGAATCGTTTTTAGATTGGCTTCTTCAGGTAAGGCCGGATAGGCGGATGTGCATTTTAAAAGCGCAATCTGATGGCAGTTGTTTTCTTTGAGCGCATTGACCGCTTCTCTTATCTCATCAAGGCTGGCCATACCGGTTGACATGATCACCGGTTTGCCTGTGGCAGCCACTTTTTTGAGCAAAGGAAGATCAATAAGCTCAAAGGAAGCGATCTTGTATGCAGGCACATTCATCTTTTCAAGAAAATCCACAGCTGTATCATCAAAAGGGGTGGAAAACAGGTCGATGTTCAGGTCATCTGCTATCTTTTTTAATTTTGGCTGCCATTCCCATGGTGTAAAAGCTTCTTTATAAAGCTGGAAAAGATTTTTCCCTTGCCAGATCGTGCCCTTTATCCTGAAACAGTCATTGTCACAGTCAAGAGTAATGGTTTCCGGTGTATAGGTCTGAAGCTTTATAGCATCTGCCCCGGCTTTTTTTGCTTCTTCAATGATTTTTACTGCGGTGTCAAAATTTTTATTATGATTGGCAGACATTTCCGCAATAATGTACGCGGGGTTCCCTGATGTTATCTGCCGGTTGTTTATCTTTATCGTCTTCATGGCTGATCTTCCGGTTCCACTGGATTCAAGATGAATTGATACACGCAATGATCTGGAATTCTAACGGAAGCCTCTTTTTTTTTCAATAGCGAAAAACCGCAATTTTCAAAGCTTTTTATTGAGGCCGGATTATCTGTTTTGATTTCGCCTGCAAATTGTGCCGGCAGTTTAATGTCGGATTTTATTTTTTCAATTCCTGCTTTGAGAATACCGCTGCCCAGGCCCTGACCTCTGAAATTTTTGTCAATCAGGTAACTGATTTTAAAGAAATCCTCTGTTTTGTCAAATCGTATCATTCCAATGTCATTGTTCATGTGGTTTCGGGCAATGTATATCCAGGTGTTCTGATCAGAAATTTTTTGTTCAAACCATGCCAGATGGGCTTCCCAGGAGATGGGATCAGGGTTGAAAGAGGCGGCCCGGGTTTCTTTTTCATTGGCCCAGTCATATAACAGCTTTGCATCATTTATCCGGGCAGACCTTAAAACGATTTTTGCGCCGACCATGGCACGGATAATCCGGCTGGACCCTTTGCCGTCAACCAGTCGGGTTCCTGATTGTTTCATTCTTTCTAATTTTTCAGGGTCGCAGATCAACGCCAGAAGGCGGTCTTTAATTTTCTGCGGGGTGACACAGGTGTCTTTTCCCATGCAGACAGCAGCTCCGGCCTGTTCAAGGGCACAGGACAGTTCAATCTGATTTTGCGCAACAGTAGTAATGATAAAGGGGACTGCCATATAACACAGCTCCCAGCAGGTGCTGCCTCCGGCGGTCACAGCCAGATCAGCCCATGCCATCATTTGAGGCATGTCTGCATTTTCGATGAGTTCAGTATTTGAATTCTGGCTGGAAAAAGTGGTTTTCAGATACCCGGTATTCGGATTATCCGGGCCCACAATGATTTTAAATTTTAAATCCGGATGGGTTATCTCATTTATCGCCTCAATGACTTTTAAGGTAAGATTATTGGGGTCTGAGCCTCCCATTGTAACTAATATATTATTGACGCAGGCGTTTTTTTGTATCGGCTTTGCTGTTAAAAATTCAGAACGAAGCATGATATATTGTGTTCCTGACAGCTTTGTGGTGTCATCCGGGCAGACATAATGATACCGGTCTGATCCGAGATTCTGATTTAACAGGAGCGTGGCGTGATACTGATCAAGGTGATTGTAATCATCAATGACCAGCAGGTTCAATCCTTTGCCAGTGATGGCTTTTTGATACTCAGGAGTGAAATGATACCCATCCAGGACAACCCACTGGTCGCCATAAGAAGACGGAGGTTTTTCATATAAAGCAGGGTTGCAAAGAATATCTAAAGTGGTTTCTATATCCTGTGTGTCCGGACAGATCCCTTTTATCCGGATAAGGTCAAATCCTTCAGCATCCAGGCGGTTGGTTATGGCTTTACTGGGAGAATGACTGATAAAAGAGACCGCTCCTCCTTGTTTTTTCCAGGCCTGGCCAAGGGCAATGCAACGCATGATATGGCCGGTTCCCATGGATATGGTTGCATCTGCGCGGATAAATAAACGGTTCATCCGCAACTCTTTGGGAAAAGCAATTTATAAAACAGCTCTGCCTGGTCCCAATCTTCATAGGTGTCAATATCCTGGGCAAGGTAGCGGGGAATGACAATGGGACAGGACTGGTCTTCAAATATGGATCGGCTTTTTAAAAAGGCATTGGTTTTCCCCCAGTAGAACTGCCCGACATCATGGTATGCTTCAGGTAAATCCTGTGTGCGGGTATCAATGTGTTCAGGCCAGAACATTTTCATCTGATTCTCTTTTGTCAGTTTCAGTGCCCTGAAAATTGAAGAGGCAAAACCGGTTACGGGAAAGGCAAAATTATTGGGGCTGTTTACTAAAAGTTCGTATCCTTTTTTCAGATCCTGGTCCCGGATAAAAGGTGCAGTGGCATAGATACAGCAGGTATAATCATAATGTTCATTGTTATCATTACACCATTGTATGGCATGTTTGATAACATCAATTGTTGTGGTGTAATCATCTGCAAGGTTTTGGGGTCTTTTAAAAGGCACCTGGGCACCCCATTCCATTGCGGTATTTGCGATCTTTTCGTCATCTGTGGAAACAATGATCCGATCAAAAATATTTGCCTTTTGGGCAGCCAGAATCGAATAGGCGATAATGGGTTTGCCGCAGAATAATCTGATGTTTTTTCCGGGAATCCTTTTGCTTCCCCCCCTTGCCGGGATAATGGCAAGGGTTTTTATGTTTTTGTCAGCTCCGGTCATTTTTCAGCTTTTTTTATTGTATTCAAGTATTTGTTCAGTGGATAGAAAATAAGGGTTGGTTCCGGAATTATATTCAAACCCATGTTTTACAAAATCGCCTTTTTCTCCAAGGTTGTTTGTTTTTTTATCAACCTTTCGATCATTGAATGTGATGGACGGCAAAATGATATAGTGATCTTCAAATTCAACAGTTAAATGGGAGTCATCCGCAGGGCACATGATCTCATGAAGTTTTTCCCCGGGCCGGATACCGATTGTTTTCTGGGGCAGATCAGGCGCCATGGCAAAGGCAAGGTCGGTTATTCTTACGGAAGGAATTTTAGGAACATAAATTTCACCGCCGGACATGCGCAGAAAATTCTTTATGACAAAGTCCACCCCTTGCTGAAGAGTGATCCAGAACCGGGTCATTTCCTTGTCCGTGATGGGCAGGCTGTCTTTGTTTTCATCAATCAGTTTCTGGAAAAAAGGAACAACAGATCCCCTTGATCCCACAACGTTTCCATATCGTACAACAGAGAAAATGGTCCGTTTTGACCCGGCAAAATTGTTTGCAGCAACAAACAGTTTGTCTGAGCACAATTTTGTTGCACCGTAAAGGTTGATCGGGTTGGCAGCTTTATCAGTGGAAAGGGCGATCACTTTTTCGATATTATTGGCAAGGGCCGCATGGATGACATTTTCCGCCCCCGTAATATTGGTTTTGATGCATTCTGTCGGGTTGTATTCTGCTGCAGGGACCTGCTTGAGTGCGGCCGCATGGATGACGTAGTCGATGCCGTTCATTGCCATTGTCAGTCGTTCTTTATCTCTGACATCCCCGATAAAATACCGCATGCAGTCATGGTTGAATATCTGCTGCATTTCAAATTGTTTGAGTTCGTCTCTTGAAAAAATAACAATTTTTTTGGGTTTGTAATTGTTAATCAGGGTTTCAGTGAATTTTTTACCAAAAGAGCCTGTGCCGCCGGTGATTAATATCGATTTGTTTAACATAGTCAGAAAATCCTTTCCTCCAAGTTATTAAAATCAGTCAACAAGATTCGCTGTTGCCATGGATTGGGCAATTTGGGCCGCATCCAGTTCTGCCTTTGTGATCTTGTCTGCTGAATACAGTGTGCTTTGATTGTCCCAAAGAGCACCATGCCACCTGCCGAAAAAATAAATTGATGCATCACTGTCAAATGTCCTTTTGTCTTCGCTCAAGGAGACCATACATGCTTCAGGTATATATTGACAGCGGTCTTTGATCTTTTCATATGTATCGGCGCGAAGGCAGATATCCATAAATGCAAATTGTCCGGCGTTTTCACAAAACCCGCCCAGTTGATGAAAAAAAGTTTTATTGATGCATATAAAATGATCCAGCATCTGAAATGACCGTGCTTTCATGGCCTGCGGGAATTGGCCGCTCAGATGTTTGTAGGCACTGACAGGCGCATGATTGGTGTCCAGAACAATTCCGGCATGCACAAGACTGTTTCTTCTGTCAATAATTCTTGCACCCAGAATACGGTTTGTGCCATGTTTTTTTATGCCTTTTTCAAGATGATACAGCCATTCGGGCAGCGGCATGATATTCATGTCAAAAAAAAGAAGGGTTTTGCCCGAAGCAATGCTTGATGCTTTGTTCATCATTTCAGGAAGTGGGCTTCCTTTTTGCAAGGGCAGACGGATGACATCCCCTTTTAAAGTGTCCAGTATCTTTATCATTTCATTTGACAGGGCTTCCGGCTGGATCAATATGACTTCAAATGTTCCGCTGTTTTCAGAATTTAATGCAATGGCTTCAAGCTGCATCAGGGTATCTTTTGGGCTGTCTGATAGCGGAATGATGATGGACCAGTCTTTGTCTGTCAGGGCACAATCCTGAATTGGCAAAAGATGTCCTTTGGTGTTTGCTTCAATGAGTTTTTCGCAGATATCAACAACGGTGTCAACAGCTGTAGTTGTCTGGGACAGTTCTTCTTTCAGGTAGTGTGTTATTTTTTCTTTTTTGGTGAGGGCTTTGAAATCTTTATTTTCACGGATGGCGTTGGCAAATTCTTTGGGCGTCATTTTTATGGCAACATCAAACTCGCTGAAAGAGTAAGGCAGCTTTTGTTTCATTTTTATGTCCAGGTGGACTAGGGGTTTGTCAAAGCACAGGGCTTCAAGTCCGGTGGTACTGGGTTGAACAATTACACAGACATCGCTCAGAGACATCAGATCATAGGTGTTTTCATCCTCATGGAACACTTTAAATTTTGTTTGATATTCATCGGGAAGGCTCAAAATCCAGTCTTTGATCTGGGTGTAAGGTGTTACTGGATGAAATTTGACAAACAAACGGGCATGTGAGGTCTGAGCGATTGATTTGAATACAGGCAACAACTGATCTGCTGCCGGGACTTCTCCGGAAAAAAGCAACAGTATGGCAAGCGCATTTTTGCACTGATACTGCGCTCTTTTTTTGTCCCTTTTGCGCTCTTTTTTCTGACATTCGATCTCATGGGAAAGATGGGTATTGCCAACCGGGATGATTTTTTCTTCCGGCGCCTCAAAGTCCGCAAGTTTTTTCTTTATCCGCTCTCCCCATACAAGATTCAAAGTGGAGTTCTGGACATGACCGATATACCCATAATCAAGGGCAAAATAGAGGCCTTCTTGAAAAGTAATCACAGGGACATTGTATTTTTTTGCCCAGAAAGCGAACATTTTCCCCCATCTGTGGAGTTCATGCAGCGCAAGGCAAAGATCGGGTGTCTGATCCTTTAACAGGTTTTTAAATCCGACATATTCAACAGCCGTGGCGTATATGGTTTTATCAATAACGGTTATGGGAGATGCGCCAAACAGAAAATTATTTTTCAGGTTGCCGGAAAAAGCAGTCCGTAATTTTAAATAATTGCGTTGAATTTCATCATGATCCTGATCAGAAACAAAGTCAAAAATATGGGAATAATCAAGGCCTGAATGGATCGCAGTGATTTCCTGAGATCGCTCTGCCTGCCCAACGATATAATGCACCTTTGCCCCCTGACCGGCAAGTTTTTCCATCACCGGAGATATAAAGCGGACATGATGCGTGAGGGCAATGTAGGCGATGATTTTTTTATTTTCCCAGAAATTTGTCATCATTATTTCCTGTGCGTGATCATCATCATTAAAATATTTGCAAAGTCAGTTCTGTGCTGATGAAAATCAATAATTGCTTCAACAGCGCTTAAAAGCGTTTGTTTTGAATTTATTTTCTGCTTGTTCCCTCGCGTGATTTCCGGCAGTCCGGGATCATAAATAATCGCGGGGATGTCTTTGATCAGTTCTGTATTGAAACACGAAGAACCGGCAACGATGGCATCTGCCATCATCATTTCCCAGGGGTTGTTGATGTTGTGAAAAGAAAACGAAGCAAACGATTTCAGCTGTCCGGCATAGATGGTCTCGATGGTTTCCTGCTGGGAATAGGACCCTCTCCGCTGGTCTTCGCCGATACTGAACATCAGATGCAGTTTGTTGCCCAGTGGGGTGAGAATTTGGATCAATTCCTGATATTCATAAATCATTGCCACATTGTGAGGCAGATATAAAACAGCTCTTTGCGCCGGGATCTGATATTCGTTTTTGTAATGATAACTGGCTTTTGCGCCGTTTAAATTAAAAGTTGTGGCAATGGAAGAAAAAATGGAGGCCTCATATTCGGGAATAAGCCAGATATTTTTGTGGGACAGCCGGGTCTTTAGATACTCATAGCTTTCAAATGTTCTTGTGACGATGCCGTCCACCATTGAAGGGGTTAATGTCCACCGGGTATCAAGCGGTAAGAGTTCATACCCCAGCACGGGAATTTGATTTTCCCTGGCCCAGAGAATGGCTGAGTGAAATATCCGTTCCTCTGCTTCTGATGAACCCAGCGGCATGGGAACCTGAAGGACTAAACCGTGCGTATTCTCTGGCAGGTCGATCATAAGGATTGTCTGTCTGACATTCCCGGCGCCCAGATCATCCAGCAAAAGCGTGTCAGAAAAAAGAAGGCCGTCTGTAAAGCCTGCATCCCCTAATGCCTTTCGTTTTGCCAGATAGGCCTGATATGAATCCGTGGCGGTTCTGGTTTGAATTTTAAAGGGAACCGGATTCAATGATTTTGCTTTTTCAATAAGATCAGAAGCGGTTTCCGGAACAATAAAAATAAGTTCAAGAACTTGCGCTGTTCTGACTTTCATGGTTTGTAGAAAATCAATAATAACAGGAGTGGTTTGATTGGATTGAATCAGCCAGAGAACTTTTTTTTTCATTTTGTATCCATATTTCCTGTTTGAAACACATGGAATCAGATTTCAAGTGCAGGCATTTGTTTTTATAAAACCTTTGATTTCATTTGCCTGTGTCATTAACTGATGATATACGAAACCTATCTTCTATTAACACTATTAGCACAAAAAAAGTAAAGTTTTTTATATGAAATCAGACACTGAAGACAAAAAAAAATTTCTTCCCTATGGTCTGCATTCTATTGACGAAAAGGATTTGCAGGCTGTGCGGGATGTCCTGGTTTCCGGATGGTTGACAACCGGACCCAAAGTTGAGGAATTTGAGCAGCAGATCGCCCTGTGTGCCGGGGTTTCGTATGCAGCGGCCGTGAACAGCGGGACAGCAGCACTTCATGCAGCCATGTATGCGATTGATTTAAAGCCTGGTGATGAAGTGATTGTTCCGGCAATGACCTTTGCCGCGACCGCCAATGCCGTGGTGTATCAGAAAGGGGTTCCGGTTTTTGCAGATGTGGATGGCCAAACGCTTTTAATAGACCCTGAAAAACTTGAAGAGAAGATAACCCCGAAAACCCGCGCCATCGTGTCGGTGGATTATGCCGGGCAGATGTGTGATTATGATGCATTGAGACAGATTGCAAAGAAACATGGTCTGTATTTGATAGCCGACGCATGTCATTCAATCGGCGGTAAATATAAAGGGGCACCATCCGGAAGCTGTGCGGATTTATCCGTATTCAGCTTTCATCCTGTAAAGCACATGACCACAGGCGAGGGCGGAATGGTGGTCTCGGACAACAAAACCTTTATTGACCGGGCAAAACAATTCCGGAACCATGGGATTACGACAGATTTTCGGCAAAGAGAGGCGCAGGGGTCCTGGTATTATGAGATAGAGGAGCTTGGATTTAATTATAGGTTGACAGATTTTCAATGCGCCCTGGGAATCACACAGCTTGAAAAACTGGCAGATAATATTAAAAAAAGAAACATCCTTGCCCGTCAGTATGATGCGTTTTTTTCTAATATTCCTCAGATCAGTCCGTTGAAAACAGAAGATGGCAATTATCACGCATATCATATCTATGTGATACAACTTCACCTTGAGGCACTGGAAAAAACGCGGGATCAGATATTTTCCCGGCTTCGAAACGAAAAAATCGGTGTCAATGTCCATTATATCCCGGTGCATTATCATCCGTTCTACAAAAGGGAATTTAAAACGCATAAAGGCATGTGCCCGGTGGCAGAGGCGGCTTACGAGACAATTTTGACCATCCCGCTTTTCCCTTTAATGGAAAAAGAAGATGTCCAGAGGGTCTGCGACGCAGTTAAAGCGGCACTTTAGCCTGGAATTTCCTGTCTGGATGAATTCTGGATTGCCGGTCTGATGTGTTTTATCCATTAAAGAAAATCAATGATTTTGTCGATCCTGAATATCTATAACAAAGAATTGGCGATGGCTATTTTAGAACAGGACGTATTATGAAATTAGACAATGATTTTATGTCTCCGGATGCAGAAGATTCAGAGGATTTTGATTATTCTTCTGATCAGGTCCTGTCATATCCGCCTGAAAAAAGAAATGATAAATGGTCGGTGTCCTGGTCGGATCTGATGATGACCATGTTTATCTTTTTTGCTGTGATGTATGCATTTCAGAGCGGGAACCGGGATCTTCTGTTCGGCAAAGGGCCGGGGAAGAATTTTTATTCCGACACAGGATCGCAGAATGTCATGAATATCGGTTTGGATCAAAATCCTTCCAGGGTGTTTGACCAGGCCAGGCAGGCGATTGCAGAGGTGATGGTCACCAATCCGGATTCGGTGCAGTTAATGAAGAACGGAGCGGTCCGAATCATTCTTGCAGGAGATCTATTGTTTGATACGGGCAGTGCTGATCTTAAAATCGGTGCACGGTATCAGCTTGATCAGATTGCCCGGGTGCTCAGGGAATCGAATTTTGCCATTAATATCGTGGGGCATACTGATGATGTTCCCAGCCGGTCAGAACAATATCCGACCAATTGGGAACTGTCTTCGAGGCGGGCGGTCATGGTTGCAAGATACCTGACTGAAGTAACAGGGGTGGATGAAAACAGAGTATTTGTCAGCGCACATGCTTCCCACCAGGCAGTGGCTCCGAATGATACCGGCAGGAACAGGGCTTTGAACCGGCGTGTGGAGATTATCCTGCTTAAACAGATGCCGTATGAAGTATCGACCAACTAAAATTTATTTATCCATATCAGGGAGGCGTTATGCTGACATCTGAATCTCTGTTGTTTTTAAAACAGACCCGAAAAAATATTATCGGACTGATGATTTGTATTGTTTTATTTTTCTCCGGTTTCTTTATTCACGGGAATTCAGGACTGTACATAAATCTGTCCGGTTTTCTGATTGTTATCGGTGGCACACTGGGGGCCACTTTTTTAAGCTATAATATGAAACGTATTGAAATTCTTTTCAAGGTTTTAAAAACATCCTATGGGAAACAGACAAGACGCCCGGTTGAGGTTGTTCAGATGCTGGTAGATCTGTCGATCAGGCGGCGGATCAAGGGGGTTTTATCCCTCCAGGAAGATGAAGATAAGACCGACGTGGCTTTTTTGAAACAGGCCATTGGTCTGCTGGTGGATGGCTGCTCCAAAGAGCAGATTAAGGATTCTTTGAGCGCTGAAATGTATTTTTTCAGGATGAGAAGAGATGAAACCCGCAGGCTTCTGCAGACAATGGCTGATGTGGCACCGTCTTTTGGGCTTGTGGGCAGTGTTGTGGGGTTGATCGGCATGCTGTCCGGCGCTGGAAATTCTGCAGTAGTGATGGCCACAATTCCCATTGCCTTGACATCTACCCTCTACGGCATCGTTCTGGCAAATTTTATTTTTCTGCCGTTTGCAGCAACCATCAGAGAGAGAACTGTCAAAGAACTTTTCCTTCAAAAGCTCATTTCCGACGGTATTCTGGCCATATATGACGAGCTTCACCCACGGATGCTTGAACGCAAACTCAAGGCTTTTTTAACACCTTCAGAGCGCGAAGGCCTGGTGGTATCTTTTGAAAGTATCCAGGAAAAGATTGAACTGGCAGAGATTCATGAGAGCGCAAAAGCTTAAAAAAGATTGAGGGCTTTAAAAAACAGTTGACAAAGTTCTTTGGATCATATAGATATTCCGTGTTTTTTGATTGGTCTCGGGCCGTTAACTCAGTCGGTAGAGTATCTGCCTTTTAAGCAGAGAGTCGCTGGTTCGAGCCCAGCACGGCCCACCACCAAAACAGGACACTGCGTCCCCATCGTCTAGCCTGGTCCAGGACACCGCCCTTTCACGGCGGCGACAGGGGTTCGAATCCCCTTGGGGACGCCACCTTTACCCCGGTAAAGTTTCTTCGGGTAAAGAAAATCGAAATACCTTTGAGCCTAAAAACTCCGAAGGTATTTCGATTTTTTGTTTTTTGAGAATACCCATGGGGGATGGGTATGACAGAACACCATAAGAGAAGACATGATCTTGTGTCTAAAAAATAAAAAAAGATTAGGCCGGTTTGATATAAAAAAATTGACATATGAATGATAAGGCTCTATCTTGATCTTATCAGAAGGTATTAACATAATATAAACAATATGTTAATGAGGTATTAAAATGTTGACCAATATGCCGGGTGCAAATAATTTAACTGGATATCAGGCTCAACTTATTACGCCAAAAATCAGTAACGCCAATAGTTCAAATCAGATAGACAAACCTGATCTGTCAAAAAGAGAAAATGATGATACCGTTCGTATTTCGATGAAGGCAAAAGAGCTTGAGCAGACCTACCAGAACAAGGAAAATTCCATTGAACAGAAATTTGAGGCAAAGCGTCAGGACCTGGAAAGAGAATATGTTCAGCAGAAAACTGAGCTGGAAAGAGAATTTGCAAGAAAAAAGCAATCATTGAATATAAATCTTTATGTGTGACTGAATCCATCTGTACTTGCCATTTTACACCAATTCTATTATCCTGCCCCAATATTTTAATTTAGTTGTTTAAAAAAATCTGAGAACCGGAAAAAAATTTCAATGCTACTTCAATCTGATATTATCCAGGTTAAGAATCTGGTCAAACGATATAACGGGAAAACTGCTGTTGATGGCATTTCTTTTTGTATTCCCCAGGGAAGCTGTTTTGGTATTTTAGGGCCCAATGGGGCAGGAAAAACCACCACAGTGGAGATCATGGAAGATATCCTTGAGCCGGATGCAGGAGATATTCTTTATAAAGGGTCCGTCCGGAAAAAAAATTTTAATCAGGAAATCGGCATCCAGTTTCAGCAGACCGAACTGCTGTCTTTTCTGACGGTTCAGGAAATTTTGAAAACCTTTAGTGCATTTTATCATACCCATCTGCCAGTGGCGGAGGTAATTGATCTGTGCATGCTGAACGATATCAAGAATAACCTGAACAATAAAATTTCCGGGGGTCAGCGGCAGAGGCTGCTGCTGGGACTGGCACTTTTGAATGATCCGGAACTGGTATTTCTGGATGAACCTTCCACAGGGCTTGATCCCCAGGCCAGGCAGAATGTATGGCAGATTATCCGTGAAATGAAGCAAAAAGGGAAAACCATTGTGCTGACAACCCATTATATGGAAGAAGCCCAGATCTTATGTGATATCATTGCCATTATGGATCGGGGACATATTATCGAACAGGGATCTCCTGTGCAGTTGATTGAAAAGCATTGTCAAGGCGAGGATTGCCCGCAGAATCTGGAGTCGGTTTTTTTAAAACTGACGGGAAAGCATTTAAGAGAATAGGCAGGTATGAGTTTTAAAAGAATGTGGGCCTTGTTTATGGCAAGGAATTATGAGTTTATCAGGGACCGGGCAGGCTTTGGCTGGAATATTCTGTTTCCGTTTCTGATTGTTGCAGGCTTTGGGATGATGTTCAGTTCGGATACCGCATCCGTGCTTAAACTGGGTGTTTACCCTGTTTCGACACATCCGCAGTCAGGGCAGGTGTCTGTTGAGACGCTTGATATCCCGGAACGGCTCATTGCAAATAATTATATTAAAATTGTCGGGTTTAAAACCTATGATGATGCCATTGACAAAGTGGTTCATCATAAGATCGACCTGCTTCTTGAAAACGGGAAGTCCCCGTTGACATACTGGGTCAATGAATCCTCTCCAAAGGGCCGGATCCTGGAAAAGCTGGTTAAAGAATCCATTGTCGAGGATGCTGTTTTTGAAGGGCGGCTTGCAAAAAATCAGATTCAGGGGGATAAAATCCGGTATATTGACTGGCTTTTTCCCGGTATTATCGGCATGAATATCATGTTTTCCTCTCTTTTCGGTGTGGGCTTTGTCATTGTCCGGTATCGAAGAATCGGAGTGCTCAAACGGCTTAAGGCGACACCTGTCACTGCATTTGAATATCTGACCGCCCAGATGGCTTCACGGGTTCTGGTGATGCTGTTCAGTTCTGCTGTGGTGTGGTTCGGCAGTGATCTTTTTTTTCATTTCCGGATGCAGGGCTCCTATTTTGATGTGTTCTGGGTTTTCTTTGTCGGAACACTGTGTCTGGTTTCCATGGGACTTGTTGTTGCCTCCAGGGGAACCAGTGAAGAATTGAGCAACGGTATCATCAATTTTATCAGCTGGCCCATGATGTTTTTATCTGAGGTCTGGTTTTCCGTTGAAGGATCTTCGGAATGGGTGAAAACCGTGGCAAAGATTTTTCCCTTGACGCATTTTTTATCCGCTGCCAGAAAAATTATCAATGATGGTGCAGACTTGACTCAGATTGCACCGGAACTGACCATTCTTCTGGGGATGACCTGTCTGTTCCTGGTCATTGGTTCTGCTTTGTTTTCCTGGACAAAATAAGAAGTGTCCGGTCCGGGAACTCTGATTACTATTTATAAATAATTCAATATATTGTATAAAGTCATAAATGATTTTGTTTATTACCTGGAGGTTAAGATATGAAACCGGTTGTGGCCCTTATCGGCCGCCCAAATGTTGGCAAATCCACGCTGTTTAACAGGATTACAGGAAAAAGACAGGCCCTTGTAGATGATTTCCCGGGTGTGACGCGGGATCGTCATTATGTTGATACAAAATGGAATGATGTGGATTTTACGCTGATTGATACCGGCGGATTCTTAAGTTCAGATGATGATTTTTTTGCATCCCAGATCAAGGATCAGTTGACGGCAGCAGCCAACCATTCGGATGTGCTGATCTTCATACTGGACGGCCGGGCGGGGTTGTCACCCTATGATCAAGAACTTGCGGATTTTCTGCGCAGAATGGAGAAACCGATTTTTTACCTGATCAATAAGGTGGAAAGCTTTGCGCAGGATAATGATTTAACCGAGTTTTATTCTCTGGGAATGGATCAGTTTTACTCCATTTCAGCAGAGCATGGTCTGGGCGTGGGAGATTTTCTGGATGATCTGGTGGGAATACTGCCGGTGTATGAACATGAGGATGAAGATGCTGACGCCGTGATTAAAGTTGCCATTGTCGGCCGTCCCAATGTAGGAAAATCTTCGCTTGCCAATCGCCTTTTCGGTGAAAAACGGGTGGTGGTGAATGAAAAGGCCGGGACCACAAGGGATGCCATTGAGCTGAGTGTCAAACACAAGGGCATGGATTTTATCCTTGTGGATACTGCCGGTATCAGAAGAAAAGGAAAGGTGACAGACAAGCTTGAAAAATTTTCAATTTTAAAAGCCTTGAGCAGTCTGGATGAATGTGATGTCGCCCTGATAGTCATTGATGCGGACGAGGGGATTACCGATCAGGATATTACCATTGCGGGGTATGCCGAAGACAGGGGATGCGGCGCACTTTTTCTGATTAATAAATGGGATGCGGTGGATGGAGAAAGAAAGAGTGTAAAAAAATACATGGAGGAATTAAGACAGAAGGCAAAGTTTTTATCCTATGCCCCTGCAATGACGATTTCTGCAAAGACCGGCCAGCGCTGTCATAAAATCCTGGATGAAGTGGTGCAGATCCATAAGGAATATTGCCACAGAATCAGCACCGGGGTGTTAAACCGGATCATTGAAGATGCGGTTTTCAGAGAAGAGCCGTCTTTGCATAAAGGCAAACGTCTCAAGTTCTTTTACAGTACCCAGGTGGCATCAAAACCCCCCAGTTTTGTCTGTTTTGTCAATTACCCTGATGCGGTTCATTTTTCCTATAAACGCTATCTGATCAATCAGTTGCGGCAGATGATCCCGTTGAGCAAAACCCCGATTAAACTTTTTTTCAGGGAAAAAACAGGGAAAATCCAGTTTACCGGTGGTTCCATGGAAGAAAAACGGATTTTAAAGAAAAAAGACCGTCAGATTACAAAGAAGGCAAAACAGAGAAAAGAACAGAGCAAACGCAAAAGAGAAAGAGATCAGGAGAGTTCATAGTTTTTATGGATATTTTTGAATCCAGCAGTTCACAGGATTTATCCTTTGGTCGTCCTTTGGCTGACAGGATGCGTCCGAAGACTTTAAGTGAATTGGTGGGTCAGGAGCATCTGAGCGCAAAAGGCAGTCTTTTGCAAAAAGCCATTGCGGATGACCGGGTGTTTTCCATGATTTTATGGGGCCCGCCCGGATGCGGAAAAACCACTCTGGCCGGAATCATTGCCAGAGAAACACGGTCGGTGTTCAAACAAATTTCCGCAGTGCTGTCCGGGGTTAAAGATATCCGGGAAATTATTGATCAGGCAAAGGAACGGCGCACTTTGTATCAGCAGAGAACCATTCTGTTCGTGGATGAAATCCACCGCTTTAACAAGGCCCAGCAGGACGCTTTTCTCCATCATGTGGAAAAAGGGCTGATTACGCTTGTGGGCGCAACCACCCAGAATCCGTCTTTTGAAATTATTCCGGCGCTGGTGTCCAGGTGCCGGGTGTTCACCCTTAAAAGTCTTGAAAAAAAACATATTGTCACCATTTTGAAACGGGCGTTAACCGATCCTGAAAATGGTCTGGGTCTGCCAGAAGATAAATTGTCTGACCCGGCATTGGAACACATTGCTCAGGTTTCTGACGGAGATGCCCGGATTGCCCTGACCAATCTTGAAACCGCTGTTCTGCATTTTCCATTGGATCACGTGATTGATGTAAATGATATTGAAACTGCCATTGAAAAAAAATCATTATTATATGACAAGGCCGGAGAGGAGCATTATAACCTGATCTCCGCCTTTATTAAAAGCATGCGCGGAAGTGATCCGGATGCTTCTGTGTATTGGCTGGAACGGATGCTGATGGCCGGTGATGACCCGTATTACATGCTCCGGCGGATGATCCGGTTTGCCACAGAAGATATCGGCATGGCAGACCCCGGTGCCCTGACCATGGCATTGAATGCAGGAGAGTCCTTTAGAATTCTGGGACGTCCTGAAGGGGATGATGTGCTTTTTCAGGCTGCAATCTATCTTGCAACAGCGCCGAAAAGCAATGCGGTTTACATGGCGCATAAGGCTGCAAAAAAAGCGGTTGAAGACAGCGGGTATCTGCCTGTGCCGCTTCACATCAGAAATGCGCCTACCCGATTGATGAAATCACTGGATTACGGCAAAGGGTATAAATATGCCCATGATTTTAAAGGGGCTTTTGTTTCTCAATCCTATCTGCCAGAAACCATCAAGGAGCAGCGGTTTTATTATCCGAACGATCGTGGATATGAAAAAACAGTCAAACTGCGGCTTGACGCCTGGATTCAGGCAAAAAATTCAGGCAAAATCAGCGCTTCATCTGACGAAGCTGAATAATTCTGTTCAGCGCCAGGTTGTATTCATTCCAGTCATCAAGATATGAGCTCAATGCTTCTCTGTAATGCTCAGTGGCTTTCTGGGGATGATGATTGCTTTCTTCCCACAAGCCAAGCGCAGTGTGCAGGGTGATCAGTTTTTCAGGTTTATTGCCGGCAAGCTTGGCCAAATGTTTTTTATTTGGTCTGGAAATGAACTGTTTGATGAGAATCCTGTACCAGGGATCCCGGGTATGCACCAGAATTTTTTCCAGGTGGTTTCTGGATGCTTCGGGCAGGCCGACTATTTTTAGAATCTGCGCCTTCAATAAATTCAAGCTCAGACTCAATGCGGTTTCCCGTGCAGGCTGCCTGAAATACAGATTGATAAACTGAAGCGATTCCTGCCAGTCATTATTTGCCGCATGATAAAACGCAATCTTTCCGATAATGGTTCTATTCTCCGGGGCAAGCTCCAGCAGTTGGATATGGATTTGATCTTTTTCTTCCCGGGTGATCTGTTCTGAAGCCAAATCCGTTATCAGTGTATTGAGGATGTTCGTTTCTTCTGCTGCATTTTCTCTGTATTTTTTTGCTTTTTCCCTGAACCCCTTGATTTTATGTTTAAAGACCTGTTGATCTTCCATGCGGGCTGAAAGATTTTCCTGAAGATGATTCAATCGCGAAAAGGAAAGATAATATACCCAGTCATCCATCGCAGCATTTAAAACAGACAATTGAAACATGTTCTGAGCCTGGTCCGGCTGATTGTTTTTTTCCAGAATCAATCCTTCAATGAACATTCTCCAGCTTTTTTGCGCCGGATTTTCATAATCCATAAAATCAGATGTCATCTGTTTTCCGTCTTTGAGGACAGTGGCAAGATACCCTAAATATTCATCTTCTTCATACCAGGCCATCTTGAAAATCATGTCATTGAAATTCTGGAGACTGTCCGGTGTTTTTATCCAGTCAATAATATACAGCATGAGCCGGGCGGTCATGTTTTTTTGATCAATGGAAAGCAGTTTTTTAAAATAATATGTGCTTTTTTCAAAGTCCAGGCTGCAAAAATTCATCATGCCCGCGGCATATAAAAGCGCAGATGCATTGCTTGACCCAAGCAGGGTTTCAGACAGGTCAGCAGCCTGCTTGAATTTTTGCTCCATGGCAAGGTCAGTAATTTTTTTCATTTTTGATTCTATGGAAAAATCAAGAATGCCATCCCATTGGGGCTGTCCTTTTTTTATGGATTGAATGAATTTTACAGGGCCTTCAATGGGAAGAACAAGTCCGAAATCAGACAGCGGGGCAACGACCTGGAAATATTCATTGATCTGATCTGTGACAACACCGGTTGCAATGCCGATGACCTTTCCCCGGGTATCGATGGCAGGGCCGCCGCTGTTCCCCTTATAAATGGAGGAATCCACCTGGATGATTTCTTTTGAGGTTCGTCTGACATGTCCTCTGGTGATACTGGTGTTGATAGAGTCCCCCTGGGTACGGTTTCCCAAAGGAAAACCAAGAATCAAGATCGGTTCCAGGCGTTTTATCCCGGTTGAAGATAAAGTCGTATCCAGGGGCAGGGCCAAAAGATTTTCCGGCAGGTCATCTATTTTAAGAACTGCAAAATCATTCCTGAAAGGCGCTTTTATCATTTCTCCGGTTTTCATTGAAATCCGGGGAGTCCCGATGATTTTCAGGTTGCCCCTGCCACCGGAAGAATAGGCAGAGGATAAATAATAGCTGTCAGATATTTCCGTGCTGTCTTTTAATGCAGGCAACCGGTTAAATGCTTTTGCGCCTTCAAACCACAGATACATTTTATAATCAAAAACCACAGGCTTTTTTAACATCGTGTATTGATGATAGGTCTGGAAAAGGATGGCATCATCAAGCCAGGGGCAGGCCACATGCCGGTTGGTTAGCAGATAGCCTTCCGTGTCCGCAAGAAAAGCAGTCCCTTCGATTTTATTCTGATACACCATCTGGCCGTTCTCGGTCAGCCAGTATTCCACAAGGATAAATGCAGTTGAATTGATATAGGTTTCCACAAAAGCGGAAAGGGTTTTTTCTTTTTTGTTCTGGTTGAGGTTTAGATACAGCCAGGTCATGGAACTGAAAACGATTGTTCCTGTAATAATCATCATCAGAATTATGACCACTGTTTTCAGGCGCCGAACTTCTCTGGAAACCGAATAGGATTTCCGGGTACCTGCTGCAGATTGTGCAGGAAGGGTATCCAGAATGTGAGAAAGCGCTTCAACAACCTTTCCCATATTCCGGGGCCGCAGATCCGGGTCATCTGACAGCATGATTTTGAGAAGGGTTTTCAGTTCCGGGTGCAGCCCCTTTAATTCATCAAGTTTTGAAGAATAATTTTTCAGATTGGGGTCTGCGGTTAACAGCTCCACAAAAATTTTGCCCAGAGACCAGGTGGCGCTTTTAAAATTGATGGGATGCTCATGAATAATATCCGGGTGGCATTCGAGCAGTTTCTGGAGCATGGGGCCGTGGTGTGTTGCCCTTGCATTCAGGAACCGTGAAAGCTTGTAGTTGATTTTTACATTCAGATTTTCAGTGTTTTTTTCAGGAATCAGGATATCTTCCAGGATCAGGTAGGGCATGAAATGATCCTGTTTATGCAACAGATCCAGAACCGATGCAATATTGCGAAAAAGGGTGATCATTTTGACAGGATCATTGAGCATCCCGGATATGAAAACAGATCCCCAGTCATTTGCATCTACCCATTCGCTGATTCTGTACCAGTATCCGTCTTTGCTTTTTTTAACGGCAAAGTGCTGGACAAAATGCTGGGCAGGAAGTTTTTTGAGTTCTTCCAGTTCCTTTTTCAGGCGGTCTGCAATGTCATCATTCATGCCGGATTCTTCGGTGAAAATCCGTAAAGAGACTTTGCCCATGCTGTCTTCCTTGATTGCTTTGCAGACAATGGAGGACCGGCCCTCATGAATAATGGCAAGAATTTTGTATCCATCAAAATAAGACAGTTTGTCTGAAAGAGGACTGCCGCATGCAGGACAGGTGGTGATTTTTCGGGACATCAGTTGACCGCAGGAATTGCAACGTTTCATATAACAGACTCTTAAGTGATCAAACCATTAACAAAGCCAGTATTCGGTTTGTCATAAGATATTCAACGGAAATAGTCAACACAGGATCGATCCTCAGGGCAATCACATGTAAAGAAAGAGAGCAGAAAGAGCACACCTGCCGAGCCCGGCTGGGGCGATCTTTTGTCGCTGGGATGGGAGCCGTTGACACGTTCTACGCAGGACTGCACTTGGGTCGGAAAAACTCGCTTCGCTCAAACAATTCCCGCCCCTTAACGTTTCGTCCGGCAGAACCTGTATCAACCGTCCCATATGCTCCGCAAGATCACCCCGACCGGGCTCGGTTCTTCAACCCTGGGGATCATAAAAATCTGCAACCGGAATATATTGAATATGCGTCAGGATTTATATTCTTTAATAAATGGTTTCTGTTGACATTCCAATGCAGTTTCAAATAAGAACAAATAG
>JAHJLV010000036.1 GCA_018821535.1 Pseudomonadota bacterium | reverse complement strand
TATTATTATTATAAATATGGTTGATGCTGGTATAAATACTTGGCTGGTGCGCAAAAGAAATGTTTTTATAAGCGCCGCCCATCAGAAGCCTGTCGCAACGAAGTTCATCTTTGCGGAGAATCGACCCGGCAGCAGAAAGACAGCCGTAATTGATACGGATGGGCCCCACAATCCCCCCTTGTCCGCCTAAAAAAATTGGCTTTGAATTCAGCATTACCCCATGATGAACATCACCCATCATGGATGGTGTGGCCTTGTCCTGATTGGGTGTATAATTAAAATGAATAAATGAAGACCCCACTTCCGAATGATTCTTCCGGCTGGTGCCGCCGGCCATGAAACAGTCACAAAAATTAATCAGACTGCCAAGGGTAACAAAGGGAAACAGAATTGTCTGTTTCAGCCCGACCGTATGGGCTGCATTGGCCTGCTCCTCCAGGATAGTGCCTTCCCTGACATGAGCGCCTGATCCAAACACATTGTCGCCTGCAAATACCGCCTGCCTGAAAAACCCGCCGTGTAACTGAGTATTTTCACCGATCAGTGTATTTTCAAGCGTCACCGGGGCCTCATACCCGATGGATGAATTTTTCATGATCAGGGTTTTTGAGCCCAAAACCTTACATCCGGAATAAATCGTAACATTGTCTGAAGAAATACAATCCGGATTCACTGTATCACAAATAAATACAGATTCGGGGTTTGGAATATTCACCCCTTTTTCAATAAGTGTCTTAACCATATTTTTTTTCATAGATCCATAAATAAATGTCCGAAGGATGAGTTGTCAAGGTATTTTGTATAACAGGCCTTGACCCTGAATGCCGCTTTTCGTATGATAAATATCAATTTCATTCAGTTCCATCCTTAATGGAGAAAATCTTATGACATCACAAAAAGTCAGTGCGCTTAAATCATATGCAAAATTACATCAATTTTCGCACGCATTCAGTCAACCGGAACAGCACTTAAAACACCTGCTTGAAGATAAAAACAGACTTGAAAACTTTTCCATCAGAGTACCCGGATTTTTTTATGATTATTCCCGGCAGAGAGTAAATCAGAATTTGATGCAGCAGCTTTTCAGCCTGGCCCAGGAATCAAAGGCAAAACAAAAATTCAGTCAAATGACATCCGGTGAAAAGATCAATTCAACTGAAAGCAGAGCAGCACTTCATACGGCCACAAGAGATTTTACCCGGGCTGCCATTTTTCTGGATGGACAGGATGTCATGCCCCAGATCAAACAGGTGAATCATCAAATCAAAGCATTTACTCAAGATCTGCATGAAAATAAAATTTCAGGACATACGGGCAAACCTTTTTCCGATGCTGTGGTTATCGGAATCGGCGGTTCATATCTGGGATGTCAGTTTGTCTACGAAGCGCTTAAAACAAAAATAGACCCCAAAATCAATCTTCATTTTTTATCCAATGTGGACATTGATAATTTTGGTGAAATCATCAAAAAAATAAATCCTCAAACCTGCCTGTGGGTGGTTATTTCAAAAACCTATACCACTGCGGAAACCCTGGCAAATTTAAATCAGGCGCTTTTGTATTTAAAGCAGCATCATCTTGATCCTGCCTGCCACCTGATCACCATTACCGCCAAAGGAAGCCCGGGGGAATCTTCTTCTCAAAAACACCTGGCATCTTTTAATATGTTTGACTATATCGGCGGCAGATATTCGGTTTCTTCTGCGGTTGGCGCACTTCCCTTAAGCCTTGCCTTCGGGTTTGATGTTTTTGAACAGTTTTTAAAAGGCTGCCATGCCATGGACATCCACGCACAACAGGCTCCTGATAATGAGAATATCCCCTTAACCGCAGCTTTGATCGGCATCTGGAATACCCATTTTTTAGGGTATCCGGCCCAGGCGATTATCCCCTATTGCAGTGCCCTGTCAAAACTTGCGCCCCATGTGCAGCAATTATATATGGAAAGTCTGGGAAAAAGTGTAACAAGCATAGGCGAACCTGTCGATTATAAAACCGGATGTGTTATTTTTGGGGAGCCCGGAACCAATGCCCAGCATTCTTTTTTCCAGCTTGCCCATCAGGGAATGGCTTTTCCAGTTGAATTTATCGGGATCATTCACCCGGTTTTCAATCAGGAACAGACTCAATCCAAAGGGGTTTATAATCATCAGGAGCTCTGGGCCAATATGCTGGCCCAGGCCCAGGCCCTTGCCATTGGAAAAGACAGCCAGGACAGTGCAAAATATTTTTCAGGCAACCGTCCGTCTTCCACAATTATTGTAAATGAGATAAGCCCTGAAACCATCGGGATGCTGCTGGCGTTTTATGAAGCAAGAACCGTGTATGAAGGATTTATTTTGGGGATAAATCCGTTTGATCAGTTTGGTGTTGAACTGGGAAAAGTTTTAGCGTCCGGTATCCGAAAACATATGGCGCAAAAAAATAAAAATGTGCCATCAGAACCAGATAGTCTTGATCCGATAACACATGTTTATCTTGATATGCTGTTTAAAGGTTCACTATAAAAATTTATAGATTGCGCTTCCCCATGTAAGCCCGGCACCCAGGCCTGCAAACATGACAACATCTTTGGACTTTCCGGTTCTGCCCTGTTCCATGGCTTCATGAAGCGCTATGGGAATACTGGCAGCAGTTGTGTTCCCATATTTTTGAATATTATGAAATATCTTGTCATCCGGCAGTTTGAGAAACTGACCCAGCGCCTGATTGATTCTCATATTGGCCTGATGGGGAATGATAAGACCAATTTCATCCAGCCCCATGCCTGCTTTTTCAAGCGATTCATTGATCACCTGGGGCAGCATTCTGACCGCTTTTTTAAAAATGGTGGCCCCATCCATGACAGGATAGTTTCTCGGATCATCACCAGGCACATCCATGGGAACACGGACCGGCAGTCTTGATGCAGGAAGCTCCAGCATTAATGCATCTGCAAAATTGCCATCTGCATGCAAAGAAGATGCAAGCAAACCGCAAGGTTCATCTGTATCTATCCCTTCTATACAAACAGCTGCAGCGCCGTCACCGAAAATGACAGTTACATCCCTGCCCCGGGTGGTTTTATCCAGACCGGTGGAGTGAATTTCTCCTCCCACCACAAGCACCCGGTTGGCATAGCCTGCTTTTATATATGCATCGGCTGTGGTCAATCCATACAAAAATCCAGTACACTGCTGACGGATATCCAGTGCAGGGGTAGAATTAAGCCCAAGCTTTGCTGCCATAAGACATCCGCAGCCCGGGAAAAAAATATCAGGACTTAAGGTCGCAAAAATAATCAGATCAATATCCTGGGGTGTCCACCCTGCTTTTTCAAGCGCTATTTTTGATGCCTGGGCACCCAGATCCGAAGCACCGCATTCTGTATCCGGTTCAACCCAGTATCTTTGCTCAATTCCGGTTCTTTGTTTTATCCATTCATCAGACGTATCCATCATTTTTTCAAGATCATGATTGGTAACAACATAGGGCGGTACAGACATTCCTGAGCTTTTAATGATGCTTTTTTTCATAAAGCGTTCCTCGTTTGAATTATCGTATTGATAAATAATCACCTGTGCTATAGTATGCACGCCTTATAGTATAATTTTAGAATTCAGGCAAGAACTTGAGATTTTTTTTAAATTAAAAACGGCATAGATTATTGTATATACAGGCTTTAATTTTAATTACCGGACTGGCATTGCTCTACATCGGTTCAACCCTGCTGGTGGAAGGCGCTGCATCCACTGCTGTTTTATTTGCGGTCCGTCCGGTGATTATCGGCTTAACCATTGTATCTTTAGCCACTTCAGCCCCTGAGCTTTTAGTCAGTCTGGTTGCTGCAATCAAAGGCTCGCAGGGAATATCCATCGGCAATATCCTGGGAAGCAATGCCATTAATATTTCTCTGGTTCTTGGAATTTCAGCTATCATCAAACCGGTTCATATTGCAAAACAAATTATAAAAACTGACATTCCCTATATGATCGGCGTTTCCCTGATCTTCTGGATACTGTGCCTGGATTCCAATATCAGCCACTTGGACGGGGTTGTCCTGATATCGCTTTTAATTGTGTTTTTAATTTACAGCATCCGCACTGCCAAAGAAAAAAAAGATCCCCTTCTGGTTTCAGACCCCCTTAATGTAAAAACAATTTTAAAAAACATTCTTTTCATCTGTGCGGGTATCATCATGCTGGCCTACGGTGCAAATTTCGTTGTTCAGGAAGCCATGGAAATTGCCGGAAAAATCGGACTTTCCCAGACATTTATCGGGATTTCAGTTGTGGCTTTAGGAACCAGCCTGCCGGAGCTTGCCACCTCTGCTGTGGCGGCGTCAAAGGGGCAAAGCGATATTTCGGTGGGCAATGTTGTGGGTTCAAATCTGTTTAATATCTGCCTGGTTATGGGGATTGTCGGGCTTTTCAATCCCATGCGAATTGATCCGGATCTGCATGTGTTTCAATTTCCCTTTATGGCTTTTATCTGTCTCACCCTGGGAGGTATCGCATACAGCAGGCAAAAAATCTCAAAAATAACAGGATTGATGTTTATTCTGCTGTTTACAGCTTACATTTTTATTTCATATTTAAAATAATCTTGACAATTTCGTAAATTTTTGTTCTTTTCCTTGCAAAGCGCAACTAATCTATCCTATAACGGAGAAAAAAATACAAATTTTCCCCTTTTAATAACAAGAGGCAACGAATGACCGAATCGAACAGACTTCTCATAGTGGATGACAATGAAGATATTTTGTCTACATTTTATGAATTTTTTAACTCCATGGGGTATGAGGTAAAAACCGCTGTTGATGGGTTTGCCGCATTAAAACTGTTAAGAGATAAATCCAATTTTTTTGACTGTCTGATAACCGATCTGGTGATGCCCAATATCAGCGGTGTCGGCTTGATTTCTATTGTAAAAAAAGAATATCCGCATCTTAAAATTATTGCCATGACAGGATATGGCGATCAACCAGGAGCACTTGCGTCTGAAGCAAAGGCCGATGTTGTTCTTTTCAAACCCATTGATCTTTTTAAAATTGAAAATACCGTATCAGAACTCATTAACCAGGAAAAAGAAATACAATAAGATAAAATTATGAGCACTCCCTTAATCGGTGTCAGCAAGTCAATTTTAAAGATTAAAGAGCTGATCAACCATGTAGCCAACACGTGTTTAAATGTTCTGATAACCGGGGAAACCGGTGTGGGAAAAGAAGTGGTAGCTCAAAATTTATATGCGGAATCTGCCAGAAACACCCAGAATTTTGTAAAAATAAATTGTGCTGCACTTCCTGAAACGCTGCTTGAAAGCGAATTGTACGGATACGAAAAAGGCGCATTCACCGGCGCACATAAAAAACGTCCCGGCAAATTTCAAACCGCGGACAAAGGGGTTCTTTTTCTTGACGAAATCGGTGACATGCCCATGGCATTGCAGTCAAAGATGCTTCACGTCCTCCAGAGCGGTGAATTCTCTCCCCTTGGATCTGATCATGAATTCAAAACCGATGTATGGGTCATTGCTGCCACCAATCATAACCTTGAAAAAAGTATTGCACAGAAAACTTTCAGGGAAGATCTTTTTTACAGATTGAATATCATAAAAATTGAAATCCCACCCCTTCGCGAAAGAAAAGAAGATATTCCCTCTCTGATTGAATATTATTTTCGTTTATACAGCTCTGAATACCCGAATAACAACGGTAGCAAACCCGGTTCAGACATTCTGGAAAAGTTATGCAATTATCCATGGCCCGGCAATGTCAGACAGCTTCAGAACTGTATAAAAAAACAGATGATTTTAAATTCATGGGAGAAAATTCTTGAGGAATTGCCCAAGGATCAAATACAGATTCCGGTTGCACCTCAATTTGAAACGTCTTATCAGAGTCAACAGCATGGAATAAATAATGCGTTCCCAACGGACAGAACCAGTATTATTTCGCAGTTCGTCGACTTATCCACCAGTTCTGATAAATTATTTGAAGACATTTCTTTGAAAAAAATCAAAAAACTGGCCTCAGACCGGGTTGAAAAGGAAGTCATTGCTTTTGTTCTTGAAAAAGTCGGCTGGAACAGATCCCGGGCTGCAAAAATTCTAAAAATAAGCTACAAAACATTATTGTACAAAATGGATGAATTTGAAGTTTCTCCCCCCAGATGAACTCATTTAAACCATCTGTTTTTTTATCCGTGTATTGCCCTGCCGGTTGCTTTAAGAGAGACTTCACCCAAAATTTCCGACATTGTCGGATGTGCGAACAGGGTCTGAGCCACATCCTTAACACTCAAATCATTTTGAACCGCAAGTGCTGCTCCTGAAATCAATTCCGAAGCATGGGCTCCCATTATCTGGACCCCTAAAACTTTATGTGATGAAGCATCTATGACAATTTTTGCAAATCCTGCAATTTCACCTGTAATATGCGCTTTGCCAAGATTTCTGAAATTCACTGAATATGACTGTACAGATAGATTTTCTTTTTGTGCCTGGGCCAGGGTTAACCCGACACATGCAATTTCAGGAATGGTAAACACGGTATTGGGTATCACACGATAACTCATCTGGGCTGCGCGTCCGGTTGCATTTTGGGCAGCAATCATTCCTTCACGATAAGCCACATGCGCCAGCATATATTTTTCAGGTCCCAGAATATCACCAATGGCATATACATTTTTGATACACGTTTCCATTTTTTCATTTACATTCATCCAGCCTTTTTCAGATAAACTAAGACCAATATTTTCCAGCCCCAGATCTTCGAAATCTGGTTTCCTTCCTATGCAGAATGCTATTTTTTGTGCATCAATCACAGGATTTTTATTTTTTTGAGATGACGCATTATCAGAAATTGAACTGGCCTGAGTATGCACACGCACCCCTGCCTCATTTTTTTCAATTGAACGGACAAGGGTATCACAATACACTTTGATTTTTTGTTTTTTCATTTCTCTGAGCAACAGTTTTGAACATTCCGGATCAATGGAAGGTAAAGGCAGAAGCCTTGACATGGCTTCAATAACCGTCACATCAGATCCCAATGCTGACAGGATGCAAGCAAATTCACAGCCGATCACACCACCGCCGACAATCACGATGGACTCTGGAATTTTTTCCAAAGACAATACATCATCTGAAGATAAAATATGTTTATGATCAAACAAAAAATCACCTGCACTCAACGGCCGGGTGCCCGTGGCAAGGATCAGCCTGTCGTATGCACAGTCTTGTGTATCTCCATTTTCCAAAACCACCTGTACAGATCCCAATGATTTTACAACAGCCGTTCCATTAATGATATGAATGCCTTTTGCATGTAATAAAGACGCTATGCCCTGCTGCTGTTGTGCGATAATTGTATGTTTACGATGGTTTAAGACATTCATATCCATGCTGGTTTTTATTTCCAGATTAATGCCATACTGATCTGCCCTGGATATCTTTACACAGGTATCTGCAGCATCCTTCATGATCTTGGACGGTATACACCCCCGGTTCAGACAGGTGCCGCCAAGATTCTGTTTTTCAATCAATGTTACATCTGCACCATGATCGGCCGCATGCAATGCACACACATAACCTGCCGGGCCTCCACCGATAATCAGTATTTTTATTGACATATCCTCTCCTGTCCGAATGCAAAAAAATCACCATCAAAAAATTTAAGCAAAATAACTAAAATTATATGGATAAAATTTATATATACAGCAATTTGATTAATAATAATTTGACAATACCATTGGCCTACGTTATTTTTCAATAACATTCTAAATTTAGCAGCTTATCACATTCCCCCGGAAGAGGATGCCATGAAAATTGATGAAACCAACATAGAAATCATAAAAGAACTCAGACAGGGTAAAAAATCCTTTAAAAAAATCGCAGATAAATTATCCATCACGGAAAACACAGTGCGATCCAGAGTGAACAACCTTCAGGATGAGGGCATCCTTGAAATCTGCGGTCTTGTTGAACCGTCCATGCTGCCGGATCATAAGGTTGTTATTATCGGCATACGCCTGTCTGAAATGAATCTGGTGGAAAAAGGAGAGGAAATCAGTAAACTCAAAGGTGTCATTTCCGTAAGCGTGGTCACGGGAAGATATGATTTGATTGTTCTGGTGTTGTTTAAAAAAGGATTTGGCCTCCTGGAATTTTATACAGAAGAAATTTCCCAGGTTCAGGGTGTCCGGTCTGTTGAAACCTTTGTGGTTTACAAATCGTATAATTTGAAAGTTCCTTATATTTTTTAATAATTTTAATTCAAAAAGGATTGCCCATGACTTTAGAATTAAAAACCACACCCATGCATGCCTGGCATAAGGCACATCATGCCAATATGTCTGATTTCGCAGGATTTGATATGCCTTTGTGGTATGAAACCGGTATTAAAAAGGAACATTTCGCAGTATTGCAGTCCGCAGGCATTTTTGACACCAGCCATATGTCCTGTATCCGTGTTTCAGGGCCGGATGCATTTAATCTGTTAAATTATTGTTTTACCCGGCAGTTATCAGCACTTTTACCCGGACAATGCACATACGGCGCATTCTTAGATACCAATGGATTCTGTATTGATGATGCCGTTATTTATAAATTTGACCCTACCCTGTTCATGGTTTGTGTGAATGCCGGCATGGGCGCAATCATCACAGATCACCTGAAACACCATTCAGCAAAAACAACTGCAAATGTATCTGTCACCTACCTGAGCAGCAAAATTGCCAAAATCGATATCCAGGGCCCTGCCTCTGCCAGAATACTGTCCCATTTAATTGCAGACAGTGAATCCATATTTGCTAAGTTCCCCTATTTTTCATTCAAGGGGTATATGGATTCTCTTTTCTCACAAGAGTCTCTATTCAAATCAAATTCTGTAAAACTGATGGATCATACCCATATTCTGCTTTCCCGATCCGGGTATACCGGTGAATTCGGGTTTGAAATTTTTCTGCCATCTGAAACTGCTTTTTCCTTTTGGGAAAATATCATCCAGACAGGAAAAGAATTTGATGCCATTGCCTGTGGACTTGGGGCCAGAGATTCCCTGAGAACAGGCGCCTGCCTGCCCTTGTCCCACCAGGATATCGGCGTGTTTAAATTTATCCGCCATCCCTGGGAATCTGCCCTGCCATTCAATTCAGATAAAACAGGATTTACCAAATCCTTTTCAGGTGACCTTGCGCTGCTGAATACAGATACTGACGTCTTTTATACCTATCCTTTTATTGGCAACTCCCTGAAGAAAACAGGCACGGGAAATCAAAGTCAGGTTCTGGACCAGAACAGCCAAGTCATCGGAGCCGTCTTAACCTGTGCTACGGATATGGCCATTGACTGGCTCGATCAGAAAATTGTCAGCATAAATACGCCTGATCTGCCTTGCGGTTATCAAATTAAAGGCTTAAGCTGCGGCTTTATAAAGGTCTCAAAAAAACTTGCGCCTGGCACCCCGGTTACCCTGACCGATGGCAAACGAACCATAAACGTCACCATCACAACAAAAATCAGGCCGGACACCTCTGCAAGAAAAAAAATAAATCGTTTTATTTAAAGCTCACCCTTTTTGGAGGATACCATGAAAGAACTCAGCGAATATAACCTGCCGGAAGATATCAAATACACCAAAGATCATGAATGGGCAAAATCCGCCAATGATGTCGTAACCATCGGCATCAATGATTATGCCCAGGATCAGCTTGGTGAAATTGTTTTTGTAGAATTGCCTGATGTGGGTACTGTTTTTTCCAAGGGAGATGAATTTGGAACCGTGGAATCTGTAAAAGCTGTATCAGAAATATATATCCCAATCTCAGGGGAAGTGATCCAGATCAATGAAGCACTTGATAATGCGCCGGAGCTGGTGAATCAATCCTGTTATGACGCAGGCTGGCTGATTAAAATAACCCCATCTGACTCAAGTCAGATGGATAGTCTTTTAAATAAAGCAGCATACATGGATATGCTGAAAGGATAACCCCCATGATGCGTTATCTTCCCCATACTTCAGAAGACATTGAAAGCATGCTTGATATCATTGGTCATAAAACCCTGGACAATCTGTTTGACACAATTCCTGAAAACCTGAGAACCAAAGACGGGATAACGCTTCCGGACAGTCTGTCTGAATGGGATTTGAATGCCCATATGGAAATGCTTGCCAAGAAAAATTACGCGGCAAATCCGTATACCTGTTTTATGGGTGCAGGAAGCTATGACCATTATATTCCTGCAATTGTCCCGTATCTGATTTCCCGATCCGAATTCATGACTGCCTATACTCCTTATCAGCCTGAAATCAGCCAGGGAACACTTCAGGGGATTTATGAATTTCAGACCATGATCACACACCTGCTGGGAATGGATATTGCCACAGCATCCCACTATGACGGCGGAACCGCACTTGCAGAAGCAGCCCTTATCAGTCTTCGCAATCACAAAACCGCAAGCACGGTTGCAGTATCCAGATTAACCCATCCCCATCACAGGCATATTATAAAAACCTATCTGCGCCCTACCCGCTTCAAGATCATTGAAATCCCCTATAACACGGATGGAACAACGGATTTAAAGGCTTTGGGGAAAATGGATGACCTTGCCGGCATCTGCATCCAGTCCCCGAATTTTTTCGGTCATATAGAAGATCTTGAACGCATCCGACACATTGCCACTGCAAAAGAGGCCATGATGGTCACCTCTTTTACCGAGGCACTGGCGTATGGCCTTTTAAAAAGTCCCGGAAGTTTCGGGACAGATATTGCAGCAGGTGAAGGCCAGAGTCTGGGGATTTCACAATCCTTTGGCGGCCCAGGCCTCGGGCTTCTGGCCGGGACCACAAAACAGATGCGAAACCTGCCGGGCAGACTGGTTGGCAAAACCACGGACACCAAAGGCAGAAGGGGCTATGTCCTTACGCTTGCCACCCGGGAACAGCATATCCGGCGGGAAAAAGCATCCTCAAATATCTGTTCCAATAACGGGCTGTGCGCCATGACAGCAGGCATTTACCTTGCCACCTTGGGCAAGATCGGTATTCGCAAGATCGCCCAGCTTAATCATGACAAAGCTGCGTATCTTAAAGCAGCTCTGACCCGTTCGGGCTTTACACCCGTTTTTGACAGCCCTTTTTTTAATGAATTTGTCATGAAAGTGCCTGAAAATTTCAGAAAAAAAAGAACCGATTTATTAAAAAATAAACATATGCTTGCCGGAATAGCCCTTGAACCCTTTTATCCGGAACTTGAAAATCATTATTTATTCTGTGCAACAGAAACCGTTTCAAAAGAACATATGGACCGCCTTGCAATGGAGGTGCAAAAGTGATGGAACAGCCTGGTATCGGCGGTTTGAAATTCAACGAACCTGAAATCTGGGAAAAAAGCCGTAAAGGCAGATGCGCAATATCGCTTCCCAAACCTGATGTACAAGAATCGCTTCTGGATACAGCCTTGACTGCAGATGCGCCTGACCTGCCGCAACTGTCAGAACTGGATGTGGTCAGACATTATACCCGCCTTTCCCAATGGAATTATGGTGTGGATTCAGGTCTGTACCCCCTGGGTTCATGTACCATGAAATACAACCCCAAAACCAACGAGGTACAGGCAGGCCGCAAGGGGTTTGCCCAGGCCCATCCGTTGTGTGACGATCAATTTTCCCAGGGCTCGCTTGAATTAATGTATGCTCTTGAAGCTTTTCTGGCGCAAATCACAGGCTTTGATGCAGTCACGGTTCAGCCTGCGGCAGGCGCTCACGGAGAGCTTACCGGCATGCTCATGATTCACAGATATCATGAAAAAAATGGAAAACAGCGATCCAAAATAATTATTCCGGATACGGCCCACGGCACCAACCCGGCCAGCGCAAGCCTTTGCGGATATGATTCTGTCAAGGTCAGTTCAGGACCGAACGGCATTTTAGAACCCTGCGCCATTGAAGCGGTCATGGATGAAGACACCGCCGGCATCATGATCACAAATCCAAATACGCTGGGGCTGTTTGAAACCCATGTCCGGGAGATCTGTGATATTGTCCATTCAAAAGGTGGCCTTGTGTATGGAGACGGTGCCAATATGAATGCAATCATGGGGATTGTAAAACCCGGTAAAATCGGCATGGATGTGCTTCATCTGAATCTGCATAAAACATTTTCCACGCCTCACGGCGGCGGCGGTCCCGGTGCAGGTCCTGTTGCAGTTAACAAAATCCTGGAACCATTTCTGCCCGTTCCAAGAATCATCAAGGAATCTGACACCTATAAATTTATCAGTGATCTGCCGGACACCATTGGCCGGATGCATACCTTTTACGGCCATTTCGGTGTTCTTGTCCGTGCGTATTCCTATATTCTTTCAATGGGCGCACACGGATTATGTGATGTCAGCAAACTTGCTGTATTAAATGCCAATTATATCAAGGAACGATTAAAAAAGACCCTGAACCTGCCCTATGATCTGCCCTGTATGCATGAATGCGTATTTAACGATGAAAAACAACTCCCTGTTACCACTCTGGATATGGCAAAACGGCTTCTGGATTACGGGTATCATCCACCCACCATTTATTTTCCACTTGTGGTAAAGGGCGCATTTATGGTCGAACCCACGGAAACCGAATCAAAAGACAGCCTTGACCAGTTTATTGAAGCACTGGAAACCATTGCCAAGGAAGCTATGGATACGCCGGTACTGCTGAAATCCGCTCCCCATATTGCCAAGGTCAGCCGACTGGATGAAGTGACAGCGGCAAGGAAACCATGTCTGAAAGGCTAAACCGTGATCGTATAATTTTCAAGGATCTGGGCCTTCTGGAGTACAACCTGGCACTGGACATTCAGTTATCAGCCCTTGAGTCTAAACTCCATGATCCCGACACGGCAGATCATATTTTTCTGGTGGAGCATCCTCCGGTGTTTACACTGGGTAAAAATGGAGGGCTTGAAAATCTTGCCATTTCACAGGAGGATCTTCAGTCAAAAAACATACAGGTGGTCCAGACCAAACGCGGCGGCAATATCACCTATCATTGTCCGGGACAGATTGTGGTGTATCCTGTTATCAACCTTGAAAAAAGGAAAATGGGGGTAAAAGAGTTTGTGTATCACCTTGAAGAGGCACTGATACAAACGGTGATGCATTTTGATATCCAGGCCGTTCGAAATTCTTTAAATCATGGGATCTGGGTGGATAACTGCAAGCTTGGGAGCATTGGCCTTGGAATAAAAAAAAATATCAGTTTTCATGGCATGGCACTGAATATCAACCCGGATATGGAACCGTTTTCCTGGATGAATCCCTGCGGTTTGAACGGTATCTCAATGACCTGTCTTAAAAAAGAACTTGAAAAAACCCGCCGGACACACTTAACCATATCTATGCCACAGATTAAAGACCTGTTAAAAAAGCAACTGGGTTTAATTTTGAGTTGAATTTTATTTTAAAAAATATGACACATAAAACCACCCCATATCTTCCAAAACCCAAATGGCTGGCCAAACGTCTTCCTGTGGGGGGAAATTATCAAAAAATCAAAATGCTGCTGTCCTGCGCAGATCTTCACACGGTCTGTCAGGAGGCAAACTGCCCCAATATGTTTGAGTGTTTTTCAAAAAATACGGCTACGTTTATGATTCTTGGAAAACACTGCACCCGAAACTGTAATTTCTGCAATATTGTTCATGACGTACCCGACCTGATTGATTCTAAAGAACCTGCTCGAATTGCAGACACGGTTCAAAAACTTGGCTTGAACTACGTGGTCATTACATCGGTAACCCGTGATGATCTTATTGACGGAGGCGCTTTTCATTTTGCCGATACCATCCATGCCATTAAAAAGAAAACCCCGGAAACGCGTATTGAAGTGCTGATTCCGGATTTTAAAGGAGATATCACTTCTCTGCAAACGGTTTTATCTGCAGGGCCCCACGTATTAAATCACAATATTGAAACCGTTGAATCTTTATACCCGAAGGTCAGACCCCGGGCAGATTATAACCGCTGTCTTGGTGTATTGAAAAATACTCGAAAGATGGATTCCTGTATTCAGATCAAATCCGGTATCATGGTGGGTCTGGGCGAAACCCATGAACAACTGGAACACACTTTTTTACAGATTAAGGATCAGGGGTGCGATATTCTGACTGTCGGCCAGTACCTTGCTCCCACCAGAGCACATCTTGGCGTTCAGAAATATTATTCACCTGAAGAATTCAGGATTCTTGAAAAGATGGCAAAAAATATCGGGTTCAAGAAGATTGCAGCCGGTCCTTTTGTCCGGAGCTCATACCAGGCCAATGCGCTGTTTGAATCCTAGTCTGTTTTATCCTTAAAATTTCCAGCTGTGCTGACCTCGATAAATGAGGCCCCGTGTTTCGGGCCAAAGCTGCCCGCCAGAACAATAATCAGATCTTCTGCTTTTATCTGTTTTTCTTCAATCAGCCGGAGAATTGCTTTTTTAATGGGTTTGAACGGGTTGTCATCAATTTCAATATAATCTGCAATTACCCCGAAGGAAAGAGACAATCGCCGCATGACCCTGCGGTCATATACCTGGGCAAATATAGGGCTGTCCCCCCGGTAGGCGGCAAGTGCAAGAATTGAGGAACCGGTCAAAGAATCTGCCACAATAGCTTTGGTATTCAAGCGAAGGCTCGCCTTGACTGCTGATTTGGCAAGATAAGCCGTTATCTTGTTTTCCAGAGTGTATGGCACATTAATAAAACTGCTTTTTTTGCTTTCGACTTCCCGCGCAATCTTGGCCATGGTCTGGACTGCAACTTCCGGGTATTTTCCACTGGCAGTTTCACCGGAAAGCATCAAGGCATCTGCATGATCCAGGCAGGCATTGGCAACATCTGAAACCTCCGCCCGGGTCGGCCGGGGGGATTCAATCATGGAGTGCAGCATCTGGGTGGCAACAATAACAGGTTTTCGTCTTTCAACACAGGTTTTTACAATCTGTTTTTGAATCAGCGGAATCTGCTCCGTTGGAATCTCTACAGCCAGATCACCTCGGGCAATCATAATTCCGTATGCATGGTCCAGAATTTCGGACAGATTTTCAACCCCCTGGGCATTTTCAATCTTGGCAATGATTTTGATGGGAGAGTTTTTTTCGTCTAAAATTTTTTGAACTGCAATTACATCTTCAGCATTTCGGACAAAGGAATGGGCGATAAAATCAAGATCATGATCTGCTGCAAAACGAATAAATCCTTTATCCTTTTCACTCAAAGCCGGAAGCTTTACATGAACAGAAGGAATATTAATACTTTTTCTGGCCTTTACTTCCCCGTCATTTTCCACATAACAAAACAGATAGTCCTGATTCTTTTCCATGACAGCCAGCGCAATACAGCCGTCATCTATAAGAATAGAAGAGCCCACCGGCACATCATGAACAAAATTTTCATAGGAAACACAAATAATATCCCCTTCAGATTTTTCATTAGGGGCAGCTTTTATCCGGATGGTATCCCCGGATTTCACAGAAAGCGGCATTTTGGTATCACAGGTCCGGATTTCAGGACCCTTGGTGTCCAGCAGAATCCCGATTTTGTCTGACACCTTTCTTGTGTTTTCTATCACCTGCAGGGCATCGTCATGGTTCATATGAGCAGTGTTCAGCCGCACAACATTTATCCCTGCCCAGAAAAGGCCCTTGATGAAATCAGGAGAACAGTTCAGGTTGGATATGGTGGCAACAATTTTTGTATTCCTACGCATCATGATTAAATCCTCCTTTACTGCAAAATTGAATCAGAAAATTTTCCATTTGTGTTTTTGCATCAATTGCAGAAGTTTTCATTTGATAGTCCAGATCACTTATAAACACCAGTGCCTGAGTCAAAAGTGACAAAGAAAAATTTTCTGATTTTAGAAATGTCTGAAAGACAGGATACGGATTTTTAGGATTCGGCGCAAGCAAAAGATCTTTAAAACTTTCTTTTTTAAATGCTTTCTTCTCTTCAAAAAAATCTTCCAATGCTTTAAATTTTTCAGTATTTAGCCTGTCCTGCTCTATTATTCCCGGCAATACGTTTTGTTTGAATAAATTAAACCCCATTCTGGCAAACCCCATGGGCCTGCCCTCGTTCATGTCAGATACACAGCATTTTACCAGCAAAAGCTTTCTGATCTGGTTTTCAAATGATTTTAAAATCTGCAAAGGATGAAAGCCGTCATTCAAAAGAGAATTCAAATAACATATGCTGTTTGTGATATCTTTATCCATCAATGCGTTGGTCAGGCTGAAAATAGGATCTTTTTTATCCCGGACAATGACAGATGTCACATCCTCAATGGATATGGATGTGTTTTTTCCAACATAGGTAATCAGTTTTTCAAGATTCTGCGAAAATAATTCAGGATTAAAACCGGTCAGTTCTACCAGAAGATTAAACGCTCTGGGGATAATGGTTTTTCCGGATGAATTCAGGATTGAATCGGCAATATTGCCCAGCACCTGATTCTGATCGTCAAGATCCGCTTTTCGTGTTCCCTGGGATACCGAGCAATCAATCACAAGACCCTTATCTTCGATGGTTTTATAAAATTTTAATCTTTTATCAACACCTGGGCAGGTTAAAATTAGACAATGCTCTTCGGGCATGCCCTTTTCCAAAAACTGGGCAAACAGCTGATGATCTGCGGATGAAAAACCGATTTCATCCGGATTATTCCGGGTTTGAAACAAGGGAATGTTTTTAACAGCCACAATTTTTTGTTTTACCATAAAAGAATAGGTGCTCAGCTCTTCTATAATATCTGTCATGGAAACACTCCCGCCTTCAAGCGTTTCAAGGGCAAACTGGGAATTTTCACCTTTCAGAAGAAAAGAACGCACCGCATCAAAGGCGTTTTTCACCAGGAAAGGATCACCGTAAATCAGAAATAATTGAGGCGCAGGTGTGTTTTTAAATTCCTTTAACTGTTTATCCAGTACAGTGTGTTTAACGGGTGTCATTGGAAGAGGATACTTTTTTTAATTTAATCATAAAACCTATGGCAACAACCAGAACCAGCAATCCGATTCCCTGGGACAAGGATATGAAATCAAAGAGAAAATCACCTCTGAAATCCCCGCGGAAAAATTCTATAAAAGACCTGAAAAGAGCATACAAAATAATATAGGACAAGAATATCTGACCTTTAAAATGGTTTCTCTTTATCATGACAAGAAGAATTGAAAACAAGACCAGGTTGGAAAGCACCATGTAAATCTGGGTGGGATGAAGGTCAATGCCCATGGGTGCAAGGGTTGCCGGATGATTAAACTGTATGGCAAACGGCAGATCACATTGTCTGCCGTAGCAGCAGCCGGCAGCCAGACATCCGATTCTGCCAATGGCGTGTCCAAGTGCAATGCCGGGTGCCAGAACATCGGCAGTTACCCACAGATCCATTTTTTGATACCGGATATACACGGCCACTGCAATCACCGCACCTAAAAACCCCCCGAAAAAGACAAGCCCGCCATTCCAGATTTTAAAGATTTCAATAAAATTGTGCTGATAATACTCTAAATTGATAGCGACATATAAAAGTCTTGCCCCGAAAATAGCAGACAGCATAATAACAAAAAAAAGATCTGAAACAGTCTGGGGTGCAATATTGCGGGAGGCTGCCAGTTTTTTAGAAACCATAATTGCCGCAAGCAGTCCAAGGGCGACAAACAGCCCGTATGTATGCAGGGTGAAACTTCCTATTTCAAAAAAGACAGGATACATGATTTAAAAATCCGGCAGTTTATTCAATACAATATGATAAATAAGAATGCCCATGCCGATGACAATCGCACTGTCTGCAATGTTAAAGGCCGGCCAGTGGGCAGATCCGATATAAAAATCCAAAAAATCAATCACTTTTCCGTAACAGAACCGGTCAATCAGATTTCCCGCTGCCCCGCCAAAAATCAAGGCCAGACCATAGGATAAAAACACATGGTCTTTTGCACAACGCGTGTAGAACCATACAACAAACAAGGCCACCACAGAAGACATGAACAGAAAAATAAATTTTCTGATTTCAGGGGCGCTGTCTGCAAAAAAACCAAAGGCTCCGCCGGGATTCAAAATATAGGTGATATTAAAAAAATGATCTACAACGCGAATACTTTCATATAATGCAAAATTCATTTTAATGAAAAATTTAGTGGCCTGGTCAAGGAAGATGACCATTCCGCTGACCAGGACAAATCTTGCTGTAATTTTGATATTTCGCTGTTGCTCTGTCACATCATTCCAAACAGATTATAAAATCTGGTCAAGGGCCTGTGAACACCTGTCGCAGGTGGTTTCATACCGGGTATTTTTGCCAGTGGTCGTGTCAAACCGCCAGCATCGCTGACATTTTTCACCGTCTGCTTTTGTAATCTTGATGAACACCCCTTCAATTTCTTTTGCCTGATAGGCGGTGTCATCAAGAGCGTCTATGACAACAGCACTTGAAACGATAAAAATATCATTTAATTGCTCTGTCAGATTTTCAATGATGGTTTTAAGAGCCCCTTCAGGCAACTGAATCTGGACAGCGGCATCCAGCGGATGACCGATAAGCTTTAATTTTCTGGCTTCTTCCAACGCCTTTGTCACTTCTGATCTCAGCTCCCGGATGTTTTCCCATTTTTGCGAAAGTGCATCGTTTTTCCATTCATCATCAAGCTGAACCATGTTTTCCAGATGGACACTTTCTTTTTTATCCTTCCACACCGGCATATGGGTATAAATTTCATCTGCTGTGAACGGCAGAATCGGTGCCATAATTTTGACAAGCGCATCCAGAATAAAAAACATTACAGTCTGCGCATCCCTGCGTGAAGATGATGAGACAGGAAGGGTATACAACCGGTCCTTGATAATATCCAGATAAAAAGAAGACAGATCCACCACGCAAAACGTATGCAAGGTATGATAAATGGTGTGAAATTCATATTTATCATAGGATGCCAGACAAATTTTGACCACACGGTGAAGACGGTGCAGAATAAAACGATCCAGCTCGGACATGTCTTTGATCGGACGCATATCTTTGGCAATATCAAAATCCTCAAAATTACCCAGAATAAACCTGCAGGTATTTCGAATCCGCCGGTATGCATCGGACAACTGGGCAATAATATTATTGGATATACTGATATCTGATTTATAATCTGAAGATGCAGCCCACAGCCTCAGAACATCGGCCCCGAATTTGTTGATCACTGAATCAGGCTCTACCCCATTACCAAGAGACTTGGACATTTTCCGGCCATGTTCATCCACCACAAATCCATGGGTTAAAACTGCCTTATAGGGTGCTTTGCCTGTTCGACCGACAGCCGTGAGCAAAGAAGAATGAAACCAGCCTCTGTGCTGATCGCTGCCTTCCAGATAAAGATCAGCAGGACGCTTCAACCCTTCGCGCTCTTCGAGCACCGCCGCATGGCTTACGCCGGAATCAAACCATACATCAAGAATATTATGATCTTTGGAAAACTGATCTGAACCGCATTTTTCACATACGGCACCTTCAGGCATTAAAAATCCGGCATCCTTTTCAAACCAGATATCTGAAGAATGCTCCGTGAACAACTGATGAATCTTGTCCACGGATTCTCGTGTCACATACACATGTTTACAGTTTTTGCAGTGAAATACCGGGATGGGAACGCCCCAGGAGCGCTGACGGGACAGACACCAGTCCGGACGGTTTTCAATCATGGCATAAATGCGCTCCCTGCCCCAGGACGGTATCCACTGTACCGTGTTGATTTCTTCCAGACTTTTATCCCTTAAGCCCATGTTGTCCATGGAAATAAACCATTGCGGGGTTGCCCGGTAAATCACGGGTTTTTTACACCGCCAGCAATGGGGATAAGAATGGGACAGATTTTCATTTTTCAACAACAGGCCCAGACTGTCCAGCTTTTCATTGATTTCAACATTTGCTTTAAAAATAAATTTTCCTGCAAAATGCGCCACATCGTTTGAAAAAACACCGTTGTCTTCCACAGGGCAATAGCAGTCCAGTCCGTATTTTTTACCGACAATATGGTCATCCGCGCCATGTCCTGGCGCTGTATGAACACAGCCGGTACCTGCTTCAAGCGTCACATGATTCCCTAAAATGATCAAGGAATCTCTGTCATAAATGGGATGTTTGCATTTTTTGTTTTCAAGATCCTTAGAGGCAATGTCCTGAATGATGGAATACTTTTCTATCCCTAAGGTCTTCATCACCTGTTCAATCATGTCTTTTGCCAGAATCAGCACGCCTTTATCGGTCTGAACCGCTGCATACATAAAATCAGGATGGAGACACACCCCTAAATTGGCAGGAATTGTCCAGGGCGTTGTGGTCCAGATCACCACAAAAATATCCTGATCGATTCCGGGCAGAATATCTGACACATCATCAATTAACGGAAATTTTACAAAAATAGAGGGTGAGGTATGATTTTCATATTCAATTTCAGCTTCTGCCAGTGCGGTTTTACAATCACAGCACCAGTAAATGGGTTTTTTGCCTAAAAACATATCACCGGACAAGGCAAATTCACCGCATTCTTTTGCAATTCTGGCCTCATAGGGATAATTCATTGTCAGATAAGGCTCATCCCACTCGCCTGCCACACCAAAGCGCTTGAATTCTTCTTTCTGGATATCTACAAATTTCTGGGCATATGTACGGCATTCTCTTCGGATCTGAACCTCGGTCATTTCTTTTTTCTTCTGGCCCAGTTTTTTATCCACATTGTGTTCAATGGGCAGTCCGTGGCAATCCCAGCCCGGAACATAGGGTGCATTAAATCCGGACATCTGTTTTGACCGGATGATAACATCCTTTAAAATTTTATTGATGGCATGGCCCATATGCAGATTACCGTTTGCATACGGAGGGCCGTCATGAAGAATAAAATCAGGTTTTCCCTTGGACTGTTCTCTTAATTTTTTATAAATATTTTTTTCTTCCCATTCTTTCATCATCTGGGGTTCTTTCTGGGGAAGATTGGCCTTCATGGCAAATTGCGTTGAAGGCAAATTTAAAGTGTTTTTATAATCCATACTTCCTCCGATATCCGGATCAGTTTACATGCAAAATATTGAATCTTTCTTTTTATGGGGAACGCTTAAAAATGTCAAGGAATAACAAGGAAACTCACAGGGTCAACCCATATAAAATACAAAATACAACCATCGTTATGGACTGATAATATTAACGTTTGGGAAATATGTTTTATATCTTGCTGTATCCCTTGTGATTAAATCAAATGGAGAAACAGAAGCATGGGAACCGATAAAAAACTCTGGCAAGGTTGAAAAGATCCAGCAAAACACATGAATCTATCAAAATACCATTCATTGTTAATTTGCTTTTATACATCCTATATTGATTTGAACCAGTCCGTATCAACTGAAATTTTTTCAACCATTTCTTTTCTTATTCCGAGGCCCAATTCCTTTAGCTTATCAGCGAGTTGGTCACCATCTACGAGATCGATTGGTGGTGCACCATCTCTTGTAGCCTCTCGAATAGCATCACGAGTAAAAGTGCCTGTTGTGATAAACAGGCCTTTATCAGCTCGCCCTATCATTGCGCCTCTGAAGTCACGAATGTCTGAGGCAGTAACAGTGCCCTTATATTTCTTGCACTGAAAAATTACGTGAAAACTTAGCAAGCCACTTAATCGCATTATGCCTTTACCGTCGATTCCACCATCCCCAGAACGACCAGTTACTTCAACCTGTACAAAACCAGATTCCCTTAGAATTCTTTTGGACAATCTTTCAAACGCATCTGGGGATATTTCATGTATGAGGACATGATGGAGGTTACTACGCCAAGACTCAGCTTCATCTGGAATTTCAATATCAGTTTCTGCATCTTCTTCAGGTAATTTTTCCTTTTCGATGGCTTCTTTCTGTTTTTTGTGTTCGTCTCGTACTGTTTTTACAACAACTTGAGGGTCAATCGATTTTACATCGCGTTTTTCTGGAACAATTAGCCATATACCTCTATCTGAATTTTCCAATAAGCCATATTTTTTAAGATAGGTGCGTGCCCAGGCCAGACGATATTCAATTTCAGTTTGACTGCTTTTTTCCGGGTTATGTGGAATATTCAATACGTCTTCTGGTAGGCCTGATAATTCTGAAACTTTTTGTGCGATTTCTTCAATAGAACCAGAGCCGCCTAATTCATGAAGAGCTTTAAGAAGTGGATTCATGAGTTCATGATATTTCGGCATCTGGCTATTACGTTTCATTGAATTTCCACCTTTTTTGTAGATGTACAAACATAGATTATATGTCATGACGTAATTGTCTGTTTTTTTAAAAAAATTGTAATTGTTCATATTTTAAATCTCATTGAAGTGTCAAGAAAAACTATTTGTAACGGATATCTAAAATATCTGTTTGAACGGTTTGCCAAGGTCATAAGCCGTCCCGGTTGAGATGATCTTGCGGAGCATATGGGATTGTTGTTACAGGTTCTGCCGGACGAAACGATAAGGGGCGGGAGCTGTCTGAGCGAAGCGAGTTCTTCCGACCCAAGTGCAGTCCGGCCTAGAACGTGTCGACAGTCCCATCCTGGCGACAAAAGATTATCCGGCCGGGACGTCAACCCCTATCCTATCATAATGTCAGACTTTACGACAGGCATACAGCGGGGGGCTATATTTGTCCGATCTATTTCTGCCTTCTCAAGAAATTCAATTATCATCTATTCAGTCAGAGATCTAAATCCGAAAAAACTTCACCGGCAGGGAACTATGGCTGGTATCTAAAACTTTTTTTCAATAAATCTATTTTTCCAATAATCCGGATCTCTATAGAGATTCATAACGGCCAGTATGAATATCTGATTGGAATCCATGGTATAGAGAACACCATAAGGGAATCTTTTTGTTAAACTTCTTCTAACGTCATGTCCTAAAACGATCCATGCTCGCGGATTTTCAATTATTCTTTGTATTGTTGAATAAATTTCAGCGGCAAATTCTGCGCCTAATCCTTTTGAACAATTTTCGTAATAATCAACAGACAGATTAAGTTCTGCCTCTGCTTCAGGATGAAATGAAAAGATCATGTAGAAAGTTTATTCCATACTTTATTAAAAACCTCGTCTCCTGGAATAGCTTTAATTTTACCCGAATAAAGTTCAGAAGCCCGTCGTTTTGCTGTTTCAATCCATTTCTTATCAATCTCAGAATTTGGAGGATTCAAAGTTTTTAAAATTGTATCAGCTATCATTACCCTATCATCCACAGGGAGTGAAATTATTTGTGTTATCAATTCTTTTGTATTCATAATAAATATCCTGATAAAAATTTATTGTAATCAAACTATAGATTTAATTACAATAAAATGCAAGTTCAGGAAGCCGAACAAAGATCAAGCAGGATTGCAGCATGGGCATTCATCTGCCCGATCTATTTATGGGTCAGATTACGGGTCAGACTCAGGATGTGGCGTTCAGATTTTTCAAAGGGAAGTTCATAGGGATGTGTGTGTATATGAAACTTTTCCAGGATATCCCGGGTGATCTCATTTTTTGATGTTTTCCCTTTCATGGCATGCAGACAGCCGTCAGGCTTTAAAAACGGTATACTTAAATTGACAAAATCGGAAAGCTCACTGAAGGCCCTTGAAATGACCGCATCAAACCGGCTGACATAGTCTTGATCAGCATGCAGGTCTTCCACCCTGGCATGAACTGCCTCTATGTTCTCAAGATTCAATCGACGAATCACATCCTTTAAGAAAGAGACTTTTTTGCGGGAAGCATCCACCATCAGTATGTTCAATGACGGATTCATGATTTTAAGCACAATCCCGGGAAAACCGCCGCCGGACCCCATGTCCATGACTTTTTGTCCGGATGAAAAAAGCATGACAGCTGCAAGACAATCCATAAAATGTTTTTCAGCCACTGCCAGAGGGTCCGTGATTGCGGTAATATTGATTTTGCTGTTCCATAGCAGCAGATGTCGGGCATGGACTTCCATCATTTTTGCCTGATCGCTGGATACTCTAACCCCAAGCACATTTGCACCTGCAATTAAATGAGGGTTGAATCTGTCGAAAATTTTGATGGGTAAATGATGCAAAATATAGAGTTTTGGGTTGACAAATTAACAGGTTAAAGATAGTATTCTTTGTTTTAATAAAGCTAATTACAATTTCGAGAATACATTAACAAAATCGTAATAATTTAGCAATCATAAAAATGGCAACGCCTTGACAGACCGGTGCATAAAAAACGGTGTGCAAAGGCAGAATATACATTGATAAGGATGATTTAAAAAATGATCAGAGATTTAGAACGAGTTAGAAATATTGGTATCAGTGCCCATATCGACTCAGGTAAAACCACATTGACCGAACGTATATTGTTTTATACGGACAGAATTCATAAAATCAATGAAGTCAGAGGAAAAGACGGCATCGGTGCGATCATGGATTCAATGGATCTTGAAAGAGAAAGAGGCATCACTATTGCTTCGGCTGCAACCTACTGTGAATGGGCAAAACATAATATCAATATTATTGACACTCCGGGCCATGTGGACTTCACCGTTGAGGTTGAGCGCTCTTTGCGGGTTCTGGACGGCGTTGTTCTTATCCTGTGTTCTGTGTCCGGTGTGCAGTCTCAGTCCATCACAGTTGACCAGCAGATGAAACGGTATAAAGTCCCCTGTATTGCTTTTGTCAACAAATGCGACCGTTCCGGAGCCAATCCTTTGAAAGTGGCCAAACAGCTCAGAGACAAGCTGGGTCACAATTCAGTCATGATGCAATTGCCCATAGGACTTGAAGACAAACATGAAGGTGTGATTGATCTGGTGGCCATGAAAGCGTATTTTTTTGAAGGTGATAATGGCGAAAAAATGGTCACCAAGGACATTCCGGAACAATATATGGCCGAAGCGGTTGCTGCCAGAGAACAGATGGTGGATGCGGTTTCATTGTTCTCAGAAGATTTGACCGATGCCATTCTTGAAGAAAAAGAAATCACAAAAGAACTTATTATGGGTGCTGTCAGAACCGGAACGATTTCGCGGGAAATGACCCCGGTTTTTCTTGGTTCCGCTTACAAGAACAAAGCGGTCCAGCCCCTGCTCAATGCGGTCATCGACTACCTGCCCTCTCCGCTGGATATTGAAAACGAAGCCATTGATATGAGTAACAATGAAGAAACCGTTATCCTTGAAAGCGCCTTTGACAAGCCCACCGTTGCGCTGGCCTTTAAGCTTGAGGACGGCCAGTATGGTCAGCTGACCTATATCCGGGTTTACCAGGGATGCATCAATAAAGGCGACACATTGATCAATTCAAGAGATGGCAGAAAATTCAAGGTCGGCCGTCTGATCCGGATGCATTCCTCCCAGATGGAAGAAGTCGATGCTGTTCCTGCAGGACACATCGGTGCCATGTTCGGTATTGACTGTGCATCAGGCGATACCTTTGTTGATCCGTCCATCAATTATTCACTGTTGGCCATGCATATCATGGAACCGGTTATCTCCTTATCCATTACACCCAAAGATAATAAAGCCCAGATCAATATGTCAAAGGCGCTTAACCGCTTTACCAAAGAAGATCCGACATTCAAGACATATGTGGATCATGAAACCGGTGATACCATTATTCAGGGTATGGGAGAACTTCACCTTGAAGTGTATATTGAAAGAATGAAGCGCGAATATGCAGCAGAAGTAATCACTGGCCAGCCAAGGGTTGCCTACAGGGAAACCGTCACCAAAAAAGCGCTTTTCAATTATACCCATAAAAAGCAAACCGGCGGTGCGGGTCAGTTCGGCCGTGTATCAGGATTCATGGAACCCATTGAAGATGATTTTGAATTTGTGAACAAGGTTACGGGCGGAAGGATTCCCACCAATTATATCGGTGCCTGTGAACAGGGATTCAAAGGCTGCATGGCCAAAGGCCCCAAACTGGAATTCCCTGTTACCGGTATCCGGATCACCCTTGAAGACGGCGCTTATCATGCGGTTGACTCTTCTGACATGGCTTTTAAGGCAGCTGCAAGAGGCGGTTTCCTTGAAGCATATGAAAAAGCAAAACCGGTTATAAAAGAACCCATTATGAAAGTGGTGATTGAAACACCCAACGAATTCCAGGGTGCCTGCATGGGCCTTATCAACCAGAGACGCGGAATTATCCAGGGGTCCCAGGAAGAAGGCGTGATGTCGGTTATCGAATCCCAGGTTCCGCTTTCTGACATGTTCGGTTTTTCTACAGTACTGCGGTCTGCAACCCAGGGCAAAGCCCAGTTTACCATGGAATTTTCAAGCTACAAACAGGTACCGCAATCCATTGCCGATGAAATTGCCAAAAAGAAACTGGAAGAAAAATCATCTAAAAAATAATAGGACTTATATAATAAATAGAGAGGGAATATGTTAAAAAAAGATCTCATTTTCAAAAGCCCGGTTTCAAAAACCATCGGGATTGAAAATATACGGGATGGCAAATTCGGAGCAGTTCTTTCAAGAGCCGGTGTTGGTAAAACCAGTTTTCTTGTTCAGATTGCCCTGACCCAGCTGTTATGCGATGAAAAAATTCTCCATGTCAGCCTTGATGACTCCATGGATAAAATAAATTTAAGATACAAAGAAGGCTATGCCAATCTTATTGATCATATCGGTTATGTTGATCCCCAGAAAGCGGTCAGACTGTGGGAAGACATCAAACCCAATAAAGTGGGGATCAGCTACAATGATTCCACCTTTGGCACATCAAAAATTTTTGATTATCTGAAAAGCTTTAAAAAAGCAGATCTTATCCTTCCGACGATCATCATTATCGACGGATTAAATTTTGATAAGGATGTGACACAGATTCTGGATGAACTTCAAACTCTGAATAAAGAATTTGGCGTATCCTTCTGGTTTTCAATGAAAAATCACAGAGAAGAAGAGCTGTGCGAAGATGGTTTCCCCATCCAGCTTGAAAACCACAAAGATCGGTTTGACAAAGCAGTTCTGCTTCAGCCTGTGCAAGACAAGATTGAAGCAGTGATTCTCAAGGACGGAGACAGAACAAATCATAGATGCCAGCTTGACCCGGCAAATATGATGGTGCTTGACGAAGAATAGATTTCTTTTTTTTTCTGATCATAACAGCCATTGACGCAATGATGATTATTTTTGTGTCAATGGCTGTTTTTTTAAAAGCGACTGACTCACCCACCGGCGAATAAAATTTTCTATAGCCTGATAGACTCTTTGCACATCATCCCCAAGCAGAATGCCATGACGGTCATAATCAAACATATAATATTCCTTAAACTCAGATCCGATATTCTCGAAAAGTTTTGAGGTTCCTCTGGGATTGACCACCGGATCTTTTCGGGATTGCACCACCAGCGTGGGCAGGGAAATATTTTTTAATTCAGGCTCAAGGCTTTCCATGAGTTTTTCAAGCTGGAGTATCCCTGCAATCGGGTTTCTGACATAATTGATATGGGGATTTTCCGGTGAATTTGCAATGTATTCCTTGGCAATGGAATCCAGACGAATCAATTTAATCATTGAATTCCAGGCATCCACTGCCGGTACAAAATACGATCCCAGATCCTTCAGACGCATGGGCGGAGCCACGGCAAAAACAGCGATAGCATCCGCAGCTTTTGTGGCCAGTTCAAGTGCAAGGCCCGCTCCTGTTGAAAAGCCGCCGATCACGATTTTTTCACAGGTGTGCTTAAGAATGATATAACCTTCTTCAACCGATTCAATCCATTGTTTATAGGTCGTGCGGGCCAGATCTTCGGGTGCTGTGCCATGCCCTTTAAGCCGGGGAACATACACAGTATATCCCTGGGCATACAGATACCGGGCAAAGGATTCCATCTCTTTTGGTGCTGCCATATAACCGTGAATGAGCAGAATACCTGCCACAGCATTATCATGTTTTAAAAAAACGGGGCGGCCTACCCGTTTTTTTTTGGATTCTTCTTCAATATAAAAATCATTGTAATCATTTGAAAAATCCACTTCAATTTTTTCCATAATCGTATCTTTTACAAGACTGAGTATTTCATTACGGGATTTTTGTGCAGTCTGCTTTAAAAATTTTTCAACGTCTCTTAAAGGCTCCACCTCATTTGCCATCACCAGGATCGGGTTTTCAATCCGGATCGTATGAAAATCGGATGGGGTAACAAACCGGGTCTGATCCTTGAAAATCCGGTTATTTTCAATTTTTATCACACCGGTATTGCAGGCAATGGCAAAAAAATCTTCAAACCGCTTCAAGCGGTCATCAATTAAGAGGTGAGACTGATTTTTATAAAAATTATCTGAGACAAAAATTTCCCTTTGGGAGGTCAGCCATGCAATGGCATAATATACCTTGCATTTAAATTCATAGATATCAATACCTTCAGGCCGGTATGGAAAATGTTTTAAGACACATGCAAGCACATGATCGTAATTGAGGGTGGTCATGGCATATACAGCAGCCATATATTTTTCCATGATCTGTATTGAAAACTGCCTGAAAATCTGTTTTGAACTGATATCATCATCAAACCGGATTTTACGCCTCACCGTCAGCATGCTTTCAATATAGGGCTCATTCAAATAGGATTTGATTTCAATCGGTTTTCCAAACCGGATATTGATATTGACATTGGAGAACAGCATGCTGCCTTCTGTCATCAATTCATCCATCACCCGCTTTGAAGGATCTTTCATCACGATCTGGGCAATTCTGCTTAAGATATTTTCTTTGGGACTTGCCGGGTAATACGTAATATTTACAGGAACAATATGGGTCTGCCCTTCCAGGACCTGATCAATATTTTTAATTTCAAGAGAGGCCATCAGCCGCTCAAATTCAGGCTCCTTCATATCCCGCAGTCGCCTGAGACGTTCCCTGTAAAATTCAGTCCTCAGTGCCACTATGGCAGCCCCGGTTCGGGGTCGTTTAAACACTTCTTCATCCCTTACAGCAAACTGGTCTTTTGACATCAATTTTTTATTTTTAACCATCATGCCTTCAGGAAATATAATCCACTGGACATCTCCGGAAAGCAGTGTTTTTAATATCAGCTTGTCCCGGTTTGGATCTTTTGTGGAAACCGCTCCCAGATTATTTAAAAATCCCTGAAGAATGGATATCTCAAATATTTCTGCAGCTGCAAGAGACCATATCTCTTTATGGGTGATATTGTGGATATGATATGGCAGGAATATGGTTTCAATTCGGGTGAAATGATTTGCAGTGAATATTACAGACCCTTCAGGAATATTTTCTTTGCCTGAAATTTTAATGCTTGCCTTGGAAAAACCGGAAAAGGTTTTAAGCGTATAATTTGATAAACCAAACGCAAATCTGTTCATTTTACATCCTTTGAAAACAGGATTGTTAATCAATGGAAATTATTATATAAACAACCCTATCAATAATATAGTGTGATGATATAGTATTGACCTTGAAGACAATAATACTTAATGTAAGTTTTTTGTCAAAGACAATTATTTTTGTATTTATTAAACATCGGAGGCCTGTTTGTATTCCAAAATATTAATACTGAATTTTCCGGCAGAAATTACCCAAAAAGCACTTGTTTGCCAGCTTACAAAAAAATTTGACCTTCTGTTCAATATCCTGAGAGCAAATATTTCCAATAAGAAGGAAGGATATATGGTGATTGAAATCTCTTCTGCATCCAAAGCCGCCTTTAACAAAGGCGTCACCTTTTTAAAAGATCAGGGTGTTACTGTTTCCTCTCCGGAACACCAGATCTTTAAAAATGAGGAGATCTGCACTCACTGCGGTGCCTGCACAGCAATTTGCCCGACTGAAGCTCTTTATATCAAACGTCCTGAGATGGAAGTCATCTTTGACAAAGATAAATGCACGGTGTGTGAACTGTGTATCGTTACCTGTCCCACCCGTGCCATGGGTCTGTTTACTTCAGACAGTCAAAAAGTTATCTGATAATGAAAGATCCGGTTGTAGCAGTGGCCCTGAGCGGTGGAATTGATTCACTGGTATCAGGGTTTCTTTTAAAACAACGATATAAGGATATATTCGGCCTTCATTTTACAACCGGCTATGAAAAACGCCATATTGATCCTGGCATGCTTGAAAATCAACTGGGATTTCCCGTCTTTGAAATTGATCTGTCAGATATTTTCGAACAAAATGTTGTTCAATATTTTATAAAAACATACCTTGACGGGAAAACACCCAACCCCTGCATTATCTGCAACAAAAAAATCAAGTTTGGCACCCTTTTGGAAAACGCATTCCAAAAGGGTGCGGATTTTCTGGCCACAGGTCATTATGCCACGGTTGTCAATTCCATCAGTTTCCCGGACAGACGGATTTCAACGCCCTATCTGGAAAAAGGAAGTGATCCGTTAAAAGATCAGTCATATTTTTTATCGCTTTTATCTGCTGACCAGCTTGAACATATTTTATTCCCCCTTTCCGGGATGACCAAAGAACAGGTCCGGCAAACCGCAAACTCCAACGGCATCACCCCCCTTTTCCCAAGTGAGAGCCAGGATATATGTTTTATCCATGACAATAATTTCAGCGCTTTTATTGTAAACAAACAAAACCACACACCTGAACCGGGAAAAATTAAAGATTTAAGTGGAAAAACAGTCGGGCATCATGGAGGGCTTCACAAATATACCATAGGACAGCGCCGTGGACTCAACTGCCCTGCAAGCCAGCCCTATTATGTCAAACATATTGATATCAAAAACAATGTCCTGACCGTATGTTTTAAAGCGCAGCTAAACTGCAAAGCGCTTGCAGTAAATCAAATCAACTGGAATTACCCGGACCCTCCTCCGGTGGACGATATGATCACAAAAATACGATACAGCCATAAAGGCGCTGCATCCCGACTGACCATTGACGAAAACGCTCTTGGAAACATTATTTTTGACACCCCTCAAAACGCAGTGACCCCTGGTCAGGCAGCTGTTTTTTATAAAGACAGAAGAGTTCTGGGCGCAGGCATTATCCAATGAAAACATTTTATATCAAAACACTGGGCTGCAAGGTCAATCAGTATGAAAGTGATGGCATCTGTTTATCCCTTGAAAAAAAAGGTTTTGAAAAAACACAGGATGCGTCCTGTGCAGATATTTATATCATCAACACCTGTGCGGTGACATCAAAAGCCGGCATGCAGTCCAGGCAGGCCATCCGGAAAATTATCAGGGAAAACCCCCGGGCAAAAGTCATTGTAACCGGATGTCATGCCCAGACAGATCCGGACCAGATCAAAGCCATTGACCATGTTGACCAGATCATCAGCCAGTCAGACAAAACAAAGATTGCCACACATATTCTGGATATATGCAGCAAGCCAGATGCCTTCCCCTTTAAACCCGCAGATCACACGGCAAAAAATTATTTTCACAGCTTTGAGGACACTGTAAAAGGTGAAATGACCCGGGCATACCTGAAAATCCAGGATGGATGCAATGCCTTTTGCACCTACTGCATTGTCCCCTATGCAAGGGGCTCTTCTGTGAGCATGCCGCAGGATGAGGTATTTGCGCATTTAAAAAACCTGAACCGGGACGGGGTCAACGAAGTGATTCTCACCGGTATTCATGCAGGCATGTACGGCCTTGATTTGCTCCCGAAATCCTCCCTGCTGGATCTTCTGGAAAACATAAATGCTCTTCGCCCGGTTCACAGAATACGGCTCAGTTCCATTGAACCCGGTGAAATCAATGACGGCATCATCAGGCTTGCAGGCTCTGGCAATATCTTGTGTGATCATTTCCACGTTCCGCTTCAGTCCGGTGATGACGATATTTTAAAAAAAATGAAGCGCCATTATACTGCAGCCATGTTTGAAAATACCATCCTTAATATCCATGAGCAATTACCCCTTGGTGCCATTGGAATTGATGTGCTGGTCGGATTTCCGACGGAAACTGCAAAACAGTTTGAAAACACCTGTAAGCTGATTGAAAAACTGCCGATTTCCTATCTCCATGTTTTTCCGTTTTCTGCCAGAAAAGGAACACCTGCCTGGCATTTTAAACCCAAGGTCAACTCGCAGGAGATCAAGGACCGCTGCGCCCTGCTCAGGCAGCTGGGCAAAGAAAAGCAGCAGACCTTTATACAAAAAAATCTGAATAAACCTCTTGAAGGGCTTGTGCAGAATGTCCATGATGCGAGGACAGGCAGGATAAAGGCCATGACCTCCAACTACATGACGGTCCTGCTGGACAAACGTCAGGATTTAAAAGGAAAAATCGTGAACATAATCCCTGAAAAATTCGAACCGTCTTTTGTGATCAGCGGGAAAATCATACCGTAACTGTTTCCACCCCGCCTTAAAAGACCTAAAAACCGCGTTCTTTTCGGATCATATCATAGGCTTCCTGAATTTCCCTGAATTTATCATTGGCAAATTTAATAAATTCTTCAGGAAGTCCTTTTGCCTGGATTTTATCCGGATGAAATTCTGTAACCAGTTTCCGGTACTGCTTTTTTATTTCTTCATTTGATGCAGTTTCATCACATTTTAATACCGCGTAATACGGATTGCTCTGTTTCACATATTTTGACTTAAGCCGTGTATAATCAGAGTTGGAATAATTAAAAATCCGGACAGCTGACAAGAGCATCCGCTCTTCTTCCGTGGAGGTTTTCCCGTCAGACGCAGACACACGCAGCAAAATATCCATCATCAGGTCGATGATATGCGGCTGGGTATTAAATACAGAATAAAACTGGGTGGCAAATGCTTCAAACGGCTCAGCAGAATTTACTGCCTGTCTGAAGATGTTAATGGCTGTCTGCTGACCTTCTGTGTCCAGCCCGAGATCATGTTTCATAAATTTTTCAACAACATGAATTTCATTATCTGTAATTCTGCCATCTGCTTTACTGATCTTTGCCAGCATTGAAAAAGCTGCTGTAAAAAATACCAGTTGCGCCTGTTCATTAGAAGACAGGGTGGTATACTGTGCTCCGGGTCGAGAAGACAGGTAAATGGCTTCTTTTTTATCAACAAAGGTATGGCCGAATGCTGCCCCTGCTATCGCACCCAAAGGACCTCCCAGTGCAAACCCGATTGTTCCGCCGATCATTTTTCCAAGCCAGCTCATCATGTATCCTTTTAAATATCCGTTCAAATTATAAATCAAAATCCTTGTATCATTTTTAAAGTTTATATATATAATCACAAAAGCCTGATGCGTCAAACTTTTAACCAACCGGTATTAACCAAATGGTTTCAACTAAATGGGCAATTGCTAACTATGCTGCTAAAAAAAACAATTGGTATACTCATCATTCTTGCAAATATTGGCGGAATCGGATTTTTAATTTTTCTGCTGGTCATGGCCCTGAAAGAGAAGTTTTTTTCAAAAGAGCATTCTGAAGATGCCCTTGATATGACTTCTGCTGAAAAACCCCATCCCAAAATTGCAAACAATGATATTGTTCCTGATGAGGATGACCTGTTAAAAGATATGGATTTATCAGACCTTGATAATCTTAATCTTGATGATTTTGACTGATGACTTTGACTTGCGGTTTGTATTAAGGAGGCCTTTATATGAAACATTCATTATATTGTTTATCCATACTGCTGGTTAGCTGTTTTCTTTTTGCCGGCTGCGGCGCTGCAGTTCTTGGGGGAGCAGCCTATGGCGGATATAAAGGCGTTACAGACAAAAGAACAGTGGGCACCATGTTTGATGATACCGTGATTTCTTCCACGGTTAAAACCAAAATGATTTCAGATGAATTTGTAAAGGCCCGGCATATTGATGTGGATGTTCTCAACAGCGTGGTATATCTGATCGGTGTGGTAGAATCCGAGTCACAAAAAAGGATGGCTGCAGACATTGCCCGGAGCGTTGACGGTGTAAAAAACGTTGAAAATCAGCTCATGGTCGGGAAAACAACTGCAGGTCAAACACTTAATGATGCCATCCTTACCAGCAAAATCAAAACACAATTAGTTAAAGATCCGGATATCCGGTCAACAAACATTGATGTGGATACCACCAACAATGTTGTGACGCTCACAGGTATCCTTGCCTCTGAAAAAGAAAAAAGCAAAGCCATTGGAATTGTTCAGAAAGTCAGCGGAAAAAAACAGGTGATTGACAACCTGAAAGTCAAAAATTAATTCTGGTTTTTCTTCTGCCAGGATTTATTTTTCTTTGGTTTTTCTTTAACTTGTGCACAACGGGTTTCAACAGTGCCCTGTCCGGTCAGTTTTTCAACCTGTTCAAAAAAGCCAGGATCATTGGAAGCTGAAAAATCCTCCCCCAGTTTAACCAATACCGGTGGCATATCATCCTGAATGGTGATTTTTAAAAAAGCTTCGCATTCTCCGGGATTCATTTCAATTATCGTTTTCAGTTCATCCAGAAGACGTAAATCTGCTGTCCGTGCATCCACCTGAATAAACACACCATTGGTCCATTCACTTGAGGCCTGCTCCACCGGTACAATTTTTTCTGCAATCAGTTTGACCGAATTTTCAGTTTTCTGGATCTGGGCTTCAAGAATAACAATGGCTTCTTCAGACAGGAGGGTATGGATTTGCACATACAAATTCGGGAAAATAACCGTTTCAATACTTCCAAGCTGATCCTCAATGACACAAAACGCCATCATATCCCCTTTTTTTGTTTTATGAAGCTTGAGTATCTTTAAAATCCCCCCCATTCTGATAATTTTTTCATCACAGCTGTCCTGAATCGTAATTGAATTAACAGTGGCATATTTTTTTATACTATCTGCATATTTATCAAGGGGATGACCGGAAATATAAAAGCCCAACGATTCTTTCTCATACTGCAGCAGAACATTTTCATCCCATTCATTTATATCCGGTAATACAGGGGTGCTTACCGGAAGGCGGATCCCCATATCTGAATCAGCAAACAAATCCAGCTGCGAGTCTGCTCTTTCCTTCTGGATTCTTGACCCATGTTCAAGAGCATCTTCTATCACCGCCATCATCTGGCTTCTGCGAGCAGGCGTTGAATCAAACGCACCACATTTTATCAAGGCTTCAAGAACTTTTTTATTGACCTTTCCGACATTTACCCGTTCGCAGAATTTATAAATCGTCTCAAACTCGCCATCTGCTTTTCGAGATTCAATAATGGATTCAATGGCGGCTTCCCCCACATTTTTAACTGCGGCAAGTCCAAAACGGATACAGCCGTCCGACACTATAAAATGTGCATCACTTTTATTTACATCCGGGGGAAGCACCTGGATATCATGGGTTTTACACTCTTCAATAAATTTAATCACCGCATCTGAATTGTTGCGCTCACTGGTCATCAACGCAGCAATAAATTCAAGTGTAAAATTGGCTTTAAGGTAGGCTGTCTGATACGCAATCAGTGCGTATGCAGCGCTGTGGGATTTGTTGAAACCATAGCCGCCGAATTTTTCCATAAGATCAAACAGTTCAGCCGCTTTTTGGGGATCATGATTGTTTTCTTTGGCCCCTTTCATGAAAAGGCCTCTGTGTTCTTCCATCATGGCAGCGATTTTTTTACCCATGGCTTTTCGAAGACCGTCTGCATCCGCCATGCTGTAATTTGCGAGTATGGCGGCAATTTTCATGACCTGTTCCTGATATAAAATCACCCCGTACGTCTCTTTTAAAACAGGTTCAAGCTCGTCAAACAGATACTCAACCTTTTCTCTGCCGTTTTTTCGTTCCACATAGGTTGTGGCCATGCCGCTGTCCAGAGGGCCGGGACGGTATAATGCCACCAGGGCCACAATATCTGAAAAGCTGGCTGGCTTGAGCCGTAAAATCAGATCCTTCATTCCGGAACTTTCAAGCTGGAAAACCCCTGTGGTGTCCGCCCGCTGCAACAGTTCAAATGTTCTGGAATCTTTATAATCCAGATTTAAAAGATCCGGTGGTGTCTTGCCCTGTTTTTTGATCAGTTCAATGCAGTTGTTGATAACGGTCAGATTTCTCAAACCCAGAAAATCAAATTTGACCAGTCCCAGCTTTTCCACATAATTCATATCGAACTGGGTCAGGGTTTCCCCTTCTTTCCCCCTGAATAACGGCAGATATTCATTTAAGGGTTTGTCTGAAACCACCACACCCGCAGCGTGGGTGGACGCATGTCTGGGAAGACCTTCCAGCAGCAGGGCCACTTCCAGCATCTGTTTTTTTTCAGGGGTTTCTTCACATTTTTCCCGGATGGCCGGAACTTCTTCAATGGCTTTGAGCAGATTTTTGGCATTATCCGGTATCATTTTGGCAATTTCATCCACTTCGGACAAAAGAACGCCAATGGCTCTTCCAACGTCCCTGATAACGGCCTTGGCTTTCAGTTTTCCAAAGGTGATGATCTGGCACACATATTCAGGACCGCCATAACGATCAATAACATATTTATAGACCTGATCCCGGCCTTCAATACAAAAATCCACATCAATATCCGGCATGCTGATCCGGGCAGGATTCAAAAACCGCTCAAAAATCAGGCCGTGCTCGATCGGGTCCAGCGCTGTAATACCCATGGCGTATGCAACCATGGAGCCTGCGGCAGACCCCCTGCCCGGCCCGACAGGCACACCAATCTTACGGGAATGCTCAATAAAATCTGCGACAATCAGAAAATAACCCGGGAATCCCATTTTAAGGATGATACCGATCTCATAATTCAGACGTTCCCTGTAAAGTTTTTCATCTATATCCGGGTTTAACGCTTTTATGACAGCAAGCTTTTCTTCAAATCCCTCAGTCGCTTTGAGTTTAAAGATTTCATCTTCAGACTCTTCTTCAGTCCGGGCGTAACGAGGGAAATGATAGGTTTTATCATCAAATTCAACATTACACCTTGAAACCACCTGTCTTGTATTTTCAATCGCCCCGGGGTATTTTCCCAGCGTATCCATCATTTCCCGGGCAGATTTAAAATACAACTGGTCGGAATCAAATTTAAACCGGTTCAAATTGCCCAGCGTTTCTCCTGTCTGGATGCAGAGCAGAATCTCATGGGCCTTGTCATCGCCTTTTGACAGATAATGACAGTCATTGGTGGCAACCATGGGAATTGACATGCGTTGTGAAAGTTCCAAAAGGCCCTGGTTAACCTTGTGCTGAACAGACATGCCGTTTTCCTGGACCTCAAGGTAAAAATTATCTTCTCCAAATGTGTTCAGATAAAACTGTGCTGTTTTATCCACAAGATGTTCATCATTCTGCAGAATGGCTTTAGGGATATCCCCTTTAAGACAGGCTGAAAGCCCGATCAGACCTTTGGAATATTTTACCAGAAGCGCTTTGTCAATTCTGGGTTTGTAATAAAACCCCTGAAGCTGTGCAATGGATACCAGTTTGCACAGATTGGCATAGCCTTCCCGGTCTTTGGCCAGCAGGACCAGATGACTCAATCCCTTGTGATCCATCTGGGTTCTGTCGTTTAATGTCCTTGGGGCCACATACACTTCACACCCGATCACAGGCTTTATGGATGCCTTGCGCGCTTTTTCATAAAATGCAGCTACCCCGAACATGGTGCCGTGATCCGTCATGGACACCGCATCCATGCCGTTTTCTTTACATCGTTCTAATAAAGAATCCAGACGGATGGCACCATCCAGAAGTGAATATTCCGTATGAAGGTGAAGATGATAAAATGGAGATGCAAGCTCGGTCATTGAGTTCTAACTGCTTTCAATTCTGTAGTTTGGCGCTTCTTTTGTAATGATAACATCATGCACATGACTTTCTTTAAGACCGGCTGCACTTATTTTGACAAACTGTGCCTTATCCTGAAGCGCTTTAATGGTTCCAGCTCCCAGATATCCCATGCCGGCCTTGAGTCCTCCAATCATCTGTACAATATTCTCGCGCACTGTTCCTCTGTAAGGGATTCTGCCGACAATGCCTTCGGGTACCAGTTCATCATCTTCATCGGTATCTTTTTGATAATACCTGTCAGAACTGCCCTGTCTCATGGCTTCAACCGATCCCATGCCACGGTATGCCTTATAGGTGCGGCCCTGATAAATCACAATTTCTCCGGGGCTTTCCTGGGTACCGGCCAGCAGACTTCCCAGCATTACTGAATCTGCTCCGGCCCCGAGGGCCTTGGCAATATCACCGGAAAATTTAATGCCGCCATCGGCAATAATGGGAACTCCTGTTGCCCGGGAAATTTTCCGGCAATTTTGAATGGCTGTCAACTGTGGTACGCCGACGCCTGCCACAATCCGGGTGGTACAGATCGAACCGGGTCCGATACCAATCTTGACAGCGTCCACACCTGCATCAATAAGCGCCTTGGCCCCTGCTTCCGTTGCAACATTTCCTGCCACCAGCTGGCAGTCCGGATACGCTGCCTTTATTTTTATCACTGCATCAATAACGTTTTTTGAGTGTCCATGGGATGTGTCAATAACAAGCGCATCTGTTCCTGCTTTGAGCAAAGCGTCAACTCTTTCCATCATATCAGAACCGACTCCGATGGCAGCGCCTGCCCGCAATCTTCCAAAAGAATCCTTGCAGGCATTGGGGAATTTTTTTATTTTTTCGATATCTTTTATGGTGATCAATCCTTTGAGCTTTCCTGCCTTGTCCACCACCAGCAATTTTTCAATGCGATGTTTATGCAGCATAATCTTGGATTGTTCCAACGTACACTTTTCCGGGACAGTGATCAGATTTTCCGAGGTCATGACTTCTCTGGCCGGCCGATTCAGCTGTGTCTCAAATCTTAAATCCCGGTTGGTCACTATGCCCACAAGTTTATCCCCTTCTATCACGGGGATACCTGAAATCCGGTATTTTGCCATGATTTTCAAGACTTCAGAAATAGTGACATCCGGTGTAATGGTAATTGGATCAACAATCATTCCACTTTCAGATTTTTTGACCCGGTCCACTTCAATAACCTGATCCTCAATACTCAGATTTCTATGAATAAAACCCAGACCACCAGCCCTGGCCATACTGATTGCGGTTAATGCTTCAGTGACCGTATCCATTGCTGCACTGACAATGGGAATATTCAGCTCAAGTTCTTTGGTTAACCGGGTTTGTGTCTGGACTTGATCCGGCAAAATTGCTGAATAGTCAGGGACCAGAAGGACATCATCAAAAGACAGCCCTTCTTCAGATAATACATTGGACATAAATAAGCCTCCAGGAGGGAAAAAATGTTTATTCATACTCTCCGGCTGGTCGTATTAAAGGTTTTCGGCACCAGCCGTATTTGAAATTCAAATTAAGTATATAAACACGTTCAATTACCAAATATCTCAATTTTTATCAAGGTCAATTATTTGCAGCCGGTCAGATTAAACCCTATTCAAATCCTGTAGGCGTCATATCATTAAATATTTTCACTTATCTGAAATTTTAGCTTGTTTTACCCGGCATAACTATTATTATGATTTAAAAAAGGACCAAACTTATTGACCACACTATTCAACAACGCAGACAATCAGGATAATAGTCTTTCAGATCAGAATTTTGATACACTTGAAGAAAAATTTCACCGTAAAATCTATGGGGGTTTAAAAGGAGATATCCGGCTTGCAGTTTTAAAAAAAGATCTGTCAGAATTCTGTGCCCGGTCATTTTTATTTTCGGATGTACCTTCCGGTCAAGCACCGCTGAATGTTCTGGATGCCGGTGGCGGTTACGGACCTTTTTCTATTCATCTTGCAGAAATGGGGCATAAACTTACACTCTGTGATATCTCCGAAAAAATGCTTGAAAAGGCAAAAGCCGAATTTGCAAAAAAGGATCTGGCCATTGTGCCTGAGTTTCTGCACTGCCCGATTCAGAAACTGGATAAAAATCATAAAAACAAATACGATCTGGTACTTTGTCATGCTGTTCTTGAATGGGTTCAAACCCCGAAAGACATACTTTCTCACCTGTATGAATATTTAAAAGCTGACGGAATTTTATCCTTAACCTTCTATAATATCAACGGAATGATTTTTAAAAATCTGTTGCGGACAAATTATAAAAAGATTCTAAAACAAGACTATACCGGATGGCCGGGAAGCCTGACCCCGACACACCCGCTTGAATCTGAACAGGTGTTGTCCTGGCTGAAACAGCTTAAATTTGAAATCCTTTGCCATAGTGGTATCCGTGTTTTTCATGACTATATTCTTGACCTGGTTGACAAAAACAAATCCCCACAAACCGTACTGGATCTGGAAGTGCAATTTTCGAGAAAAAAGCCTTTCCGGGACATGGGCAGATACCAGCATATCCTGTGTAAAAAATAAAACTGTGCATTGACACAAACCTGATTTGCTTATAGGTTAAACAGATTATGCTGCTGAAAATCAATCCGGATAATCCCCAGGAACGACAGATCAACATTGCTGTTGACCTGATAAGACAAGGGGGTATTGTTGCCTACCCCACTGATACTTTCTATGGTATCGGCTGTGATATCATGAACAAAAAAGCCATTGAAAGAGTGTATGCCATAAAACAGCGGGACAAAACCAAACCCTTCAGTTTTATCTGCCCGGATCTTAAAGACATTTCCCAATATGCCAAGGTTTCCAATTTTGCCTATCGGAACATGAAGCGGCTTTTGCCCGGTCCTTACACCTTTATTCTGTCCGGTTCAAAGCTTGTTCCCAAAATAATGCTGACCAAAAGAAAAACCGCTGGCATAAGGGTTCCGAATAATAATATCGCCTTAGCCCTTGTATCCGGGCTTGGCAATCCGATTTTATCCACCAGCGCATCCTTCCCGAAAGCAGGTCTGTTTGAAGATCCTTCCTTGCTCCATGATTTTCTGGGCCACAGCATTGATGCTGTCATTGATGGCGGACCCGTTCCCGGAAAACCTTCCAGTGTCATCTCTTTAATTGATGACATACCTGAAATTATCCGTCACGGTGCCGGAAATATTGATATCTTTGAATAAGGTATCAGCCAGTTTTTTAATAAATGTCATCCTGTCTTCTTTAAGATAGACCGGAATTATTTTTCCTTTTATATTGGCAAGCTCTCCTGCCATCTGAATGGCATCTTCCAGATTGCCCAGGCTGTCAATGAGGTTTAATGTCAGCGCTTTTTGTCCGGTATACACCCTGCCGTCCGCCAGCACTTCTATTGTTGGAACTGGAATTTTTCTTGCAGCGGCGACATCTGTTACAAATTGCTGATGCAGCTCATCCACGAGCGACTGAAACATTTTTCGTTCAGCGTCTTTTAATTGTCTTAAAGGGGAACCCATATCTTTAAATTCACCGCTTTTAATCACCACAGGAGATATCCCTATTTTTTTTGCAATCTCCATGATGTTGGCATATTCCATGATCACTCCGATGCTGCCGGTAATCGTGCCGGGGTTGGCAAAGATTTTACTGGTTGCACAGGCGATATAATAACCGCCTGAAGCTGCAACCGATCCCATTGAACTGACAATTAATTTATCTTTTTTGATTTTATTGATTTCACGGTATATTTCCTGGGACGGTCCGATGCCGCCTCCTGGAGAATCGATTCGCAGAACAATGGCTTTAATCCGCTCATCTTCATGAAAGGTCTTGATGTCATTTATAATTTTCTTTGAGGACAGAATCACGCCTTCAATTTCAATGACCCCGATATTTCCCTGACCTTTATCATAGACTTGTGAATATGCAGACCCCATCATCCGTGTCCCGGCCAGTGCAAGCAATAGAAACCCGATAATCACAAGGGTACAGCACGATGATATCATGATGAAAAAAAATAAAACCGGATGTCTTCTGGCAAACATATCAGTTCCCTTCAGGTGAAAAATAAATTAATAGAAAAGGGCCGGTTCACGCCATGGTGGACCGGCCCTGTAATATAGTCTAACGGTTGGAAAACACTAAACGATCTAATTTAGTTTTATTCGTTTTTTGATTCCGCATCAGCAGTATCCGTTTGATTCCCCTGAACTTTTTTTGCTTCAATCTGCTCTTGAATATTGTTTCTCAGGATTTCACCAAAAGAAGATGTTGCAGGTTTCATATTCTTTGCAAATTCTTCAAGATATTTGCTGTCATCCTCTTCATCAAGAAGTCGCTTGATTGAAAGACCGATACGCCGCTCATCGGAATTGATGTTCATCACTTTTGCAGTAATGGTATCGCCGATCTGATAATGTTCTTTGGGGCTCTTGATATTTTCCTTGCTGATTTCAGAAACATGGACCAGGCCTTCGATGCCTTCTTCAAGTTCCACAAATACACCGAAATCCGTCAGGTTAGTGATAACACCGGAAATTTCTTTGCCCACTTCATATCTCTGGGCTACAGATTCCCAGGGATCTGCCTGGGTTTGTTTAATTCCAAGAGAGAACCGCTCGTTTGCTTTATCGATATCCAGAACAACCGCCTGGATGGTATCATTTTTCTTATACACCTCAGATGGATGTTTGATGCGTTTTGTCCAGGAAATATCAGAAATGTGAACCAGCCCGTCAATATCATCGTCAATTCCGATAAACAGACCAAATTCAGTAATATTTTTGATTTTACCTTCGATAATGGTTCCCACAGGATATTTCTGGGAGATCACTTCCCAGGGGTTGTCAACGGTTTGTTTGATACCCAGTGAAATTCTTCTGTTTTCCGGTTTAAGATCCAGAACAACCGCTTCAACTTCCTCTCCAACAGTGACCATCTGGGAAGGATGGCGGATTTTCCGGGTCCAGGACATTTCAGAAACATGGATAAGACCTTCAACACCTTCTTCCAGTTCGATAAAGGCACCGTAATCTGTCAGACTCACAACCTTGCCTACAACCTTTGAATCCACAGGGAATTTATCCACTGCAGTTGTCCAGGGATCCGGAGTCAACTGTTTCATGCCAAGAGAAACTCTTTCTTTTTCAATGTCAAAGGAAAGAATCTTGACATTGATCTTGTCTCCGACAGAAAACAGTTCTGAGGGATGTTTGACACGACCCCAGGAAATATCAGTAATATGCAGAAGACCGTCAACGCCGCCAAGATCAACAAACACACCGTATTCGGTAATGTTCTTGACAATTCCTTCCATAACACTGCCTTCGGCAATGGAATCAAGGGTTGTTGTTCTGAGTGCATCCCGTTCTGTTTCAAGAAGCACTCGTCGTGAAAGAACAATATTGTTTCTTTTCTTGTTATATTTGAGAATTTTGAATGTATAGGTTTTATTAACCATTTCATCCATATTGCGAATAGGCCGCAGATCTGCCTGGGAACCGGGCAGAAAACCCAGCAACCCGATATCAACGGAAAAACCACCTTTAACCCGGCTGGTAATTACGCCTTCAATGGTTCCATCTGCATCATAAATGTCTTTGATCGCATCCCACACTTTAACTTTTTTGGCTTTTTCATGGGACAAAAGGACAGTTTCTTCCTCTTCATCCCAGACTTCAATCATCACTTCAAATTTGTCGCCCACTTTGACCTTGATGTTGCCGTCTTCATCAATGAATTCCCGAATAGAGATTTGACCTTCAGACTTGTAACCCACATCGACAAGAACCATGTTCCTGCCCACGGAAATTACAGTACCTGTAACAACCTGGCCCTCTTCAAATTTTTTAAGACTGGATTCATAAATACCCAGAAGCTCTTCCATTGTTTCTTGCCCCGTAAGTTCAGACAAGTTGGTTCCATGTTTCTCTAAGGTTTCAGTATTCATTTTTTGATTTTTGTTTTCTTCAGAAATGTCGTTCATTAATATTAATCTCCCCTAATCGTATTTTGAACTTTTCCAAGTGTGAGTGCATACGCAGACAAATGGACAAGTACAATTCGCCTTTATACCAAACGCAACTGGATAAATCAATAAAATATTATATTTTTCAAGCCGCTCTAATTATTTTGATCATCATATCCACGACCTGATTTATGGTCAGTGACGATGAATCAATTTTTACAGCATCATCAGCGGGTTTCAGCGGCGCAGACTGTCTTTGAGAATCATTTTCATCTCTTTGGGCCATTTGTTCTTTCACCTGGTGGATATCTTTTTTATCACCACACATTTCATCGTATCGTCTTTTTGCACGAATATTCAGATCGGCAAAAAGAAAAAATTTAAACGGGGCCTTCGGAAAAACAACAGTTCCCATATCTCTTCCCTCAAAAACAGCATCATTGTTTTCGGCGATATTTTTCTGGATTGAAAGAAGCGCTTTGCGAACTGCAGGCTTTGCAGAAGACGAGGATGCCAGCATCGTCACCTGAGGGGTTCGTATTTTCCCGGAGATATCCTTGCCGTGGGAAGTTAAAATAAGCTGCTGGTTCTCCATGACAAAATTCAGATCAAGCTGACTTAAAAACACCTTAAGATCATGCTCGTTTTCCCAGTCAATACTGTGCTGTAAAATTTCATAGGCCACTCCTCTGTAAAGCGCTCCTGTATCCACATATATGCATCCCAGCTCCTGGGCCAGACGCTTTGCAACTGTGCTTTTCCCCGCTCCGGCCGGGCCATCAATGGTGACAATCTGTCTGTCCATTTATCATTTCCTTCTGGCTCATTTCTTTTCGGATCATCTGGCCTGTTTTTGCAGCACCTGTTTTAATGCATCAATAAATGCACTGTTTTCATCCATTGTCCCGGTATTTATCCGCAGATAGGTATTGTATCCATAGGATTTCATCGAACGGACAATCACGCCATACTGCAGCATATCTTCAAAAACTTTTGTGGCATCTGCTTTTACATTCAGCATAAAAAAATTGGCCTGGGTGGGCAGACATTCAATCTCCATTTTATTTAACTCAGAAAACAGATAGTCCAGCCCGTCATGGGTGGCGGTTATACTCTGATTTAAAAAAATATCATCCTCAAGGGCTGCAACAGCCGCTACCTGTGCAAGACCATTTACATTGAACGGTTGACGGATCCGGTTTAAAATCTGGGCGATCTGTTCATCCATGATACCGTATCCCACCCGAAAACCTGCAAGACCATAGGCTTTGGAAAATGTTCTCAAGGTAACAATGCGTTTATCCTTCAAGGGCCTGGCCAGTGAATTATACACGGCAGCATCACGCACAAATTCGATATAGGCTTCATCAACCACAATCAGCACATCATCCGGAACCTTTTGTGCGAACCTGTTGAAATCATCCGTGGTGATGCTTGCGCCGGTCGGGTTGAAGGGATTGGTAATGAAAACCATCCTGGTTTGGGGAGTTAATTTTTCAATCAATCCATCCAGATTGGTGGTGAAATCCACCAGAGGCACCATTACCGGTTTCCCTTTGGCTGTTCTGACGCTGATTTCATACATTAAAAAAGACGGCAGCGGCATCAGTGCCTCTTCTCCGGGGTTCAGATATCCATGGGCCAAAAGAGCAATAATATCATCTGATCCATTGCCGATCACAATATTCTTTTTTGACACATTAAATTTTTGTGCCAGTTTCTGACATAATTCATGGGGAACAGGTTCAGGATAGCGGTTCATCTGTGACAGATTCCGGATAACCGCATCGTGCACTCTTGGCGAAAATCCCAGGGCATTTTCATTGGATGCCAGTTTGATCACCTTATCCATTTTATATTCGCGCGCAAATTCCTTTAACGGCTTTCCGGCTTCATAGGGCTTGATAGCCTCTATCTGACTGCTGCATTTAAATTTCATGTATTGATTTTCTCCTCGGACTCAAAACAGTATTATTTAGTTAGGATTTGAAATTTTGTCAATGGTTATGTATAGAATAGAATTTATGTCATTATTCAAACGGGAATCATTATGAAAAAATCTATGCCAATGGAAAGCTCAGTACGGTTGGGTCTTGAAAATCTGATTGCTTCACCCCCGCCCTATATGAAAGGAAAAAAACTGGGCCTGCTCTGTAATCCGGCATCGGTGGATGAGCTGTTCACCCATGCCTCTATCCTGATTGACCGCCATTTTCCAGGTCAATTGACCACACTGTTTTCACCTCAGCACGGATTTTATGCAGAAAAACAGGACAATATGATCGAGTCGGATCATTTTATCGAACCGACACTGAATCTGCCGGTTTACAGCCTGTATGGTGAAACCCGAATCCCCACACCAAAAATGTTTGAAAACATAGATATCCTGCTGGTGGATATTCAGGATGTCGGCACACGGGTATACACCTTTATCTACACCGTATCCCATTGCATGGAAACCGCAGCAGCGCTTGGCAAACAGGTGATCATCCTGGACCGGCCCAATCCCATTGGCGGCCTCCAGGTTGAAGGCAACCTGCTTGAACCTGAATATGGCTCGTTTGTCGGACGCTATCCTGTACCCATGCGTCACGGACTGACCATCGGAGAAATCTGCCGGTTCTTCAATGAGCATTTTAATATCGGCTGTGATCTTGTCATTATTCCCATGACCGGCTGGAAACGCTCCATGTACTGGGATCAGACGCTTCGGACGTGGATTCCGCCATCCCCCAACCTGCCCACCCAGCTGTCCTGCATGGTCTATCCGGGCCAGGTTGTTTTTGAAGGCACCAATATTTCCGAAGGACGGGGAACCACCCTGCCCTTTGAACAATTCGGCGCACCTTTTATCCATCCGCAAATTATCAAAGAAGCTGCAGACCCATATATCACCGGGGCATTCCTTCGCATTGCCGGATTTGAACCCACATCCGGAAAATGGTGTGCAAAACCGTGCAGAGGGTTTCATCTTCATGTAACAGATAAAAACAGTTTTCAACCGTATTTTACATCTCTTTTGTTGATGCAGTTGATTCTCAGATATCATGGTGATGAATTTAAATTCAAAGAGCCGCCATATGAATATGAATTTGAAAAACTTCCCATGGATCTTATCCTTGGAAGTAAAACCTTAAGGGAGCAAATAACCGAACAGACAGATATTATGGATATATCCAGATCCTGGCAAAAAGAAACGCAGCTTTTTAAATCGATTTCAGGAAAGTTTTACCAGTATGAATGATGAAAACATGAATACACAGTACAAGCGGATGAGTTTTAAGGGCAACAAGGTCTGGGCAGCTGTAGATGCCAGTGGTGACCTTGCTGTTGAAAACGGCAGTGTATTGATAAAATATAATTTAAAACAGGATTATGAATATCGGGTCAAAGAAGAAAACCTGGAGCCGGAAGACGCCGCAATTGCGGCAGGGAAAAAGGCATCCCCCACACGCAGCAAAAAAAAGCCAACTGCCCCGAAAACCTGTGACAGTCCAAAAACACGGGGCCCTCAGGATTCCGCACTTTTGGATAACTGCATCAGGATTTATACAGATGGTGCATCTTCAGGCAATCCCGGTCCTGCCGGTATCGGAGTGCTTTTACTGTATGGAGAAAACAGAAAGGAAATTTCCCGGTTTATCGGTGAAGCCACCAATAACATTGCTGAATTGACAGCGATAAAAGTCGCACTTGAAGAACTCAAACGCAATGATCTTCCCGTCCGCATTTTTTCGGATTCAAGCTATTCCATAGGACTTTTGACCAAAAGCTGGAAGCCCAAAAAAAATCAGGAACTTGTGGAGGACATCCGTTCATCAATCAAACGCTTTAAAGACCTTTCCTTTATAAAGGTAAAAGGACATTCCGGTATCAAGGAAAATGAAATTGCAGATTATCTGGCAACGTCTGCCATAAAAAAAAGACCTGCTCAGTAAGCAGGTCTTTTTTTTATTAAAATTTTCTTATTTTTCTTCTTCAGTCTCTGCAGGTTCAATTCCCTCATCTTTTTTCCAGGAATCTTTGAGTTCATCAAACCCGAGATAAAGTGCAAGCCCACCACCTAAAAGAAGAATTGGCGGGATCACACCCTGCAGCAGCATTAAAAACTTGTCCAGCCAGACGGCAAGTCCTACAACACCCAGAAGAACCGCAATAGCACCGCCAATTAAAGTTTTCATAATAAGAACCTCCTAAATTTTAATATCATAATGTTTCGTTTAACTATTAAACAGCCCTGAAATTTGTCAATATTGAGTTTTGAAAAAATATCATAGCCCTGCTTTTTTTACAAGGCCATTTTAAGATTGCCATTGTTCACAACCTTTGATAATTAATGGGAGCTACAACACTTGCAACATATTCCTTAAAAGGAACTATAATGAAATTATTTCAAAAGCTTACAAATATGATCATACAAACCCGGGCAAAAATTCGTTCCTTTAGAGACTATCTTCTGGGAAACACCTATGATCATTTTTTATGCGCATATCCTGAAAATTCAGGATATTTTATTAAAAAACTAATCAGAAGGCTGGTCAATAAACTTAATTTTGACAAGCACAATATTGAAAAGATTCAGAATATCGATCCGGAGAATATCATCGTCTATGCCAGCAAAAACAAGCGTATGCTGGATTTTTTATATTATCACACAAAACTCAAATCACTGAACCTGCCCTACCCGCAGATCGGCTTTGACTTTAACTTTTTTTTACTGCTGCCGGTTAAACGGCTGGCACAGATTTTTATCTGCCATGCGGATTATTTTCTGCACCATTTTCATTTTAAAAATACCAACAAATACGATTATGTTATCAGAGAATTACTGAATGGAAAAACCGGTTTTCTTTGCCTGATCGAAGAAGTCGCCTTCTACAAACGGTTTGTTAAATCCGCTCCTGATCCGCTGTATTTACTCATTGAGCTTCAAAGTCAGATTGATAAATCCATTATCATTATCCCGGAAGGCATTATTTATGTCAGCAAACCCATGAGAAGTGATTCTTCTCTTATCGACATCCTGTTTGGCACCCATGAAAAACCAGGTCTTATCAAACGTTTGCTCAATGTTATCCGTCATCCTGAAAAAATCCGTGTGGAACTTGCCACCCCGATCGACCTGAGAGAATTTTTAAACCGGCCCCAGATAAAGCAACTGGCCTCGGAATTCCAGGCGCATAAATTGAGAAGCCATATCGTCGATATTCTGAATCGCCAGAGAAAAAGTATTACCGGACCGATCCTGAAATCAAGGCAGGAAATTACCGAAGATATCCTGACCCAGAAATCCTTGCGCGAATACCTGGCGCAATATGCCCAGGAAAACAATATTTCTTTGAGCAAAACCCATAAAAAAGCCGCAGGCTACATAAAAGAAATAGCTGCCAATTACAACCTGCAGGTGATCAATATTATAAAAACGGCACTGGCATGGGCGTTTAAAAATATTTTTGAAGATCTTGTGCTCAACCAGGACGAAATTAACCGGATGAGGGAAAAATCCATTGATGCACCCCTGGTCCTGGTTCCCTGTCATAAAAGTCATCTGGACTATCTGCTGCTTCCCTATGTCATGTTTATCAATAATATGCCGGCACCGCACATTGCCGCTGGCAAAAATCTTTCATTCTGGCCGCTGGGCCCTATTTTCAGACGCGGGGGCGCTTTTTTCCTGCGCCGGACCTTTCAGGGTGCACCCTTGTATGCCAAAATATTCGCCGCTTATCTGGAAAAACTATTGCATGAAGGGTTTAATATAAAAATATTCATTGAGGGTGGCAGAAGCCGAAGCGGAAAACTGCTTGCGCCCAAACCCGGCGGAATTGCCATGATGATCAATGCGTATCTTAGCGGTGCCTGTAAAAACCTTCACTTTGTACCGGTGTATATCGGTTATGACCGTGTTCTGGAAGAAGATGCCTATCTAAAAGAGATAGAAGGCGGTAAAAAGAATCCTGAAAATCTTAAAGGATTGATTGGTGCCAGAAAATTCTTGAAGAAAAAATATGGCAAGGTATACATGCATTTTGATGAACCCATTTCTCTTATCGATTATATCCAGCTAAATGATGTTGATCTTTCCAAGCTCACCCGGAAAGAGTACATGAAATTTGTTAAAAAATTTGGATACAAACTGATCAATGCCATCAATGCCAGAACTGTGGCCACACCGCACGGTATTATTGCCAGTGCCGTGCTGACCTGCTCGAAAAATTCTTTTTCAAAATTGCAGATTACCGAACGGGTTTCCACCTATATGAATCTTTTGACCTTTTCCAATGCAGAGCTGTCAGATACACTTTTAATCAATCCGGATGCAACACTCAACTCTGTTATCACCCGGTTCATACAGCGTAATTTTATTGAACTTGCTGATGAGGATGAGGGTGAAATTACCGATAACACCCTGTTTATCGTCAAAAGCAATAAACGCGCCATTCTGGACTATTACAAAAATTCAGTAATTTTCTTTTTCTCCAATTTTGCTTATACTGCAATGGCTATTCTTGAAATAGACCGTTTCCAGTTTTCGTCTTCAGATCTGGCAGTAAGATATAAATTTTTAGAAAAAATTTTCATGGATGAATTTTTCTATGATGAAGAGACCACCAGTGAAGAAGAGATTTCAAGATGCCTCAAAGGATTTATAAACGAGGGCATTCTGGTACCGGACACGCAAAATGCGGACACCTATCATATTACATCTGCGGGTCTAAGAAAACTGAAATGGTTTGCAAGATTCCTGCATCCTTTTCTGGAATCCTATAAAACAGCCCTGTTGTATTTTGAAAAATATCCGGCAGACAAGTATGAGGGAAAGGAAAGAATCAAAAAAATACAGGCCAAGGGACAAAAACTGTATAAAGCCAAAGTAATCACTTTAAAAGAATCCTTGTCCCAGATTACCTATACGAATGCGGTGAATTTTTACACCAAAAACGGTGTCAGCGGCTCTGAAGACCATATCAAAATTGAATATTATAAAAATATTATCGACCGGTTGATTTTACTTTTATCATCCTGATTTTTCATGAAAGCGTTCATACTTGCAGCGGGTTTTGGCACACGACTCTTACCCTATACCCGGACCCTTCCAAAACCATTATTCACTCTGTTGTCCAGACCGATTATAGAACATGTCATACACAGGCTTTCAAAAATCGGCTGCACGCAGATCATTATCAACACCCACCATCTGCACCATCAGATTGAACAGTGTATTGATCGTCTTGACCTGGATTTGGATATCAAACTGCTGTATGAGCCTCAGATTTTGGAAACCGGCGGCGGCATTGCCAATGCGAAGCCATACCTTGATGACCACCCATTTTTTGTGATCAATGCAGATATCATTTTTGATATTGATTTAATGCATGTATATGAAACACACTGTCAGTCTAATGCGCTGGCAACACTTGTGCTGCACGATTATGAACAGTTTAATACCGTTGCGGTTGACACGCAGGGGTATGTTTTAAATTTTACCACAAAAACCAACAGTCTTGCCTTTACCGGGGTTCAGGTATTATCCCCGCAAATTTTTAAATATTTTCCCCAAAAAACCAAATTTTCCAGTATTGAAGTTTACGCATCCCTTTGTGCCCGAAAACGTGTCAAATCGTGCATCCTTGAAAACATCTTCTGGTCAGATATCGGAACTGTACACGACTATCAGAAAACATCAGCGCTTTTATTATGTGCTGCCCAATTCAACCTGCCCCTTGAGCAAATAAAAAAAATAAAAATCACCCCGCTGGCCGGTGACGGTTCAGACAGAAAATGGTTTCGGGCAAATGATGAAAACCGGTCTTTGATTATCTCCGATCACGGCATCTGTCTTCCGGGAACCCAAAATGTTGAGCAGTTAAGGGCTTTTATTGATATCGGCCGCCATCTGGCTTCAAAGAAAATTAATGTTCCCAGGATACTTGACCATGACATGGTTTCCGGACTGGCTATTCTTGAGGACTTGGGAGACACGCATCTGGCTGATGTGATCAAAGAAACCGGACAGGATGATGTTGCACTTAAGCTATATAAACAGGTGATTGACCAGCTTATTGAATTTTCAAGCAAAGGGGCTGAAGAATTTAATGCCGACTGGACCTGCCAGACTCCTGCCTATTCAAAAGACTTGATTCTGGAAAAAGAATGCCGGTATTTTCTGGAAAGTTTTGTGAACCAGTATTTAAATCTGCCAATCCCCTTTGACACCTTTGAAAAAGAATTTAATTATATTGCAGACCAGGCCCTGGTTCATGGCCATATGGGGCTGATGCACAGGGATCTGCAGTCTAAAAACATCATGGTTAAAGACAATCAGCTGTATTTTATTGATTTTCAATCCGCACGGACAGGTCCCTTGCAATATGACCTTGCATCTTTGCTGATTGATCCTTATGTTACCCTGAACAATGTGCATAAAGATGAACTGCTGCAGTATACAATTGATAAATTATGTCTGACACAAAAGCAGGCCGATGACTTTACCCACAGTTTTTATTTTTGCTGTCTGACACGAAATCTGCAGTTTTTAGGGGCATTCAGTTTTTTAACGCGTGAAAAACGAAAAATGCAGTTTGAACAGTATATCCCTTGTGCTGTAGATTCACTGAACCGGATTGTCTGCCTGATCGGAACTGAAAAGCTGCCCGGACTGCACAGGCTGGTTCAGGCAATAACAGAACAGATGAAAACACGCAAAGAATTCATTCAGCCATTAAAGGAGTAGATAAATGGAAAAAATAAATATCATGATCAACGGTCTTCCCGGAAACGTTGCAAAAATCATGGCAAAATTTGCCATAACAGATGAACGGTTCACTGTTCTTCCGTTTTCACTTACCGGACAGGATATTCCGGAAACCATCGCTTCAGTGGGCACTCTGGATTTTGAACTGATAAAACCGGATATAAGGGATAAACGAATCAAAGATATCCAGTCCAGATATCCTTTTTTTATTTCCATTGATTATACCCATCCGACAGCGGTGAATGAGAACGCCCGGTTTTATGTCAGCAATCAGATCCCTTTTGTCATGGGAACCACAGGCGGTGACCGCAAGGCCCTTGCCCAGACGGTAGAAGACGGTTCCACGCCTGCTGTGATTGCTCCCAATATGGCCAAACAGATTGTGGGGTTTCAGGCAATGATTGAATATGCAGCACACAATTTTCCCGGATTATTCAAAGGATATTCACTGACAGTCAAGGAAAGCCATCAGAATGGCAAGGCAGATACCTCGGGCACTGCAAAAGCGGTGGTGGCCTCTTTCAACCAGCTGGGGGTTGACTTTCATCCGGATGACATTCAGATGATCAGGGACCCCAAAATTCAGGAACAAGAATGGAATATCCCCAAAGAACACCTTGGGGGCCACGGCTGGCATACCTATACATTGACAGCGCCGGATGGCAACAGCCTGTTTGAATTTAAACACAATATCAACGGCCGGGATATTTATGTCAGCGGTACCTTTGATGCCGTATTCTTCCTTGCAAAAAAAATAAGCCAGGGACAGGTGTCACAAAAAATCTACACCATGATTGATGTTCTGAACAGCAAATAATCATGAAAAGCAACTGCTTTCAGGGCAATTGATTGACACAGACTCAAATTTTATCTTATATTCAGAATCTGTATGCGGCTTGTTCAGAACAGGATGTTTAATATCTTTATCATAAAGGTCAAAACCCATGAAGAATGAAAGATGTGCACGGGATTCCAGTATTACCATTTCAAAAATCATGCTTCCCCAGGATGCAAACCCGGCAGGGATTGTCCATGGCGGTGTTGTTATGAAAGAAATTGACAATGCAGCCGGTGTTGCCGCTGTCAGGCATGCCAGAAAAATATGTGTCACGGCCTCCATCGACCGGATGGATTTTCATAATCCTGCTTTTATCGGTAATCTTCTCATTGTCAAAGCCTGCGTCAACATGACAGGCAATACATCCATGGAAATCGGAGTAAGAGTTGAAGCTGAAGATTTGCTTACCGGAACTGCCACCCATATTGCATCGGCGTATTTAACGTTTGTGGCCCTGGGAGATGACAAACGGCCCACTCAGATTCCACCGTTAAAGCCGGAAACCGATGAAGATAAAAGACGTCAGCGCCAGGCGGTTTCCCGGCGCGAAATGCGCCTTGCTGAAAAAAGAAAGGAAACTGAATGCCATCTGAATTCAAACAAATGCTGAAACCTTTAATTTTCTATATTTTCAGGAGATACATCTTTTGGCAGGAATAAATGAAATCCTTGTTTTAATACTGATTATTACGGGAATTATTATATTGCCCCGGGTGTTCAGGCCTCAGCAAACAAGCGGGAAAAGGAAAACGTCTCTTGCGCAGAATTTAAAGCAGATGTCTGTAAAAATCCGGATCGCTGTCTGTTTAAGTCTGATCTACCCTTTTGCGGCAGCCTTATTTCTCAAGCCCTGGACGTCTGGTCTAAATTTTTTTCTGCTGACCGGCATCCTGCCGGTGATTATCATCTGGTCTGCCATATGGATAATCTCAGGAATCAAAAACGCACCAAAATAAAATTGAATTCTAAATTTTCATGTGATTTCTGAATATCCCCGGCTATTGCTGATCCGGTCTGAACAGATCATATTCCGGCGTCCGGGGTTCAAATGAACAGGATTGAATCAGCCTGTGTTTCAGCCGTGTGTGGCGTTTGAGGGCATTGACCGTTGAAATCGCCATGCCCAGTGCTTTTTTGGTTCCCACCAGCACCACCAGCTTTTTCCCCCGGGTCACCGCTGTATAAATTAAATTTCGCTGCAAAAGCATATAATGCTGAACCGCTATGGGAATAACCACTGCCGGATATTCAGACCCCTGGGACTTATGGATGGACACTGCATAGGCATGCACAATTTCATCCATGGATGAAAAATCATAGTCAATTTTGCGGTCATCAAAATCAATGATAATTTTTTGATTGATAAAATCAATATGGTCTATGATTCCAATATCGCCATTGTAGGTATGTTTGTCATAATTATTTTTGATCTGCATAACCTTGTCGTGAATTTTAAATTCCCTGTTGCCCCGGACAAGACCCTGGGATGAATCATTCAAAATGGCCTGAAGCTGTATATTCAGATTACCCGCCCCGATGACGCCTCTGTGCATGGGGGTTAATACCTGAATATCGTTTAAGGGATGAAACCCGAATTTTTTGGGAATCCGGTCTTTTACCAGGTCCTTGATGGTATTCAAAATATCCTCGGGATCTTCTTTTTGAATAAAATAAAAATTGGCTTTTGAGTCCTCTTTGGCAAGTATGGGAAATTCACCCTTATTGATCCTGTGCGCATTGACCACGATCAGGCTCTTCTGGGCCTGACGGAAAATCGTCTCCAGTTTCACCACATGAAAACACTGGGATGAAATAATATCATTGAGCACATTTCCCGGCCCCACCGAGGGCAACTGGTGTACATCCCCCACCAGAATCAGTGTGGCACCGGCTGGAACCGCCTTTAAAAGATGGTGCATCAATACCGTATCAATCATGGATGCTTCATCGATAATCAAAACATCACATTTCAACGGGTTTGTATCATTTTTCTTGAACCCGAAAATCTGCATGGAATAATCCAGCATGCGATGAATGGTTCTGGCCTTTTCCCGGGTTGCCTCGCTCATGCGCTTGGCAGCACGGCCCGTGGGAGCTGCAAGTAATATTCTGGCACCGGCTTTTTTTAAAATTTTTAAAATTGCATTAATGATGGTTGTTTTCCCGGTTCCCGGTCCGCCGGTAATAATCATCACCTTTTGATCCAAAGATCGTTTTACCGCTTCTTCCTGTCTGGCTGCAAACTGGATGTGTATCTGATCCTTTACCCATGCAACAGCCCGGTCCACATCAATTTTTCTCAAGGTTTTCGGCGCTTTTTTCAGGTTTTCCAGACGTCTGGTAATACGGGTCTCGCAAATATGAAACTGCTTTAAAAATACAAGTTTCTGATTTTCCTGAACCTCATCCATATCCGGATGGATATCCTCAATCACAATACGGTCGGCACTAAATGAATCTGCAATTCCTTTAAATACCAGATCCTGCTCAACCTCAAGCATCTGCTGAATTTTCTGGCACAATTCCAGATAGGGGTAGCAGACATGTCCTTCATCTGCCAGCTGGTTTAAAACATATTCAAGACCGGCTTCTATGCGCTGGGGAGCGTTTTTTTGTATGCCTAAATTATGGGCAATATTATCGGCTGTTAAAAATCCGATACCAAAGATATCCCTGGCAAGCCGGTATGGATTTTCCTTGACAATGCCAATGGCGTCCTGGCCATAGGTTTTAAAAATCTTTGCGGCATAGGCAGGACTCACCCCGTGGGACTGTAAAAAAAGCATGACGGTCCGGACCTCTTTTTGTTCCTCCCAGGCCTGGCGGATCATCTCCACCCTTTTGGTACCAATCCCTTCCACTTGCGCCAATTGCTGAATATTTTTTTCAATGATATCCAGAGAATGAACCCCGAATTTTTGAACAATCCGTTTGGCCATGACCGGACCGATTCCCTTGATCATGCCAGAACCCAGATATTTTTGAATTCCGGCCTGGGTGGCTGGCACAAGGGTTTTATAGCGGGTTACCTGAAGCTGATTACCAAATTTGGGGTGGGATATCCATTTTCCTTCAAGCTCCACAAATTCTCCGGGGACCGGATTCACCATATTCCCCACAATGGTAACCAGATTCTTTTCTTCTTTTACTTTAATACGGCAGACACAAAAGGCTGTTTCCTCACTGGAAAAGGTTACCCGCTCAATATGTCCTTTTAAAACAACCAAAAAAAATATACTCCTGTAAAAAATAAAAGCGCATCCCAAAAGGCTTTTGTATCTATAGCCCTGGGATGCGCTTTATTCAAGTGCAAACACGATGTATATGCTTAGTGGTGGTGAGAATCCCCACTGTCATTCATGGTATCATAAGCAGATTTTATAACAACATAGGTCATTCCTGCCCCTAAAATACCCACAGCATACCATAATCCGCCAAAGAAAATTGCATGCGCCATATCCCATGCCCATTCAAAACAAAATGGAAACATAATTATTCTCCTTCTACCACCGGCTGGGCCGGATAATTAAGTTCTTTTTCCTGGGGAAATACCGGAAGGTACCGGTATGCCAGAGCAATAAACATAATTCCGTATGCAACCGGTAAAATGGTGGTGGCCACTTCCTGCCAGCTTGGAATATACAATGCCCAGGTATCAAAACTCATGACAGGTACCGCCATGACCTGAAGCACCATGACCCACCGGTTCAGACAGACACCGATAACACCCAGAATAATGGCCAGCAGTCTTAAGTTCGAATTTTCACGGGTGGGTTTGTAAATCAGCAGCAATCCGGGAACCACCCCACACAGTACAATCTCGGCAAACAATATCCAGTAGCCGTAAAATGCATTATTGGAGAAAAAATGAGAAAAGGTAAAACCGGAAGCAGGAACTGTAACCGTTGCCCAGTAAATGGTATCAATAATTTTGGCAATGATATAGGTTGTGATCATCCAGCCGGAGATTTTGGCCAGCAGATGAACCGTTTTATCACTGACCAGCTTTTTACCGGTAACCGCTTCTGTAATTTTAGTCACCAGCAGAGTAAAACAGGGACCAAAGGCTGCAGCAGACCAGGTAAACAAAAAGAAGGTCCATGGCCAGATCAACAGCCCTTCACGAAATGCAAAAGGACGTCCGTACATAACACCGGCAACCCCCCCTAAAGATCCTTGATGGAAGAAAGACAAAAAAGCGCCGGTGGCGGCAAACACCGCCATGACACCATGCATATTATGTGCAAGATGATGAAAAAACGATACTTTATTGAGCTGTCTGTTTTCAAGAACATTGGGGATAAACTCTATAACCAGCACTGCAAAATAGCAGGACAGACAAAAGGCCACTTCGGTGAGCATTGAATGCACATTGGCATGCCAGAAGATAAACCAACTTCTCAAAGGTTGCCCCACATCAATGGCAAGGATAAATAAAGCCGAACTATAACAGATAACCCCTATAATAACGGCAAAATTGATAATGTTTTTCAGCTCATCCACTTTAAATATATATTTTAACAACCCTGTAAAAAAAGCGCCACCGCCGACAGCGATAACAGCCAGGTCCGCCCAGATCCACAGGGCAAACCCGTAGTAATCGTTCATATTGGTCTGGTTCAAACCTTTCCACCAGATAAGAACCACGGCAATTAGTCCCCAGAGGACTACAGCGCCGACCACAGCCATTCCCAAAAAAAATTTTGGAAAAGACGTGCGTTTGACACCTTCAGGTATTAATGCAGAATCCATATTTATTCACTCCTAAAATAGGTTTCAGATATCTTAACCATTGTTTTAACCATGAGATATTTGTGTTTTCCCATGATGATTTTTAATTGTCTCCCATTCACCTTCTGTATAATTGTCTCCGGCTTTTCTAACCCATTCTCTTTCGGAAAGATAATATACTTTGGTGTTGGTACCCAGTCTTTCCAGAAGTCTGAAAACCTTTGGATTTCTGGATTTACCTACAACATCAGGGTTTCTCGGGTCCGGATGGTCATCAGGTTTAACAATCTTTGTCACTTCATGTTCAGGATTATTAAGATCCCCGAATACAATGGCTCCGGCAGGACAGGCAGTGGTACATGCAGTCTGATATTCCATTTCTTCTATCTCTTCGCGTTCCTCAAGATAGGCTTTTTCCCTTGCAAGCTGATATCTGTGGTAACAGAAGCTGCATTTTTCCACAACGCCCCTCATTCTCGGTGAGACATTCGGACTCAGGTAGTTTTCCATGCCTTCCGGCCATTTGGGATCCCACCAGTTAAAATATCTTGCATGATACGGGCAGGCTCCCATGCAGTACCGGCAGCCAAAACACCGGGTGTAAATCTGGCTGACAATGCCTGTATCCTTTCCATAATCCGTGGCTGTTGCAGGACAGACCGAAACACAGGGAGAATGCCCGTGTCCCCCTTTTCCTGAACAATGCTGACAGGGCCTTGGCATATAGACAACCTCGGTTTCCGGAAAGTCCTTGCCATTGGTCAGTTTATACACACGCATCCAGGTGATACTGTCCTTTTTATTGGATTCATCCTCTTTAAACGGAACATTGTTTTCCGCCATGCACGAAACCATACAGGACCCGCATCCGGTACATTTGTCCAGATCAATCACCATTCCGAACTTATGTTCTTTTTTATTTTCTTGTTTCATTAAGAACCTCTTTAGATAGTTATCCTTGAATGTTAGGCCCTGGAAATTTTTGCTTTAATTCCAAAGGCGGCATCCAGTCCTGTACCGGGTTCAAGCACCTGGCCGATTAAGTCATTTACATTCACACCCTTGTTTGACACATATTTGTTATCAAAGGTATGTCCCAGACCTTCAACCATTCCAATCACGCCGGGTCTGATCCCCTCATTCAGATGAACCCGAACGTTTGCAGACCCCATAGGGGTTGTCAGTGTTGCCAGGTCTTTATCTTTAAGGCCCTTGACTGTTAACGGGTTAATCTCAACCACTGTTTCCTTTTTCGTCAGAACTGTGTCTGAAACTGTTTTGATGGCAAACGCAGATGCTGCGATCGCGCCGCTGAGCAGTCGGATGTTATCAACCGGAATCAAGGTCAGATTAAAATCACCCTGGGCTTGAACAGTAGCGGGATTCTGAGCCAGAAAACTGACATCAACGCCTGGAGAACCGGATGGAATCGTGTCTGAAACAACCGCATACCCCTCTTCTGATAAAGAATCCCAGATACTGGAAGTCACCGCCTGAAGACAATCTTCATAGTTTTCCCATTCAAAATTGGCAGCCACTGCCTGATCCAGTGCTTTTCCAATTTCAATGATGCAGTCCCCGGCATTTTTGGTATCAAAAATCGGGTTCACCACAGGTTTTGTCAGACCCACCACTGTTTTTGAAAATCCACCGGAACTTGGTACATCTTCAAACCGCTCCAGAAAGGTATGACATGGCAGGATAATATCGGCTTCCATGGCAGTTTCATCAAGGAAGGATGAAATACTGACAACAAACGGAATTTTAGACATGGCCTGTTTCACCCGTCGGGTATCATGAAGCGAATAGCACGGGTTGGCATTATATACGATCAAAGCTTCAACCACCGGTTCGGCAGATGCGTTTACCGCATCCAGCATCTGACCGATATATTGACCGGTTCTGGCTTTGGCCGCACCTTTGCTTGCAATCCCATCCATTTTTACTGCAGGAAATTCAAGGTATTGTGCTTTGTCCTGGACAAAAACCCCGCCTTTTTTATTCACATTTCCCACAAGACAGTTCAAGGCATGAACCGCTGCCATCTCCTTTAAACTCTGGGCACCGTCTCCTTTGCCTTTTCCAAACACGGCCACAGGCATTTTTGCGGTTGCAAATTCCCTTGCAATCTGAATAATATCGTCTTCTTTAATACCGGTAATCTTGGCGATTTTAGCCGGGGCATATTCTGTTTGAACCACGGAAACAAACTTACTGAATCCGGCATACATATTGGCCGTTGCTGCACTGTTAAATAAATTTTCATTTAAAATAACCGCACACATGGCCAGGGCCAGATCCGCTTCTGTTCCGGGAACAGCCGGTATCCATTTGTTTGCGTTTGCAGCGGTATTGGATAATCTGGCTTCAACCTGATACAGTTTTGCATGTCTTTGTTTTCGGGTTGCATTTGCTTTAAAGCAGGCCACAGGAGATCCCCAGCCTTCAATAATTCCAGCCCCGAAACTTAAGACAAAATCTGAATTTTCCAGATCAAAGGAAAGGGTCTTGCCGTTTCCATGAATCTGCTGTGCCACAGTTTCAAGATAGGATTCAAGATTCGGCATGGTGTAAAAATTGGGTGATCCAAATGCCTTGAGCAGATGCTGAAGCAATCCTGAAACTGATCCGTGCTCTTTATCCGTAATACAGGCCAGCTTTTCAGGAGAACCGCTTTTTCTCACATCAGACAGTTTACCTGCAACCAGTGAAATTGCATCCTCCCAGGAAATTTCTTCAAAAGAATCTCCTTTTTTTATCATCGGCTTTTTAATTCTTGCAGGATCATATAAATACTGAAGCCCTGACATTCCGTGAAGACATGCACCGCCGTCATTTATTGGATAATCTGCCAGACCTTCTATTTTCACCGGTCTGTCATCAATTTTCCGCACACTGATCCCGCAGCCGCCGGGACAAAGTGAACAGACCGAATTTTCATAAACTATTGCTCCGTCTAAGGGAGGGTGATCAAGTGCCCATGGCCACAGCTTGGTTGTCTGCGTCAGGATTGAAGAATCATCTGTCAGTTTTATTCCGACAGGAGAAACTGCGATACCGGCAACTGCACCTATTCCCAATCCCAAGAAGCTTCTTCTATCAACTTTCATAAATTAATCCTCTATAAAGTTTTGAATTCTTGTTTTTCAGGTGATTTTATTTGTGACACTGGAAACAGTACCCTTGATGGCCTGTTCTCTCTTTGTGGCACTCTGCGCAGTCATCCATCTTCATTCGATCCCAGGAATTTTTCTTGATTCCAAAGATGTTTTTACCCCAGATATCACGACTGTATCCTGTAAGTCTGTTCTCTTCATAAGGACGAGAAACAGTGGACTCGCCTATATGACCATGACACTCCACACAATCCATTTTCGCTTTTATGGTGTGTGCTGCATGGGAAAAGAAAACGCAGTCCGGCTGTCTTGAATACACAAGCCAGGGAATTTCCTTTCCTTTTACCACATACTCTTCGACAAAGATCGCTTCGTCTTCTGTTTCGCCAAGCGGTTCTTCAGAATGACAATCCAGACAGGAGGCAAGTTTCGGATTTCCTGAATAGGTACCGTCCTCTCTGTAATAATGACATGCTTCACAATCACCGGCTTCACTGGTATGAAGTGCGTGATCAAAATTAAAAGGCTGCTCTTTTTTAGAATAAAGCAATTTGGGGAAAAGGAATGTACCAGACAAGAAGCATACAACAAATGCCACAAGAAAAAAGATGACGCCCAGCCCCAGGCCTTTGTCATCTCTCGTGTCTTCGGAAACGCCTTCCCCAGCATTTTCCGTGGAACGATTTTCACTTTTGTTTTCTATTGCACTCATGAAAACTCCATCAAATTAAAATGTTGATGATACGTTAACCCTTTAATCCGGGCCAAAAACCCGGATGATTCATTTGCAGAAACATCAATTTTGTCCTGCAACACCGTATAAAAAATTTGGGTTAATCTATATAAATATCTTGATTTCTTGTCAAGGTAAATTAAGTAAACATAAGTGATGAAGACAAAAGATCAGCCGTAGCTGTGAAGTCCGCTGAGCAGGTTGTTTACCCCAAAATAAGTAAACAGAACCGCCATAAAGCCGATAATGGACACCCATGCAAGTTTATTGCCCTGCCAGCCCCGCATCATCCTTAAATGCAGAAAAATGGCATAAACAAACCAGGTGATCAAAGACCAGGTTTCCTTGGGATCCCAGCTCCAGTATTTGCCCCAGGCAGAGTTGGCCCAGACAGAACCTGTGATGATGCCGATGGTCAAAAATAAAAACCCAAAGACGATCATCTGGTAAATCAGCTCATCAATGAGTTCCAGTGAAGGCAGTTTTGCAAAAACAGAGGTGGCAGAATTATCTTTTGGCTTGATAAAATACATGATACTGAACCCGAAAGACACTGCAAATCCGGCATATCCAAGGAAACAGGTAACCACATGGGCAATCAGCCAGTTGCTTTTAAGGGCAGGCAGCAAAGGCAGAATTTTAGTGTTCATATTCGGATCAAAGGATGCGTAGGCAATGGCAAGAAAAATAAGCGGAGAAACAAATACACCTATCAAACGTTCCTTGTATTTGAGTTCCACAAAAATATACAGGACTGCCATTGTCCAGGAAAAAAAGACCAGGGACTCATACATATTTGAAAATGGTGCACGCCCGTATCCCATCTGATAGGATTCAATCCATCGGAGAATGATCCCTGCAGTATTATCAAGACATCCGACCACAAGAATGATAAAACCGATTTTAGCCAGAATTTGTTTTTTAAATGCAAAGGACCCGATATAAAAAACAGCGGCCAGTGCGTAAATAAATGTCGCTGAAGCTAATGCAAAAGAACTTGTCATAAAAATTATTTACCTTTTATTTTGTTTGCAATTGAATGGATGTTTAAATTCATCCCATGACTGCCCCGATTGGTTGTTCCGGAAATGCTGATATCAGATTCGGTGTCTCGGGTTTGAGTGATCTCTATCAAATACGACTGATGAGACATGAAAAATGTAATCCAGCAGCCAAGAATCATCAGAATAAAACCGGCATACACATACCAGACCCCGGGATCTTTTGTAATTTGAAGTCCGGTATAGTATTTCTGGTCCATTTCTTTTACCGTAAAAACAGTATCCCCCTTGCGCATCCGGTCAAAACTCGGGAAACGAAGTGGAAGCCCGATTTTTTCGATTTTGCCATTTTTATGCGTCAGGGTTCCGACAAAAGCCTGTTCCAGATCTCTTCCCATAAAATCATAATGAAACTCAAATGCATCAAGCCTGAAAATTCCCATATCATCGGGCAGTTGAATCTCCTGGCCGATTTTAAGCACATAATCTTTGGACTCATTATTGTTTTTATTCAAAATGCTGAAAGTTGCTGTGTCCGGTTGCGAAGAACGGGATTGTCCATAGCTGGACTGAAATATATTGATTCCTTTATACCGTAACGGGTGATTGACCCGTATATCCGTGGTAAAACTTTCTTTGCCATCCTCAATAATGGTTAATGTGGATCTGTATTCCGCCGGCGTCCCTGTATCATAAAATTTGACATCAAAATCATCACATCGGATACTGAAACCAAGGTTTACAGTTGACCGTTGTTTTTGAATAAAGGCGGCATCTGCAGTCTGCCCCTCATCCAGATTCAAAAAACCTTTGAATCCATAAAGCGATCCGATCAAGGCACCCATCAGCAACAGAAGAATACTGGAATGGACAATATATACGCCAAGGCGGGTCCACCGGCCTTTTTCCGCATACATCACCACAGCGTTTTCAGTCTGCTGTCTGATCACCTTTCCAATGCGTTTGGTCATCAGTTTCTCACAATCCTGCGCCAGGGTCAGAAAATCTGTCTGCATGGTAAAAGACTGACGGTTTTTTAATTTTCGAAAACGGTCAGCATTGAATTGAATTTTTTTTGGAAAAATAATTTTCCATGTGGTTGAAAGCCTTTCAATTGAGCATACAACTATGTTGACGCATAAAATCACGATTAATGCCAGAAACCACCAGGCATGGTACATATCATCCAGATTGAAAATTCTGATAACATTGTACCACCCTTCTCCATAAGTGTTCAGATATTGATGGGATTCCCCCTGCTGCAAAATAACTGTTCCGAAAATACTGGTCACTGCGAGCAGGACAAGCGTGTATATGGTTAATTTCACAGAACAGAAAAACTGCCAGATTAAATCCGGTATTGTTTTATTTTTATTCAAAATTTAATTTTCTTTCCTTATTTATTTTCAATTTCATGGATAAATTTTTCCATAGTGACGGATAAGCCGGAAGAGTGCTCAACACAAAGACCCACTGCTTTTTTAATAATATTTATATCGCCTGCAATAATCACCTTTGATCTGGTCCGTGTGACACCGGTATATAAAAGCTGTTGTGTCAATACTTGGGACAGTCTGTCCGGAATGATGATCAAAACCGTGTCAAATTCCGAGCCCTGGCTTTTATGAATGGTTATGGCAAAAGCCGTCTCATGTTCGGGCAGATCCACCCGTCTGAAATGCCGGTTGCCGTCCCGGGTTAAAAACCAGGCGATATCCCCCTGTTCATCCCGGGTTAAAATCCCTGTGTCTCCATTAAATAATTCTTTACTGTAATCATTTACCGTCACCATAACCATCTGTTTAAAAATGTTTTTTTTTATACCAGAATCTGTCATAGACCGCAAAATCTTTTCACAAAGATGATTAATTTGTAATGTTCCGAATTCTCCGGAATTATGGGCGCATAAAATTTTAAAATCATCCAGCCCGGTTAATGCGGACTCGACACTCTGAGCCATGCAAAAAGCTTTGAACCCTTCTGATATGTGCCAATTCAAGGATTCATAAAATATGGATTTTTCCACAAGATTCTCAAATACAATGTCAGGAAACGACGCTGATAACAAGATGTCTTCCACATGATCCGCATCCATGTGGTTAATGGCTTTGGCCAGAGTTTCAATCCCGGACCTGCTCTTTGATCTGAAGTTATATTCAAGAACATGAATATCAGACTCAAGCGCTTTGGTTTTACAGATTTCACTGAACACAGCACCTGCCTGGACAGACGCAAGCTGATGCCTGTCACCTAAAAGAATAATTTTGGCAGTCATGGGAATGGCCTCAAAAAGACGTGTCATCAGCACAATATCAATCATTGAGGCTTCATCGATAATCACCATATCTGCTGTCAGCGGTCTTTTTGCACAATGATAAAAACCGGTTTTATTTTTCCGGGGTTTTAAAACAGAATGGATGGTTTTGCCCTGGTCCATTTTTGAGGCAGCTTTTCCCGTGGGTGCCACACATAGAACCCTGGGAGCTCCCAGTTTCTGGAAGACTGACCAGAATTCAAACATCTGCCTGATCAACCCGGTTACAAAAGTTTTCCCGGTTCCCGGTCCTCCGGAAATCACTGTAAAATGTTTATTTAATGCGGATTTTATACAGGTGATCTGGGGCAGGACACGGGGATCAGCCGGATCAAACACAGCTTCAAGCTGCTGGTCGATGAAAGATGAATCCATATGAACAGGTGCAAGGGTGTGACGTTGGACAATATTTTTTGCCAGACGTTCCTTGAAATCAAAATATTTTGCAAGAAACAGTCTGCTGTCCGCATCCATCACCAGAGGGGTGTCAGCAGCATCTGAAACCATATCTGATCTGGTAAGCGCTGCATGCCACACATCAAATTCGGGATATTTGAGTTTCAGGTTCCCTGTTTCAGATATTTGTATTGCAGTCCCGGCTATTTTTGAAATATCCACACAGATATGCCCCTGGGACAAGTGTTTAGAGACCAGGGCACAGGAGAACAGAACAACAGGGTCTGTGCCTGCAAAAATCCCTCCCATGGATTTTGCAAAATGATAATCCAGGTTCGAAAAAAAACCCTGCTTGAACAGCACGTCAATGTCCGGTAAAAGATAAGATCCCATTTTCTTTCCAGCAATCAGCTCTTTGTTGATTCATTGTGCCAGAAAGAAATCATACAGATTAAATTGGAATTATGCAAATCTTGAGATTGGAAGTCTTCTTCTGTCAGTGCCTTTACGCCGGTTGTCACTGGAGGACAAACTGACAATGACACCGTCTCTGATACTGCTTCTTCTGTCTTTACTGTGTTTTCGCCGTTCTCTTTTCAATCGCCTGCTGACAGCCTTGCGCCGTTCTGAAAAACCATTGATTTCGTGCGGAGAGTCAACGGTTTCATTTCTTACAGGTATTATTTTGTAATCAAATGTCATAGTTGTCTAAATCAGATTTATGTTTATCAAAAAACCCTTGCCTGACAATAAACATCGTCAATAGATCAAAACAACTTTAATTATGCTATTTAAAATCCTCTATATACTGATTGATTCTTAAAAACGGGACGTACAAAGAATCGTTGTCAAGAATATGATTTATAAGCCAGCCTCTCAACCCGTCAATGGCTTCATATGTCAATTTCCCGACATCCTCGGATAGCTCTCTTCGCAATGTGATAAAATTTTTAGTAAAATTTCGATGGGACTTTAGATGGGGAATAAAATCAGGATATCCTTTTCTCCTCAGAATTCTTTCCTCAGTGCTGAAAAAAATTTTACTGTAGTCATTAATTATAGAAATCTGATTAAGACATTCCCTGGCATCCACGTTGGATTTTTTCATATCAATCAATTCATTGAACAAGTCCAGCATTTTTTTCTGATGAAGATCAATTTCTTCGACAGACACACTATATTTTGGTTCCCACTCTATTTTTTCTATCGCATCCATTCTAATTTTCCCCTTTATAATTCTTTCCGATAAATATTGTTCCAATAATCACGATGGAAACCAGAACTGCAACAATAACAATAAATTTCAACCCATTATTCCCATATTTTGGATAAACAATGAAAGGAACAACATATAAATATAAAAGCGCATGAAAAATGCCAATTCCCAATATACGGAATATCAGCCTTTTTTTCACTCAATTGCCCCGAGCAGCCTTTCATGAATATTATCAAAACCGCCGTTTGACATAATTAAAACAAGATCCTTTTTCCTTAAATATTTTTTTAAAAAATGGATTGTGTCATCCGTATTTTCGAAATGATATGCCTCAATCCCTTTTTTTTCAAGGTCACAAACCAGTTGCTGTGTAGAAAATTTTTCTTCAGGTGAAATTGTTTTTTTCACCTGAGGCTTGCAGATGCACACCGCATCAGCCTGTGCAAAGGCGTCCGGATAGGTGGACTGAAAAAACTTTCGCATGCTGGTATTGGTTCTGGGCTCAAAAACGGCAATTATCCTGCCGTCTTTGTAAAACGGTTTGACCGCATTTATGGTTTCTTTAACTGCCGTGGGGTGATGGGCAAAATCATCCATCACCGTAATCTGGTTTTTCACCCCTCGAATTTCCTGTCTGCGTTTGATTCCGGAAAAACTGCTCAATGCCTGTGCAATATCGGATTCACTGATACCAATCTGCCTTGCTGCTGCAATACAGGCAAGACTGTTGATTACATTATGCTGACCTACCATACGGGTTTGAACACCAAAATCCGTATTCGGCCCTGTTACATCAAAAAATGTGAGCCCTTCTTTTTGAACATGATTTGCAAAAGACCATTGACCCTTCGCTCCATAGGTCTGAGCCTGCACCCGGCACTCTGACAGCACGGCAGTTAAATTCTGGTTATCATCAAAAGCAATAAACTGCGCTGTCTGTTTATTTTTTTTTACAAATGCAAAAAAAGCCGATTTAATATGATCAATATCCTTAAAAATATCCGCATGATCAAATTCAATCCCGGTCATAATTGCAATATGAGGGGTATAGTGCATGAACTTGGGGCCTTTGTCAAAAAAAGCCGTATCATATTCATCCCCTTCAATCACCATATATTCTCCGCTGCCGATCCTGAAACTGGACTGAAAATCCCGCACGATTCCGCCGATCATAAAAGACGGTTCCATGCCTGCGGTATACAGAATGTGGGCCATGATTGAAGATGTGGTTGTTTTTCCATGGGTTCCGGTCACCAGAATAATTTTTTTCTCTTTAGCAATAAAACGGTTCACGGCCTGGGGCATGGACAGATAGGAAATACCCTTTTGCATAACTGCCTGTGCCTCGACATTTTCTTTGGAAATTGCATTTCCGATAATGACAAGATCCGGTTCATGATCTATATTTTTGGGATCATAGCCCTCAAAGAGCTGAATACCATTGGCTTGCAAAAAATCACTCATGGGCGGATACACATTCTGGTCTGATCCGGAAACCGAATGCCCTTTTTCCTTAAGCAGACATGCAAGGGTTCCCATGCCAGTACCGCAGGCGGCAATTAAATGTATTTTCATATATTCCTAAAGTTGCGCCATGACCTGCCGGGCAGCAGCAATGGTCTGGTCGATATCCGCTTCAGAGTGGGCCAGAGAAACAAAGCAGGCTTCAAATTGAGACGGTGCAAGATACACCCCTTTTTCCAGCATCATCCTGTAAAATTTTGCAAATCTGTCCAGATTGCTTTTTCTGGCATCCTCATAATTATAAACCGGTTGATCATTAAAAAAGAATCCAGCCATTGACCCGACCTGACTGGTCTGCAGGCCGATGCCATGTTCATTTGCCGCAGCTTTAAACCCTTCCATCAGTTTTTGAGCTCTGGCGTTAAGGGTTTCATATACCCCTTTTTGCTGAAGACACTTTAGCGTGGCAATACCGGCAGCCATGGCCAACGGATTTCCGGACAAGGTGCCGGCCTGATAAATATTCCCCATGGGTGCAATATTTTCCATGATTTCTTTTCGGCCGCCATATGCCCCCACAGGCAACCCTCCGCCGATCACCTTTCCAAAACAGGACAAATCCGGCTTAATGCCGAACAAGCCCTGGGCAGACTCCCGTGCCACCCGAAATCCGGTCATAACCTCATCAAAAATCAATAAGGCACCATATCTTGCCGTGTATTCACGAACAGTTTCCAAAAATCCGGGTCTGGGCAGAACCATGCCCATATTTCCAGCAACCGGCTCAATAATTACCCCTGCAACATAATCCCCCTTATGTTCCATCAGTTTTATGAACCCGTCTATATCATTGTATTTTATAGACAGGGTATTGGAAATTACTGAATCAGGAATACCCGGGCTTCCCGGTATGCCCAGTGTTGCTACACCAGAACCTGCTTCAACCAGCAGTGTGTCCGCATGCCCATGATAACAGCCGTCAAATTTTATTATAATATCTCTGTCCGTAAATCCGCGTGCCAGCCGAACAGCACTCATGGTGGCTTCAGTACCCGAATTCACCATTCTGACCATTTCCATTGACGGCACCATGTCAACCACCATCTGGGCCAGCTGAGTTTCAAGACGGGTGGGGGCCCCGAAACTTGTGCCTGTATCAAGCACCTGCCTTATGGCATCAATGACTTCTTTAGGCCTGTGCCCTAAAATCAGCGGTCCCCAGGATAACACATAATCAATATATGGGTTCCCATCTGCATCATAAATTTTGCTGCCCTCTCCTTTTTCAATGAATATCGGCTGGCCACCGACAGATTTACAGGCCCGGACCGGAGAATTTACCCCTCCTGGAATTAATTTTTGAGCCTGTGCAAACAGGCTGGCGGATTTAGATGTAGACATAATTTTTCCCTTTATATTTATAAAAAATACTCATTTATCACAAACAAGCCTGTAAATATACCAAACCTGCAAATAAAGGGTCAACCGGTTTTTCATCTCTGCTGCTGATCCAAAAACCTGTTGACATTTTTTGGCACGCCTGTTAGATTCACGGCGTTCTTTTATGGGCCGTTAGCTCAACTGGTAGAGCAACTGACTCTTAATCAGTAGGTCCCGGGTTCGAGTCCCTGACGGCCCACCATAAAAAATCAAGGCCTGGTAAGACTTTCCAAGTTTTTCCCAGGCCTTTTTTTTATCCTGAAATCTGGCTAAATCAATCAAAAAAGAAGAGGATATTCTATGGACAAAAGATATCGCTCCCTTGCTTTCAGATATCAACCGTAACGTAAAAGATATCTGCCATTATGGTTTTACAGAAATGGTGAATAATGTGATTGATCATTCAGAAGCAACAGAATTATTAATAAAATTGACTGTTGACTATCTCGATATCCAGATATTAGTTATCGACGACGGCATCGGTATCTTTCGTAAAATAAAGAATGATCTTGGGCTTGAAAATTCCAGACACGCTATTCTCGAACTGGCAAAAGGCAAATATACATCTGATCCGGAAAATCACACAGGAGAGGGGATTTTCTTTACATCCAGAATTTTTGATTATTTCAACATTTCATCACATAAGCTCAGTTACTCCGGAATGGGGAACAGAGATGGCTTTCTTTATGAATACTTGGATGATCTGGATGGAACCGGGGTTTCAATGAAAATAAAAAAGGGTTCTCAAACAAACTTAACAAATATTTTTAAAGAATACGCCGATCCGGACAAAGACCCCAGTTTTCATAAAACTATTATTCCGGTGAGACTTATGGAGCATGAGGGTGAGTCATTAATATCCCGATCCCAGGCCAAGCGATTGATCACCCGTTTTGACAGGTTTATCGAAGTTATTTTAGATTTTGAGGGCGTCAAACAAATCGGACAGGCATTTGCTGACCAGATTTTCCGGGTGTTCCATAATCTGCACCCGGATGTAAGACTGACTATTATCAATACCACCGAAGACGTTGCCAACATGATCAAGCGTGTCCAATCAAATAGGTGAAAGAGATAAAAAATCTGCTGCTGTTCTGAGCAAATCTCATAATTTTTGAATATTGCTCTCAATCACCTTCAGCAACGATTCAGGCCTGATGGGTTTGGAAATATAATCATCCATTCCGGCTTTCAGGCACATTTCCTTATCGCCTTTCATGGCATGGGCGGTCATGGCAATGATCAGGACTTCATGGTTTTTCACATTCGAATCCGGATCCCGTATTATTTTTGTAGCGCAAATTCCATCCATTTCCGGCATCTGTATATCCATCAGTACGATATTGTAATCTTTTTTTTCAAGTGCCTGAACAGCCAGTTTTCCGTTATTGACCGCGTCCACTTGCAACCCGAATTTTTTTAGCAACGCCAGAGCCACTTTCTGGTTCACCATATTGTCTTCTGCCAGAAGGATTTTAAGACGTCGCCGTTTTTCTTCAGAAATACTGTATGAAGTAACAATCTGCTTTGGTGGTGCGGTTAATTTTTCATCCACTTTTTTATTGATGACCGTAATCAGGCAATCATATAAAAGTGATCGGCGAACCGGTTTGTTCAGATACGCATCAAATCCGATGGCTCTCATTTCTGATGCATCTCCCCTTAATCCCTGGGAAGTCAGCATGATCATCTGGGAAGATTTTAAATCCGGATCTGATTTAATCAGTCTTCCAAACTGTGCTCCGTCCATCTGGGGCATCAGCATATCAGAAATAACAAGATCATAGGGTGCCTTGGCTTTAGCAACCGCTCGCATAAGACTCAATCCCATTTCTGCGCTTAACGCGGTATCACAACTGCAGCCCCAGTGCTGAAGATAACCGCTCAACACAATAAGATTGGTCTGGTTATCATCCACAATAAGGATACGCTTATCCTGAATGCTGTGAATATCCTCAAAAACATTTGTTTTTAAAGCCACTTCCTTCTGTTTGTCAAAAATACAGGTAAACCAGAATGTGGCACCCTTTCCCCGGGTGCTTTTAATACTGATCTCACCTCCCATCAATTCCACCAGTTTTTTGGAAATCGCAAGCCCCAACCCTGTTCCACCATATTTACGGGTAGTGGATGCATCCACCTGTTCAAAGGAGCTGAACAGCCGTTTCTGATCTTTTGAAGATATCCCTATCCCTGTATCCTGAACACTGAAATACAGTTTAGCCCATGATTTGTTTTCTTCCACCAGAGACGTCCTGAACACCACCTCACCCTGATGCGTGAATTTAATGGCATTGGTACACAGATTCATAATAATCTGTCTGAGCCTTCCCGGATCACCTTTCAGCAGTGTGGGGACATCATTTCCAACTTCATATATAAATTCCAGACCCTTGGTATGTGCCTGAATTGCCGGCAGTGTCACAATTTCTTCAATTGATTTTCTTAAATCAAAATCTATAATTTCAATATCCAGCTTACCTGCTTCAATCTTTGAAAAATCAAGAATATCGTTAATAACGTGCAAAAGTGCTTCAGCGCTGCGTTTTCCCGTCTCCACATAATCGGTCTGGACATCCGTCATGTCTGTTCCGAGCAAAAGGTTGTACATCCCGAGTACGCCATTCATGGGCGTACGAATTTCATGACTCATATTGGCAAGGAATTCACTTTTTGCCTGGCTTGCAGCTTCTGCAGCTTTTTTGGCATGTCTGAGCTCGGCTTCAACCCGTTTTCGCTCGGTAATATCCCGGGCAATTCCCCTGAACCCGATGATTTTATTTTCCAGATTCCGGATCAGTGAAACTGAGCTTTCAACAGATCTTTTGCTTCCATCCTGCTGGGTGATCTCATATTGAAGATCTTTTCTGGATTTTTCCTCATGGAAAATAACATTATATGTTTTATAAACCTTTTGAATATTTTTATTGTCCATATATTGGTCAATACCCATTCCCAGAAGATCTTTTTCTGGATATCCGATAATTTTGGCCATGGCATCATTAAAAAACTGCAGCCGGCCTTTATTATCCACTTCAAAATACCCATCCTCTATGCTGGCAAGAATATTGCGGTATTTTTCTTCACTGTCCTTCAAGGCTTTCTGAGCCACTTTTTTTTCAGTCAAATCCCTGGCAACGCCTCTGAAACCCACAGGCTGATTAGATTTATTGCGGATCAAGGACACAGTAACCTCATGATACGCCCGGGTGCCGTCTTTTTTAATGATTTCATACTGCAAAAACATATTGGAATGTACGGCCCGATAGATTTTATTGAAGGCTTCAAATACCTTTTCTGAATTTTCCGGGTCCATATAAGTTTTATAGTGCATGGTCATCAATTCATCTGCCGGATACCCGAGCATGCGCATCATGGAATCGTTAAAAAACTGAAGTTTGCCCTTCAAGTCCACTTCAAAATATCCATCCTCAATATTATTCAGGATACTTTTGTATTTTTCTTCACTCTTCTTTAAAGCTTCTCTGGCTTCAAGGTTTTGTGTCAAATCCCTGGAAACCCCCCTGAAACCGATCGGTTTCCCATTTTTGTCAATATTTAAGGATATAGTGGATTCATGATATCGGACCGCACCATCTTTTCTAATAATTTCATACTGTAAAAATTTTGATTTTCCGGTTTTAAAGACTGTTCGGTAAAGTTTTTTTGTCTTCTTATCATTTTCTTCATCCATAAGATCCGAGGTTTTCAGATTCAGCAGTTCTTCTTTGGAATACCCTGTCATGGCACACAAAGAATCACTGAAGAACACAAGCTGATCATTCAGGTTAACCTCAAAATATGCATCTTCCATATTTTCCAGTATGGTACGATGCTTTTCCTCACTCTGTCTTAAAGCTTCCTGGGCGATTTTTTTGTCCGTTACATCCCGTGACATGCCAAAAAAACCAATGGGTTTTCCATTTCTGTTTTTCAGGACAGACGCCATAATCTCAACATAAACAGTAGACCCATCCGGACGCAAGACCTGAATATCGTCTATCAGCATATCTTTTCGTTCTTTATACAGACGGGAAAATTTTTCAACAATACCGTCATGGCAATGCGGCGGTGTTGTCAGCGTATGATTTGCCCCGAGAATTTCTTCAAGCGGGCGGGCAAAATGCCTTACGCAGGCCTTATTGGCATACGTATAAGTGCCTTTTAAATCCACCTCATAATACGCATCCGGAATATTATCGATAATATATTTGTATTTTTGTCCTTCATGCCAGAGTGCATTATTCTGCCGGTTTTTATTTACTGCAATGGTTACCATCTGACAGGTGATATCCTTATTTGGAGAGGATTTTGAAATCACCCCCTGAATACTCATCTGTGCAGATTTCGATAACCAGTCCGGCTGTTTAGCGTCAGACAATATAATAATGCCTGTGGTATCACAGGCATTATTGAATTTTTCCAGAATATTTAATGAATTCTTGCTGTCAAATGAAGCCGGGTCAATGATCAGAACATCATAGATCTTTGATTTCATCTGTGCCAGAGCAGATGAGATATCCTGTGCCACTTCAATATGATGCGCTTCTTGGTTCTTGACTGCAGGTAGCGATTCAAGATGTTTACAGATTGTTTTGATGCAGGGGGTCTGATCATCTACTATTAGAATCTGCCAAGAGATTTCATCTGTAAATTGATTCAAAATGAACTCCTTTTCATGACATATACAATATTAAGTTTTATTTAATGACTTCAATTTCAACCCGCCGGTTCATCATTCTTCCCCAGACCGTATCATTGCTTTCAACAGGGTCCACACTTCCCAGACCCTGAACTTCAATCTGCCCAGGGTTTGCTCCGTTGCCCAGCAAAAAACTTTTTACAATATTGGCCCTGAATTCTGATAATTTATCATTGTATTTTTCATAACCTGCTGAATCAGAATATCCTGTGATTTTTATTTTTGCTTCAGGATGCATGGACAGAACCTTTGAAAAATCCTGTAGCACTGCCAATCCCTGATCGGAAAATTCATTTGAATTATATTTGAATCGGATAATGATTTTTTCGTCTGGTAAGGCAAGGATTGTTTTCTCCGGTTCCCCCTCCCCCGATTCCTTTACGGATTGGATTTCAGATGTCTGGGGGGGGACTGAAATGTCCTGACTTTGATCGGGAATTGGCTCTTCAGCCATGGGTTCAGGAACACTTTCGATCTGTTCTGTTTCTTTTGTCTTGGGTTCGGGAATCTGCTGAGCCAAAACTGCTGGATTTTCATTCTTTTGAATCAGTGCCGACTGTGTTGTACCCACTGGTCTGATGTTCTGTTGAATCCGGGATATCACGTCCGGATATAATAGCCAGAAAACAATCAGACACACGGCAATCAAACCTGCAAGAATCCATAAAAGATAGGGTGAGGATTGCTTTTCCGGCAATTTATAGGGTGCAGGCTGAAGAATAACCGTCCTGGGCGAAGGTATGGGCGGACGATTGATTCCAGCTGAATCCATACCTGCCTGTTTTGCATAAACAGGTATCTTAAGTTCCTTTGCACATTCTTTGATGATATCAACACCAATGGTCTGGATTTCCTGAACGTAACCGGACAGCAGCGCATGATCGCAGATAATGTTGATCCGCCGGGGAAATCCGCCTGAAAACAAAAATATCTGCCGAAGTGCTTCAGGATCAAAAATTTCTTTTTCAACACCAGCCTTTTTAAGCCGGAATTTCACATAATCACAGGTTTCTGATGGCGTAAGCGGATCAATATTATAATTTAAGGTCAATCGCTGCCGCACAGCCCTGTTTTGAGTCTGGCTTAAAATTTCATTAAATTCATTTTGCCCGACAAAAAAAATATTAATGAGCTTTACATGGGTTTTTTCAATATTGGACAACAGTCTGATTTCTTCTAAAAGCTCCTGAGTCAACAGCTGGGCTTCATCAATAATCAGCAGAACCTTTTTATTATCCTCATGGGCCTTGATTAAAAACTTTCTAAACTGGACCAGGAATTTTCCCTTTGATGAAAATTCCTGGTCCATACCGAATTCCTGGGCAATATAATTAAAAAAATCCAGTTTGCCAAGTGAGGGGTCAGGCACAGACGCATAAATGATATCATTGCTCAGACTTTCAATTAAAGAATGAATCAAGGTTGTTTTTCCAGTACCCACATCTCCTGTGAGCAACAAAAAACCCTTATTATCCAAAACACCGTATTTAAGGGTTGCCAGTGCTTCCTTATGCTTTTCGCCCAGCCATAGAAAATCCGGATCAGAACTGATCTGAAATGGCTTTGCATTAAATTTATAAAAGGATGTATACATAAAATCTAACTATAAACCATGAAGGTATTCCATATCTTTGATCTGGGTGTTTTTTGTTCCGATCACCACCACTTCAATCTTTCCATTTTCATTGTTTTTAAAATACAGCCGTCCATTGTATGAAAACAAAACCTCAAAACAGGTGGTTTTGTGTTTTTTCCCGGAAAAAACTTTCCTTTTTATGATCACCTGATCCGGATTCTGATCCAGCATAAAAACAATTTCTTCAGCTTTTATCTGTTGTTCTTCATTAAGATTGAGCAAGCCTGAAACCGCTTTTCGGTTCATCACTATATTTTTATATAGGACATTAAACCTTTTTATTATAAAATCAAACTCATTTCGTTTGTTTTTGGAATTTTTGCGGCGCTCATATTTATCTATCTGAGACTTGAGCAGTTCAATTTCTTCTTCTTTCTTCCGTTTATATTCGAGTGAAGCCTCAAGCTGTTCCTCAAGAGATACAATTTCATCAAACAGTTCCTCTTCATTATGCTTTAATTTGTTTTTTTCTTCCTGATATTTGCTGTTCAAGGCTTTTATGTTTTCAAACAGCCCTTGACGTTCGTCTTCAAGCTTAGCCAGAATCTGTTTTAAATTCTGTTCTTCTTTTTGAAGCCCGTTAATCAGTTCTGTCCTATTTTTATTATCACTGGCAGCCTTTATACTCCCCATTTTATAAAAAATCATAAAAACAATCAAAGCCAGGCTGAAGCAGGCAAACAAAATCATATTGGCGACATTTGAACCATGACTTAAATCCACCTGAATATCCACCAGAAGACCCTGGTTTAAAATATCAAAATTCTGCTTTGCAATCTGTTCAAAATCTTCATTGCCTTCAAAATTATTTAAAAATGCATCTGCATTTATAAAGGTGGGGTATATGAACTTGCCCTTTTGGGTTGTAACTGCAATTTTAAGATCAATCCCTAAATGCTGAACCATCCAGTCGGATTCCAGAAAGACATAAATATTTTGCGCAACCTGTTTTTCAATGGTCTGCCGACCTTCCAGCAATGTTTTGGTTTCTCCGATAAATATATTCTGAATCTTTTTAAGATACCTGTCATTGGTGTACTTCTGACAGCCATTCAAAGCGGCTAAATATAAAAGCGGTGCCAGTAAAAGACAGGCCAGTGCCGTTTTAAGCGGGAAATATTTCATATCTGTGACAATCCTACTCTATTTTCTTCCCGGCTGTTTTATCAATCATTGCAATGATCCATTCACCCAACATTTTTTTCCCCACTGATTTTGTCTGTTTTCGGACCAGCTTTAAATCCAGTTCCGCCCGTGCCATGGTCTTATGCCCCCCGGCGGCTCCGAAAGCTGAAAACGCTTCTTTGGCCGTGTTTCCGGCTCCTTTTCTTAAACCGTCATTTCGAATAACAATCACCAGGGTGTTTTCATAAATCCCTGAAATTACACTCCAGTTGACCCGGGCAAGTGTTAAAAAAAAGTCTGCCACAACAACCAGTTCATCTGGTTTGCTGATTTTCCCGGCATGAAAAAAAACCCGGTTATTGGAGATTTTTCTGTGTTTGATGGCCAACCCCAGAAAATTCAAGTCTGCCTGGGTTAACGCAGCTCTTTCAACTTTTGTGACAATATTCATATCGGCAAACTGGTACAGATATTGAAATGCCCGGATATCGCGCAAGCTGGTCTGACGGGTAAAATTGGATGTGTCGGTTTTTATCCCCAGCATCAGGGCGGCAGCAAGTTTGGATGAAGGTTTTATTTTTCTGGATTTTAGATATTCTGTCATCATCGTCGAACAGGCGCCATAATCAGACCGGATATCTGAAAACCTGGCTTTATCAGCACTTAATGGATGATGATCCAGGATAACGTCAAACTCGAACAGGGCAAAATTTTCATTGTGATCCGGTTGCGAATCCACAATAATAAAAAAATCAAAATCTTCTTTTTTTATCTGTTCAAGGGGGACTAGACCCGGCTCTGTATATGTGATCATGGCAAGATTGTCCGGGCGGGTTATCTTGTTGAAATAGGTAATGGTAACCTCTGAAACTTTGCGCCATAACAACCGTTTTACAGCCATGGCACTGCCTATGGCATCCGGGTCTGCGTTAATGACCACAAGAACTTTTGAGCTGCCGTTTACCAGCTTTAAAAGCTGATTCATTTTTTCCCGGTTACCCATGTATATGCTTCCTGTTATTACTGCTGAAAAAAAGTGTCAATGTGATAAAAGCGTATCCAATAATGGCAAAAATTGCAAGCGGGCCGTAAAATACTCCCAAAGGTCCTAATACAATGGCAGTCAGCCAGTGGATAAAGATCACGGTTGATGACTGCAGTTTGATGGGAAAATCATCAAACCGGCAGATCACTGAAAGTCCGCACAGATTCCAGCCGTACAGAGAGGCAAACACATGCATGTGCAACAGCCACTTGGCATCCAAAGGGTCATACCCTTTGGACATCTGCAGGAATATATATGCAATCCCGGTAACTGCTGTGAAAATCAGAAAACCTATCCCTGAGGTCAAAAATAATTTTTGCTGGATTTTGTCTGCCAATTTTAGATACAGAATAAAAACGGTTACCACAGCAATAAACAGTGCACTAGTCACAAAAATCTGAGGGATAAACTTTTCGATTAAAATAAAAATGAAAAAAACAATCACCCCGCAGGTAATCACCCAGAAACATAGATCCATTATCACACGAACCGACAGACTCACCCTTTTTTTTTCAATCATGGAAAACACAAGGGAAAGCGTAATCAAGGATAAGGGGAAAGAGTATCCAAGGAAAAACGTATTCAATGTCAATTTTTCCATTGTAATCCACTTGAAATACTCATTATTTAAAATAACAACAGAAGCCATGACGATGCCGATGGACAGGCACAGAAGAGAAGCCTGATGAAATTTGAGAGAAACCGGCTCTGTTTTTTTTAAAAAGCCAATGGGTAAAAAAGCAAATTTTTGTATCCTGATTTTTTCCACAAACAAAAATAACGGAATGGAAATCAAAAGCGTTGCAGGATACAGTTCAAAAAACGCTGACACGGCATAAAAAAGAGATCCTGTAAAGAAAGACAACACTGTTCTACTGATTTGAGCTTTTTTCTGGGTATAATATAAAAGAATCGTTCCCCCGGTACACAGGTTAAATAAAAATATATGGAGCCTCTCAAAGCTGTAATTCTCCAAAGGGAAATAAATATCAACAAAACCGAAAATAAGCGCTGTGATCATTAAAATTGAAAAAAGTATTTTTAATCTGATGTTCATCTGTTTTTTTCCATAGCTCAATAAAAAAGTGTAAAAAGCTTATCTGCCCATCATATCTTTAAGCGCACAAATCAGACGTTCATGCTGAAATAAAAATCCTGTGGACAGCAGTTTTTTGGGAATCACCCGTGCAGATGTTAAAAGAGTTTCTTTTCCCATCTGACCCCACAACAATTTTGCAATAAACGCTGGCATCACAAAATATACTTTTTTTGAAAAAACCTTTGCCAGTGTATCAGAAAAAACCCTGTTGGTAACCGGATTCGGTGCGGTTAAGTTGACCGGCCCCTCAATTTCCGGATGATGAATAATGTGCATGATCCCGGATATGGCATCGTCCATGCTGATCCAGCTCATATACTGCCTGCCATGGGACAGTCTGACGCCCAGACCTGCCTTGAACGGCAGTTCCATTCTCTTTAACGCACCGCCAGCCGGTGTGAGTACCACACCGATGCGCAACATAACCGTCCGAATGCCTGATTTGTGTGCATCCACAGAGGCATCTTCCCATAAATCACATACTGTTGAGATAAAAGAATCGCCGGGCCCATGCGATTCTTCCAGGACTGCATCTCCTCCCTCCCCGTAATACCCGATGGCTGAAGAAGAAATAAATACCCGGGGTTTTATGGCAAGACGTTTTATTTTTTCCACAAGCAAAAATGTAGGAATAATTCTGGAATCAATGATTTTTTTCTTTTGTTTTTGTGTCCAGGTGCCCCTTGAAATATCCACACCGTTTAAATTGATCACCACATCAAATGGAGCTGTTTTTTCAAGGTCAAGCTCCCCCTGATACGGATCCCAGAACAGTTCATCTTCCTGAAGAAGGCCTTTTTTTCGCACCAGACGAATCACCTGATGACCGTTGGTCTTCAGATAAGGGACCAGAACGCTTCCGATGGTTCCACTGGCACCTGAAATCAATATTCTTTTTGGCTTACTGTCTTTAAACCGATGTTCCAGATCCTGTTTAAGTACCCTGTGACGATACGTGAACATCCGGTCAAATTCTTTTCTGGCAAAAGTATATAACGGTCTGGAAAGCCAGCCCAATGGCAGTTTAAATTCAACAGTATCTTCCATGTAACAGGCATCATCCCCATCAGGAATAAACCTGTGCGTATGTTCCCATTTTGAAAAAGGTCCTTTGACCTGATGATCCTTGAACATGACATTTTTTTGATATTCAGTATGCTGAGCCACCCAAAGCATGGGAATATGAAATATCTTCAGACGAAACCAGACCTTGACACCGTTATCAATCCCGATTCCCCTTCGCCTGACTAATTTCAACGGAGCCCATGGCGGGGTTAATCGATCAATGGCACCGTTTTGTTCATGCCATTGAAACGCCGTCTGAACCGGAACATTTATTTTTGTGGTTTTTGTATAAATATTACAGGGCATATATTCATCTGTCAGTTAAATGTTTTATTGATTTTGAGCTTCTTATACTATAATAATAATTGTTAACTTGAAACCTTTTTTATCAACCCTTAAAGTCTGTTCATTTTTCAGGGTGATTTTTAAGGCACACTCTTTGCAGGTTTCTTTCAGGCGTTGGAAACCTGTTCATTCAGGAAATGATTATGATAATAAAACCAAATTATGGAGGTAAGACAAAATGAGTAAATATGAATGTGTATGCAGCTATGTATATGACCCGGCAAACGGAGATCCTGATAATGGAATTGAACCCGGAACCGCCTTTGAAGATCTTCCTGAAGACTGGGTCTGCCCTGTATGCGGCGCAACCCAGGATAATTTTACAAAAATTGATTAAGCTGTTATAAGGCAAGGGAGTAAATGACATATGTATAAACCCATTGAAATAGCTGATGGGATATATTCGGTCGGGTGCCGGGACTGGGATATAAGGGATTTTCATGGATATTCCACCTATGAAGGAACCACTTATAATGCATTCCTGGTACTGGGCGAAAAAAATATTCTTATTGATACGGTAAAAGAAAAATTCTGTGATGAGCTGCTGTCCAATATCAGCCGGATCATTGATCCCAAAAAAATTGATATGGTGATCAGCAATCATACGGAAATGGATCATTCCGGCGGGATTCCCAGGCTGATGCATATCATCGGGAAAGATAAACCGCTGTATTGTTCAAAAATGGGTGCCAAAAATTTAAAAAGCCATTTTAACCGTGATTTTAATTTTAAAATTGTGGGCAGTGGCGATGAACTTAAAATCGGGGACAGAACTTTCTCATTTCTTGAGACAAGAATGCTTCACTGGCCGGACAGTATGTTCACTTATCTTGTGGAAGATCAGATCTTATTTTCCTCAGATGCCTTTGGTCAGCATTATGCAGGTGACATGTTCTTTGATGATGAAATCGGAGAAGAAATCATTCCCCATGCCAGAAAATATTATGCCAATATTCTTTTGCATTTTTCACCCAGGGTTCAGGCCCTGCTGCAGGATGTCGCAAAAATGGGCCTTGAATTCAAAATGATCTGTCCGGATCACGGTATTATCTGGAGGGAGAATCCTTCTAAAATAATTCAATGCTATGACAGATGGTCCAGGCAGGAACCCACCGGTAAGGCCGTTGTGATCTTTGACTCCATGTGGGAAAGCACCACAAAAATGGCCAGATCCATTACCAGCGGTATAGAATCAGAAGACGTCAATGTAAGGCTGATGAATACAAGAAAATGGCACAGAAGTGATATCATGACCGAAATTATTGAGGCAGGTGCGATTGTTGTCGGCTCTCCCACTCTGAATAATAATCTTTTCCCGGTCATCGCCGATGTCATGACCTATATCAAAGGTCTTCGTCCGCAGAATAAAATTGCAGCTGCCTTTGGCTCATATGGCTGGAGCGGTGAAGCTGTCAAGATTTTAAACAAAGAATTTTCAGAAATGAAACTGGATATTGTTGACGAAGGTGTAAAAGTTCAATATGTTCCTGATGAAACTGATTTAAACCGATGTTTTGATTTGGGTGTAAAAATAGCTAAAACACTAAAACAAAGATTATCATAACTATAATTAAAGATAATCCGGAGGAAAAAATGCCAAACGATTTTAATGCGAAAGATATTTTTGATATTGCCATAAAAATAGAACAAAATGGCGCGGCCTTTTACAGAGATGCGGCAGCGTCCATGGAAGCTGCAAAATATAAAGATTTTCTGCTCGAGCTTGCAGATATGGAAGATGAACATGAACAAACGTTCACCACCATGCTCAAGGATTTAAGTGACTCTGAAACGTTTTCCAATACATTTGACCCGAAAGATGAAAACGTGCTGTATATCAAAGCGCTTGCAGATACCCGGGTGTTTTTTCAAAAAGAAAAACCGGACAGCAGTCTCAAAGGCATACTCAGCAGTGCGATTCAGGCGGAAAAGGATTCTATTGCCTTTTACCTTGGCATGAAGGAAATGATTCCGGAAAAACTGGGACAGTCAAAAATTGATTTTATTATCAAAGAAGAAATGAGCCATATACGGCTTCTTGCCGGAAAATTGTCAGAATTTTATTAAACGCATATAATACCTTGTAAAAAAAACGCCTGTTGTCTTTTTATTGACTTAAAAACAACAGGCGTTTTTGTTTGCGATTTTTCGAAACGGCCTTTACGCTTTCCAGAGACCATGCAAATTGCAATATTCTCTTGCAACTACTTTCTGGGCATCGGTTTTAAATGTGGCTTCGGGTTTGCCTGCAGGTGTCAGCATCTGGCGCTGAATAAACATGCCGTCTTCTGATGTAAGTTCAATCCACTGGATATAATGATCCTCACCCATGGGGTGTGCAACGCTGCCGACCTTAACCAGGTATCCGCCAGCAATTTTTTCAATTACCGGAACATGTTTTTCTTTTGCAGCATCCACTGTATTTTCAACCAGACGGTCCATTGCCTGACCACAGCACATTACCGGTGGTTTTTCTCCATGAAGGACCTGAACAATATTCCCACATTTGGTACATTTATAAATACCGAGTTTTTCTGCCATTACTACCTCCTTTACAGGTTTTGAATTTAAGATTAATGCCGATCATAAAATATCTGAACAAAAATTGATAAAATACTATAAAACATCTGAATCGAATTTTCCAGATTTAATTAGCAAGATTAATATCCTGGGCTGATTCTCTGAATTCAATTTCCAATGGAAATCTCAAAAAAAGGTTTCCTTAAAGATGTTGATATGATTTTTTGAGCAAGTACATCTTCATCTCTGCCAACATTTTTAAAAATAGATGCCATCTGATAATACAGTTCATTTTGAGATTTAATCGCATAATATGAATGAGAAGGCGTTTGATTTTTAGTTTTCTTTTTATTTATGCGTTGCGCCATTTTTCCCCTCCTGCTTTTTAAATCAATCATCGAACTATATGTCAAACGATAAAGCAAACACCATACCAACAAAAAAATAAAATCGCATCTTATGCATATAAATTATTGTTTTAATGCGATATAAAAATTTTATCGCATATTACATTAAACTAAAAAGACAGATGTGTATCAGATATCGTATTGATCGTTTATCGTGAATAGGACAAAACCGTACCAGTTGAAATTTTACACATTGTAAAAACTAAAGATGAATAAAATATGTGAATCCGAATTGAGATCGTTTCTTTTATCCATACAAAAAAAATTCATTATTTTCAAGCAGTATTAAAAAATAATATCTTTTTTGATTTTTTTTTTAAAAAGATTTAAAACAAGAAAGTGGTTAACACATGAATGGAGTCGCCTTATATGTCTAAATCAAACTACTGGGCAGATAATTATGTCCAGAAAAAAAATACAGCAAAAAAAGTTCTGGAAAATATCAAACCGGGCCAACGCGTGTTTATTGGATCATCCTGCGGCGAACCCCAGCACCTTGTTCAGGAACTGTCCCAGATCAGCAGCCGGTTTACAGATCTTGAAATCGTCAGATTGCTGAGCATCGAAAGCGGACCTTTAACTTTAATTGCCAACCGCTCTCACTCCCAGCAGTTTAATATCCGGTCCTTTTATCTGGGCTCCTCCTCACTTAATCTGATGCAGAAAAGCAAACGGTTTACCACTCCGATTAACTTATCTCAAATCCCTTATCTGTTTAAATCCAAAATGATGCCGCTGAATGCCGCATTAATACAGGCATCTCCGCCGGACGATTTTGGATGGATGAGTCTGGGAATTTCTGTGGATATCACGCTTTCAGCCTGTGAATCCGCAGATATCGTCATCTGTCAGGTAAACCAGAATATGCCCCGGGTGCTTGGCCAAAGTTTCATTCATGTCAACGATGTCGACTTTATTGTTGAATATGATCAGGCCCTTTTAACCATTCAACCGCTTCCTGAGCATGAAGAGGCCAATTCAATTGCCAAACACATATCAAGATTGATCGAAGACGGTTCCACCATTCAGGCAGGCCTTGGGGTTACCCACGAAGCCAATATGCTGTGTCTGTCGGAAAAAAATGATATCGGCGTTCATTCCCAGTATGTGTCAGACGGAATGATGCGCCTTTTTTCAATGGGTGTCATTACCAACAAAAAAAAAGGGTTCAATAACGGAAAAGTTGTGGCAGGCAGTGCTGTGGGCTCCCAGGCGCTTTACGAATTCATTGATGACAACCCTTCCATAGAATTTCATCCTTCGGATTATGTGAATAATCCTGCGATCATTGCAAGACACAATAAAATGGTTTCAATGAATACAGCCATTGCCATGGATCTGACCGGTCAGGCAGCAGCTGATGCCCTGCCCTTCAGCAATTACACCGGCATAAACGGACTGGTTGATTTTACCCGGGGCGCTGCCATGTCCAAAGGCGGGAAATCAATCCTGATGCTGACCTCAACATCTGACCAGGGACAAAAAAGCCGTATCGTGCCGACGCTATCGGATATTGCAGTGGTGGTGCCCAGGGGCGATGTTCATTATGTGGCCACTGAATACGGAGTGGTCAATCTTTTTGGCAAGACGCTTCAGGAAAGAGCCATGGCACTTATCAGTATTGCACATCCGAATTTCAGGGATGAACTTTTTTCCCAGGCAAAAGAATTAAACCTGATTGATAAAGACCGGAAATTAAACCAGGCTATTAAGGGTGTATACCCTTTAAAATATGAAGAAATCATTACCATAAAAGGTATTCCGATTCTGTTCAGACCTGCCAGAGCCGTTGATGAAAGAAGTGTCCAGGAACATTATTATACAATGAACAAAGGCGATATTCTTTCCCGTTTTTTCCATGATAAAAAAAGCTTTGTGCATGACCAGATCGAAACCACTTTTGAAATTGATTATATTAATGACCTGACCATTGTGGCCACCATCGGAGAGCTTGGATTTGAAAAAATCATTGCTGTTGGGGAATATTTTAAGAATCCTGCCATCAATATGGCTGAAATTGCCTTTTCCGTCTCAGAAGAATATCAGGGCATGGGTATTGCTAAAATCCTGCAGGACAAACTGGCCCAGGCTGCCATGCAAAACGGAATCAAGGGGCTCATCGCATATACATCCAGAACAAATACAGGGATGAAAAAACTGTTTGCCAAGCTGCCCTATGAGATCAAGTCCGAGATCGAAGAGGATATGCTGGTGCTGACCTGCACCTTTCCCGAATAAGTTTATTTTTTCAGCAGCAAAGCCACAGACTCGATATGATAGGTATGCGGAAACATGTCCACCGGGGTTACTTCCATCACCTTATAGGTTGAATCCAGCATTTCAAGATCCCGTGCAAGGGTTGCAGGATTACAGGACACATAGACAATTTTTTCAGGACAAAGCGCAATCACCTGAGCCACCACATCCTTATGCATGCCCACCCGGGGCGGATCAATAATCATGATATCCGGTATCTGTTTTAAACCGGGCAATACATCTTTAATATCCCCTTCCAGGAACTCACAATTATCTATATTATTGAGTCCGGCATTCATTTTTGCATCTGCAACAGCACTGCTGACAATTTCAATCCCATATATTTTTTTTGCCTGTCCTGACAGCCAGATGGGAATTGTACCGGTTCCTGAATATAAATCCATCACAATTTCTTCTCCGGTCAGTGCTGCATAATCAGACACTTTTGCATACAGTTTTTCACAGGCTTTTGTATTGGTCTGAAAAAAAGAATTGGCTGAAATATTAAATACATATGGTCCCAGTTTTTCCTGGATATGATCACTTCCATACAGGCAGATTTCCTCTTTTCCCACGGATACTCCGGATCTGGCATCTGTAATATTATTCATGACCGATTTGATTTGACTGTATTTACCTGCAAGCTGCCGGGCAAGGGTGTCAACGGCATCCATATTTTTATTCCGGGTCACGATATTGACCATCCAGGTATCCGTGGCAACCGCATGCCGCAGCATTAAAAAGCGCCAGAATCCCTGATGGGTTTTCAAATCATAGGCAGCAAGGCCCGAATGTTTGATGAATTCACGGACATCTTCCAAAATCAGGTTCCCCAGATCCGGCATGATCTCACAGCGTTTAATGTCGATCACCTTGTCAAATGTGCCCGGCACATGAAGCCCGATCCCGAAATCCTTAATGATGGTTTCATCTTCAAGTTCATCCGGCATCAGCCATCGTTTGGATGAGCATGAAAATTCCATCTTATTTCGATATTCATAGATCGCATCTGACGGAACAACCGCCTGAACCGGTGTGTCTTTTAATTTTCCAATATGTGCAAGAGATTCTGCCACATGCCGTTTTTTATATTCAAGCTGACGGTCATAATCAATGCGCTGCCATTTGCACCCGCCGCAGTAATCACAGTAATGGCATTTACCGGGATTTCGGATACTGGATTCTTTGAGGATTTTAATCAGCTTGCCCTCTGCCCAGGACTTTTTCTTTTTTGTTATTTTTGCAAAAACCAGATCCCCTGGCACACACCGATCAATAAAAACAGGAAATCCATCCGGTTTTGCAAGCCCTTTTCCACCATAGGCAAGATCGATTATCTCAAGTTCGTATGCTTTTCTTTTTTGTATGCTCATATTTTTATATTTCTTTATTTTTTTAATAATCATATCCGTTTTTCAAAACTTGCTATTATACGGCCTAACTGGCATAATAACAAGCAATGAAAAACAGAATCGACATTGAATTCAAATCCCGGGGATTTCTTCTCAAGGGCAGACTGCACCTGCCGGAAACCAAAAATCCACCGCTGGTCATCGGTTCACATGGTCTGGAAGGTTCCAAGAATTCCGCAAAACAGATGGTCCTGTCAAAACTTCTGCCTGCCCATAATATTGCTTTTTTTCGATTTGATCATTGCGGCTGTGGCCAAAGCCAGGGAAATTTTATCACAGACACCTCTCTTGAAAAACGGACCACAGATTTTATTGCCGCTTTAGATCATATCCTGAAACTTAATAAAACCAGTAACAGTGTTGCGGTTTTTGGTTCCAGCATGGGAGGTGCCACCTGCATTAATGCATGGCAGAGACTGCAGGAAATGGACATCCATCTTTGTGGTGCTGTACTGTGCTCAGCACCGGTAAAAAGCCGATCCATTAAAAATATTCCTCTGGAAGGCAATCATAACCGCCCGTCTTTGCCCTTGAGTTTTTTTGAAAAAAATCTGCTGTTTGATATTACCGATAAAGCTGCCGACCTGTTCAATGTGATGATTTTTCATGGGGATGCAGACATGATTGTTCCGGTATCCAATGCAAAAGAGATATACGCCAGGGCCCATGCGCCCAAACATCTGGTTATCCATAAAAACGGGGATCACCAGATGACATCCAAAGCAGACCGGCGCGATTTTGAAGATAAAACTGTTTCCTGGTTTTTACGCTGGTTTTCCGGCCTCAACCAGACAACGCCTCAATAATTCCAGGGCCATGATGGCGAACATCTGCTTGTTTTTTGACCGTTCTGAACACTCCAGGGTACAGGTATATCCAACAGCTGTATCAGGGCCTGCCACACCGATACACACACGGCCCACAGGTTTTTCCATGGTTCCGCCGGTCGGACCTGCAATGCCTGTGGTTGAAATAGCAAAATCAGCTCCTGCAACCTGCCGTGCGCCCTTTGCCATTTCAATGGCTGTCTGTTCATGTACTGCCCCATGATCAATCAGTGTCTGTTCTGTAACCTTTAAAACATTCATTTTCGCTTCATTGGAATAAGTCACAGCAGAAAATAAAAAATACCCTGAACTGCCGGCAACATCTGTAATCATATGGGAAATCAGGCCGCCAGTACACGATTCTGCGATGGCAAGGGTCTTTTTGCCCACAGTTAACAGATGCCCCACATCCCGGGCAATGGATGGTCCCGGATCTGAAGTCACCTCCGGCATATAAAAAACCCGGCAGGCATTCACCTGCCTGTAAATTTCCGGTGCTGTCACATCATTCTGAGTCGATTTTTTCCCGCCTGTCACGAAACAGATATCTGCGTGTGAACAAATGTGTTGAATACCTGCGGCAATCGCGTCCGCATGATCTTGCACAGCAATGATTTTTTTTACATCAATGCCCATGTGTTTTGATGCATGACTTAAAACCGCACTGCGGGTATCCACCATATCGCCTGCGCCCACTTCATCTACGATTGATAAAATATATGCGATCATTTTTTTAACTCCTGGTATTTACATCCTGACATCTGCCTCCTGATTTTGGAAAAACACGGCATGGTTTGATGAAAAAAAAGCTGGATTTTTTCGGATCCCGCCATCGGATAAAATCTGTTTTTTAAATGTTTTGCCCAGAAACTGCTTTACTTTATATCGGTTCCATCCATGGGGATGCTTAAAATTCAGATATAAGGACAAATCCCCATGATAAAATTCCTGAGTGTCCAGACCTTGTGCATCGTCACTGAATTTTGGCAGATTAAAAACCGCCAGATTCAGATAATCAATATATTGCCTGTGGGCCTTGATATATTCAAGCGTCCGGAATGCAGCACTTTCATCCTCAAAACGCGTACCGAACAGCAGATATACAAAGGTCAAGATCCCGGCCTGATGCAGATTTTTTAATATGGTGGATACCATACCAAGATGGGTTCCTTTGTTCATCTGATCCAGAACCCCCTGATCCCCGGATTCAAGTCCCAGTTTCAACATATCACAGCCGGATCGTTTTAAAGCCATGCAAAAATCAGGGTCCATAAAATCTTTTTCAAACCGGACAAAACCATACCATTTAAATGCAAAGGACTGTTGAGATATTGCCCGTAAAAAAGCCGGGGTGATGGCATTATCAATAAAATGGATATAATCAGGTGCATATTTTTTATCAACAGCCTCAAGATCTTCCAGAACCTTTGATGCCCGCTGGGTATCATAGGGGCGGGTCTCGACTTTTTCAGGACAAAACCTGCATTTGCTCCAGTAACACCCAATGGCGGACCTGAATGGCAAAACCCTACCCGGAGCCAGATATATATTGTTTTTAACAAAATCATAATCCGGAATAAAATGTTTCTGGCCATGGCCATCAATACCCATGACATTTAACAAGGGCAGCTCCCCTTCTCCTTTAATTGAAATATCAATTAAGCCCTTAAAGGGATGATTAAATCCGGGCCGGCTCATCCAGGAAGACAGCAACCCTCCGCCCATAATGATTTTTTTGTTTCTGAAATTGTCCTTTATCCATCCTGCAAGGGCAAAGCTGACCAGGGCCTGATTCAGATAACACATTGAAATGCCGACATATTCGGATTTACTGTCTAAAATTTTTGGCCGGATACACGATTCAAAAAACGCATAAAACGGGTTTTCCATGTAATGACGGGCACTTTTGAGCAAATCCTGAGAACTTACAGAAGAAAGACAATTATCCGAATAATCACTTAAGGAGATTTTAAAGCGCTTTTCATCCACACTGATGGACAATACTTTGTTCAGATCATATACTCGCTGATGATACCGATCTGCATTCACATACAAAGACGGGTCTTTTAAATCAGACAACAGTTTTTCCCGGTTTTTCAAAGCTCTTCTGGACCATGAATCAACCGGGGTTTTATCTTTATCAATAAGATATAAAAGGCCTTCAATATTAGCATCATATACTGTACAGGACTGGCCATGTGTTTTAAGGGCAGAAGATAAAAGTGCAACACCGGCAGGCGGTTCACTGGGTTTTGCAACAGGAGGAAAAATCAACAGCATGGCAAATCATCCTAAATTCAATCATAGTATAAAATGGATTGTTTACCATGTTTGAAAAAAAATCGCACTACTGTTACCAAGAAAAATGTTTCTATTCATAGAAACATTTTTCTTGACAGGCCCAAAAAACCAGCGTATTTTGACCGAGAATTTAAAAATAAAGGAACCCTAAATATGATTTTAAATCAATTCCCGGACAAACAGGTATTCTTGACGCTTGCACAGACCTCCAATGTGATTCCGGTCTGTACCCAGATACTTGCGGATATGGAAACCCCGGTTTCCATCCTGCAGAAATTTTATTCTCCGGACAAGGAAAGTTTTTTGCTTGAAAGTGTTGAAGGTGGCGAAAGATGGGCGCAATACAGCTTCCTGGGCCTGTCAGCTTACGGCACCATCAAAATATTTGCTAATGATGTACAGATCAAAACCCAGCGCCAGACCCAGACCATCGCGCATCATAATGATCCCATGGATGTCATCCGGACATATTCAAAAAAATTTATCCCGGCCCCCATTCCTGAACTGCCCAGATTCTGGAGCGGTTTTACCGGGTACTGCACCTATGAAATGGTTTCATTTTTTGAAAACATCCCGGTATCTTTGCCCGAAGGCACCCCTTATGCGCATTTTATCATCCCGGATGAAATGATTATTTTTGATAATATAAAACAGACATTAACCTGCATGAAAATATGCTATATCACTGAAGATACAGATCCTTCTGATATTTTTGATCAGGCACAGGCCCATTTAAAAAAAATGCTGGCAACCATACATGCACCAGTCATGCCCAAAAAACCTGTGCAAAGCAAACATGTGGAACTGATGCCGGAAACCCCGGCCAAAGAATATATGTCAGGGGTTGAAAAAATAAAACATCATATCATAGAAGGTGATGTGTTCCAGGCGGTTTATTCACAACCGTTTTCCTGCAAAACCCAGGTCGATCCTGTCCAGATTTACCGGGCACAGCGGTATATCAATCCATCTCCGTATATGTTTTTCATGAATTTTACAGATATGGTGATTGCCGGGTCATCACCGGAAACCATGGTCCGGCTTGAAAACAATATTGCCACCCTCCGGCCCATTGCAGGAACCCGGCCCAGAGGAAAAACCCAGCAGGAGGATCGAAAACTTGCAGATGAACTTTTAAATGACGAAAAAGAAAAGGCCGAGCACGTGATGCTGATTGATCTGGGCCGCAATGATCTGGGCCGCGTGGCAGAAGCCGGAACCGTTCAGGTGACCGACACCATGGTGATTGAGCGATACTCCCATGTCATGCATCTGGTATCCAATATCACCTGTGATTTGAAAGAAGAATTTGATGCTTATGATCTGTTTAAAGCAACCTTTCCTGCCGGCACCCTGTCCGGTGCCCCTAAAATCCGGGCCATGGAAATTATCAGCGAGCTGGAAGGAAAACCAAGAGGCGTGTATGGCGGTGCTGCCGGGTATATTTCTTTTTCCGGAAACATGGATTTTGCCATTACCATCCGGACAGCAGTCATGAAAGACGGCAAATTGACGGTTCAGGCAGGGGCCGGCATTGTATATGACTCTGATCCTTTAAAAGAATTACAGGAATGCCAGAACAAGGCAAGGAGCGTGGAAATGGCATTAAAACTTGTTTTATCGAATACCAACGGAGACAAATAAATGAAAGTTGCAGTAATAGATAATTATGACTCATTCACCTTTAATCTGGTGCATTATATCCTTCATGCCGGTGCCCAGGTGGAAGTTTTCAGAAATGACAAGATCAGCATCGAAGACCTTAAAAACTCGGATATCAGTGCCATTGTCATCTCTCCTGGACCCGGTCGCCCTGAAGATGCAGGCATTTCCCTTGATATCGTCACTCACCTTTCAGGACAGATCCCCATACTCGGCGTGTGTTTGGGCCATCAGGTCATTGGCCAGAGTTTTGGCGGTAAAATTATCCATGCAAAAAAAATCATGCATGGAAAAACATCCCAGGTGACTGCAGACGGGGAGCATATTTATAAAGGCATCACCAAACCCTTTACGGTAATGCGATATCATTCCCTTGCTGTATCAGAAGAAAATTTTCCTGACTGCCTTGTGGTAACTGCCAGAACCGATGACGGTGAAATCATGGGAATCCGGCATAAAGATCATCCGACCCAGGGCGTTCAATTTCACCCGGAATCCTTTATGACCACTGTGGGAAAACGGTTGATCAGAAATTTTATCAAAGGAGAATAAGAATGACATTTACCGAAAATTTAAGAAAAATTATTTCCGGACAGGATCTGGATCAGGACAGCGCAGCATCCATGCTCAGTGATATTTTTTCAGGCCAGATCACCGAAGCCCAGGTCGGCGCTTTCATGGCAGCGCTTGCCACCAAAGGCGAAACCTTTGAAGAACTTGCAGGAGCCGCCAGATCCATGAGACGAAAAGCCATAAAGATCCAGACCCGGTCTCAAAATGTCATAGACACCTGCGGTACGGGCGGGGATGCATCCGGGTCGTTTAATATTTCCACAACCACAGCCTTTGTTGTGGCAGGTGCAGGTGTAACGGTTGCCAAACACGGAAACAGAAGCATCTCCAGCAAATGCGGAAGTGCGGATGTACTGGAAGCGCTTGGCGTAAACCTGAACGTTGATCCGGAAATTGTTGAAGAAGCCATCAATGAAATCGGTATTGGTTTCATGTTTGCCCCCATGTATCACGGTTCCATGAAATATGCCGGAAAAGCCAGAATGGAATGCGGCATCAGAAGTATATTTAACATGCTGGGCCCTTTAACCAATCCGGCTGCTGCAAGCTGCCAGCTTTTAGGGGTTTATGATCCAAAGCTCACTGAAATGTTTGCCCAGGCCTTAAAACTTCTGGGCGTTAAAAAGGCCCTGGTGGTTCATGGTCATGACGGCATGGACGAAATCACCACAACAACCAAAACCCGCATATCAGAACTCAATGACGCTCAAATCCGGTCCTATGATCTGGATCCTCTGGAATTTTTTGAAAACTATGCCCGGACCTGTGATCTTAAAGGCGGTGATGTCAAGGAAAACGCAGCCATTACGCTGGGAATTTTAAAAGGTGAAAAAGGTCCCAAACGAGATATTGTTGTGTTAAATTCAGGCGCAGCCCTTATGGCAGCCCAGCAGGTTCAAACCATAAAACAAGGCATTGTGATGGCCAAAGAATCCATTGATTCAGGCAATGCACTGAAAAAACTTGAACAGCTTTCTGAGTTTACCCGGGAGAATGGGTAACATGGCCTCAAAAGGAATCATAAGACTGGACGGTTTTTTAAAAAAAGTGGTTGAAGTCAAAACCATTGAGCTGGCGCAATGCAAAAGGAATTTCCCGCTTGCCAGCTTACGAAAAGAAGCGGAGTCTTCGCCGAAAAGATCTGATTTTCTGTCAGCCATGAAGAAAAGCAGCCCAAAAGATATTGGGATCATCGCTGAAATCAAAAAAGCATCTCCTTCCAAAGGAGATATCCGCATGGATCTGGATGTACCGTTGTTCGCAAAAAATTATACAAAGGCTGGTGCCCGGGCCATTTCTGTTTTAACAGAATCTCAATATTTTAAAGGCAGTTTAAAAGATCTTGAGAGTGTATGTGCAAATACCGATATCCCTGTTTTGAGAAAAGATTTCATCATCAGTGCCTATCAGATTTTTGAAGCCAAAAAAGCAGGTGCTTCTGCAGCTCTGCTGATCACCACAGCATTGAGCAAGGATCAGCTCAAAGACTATATCGTTCTTACCCGGGAACTTTTCATGGAACCCTTAGTGGAAATCACATCAGAAAGAGAATTGGAAATCGCCTATGACTGCGGTGCAAAAGTGGTGGATATCAACAATCGCAATCTTCAAACCCTTGAAACGGATACGGGAGTGTCCAAACGCATTGCAACCATTATACCCGATGATATAATCCCTGTTGAAGCCAGCGGCATTTCGGGTTTTTCTGATATTCAAAAAGGACTGGAGGCCAGAATATATAATTTTCTGGTGGGGGAAAGCATTGTCCGGGCAAAAGATCCCAAAGCGTTTATCGGACAATTGCGAAATGTTCCTCAAGAAGAGAATGAGACCCCTGATGAACGCGACTAATTTTATTTCTTCCAGGAACAAAACATGGATCAAGATCTGCGGCTTTACAAACCCTGAAAATGCCAGTGCATGTGCCGGATTTGCCCCGGATGCCATGGGTCTTGTTTTTTTTGAAAAAAGCCCCAGAAATGTCAGTGCCAAAACTGCAAGGCAGATCACGGCGGTTTTGCCAGAAACCATTATGCCCATCGGGGTGTTTGTCAATAAATCCTATGATGAGATAATACAGATTGTAGAATATTGCAATTTAAAAGGGGTTCAGCTTCATGGCAGTGAACCTTTGGATCTTGCCCAGAAATTAATGGATAAAAATCTGTTTGTTATCAAGACCCTTTTTGCGAAAAAAGCGCCCTTCCTGGATCAGGCCGAAGAATTTAAAACAGTATCTTCCTTTCTGATTGAATACGGCAAGGGAATTCTTCCCGGAGGAAACGCAGAATCCTGGAACTATGAAATCTCCTGCAAAATAAAAACAGACCTGCCTGTGATCCTCGCCGGAGGACTTGATCCGGATACCATTGCAGATGCTTTGGAGAAGGCACACCCTGCTGGAGTGGATGTATCCTCCGGTGTTGAAACCTCTTTTGGAATAAAAGAGGTTCGTAAGGTTGAACAGTTTATCCATCGGGTCCGCTCATTTGACCGGTGAAGATCTGTTATCTGTCATCCTTTATTGTACAAGAATATTATCTCCGGGATAAATCGTTGCGGTTTCAGACAGATTATTGAGTTTGCGCAACGCCGCCACCGTGGTGTTGTATTTTTTGCTGATGCTGTAAAGTGTTTCCTTTTTTTGAACTGTATGGAAAACCCCTTTTTTTTCCGCAGGTGTTTTAACTGCCACATGGCTTGTTTTTTTAGGTGGTGACGGGGAAACTGCTTTTTGAGCCGGTGGTGCTACAGTTGACGATCTGTCTTTTAACTGAGCCAGATTTTTTTCAAGTCCGGCAATTCTTTCGATCACAGAATCAAATTTAACAGTAAAAGCGGTCTCAAGCCGCGATACCCGCTGAGCCAGGGCCTGTGTGTCTGTATTTTTCATGCCATCATCATTGCCAGAAGATGCCAGGGCCTCAAATTTATTCTCCAGAACCTGCATACGGTCTTCAAGATTAACAGAAGAAGCGTCCGTTGTCTTATTCAAATCAATGGTTTTTGACCCATCCGATGATTTGAAAAAAAGAAAAAAAACAATCACGGTGAGCAATAATGCCCCAAAAAGGATCAATGCGAATTCATTTTTTTTTATCAGAGACATATTATTCTCCGGTTTTGGTGTAGAAGCGATATCAACCTCCTTTTTTTTATTTGTATTGGTCTGGGTTGTTGGTATTTTAGCGCCTGGTTTACTCTTGAATTTCATCTCAACGCTCCTGAATTTTAATATTGATTCTTTGTTCATATCATTTTAATTATAATTTTCAAGCACTAAACATATTCTTTGCTTAAATTTCAATATTGTATGAAACACAGATTGTACAAAACAGATATTGTATGATAGTCTTTTGCTTTAAAAATAATCTTTTTTTTTGACAAACGACCGGGGGATTTCAATGAAATTTCACTCACATTTTATTCTTGCACTGATTTTTTCATCCGTGATTATCAGTGTGTTGTTACCCAATTATGTCATGGCAGATGTCTATACCAATAAACTTGGCATGCGGTTTGTGCGTATCCCGAAAGGCGAATTTATCATGGGCAGCCCGAAATCCGAACAGGGTCGTCAATGGAATGAAAAACAGCATCGGGTTATCATTTCAAAAGATTTTTATATGGGTGAGACTGAAGTCACTCAAGGCCAGTGGGAAAAACTGGTTGGATTCAATCCTTCTTCCTACCCCAAAATGGGGAAAGACTTTCCAGTGGATACCATATCCTGGGATGAATGCATTGAATTTATCCGGGTGCTTAATCAATGGGAAAATACAAATAAATACCGTCTGCCCACTGAAGCAGAATGGGAATACGCCTGCCGGGCAGGTTCTGCCACAGCATTTGCCAGCGGACCGATCACAGCCCCGTTCTCCTGCAACATACCCGAGCCGTCCATACTTGAAATGGCGTGGTATTGTTATAATTCAGGTCTTGCAAATCCCTCAAGAGATTTCAGGCCCCATCCGGTTAAAACAAAACTGCCCAATGCCTTTGGCCTGTATGACATGCACGGCAATGTCCAGGAATGGGTGCAGGATTCCTGCAAACGCCGTAACTTCTGGCGAACAAAAATCGGTGTTGTCACAGATACGTATAAAGACAATATTGTTGACCCGCTGAATACAAATGGTGAACACAAGATCATCCGGGGCGGTGGCTGGTATCAGACCAGCAAATACCAGAGAAGCGCTTATCGCAGCCTGTATAAACCGGTGGTCAAAAGAAATTCTCTGGGATTCCGTATTGTCAGGATGCCTTAGTTCTCTTGTATAAAAATATTCCTCCGGCCAGCATGAATGCATCCCGGATCAGCAGAAAGATATTTGAAGCTGTCTGATTCTGGCTGTCAAAGGAAAAGCAGCCGCAGTCGAACTGATGTCCGCGAATCAGATTAAAGCCGATGAGCACAATAAAAAGGCTCAAAAGGACATTAATAGTTAAAAGCGCTGAACGCGGGAACCATCCTGAAATCAGGCTGAATCCGCAAACAAGCTCGACAAACGGAACTGTAATCGCCAGAATATTAATGCTGGCATCCGGAAAAATATCATATCCGTACAATATTCTGGCAAATGCCTGGGGGTCTTCTATTTTATGAAAGCTTGCATAAATAAAACTGATTCCCAGAATCAATTTGATAATAAACGCCAGAAAATCGATGTAATTATTTCTCATGGGTTTCAATTTTATGTCCTTCTTCCTGCCATTGTGCAAATCCTCCTGAAAAGATCTTTATATCTTTATATCCCATGCTTTTCAGGTAATCGGCAAAGGTATGACTGTCTGTGCAGTACACACTGGAACAATACAGCAGCACAGGGTCATGCTGATTGATCCGGGCGGTCATGCCGGGCAGGTTTTCATCAAATTCATTTATAGGAAAAGACAAAGCAGTCGGGATATGGCCTTGTTCAAACAGATCCCGTGCCCGGACATCAATGATCAGGCAATTTTTTCCCCGGATCATATCCGCCACCTGTTTTGAAGAATGAATCTGGGTAAAATGACCTGCCCCTGATGTGTCTGGGTTCGCAGAAATTACACCTTTTTGAGGATCCCATTGCCCGAAAAGTGCAATCCTGTGCGGAGAAAGCGTATTAAAAATAAATGCCGTTACAAGGGCAAAAAATACAAGAACAATAACGCCTTTGATTACGCCTGGCTCTTTTTGAATGCCTTTTTTATGTTTAAACGTCATTTTGATAATAAACGGGTTTTCAGTTTTTTATAATTGTTGATCCGATATGTTGCATTCAGCAGAACAACCCATTCTTCAAGCAGGGCCCTGAGTCTTGTTTCACCGGGTTTTATTTCTTCTGACACCGTTTTGAAATCAAGTGTTCTGTTCAGACCTGCACGGGTTTCAGGGGTGGATTCAAGGGCATCCAACGCTGCATATATTCTGTGCGCATCCTGCGCATAGCCTTGTTTTTCATAAATCTGTGCAATTTCCAGGGTATTCATATCCGGTATATCACCGGGTTCAATATGAGAATTCATGGTCCTTCCCTTTTCTGTGAAGGTTTATCCTTAAAAATGAGCTCGTCTTTTTCTGCCATATCATGCTCATGCTTTGCCACATGTTTGATATATTCCATATCATTTTTCAGGCTGATTATTTGTGTTTCAAGTTTCTGTGTAACGCTGTCCGCTGCCTTGATCTGTTCAATAACGCCAGCTTCCTTGTGCTTTAATTTTCGATAGTCTAAAAGCCCGTTTGTACTGAAGATAATAAAACACATCAATATCAGGATGATGATAAAAGAAATACTGTAACCGGCTTTTTCCATCACACTCATTTTCAATTCTTTTTAAACCCTTTAAGAAACATTTTTATTTCAGGCGTTGAAACCCAGAAATTCAACCCTAGATAGCAGGTCACCCCCAGACAGATGCTTGCAGCCAGACCCGCGCCGACCATTGCCTTGCTTGATCCGTCCACCGGGATATAATCAGCTGCCAGACGGACACAGGCGAACATTATAACAGCAAAAAAAACCGATCTGCAAGCAGAAAGAATAATCCTGACTCTGGCAATGTTCACCCCGGCGGGGATATGGATAAACAGGAAAATACACCCTGCCATGGCAGATATTGAAACCGACAGGGCCAGGCCTGTTAGCCCCCAGTATTTTATAAAAACAAAGGACAGTACAATATTTAATCCCACTGCAATCAGGCCTGAAAAAAAAGGCAGATATATTTTTGACATGCCGTAATACAGCGTCACAAAAAGCCGGGAAGCGGTATATGCCCACAATCCGGTGACCAGAAAAAACAGGCAGCGGGCAGTCTGATCCACGGCCAGAGATTTAAAAGCGCCGTGCCCGAACAACACCGCCACAATGGGTTTATTTAAAGCCATCAGTCCTGCCATGGCCGGGATGGTGATAAAAAGCACCATCATCACGGCGTTGGAAAATGGTATTCCCATATCACAGATCTTTCCTGTGGCCATTTTTTTTGAAAGATCAGGCAAAAAAACCGTTGCCACCGAAACCGCAAAAAGCGCAAGGGGAAACTGAACCAGCCTGTCTGCATAGTATAAATAGGACACACTGCCTTCATCCAGGGTGGATGCAAAAAAAGACGCAGTCATGATATTGATCTGGTAAGAGGCTGCACCGATCATTGCAGGCACCATGATTTTCAATAATTTCAAGCTCTGGGGAGCAAAAAGTCGGAATCGGACCGGTTTTAATATCCCGGTTCGAACCATAAAGGGGATCTGCACTGCAAGCTGCAGCAGGCCGCCAATGGTGACTCCCACAGACAAAGCCGTCACAGGCTCGGGAAAACAGGGAATGGCAAGGAAGATAAATAAAATCATGCCAATATTGAAAACAACCGGTGCCAAAGCCGGCGCACCGAAATTTCCCAAAGCATTTAAAACGCTCATGCTTAAACCGGCCATCACTATCAGCCAGAAATACGGCAGCATGATCTTGAACAGCACCATGGTCAGGTTATATTCATAGGATAAGGCTTCAAACCCTGGTGCGATCAGGGTCATTATAAAGGGGGCCCCGAAAAGGCCTGTAATCATGACAATAACAGCACCGGCAGACAACAGACAAAAAAAGGAATACAGCATGCCCGTTGCAGCGGATTTTCCCTGTTTTTCAAGCGTATCCGAAAATACGGGGATAAATGAAACCCCTAAAATGCCCTCAGAAAAAAGCTTTCTGATCAGATCAAAGGGTCTGAAGGCAATAAAAAATGCATCGCTTAAAACAGATGTGCCAAAAAACATGGCGATAACCATGTCCCTGATAACACCGAGAATACGGCTGCTGAAAGTTAAACAGCTTATCAGTGCTGTCTTTTTTAATATCTTTATCACAAGTTTTCCTTGACAAAAACCAGTTAAATCTATAATGTTCCTAATTTAAAATACGGTTGAAATATAAATTTAATATTCTTAATAAAGGAGCAAGACCAAGTTGGCTAACCATAAATCTGCAAAAAAAAGAGCAAAACAGAGTCAGGTCAGACGGCTTAGAAACAGATCTGTAAAAACCACTCTTAAAAATCTGGAAAAAAACCTTCGTGCAGCAAAAGAACAGGGAAGTGAAAACAAAGACGAACTGCTGAGAAAAACTCAGTCCGCCATACAAAAAGCTGCTAAAAAGGGTGTTCTCCATCAAAAGACTGCTTCCAGAAAAATTTCAAGATTATTTAAATTTATAAACGCATAAGCATTTTTGAACTGTTTTTAGATAACTGTTTTATACAACAAAGACAGGATTTATGACGCTATAAAATAAATCCTGTCTTTGTTGTTTACATTTCAAATTGTTTTATACACTCAATTTTTGTTTGTATTCTAAAAATCTATTTGTGTTTTACTCACAATCTTTTCAGCCACCCGATCTGCAATCTTGTTTACGGCCAGCCGTTTATTGCTTTCATCGGTAATCTGATTCGAATTTATCGCATAGTCTTCATTGGCCATAAAATCCGTTACAGACCAGAGTACCTTTCCATTCCTGTCCACCAGCTTAAGACTGACCACCGCCTGAACACGTCGTTCATTGACCGTTTCTGCTGTAGTGCGGGATAATGTGCTGAAGGTAATGGATTTTATCTGCCCCTGGAATACGGCATCCGCTGCTGATTCATCCACCACCCGGGTCTGTGTCTTCATAAGTATCTCACGAATCAGGGCATTGGTGAATGCAACGCCTGCGCCTGTTTCAGAACTTACATTTTCAAGCGGTTTTACGGCCACTCGTTTAAGATTTTGATTGACAAACCCGCCGCCTTCAAACCGATAACCGCAGGCGGCAAAAAAAACAACCCCACACAGACACCCCATCAGTAGAAAGCTTTTCTGAATTTTTTTTAAATTTTTCATATCAAATCACAATGTTGACAAGTGTTTGTTTCTTCTGAATAACAATCACCTTTTTTGGCGTTTTTTCACCCAGAAGTTTTTTAATTCTCTCATCTGCCAGCGCAGTCTGCTTTATCGTATCGACACTGGCACTGGCATCCATTGAAAATTTTGCCCGCAGTTTTCCATTTACCTGCACCACGACCAGGACCTCATCGGTCTGAAGAGAATCCTCCCGATATTCAGGCCAGGTCTGTTCAAGAATGGATCCATGCTGTCTGCCTGACCGGGCAAACACTTCTTCACAAAAATGAGGCAGAATCGGAGACAGCAGCAAAAGCATATTGTCAAGGCAGAACACCATCACCTGCTTTAATTGAACATCGTCTGAGTCAAGATCATACGTGTACATTTCATTTACAAGCTCCATTACTGCAGAGATCGCTGTATTAAAATGAAAACTTTTTTCAATATCATCGGTCACTTTCTGAATGGTCTGGTGTGCCTTGATATATAATTTTTTGGCAGACTCATTTTTGATGTCTGATGCAGGACCCTGATACGGATCAATGCCCTTGAATTTTTCAATACAATCCAGTGACAGCCGCCACACGCGGTTGACAAAGCGGTTGCTGCCTTCAATACCATCTTCATTCCATTCCAGATCTCTTTCCGGAGGCGCTGCAAACAAGGAAAACAGCCGGGTGACATCTGCCCCGTATTTTTCCAGAAGTTCATTGGGGTCCACTACATTTTTTTTGGATTTGGACATTTTGATCACCCGTCCAACTTCCACATCACTGTCACATTTAGAACAGACAAAAGAACCGGCATCATTTTTAATTGCTTCTTCCGGATACAGATACCCGTGTTCAGGACACATCATGGTTTCCTTGCAGACCATGCCCTGTGTGAGCAGACGGGTGAACGGTTCTTTAAAATCAACCAGCCCCAGCGTATTGAGCACTCTCATAAAATATCTTGAATACAACAGATGCAGCACCGCATGCTCAACCCCTCCAATATACTGATCCACCGGAGCCCAGTATTTTACAGCCTCCGGATCAAACATGCCGTTGGTATATCTGGGTGAGCAATACCGCAGATAATACCAGGACGATTCCACAAATGTGTCCATGGTGTCTGTATCCCTTCTGGCATCTTCTCTTCCGCATACAGGACAGGTGGCTTTGGCAAAATACGCCAGGGTCGGCAAGGGAGAGCCCCCTTTTTCCAGCAGATTGGCCTCTTCCGGCAGTCTTATGGGAAGGTCAGATTCAGGAACGCCCACCTGTCCGCAATCCGGACAATGTATAACAGGAATAGGTGCGCCCCAGTATCTTTGACGGGAGATGCCCCAGTCCCGCAAACGGTATGAAATGGTCTTTTTCCCCCTGCCCTGGTCTTCAAGCCAGCGGGTAATTTCATCCATTGCCGTTTGATTGTCCAGACCGTTGAATTTTCCGGAATTCACCATCACCCCCTGCCCGGTATAGGCCTGGGTCATGTTCTCAGGATCAATGGAATGATCTTCGGGCGCAACCACCATCCGGATATCCAGATTATATTTTTTTGCAAAGTCAAAATCCCGCTGGTCTCCTGCCGGAACAGACATGATCGCACCGGTGCCGTACCCCATTAAAACAAAATTGGCCGTGTATACCGGAATTTTTTCACCCGTTGCCGGGTTAATACAAAAGGCGCCTGTAAACACCCCTTCTTTTTCATATTTTTCAAGACCTTCGGCAGATCGTTCCTGTCTGGATATTTTCTGCACAAAGGCTGCAACGGCTGCCTCCTGTTCTGTACCAAGAGAAAGGGTTTCCACCATGGGATGTTCAGGGGCAAGGCACATGAAGGTGGCACCGAAAACAGTATCTGGTCGGGTAGTAAACACCACAACATCTTCATTTTTTCCGTCCACCTGAAATTTTATTTCCGAACCAATACTCTGACCGATCCAGTTCTTCTGCATGACCGTTACCTTATCCGGCCATCCCGGCAGTTTATCGCAATGCACCAGAAGATCTTCGGCATAATCCGTTATCCTGAAAAACCACTGCCACAGCTTTTTTTGCTGAACAGTCTGTGAACACCGCCAGCAGCAATCCTGTTCCACCTGTTCATTGGCCAGAACCGTCTGGCATTTTTCACACCAGTTCACATAGGATTCCTTCCGATACACCATCCCTTTTTGAAACATCTGAAGAAACAGCCATTGTTCCCATTTATAATATTCCGGCCGGCATGTGGCGATTTCACGGTCCCAGTCATAGGAAAATCCCATTTTTTTGAGCTGTTTGCGCATGGCCCTGATATTTGCATATGTCCAGGCCGCAGGATGGGTATTATTATCAATGGCAGCATTTTCAGCAGGCATTCCAAATGCATCCCAGCCCATGGGGTGAAGGACATTGAATCCTCTCATCCGTTTATACCGGACAACAACATCTCCAATGGTATAATTACGCACATGACCGATATGAATCTTTCCGGAAGGATACGGAAACATTTCCAGCAGATAATATTTTTCCTTTGACGGGTCTTCCTGCACCTTGAAAAGTTTTTTTTCTTTCCAGTATTCCTGCCATTTGGGCTCTATCAGTTCCGGATGATATCGCTGCTCCATTGTCTTTTTTACTCCTTGTAAACAATTATCTTATATGAATTAAATTTTAAATTTTTAAGATTTTATTGATGCCACAATCCCATGTAAATAGCAAGAAAATCGAGGAAAATCTGATGGTGCCTTATCTTTTCTTGTTTCATTTTTAAAATATTGCTATTTTCACCATAACATTATAACGGTGTTGTCAATGTTGACAAATTCTTTATTGGCAGATTAAAAAACAGAGGCAATCTCATGGTCCCAAAAAAGTTCTCTGATAATCACAGGATCAACACTTTAATCGAAAATATCCTGGATGAACTGTGCCCTTTTCTTGAAGAACAGGCTAACGAAATATCCCAACTGACGGCTATCGGCAAGGCTCTTGGAGCAGGCCAGGATATAACCGTTTTACTTGAAATGATCCTGTCCATTGCCATGCGATTTACAAAAGCGGACGGCGGAACCCTGTATCTTGTAAATTCTGATACCCGGAATCTGGAATTTCATGTTATTCACAACACGACCTTAAAACTCAGACAAAGCGGAAACCGGATTGAACTTCCCAATGTGCCCTTATATCATGAAAATCTGACACCCAATCTTTCCAATGTGTCATCCTATGTATTCCATACCGGCAGGGTAGTGAATATAAAAGATGTTTACAGAACCAAGAAATTTCATTTCGACGGCACCAAAAAATTTGACACTGCCCTTGGATATAGAAGCAAATCCATGCTTGTCATTCCCATGAAAAATCATCAGGATGACATTATCGGCATCCTGCAGCTGATCAATGCCAAAGATATCGCCTCATCCAGAATCATTGCCTTCAGTTCAGATTCCCAGGAAAAAGCTTCTGCACTTGCCAGCCAGGCATCTGTCATCCTGACTCAACAGATGCTTATTTACGAAATGAAAGAATTATTTGAAGCCTTTATTGAAGCCATTGCCGTCTCCATTGATGCCAAATCAAAACACACCGGAGGACATATCCAGCGGGTCACCCAGCTCAGCTTGATGATCGCTGAAAAAATCAATCAGGATATCACTGTTTTCAAAGACCAGATGCTTTCCGCCGACCAGATCAATGAACTGAGAATTGCAGCGCTCATGCATGATACCGGCAAGATCACCACTCCGGATCATATTGTGGGCAAATCATCCCGCCTTGAAACCGTGTGCAACCGGATTGATCTTGTAAAAACACGATGGGAACTGTTCAAAACCAACCATAAATTGATAGCTGCGCAAAAAAAACTTGCCCTTTTGGAAGCTGACCCGGCAAAGGATAAAATCCTTCAGCAAATCGACAGTGCCTGTGAGGAACACATCCATAATCTTGAAAAAGATCTGGACTTCATCATTGCCATCAATGCCAATAAAGCTCTCCTGAAACCCGATGAACTGAAACGGTTGGAAAAAATCAGTACAAAATCCTTCAGCATAAACGGAAAAGCCATATCCTGTTTAACCCCTGATGAATTTGAGAACCTGAGCATTCCAAAAGGTACGCTTACCTTAAAGGAACGTGAAGTCATCAACAACCATGCGCACCTGACAGAAAAAATTCTCAAAAAACTGCCCTGGCCTAAAAATCTTGCCAATATTCCATCCATTGCAGGAGCACATCATGAAAAACTGGATGGAACCGGTTATCCTCTGGGACTGGATAAAAACGATTTAAACCTTCAGGCAAGGATACTGGCCATCGCAGATATTTTTGAAGCCCTTTGCGCTCCTGACCGACCTTATAAAAACCCCATGTCCCTGAGCCAGACAAAAGAAATATTATATCAGATGGGGGAAAAAGGCGCTCTTGACAAGGATATCATTCACATTTTTTTCAAATCTGAGACTCATCTTGATTACGCCAGGCAATATCTTTGTGCATCCCAGATTGACATCTGATGTATCCTTATTATGCCTCAATTCGTTGTTGACCCAAAAACCATTAGATGATATATAAAATAGTTTTTATGCAATACCTGAAAGGCAGGTATTGCTATTTGCATTAATCCTTGCTCCTGCTTTTAATGCAGGGGCTTTATATCCGTAAGGAGAAAAAATGAGGAAATATGAAACAGTATTTATCTCTGACCCAGATTTAAAAGATCAAACCCGTCTGGAATTGTTTGACAGAGTCAGAGAAATCATTGCCAAGGAAAATGGCATTATTATTGATTTCGATGATTGGGGCAATAAAAAACTTGCCTATGAAATCAGAAAAAAAGCACGCGGTCATTATGTGTGTATTACCTATGGTGGTTCAGGCGATCTTGTAAAAGAACTTGAAAGAAATTTTCGTCTAAGTGAAATGGTGATGAAATTTATGACCATTGTTGTTTCAGAAGACATGACTGTTCAGGAGATTGAGCTTGAGGTCAAAAAAGCTCAGGAGGATGCCAAAGCAAGAGCTGAAAGAAAACCTGAAGAAACGACTGACGAAACTGATGAAACCGGTGAGGATGAAACAGACGACACCGAAGATTCATCAACTGAAGATGAAACCACCGAAGAAACATCTAATTAATACCGGAGATAATGACCATGTATAATAATAACAGCAACACTAGAAATCCAAAAGGCAACGGGGGTAAAAATAAATTTTATCAGCGTCGCAAAATATGCAGATTCTGTGTAGATAAAGAGCTTGAAATAGATTACAAATCCCCTAAAGCGCTCAGACAATTCATCACCGAGCGGGGGAAAATTATTCCCAGAAGAATAACCGGAACATGTGCAAAACATCAGCGTCAACTGACGGTTGCCATAAAACAATCCCGACAGATTGCGCTGTTACCGTTTGTCGGAAAACCCATGTATTAAAACGGTTATCAGGAGTTATGCACTTGACAGGCACACATATACAACCCGCAGCAGTCAAAGATATTCTTTTGGGTATCTTTTTATGTATGCTGATCATTCTGATCATGCATATCCTGCCTGTGATGGACCTTTTTGTCTGGATCTTTCTTCCTCTGCCTGTATTATTCTACAGGCTCAAGGTCGGAAGACACGCAGGAGGAATCATCATTGCTGTTTGTATAACTGTGCTGGCTGTATTAACCGGTAATATCGCATTTAATCTGCTGTATTTCGGGTTCTTTTTAATGACGGGTTTTTTCCTGGGCGAATATATAGAAAAATTATATGGCATTGAAAAAATAATGATATATACTTTTCTGGCTGTGTCTGGAATTGCCATTGTATTTTTATTAGTCTATGCGGGTTTCCAAAACATGGATATGGGGAATTTAATCTCTACATTTATCAAAGATTATAAAACCTATTCAATGCAGATATTTTCCCAGACCGCCCAACTTTACCCGCAGATGGAAATTGATGTTAAACAGCTTGAACGCGTCAATTCCTTTTTTATATTGATGATTCCGGCCATCTTCATGAATGCCTATATCACCATGATGTGGTTGAACATCGTCTATATAAAAAGACTGCTGTCAAAAAAAGGAATTACCCTTACGACCCTGGAAAATTTAAACCACTGGAAGGCACCTGACTTTTTGATTGTCTGTGTTATTGCCGCCGGGTTTTTATTATTTCTACCCATACATGCACTGCAGATTTTTTCCGGTAACTGCCTGTTCGTTTTGATGTTTATATATTTTTTACAGGGAATTTCAGTTGTATCATTTTTTTTTGATAAAAAAAGCGCTCCTTTTGTACTAAGATTTTTTTTTTATGTTTTTATTACAATCCAACCGCTTTTAATGTTTCTGGTTATCGGTTTCGGTTTGTTCGACAACTGGTTCAATTTCAGAAAGCTTGATATGGCTGCAAGATAAAATAAATTAAAGTCCGGTCACAGGCATTAAAACCGACTGGATCTTTTTGGAGGTTTAAATGAGAGTTATACTTAAAGAAACCATAGACACGCTTGGCATTGCAGGAACAGAATGCAATGTTGCACAGGGGTATGGCCGCAATTATCTTCTTCCCCAGGGAAAAGCAATAATTGCCACTCCGCAGAACAGAAAAGTCATGGCACAGGCAAAAGCTAAATTAGAGCTTCAGATTGCCAAAGAAAGAAAAATTGCCGAAGAAATGGCAGCCAAGGTCAAAAATGTTGTATGCACAATAAAAGCAAAGATCCATGAAGATGTCCGTCTGTACGGGTCTGTTACAACCCATGACATCAAAGAATCATTGGACAGCCAGGATATCCTGGTTGAACGACGTTCCATCCTGCTTGCTGAACCCATTAAAGAACTCGGCGAGTACAAGGTTCCCATCCGCCTTTACAAGGATGTTGAGCCTGAAATTACGGTCATTGTCGTTGCTGAAGAAAAAGAATAAACCATTCAGGCATCCCGGGATACCATCACGTTTTCCGGGATGCCGCTAAAATGATATTGTGCCTGCAAAAAAAAAACCACATACGGATCCATTATTAAACCGTACGCCTCCCCAGGATACTGAAGCAGAGGAATCTTTGCTAAGTGCCATATTTATCAATAATGACACCTTGCATGATATTATTGATATTCTTTCCCCGGATGATTTCTACAAGGGTGCACATAAAAAAATCTTTACCGCTATCATGGAACTGGCCATAAAAGATGAGCCCGCAGATCTGGTAACAGTGGCCAACCGCCTGAATGAAAAAAATGAGCTGGAAAGTGCCGGCGGAGCCGCCTATCTTGCATCTATTTCAGATGCAGCCCCTGTGGCGGTAAACTCAATTCATTATGCCAGAATTATAAAGGAAAAATCTTCATTAAGACAATTAATAGCGGCATCTTCAAACATTATTGAACGGTGTATGAAAGACCAGGGCGATTATACAGACATCATGGATTTTGCAGAAGCATCCATTTTTAATATTGCTGAAAAAAAATCAAAATCCAGTTTTCAATCTCTTGGTGATCTGATCAACCTGAATATTGATAAACTCGAAGAACAGCAGGGCAAAGCAGCCGGGCTGTCCGGACTGTCCACAGGATACTCGCGCCTGAACGCGATTACTTCCGGATTGCAAAAATCCGATCTGATCATTCTTGCGGCACGACCCAGTATGGGAAAAACTGCTTTTGCCTTGAACATTGCCAGGAATATCGCCTTTGAAGAACGCAAACCCGTGGCTGTATTTTCCCTTGAAATGTCCAATGAACAGCTTTCCATGCGTCTTTTAACCTCAGAGGCCCGAATTGATTCAAACCGTCTTCGAACAGGCTTTATCAGCCAGGAAGACTGGCAGAATGCCACGGATGCAGCTGGTGTCTTAAATGAAATGCCGATTTTCATAGATGACACACCCAATATCACTGCTATGGAAATCAGGGCAAAAGCCAGAAAATTATATAAAAAACATAATGATATCGGACTGATCATCATTGATTATCTTCAATTAATGAAACCCCCGTTTAAATCGGATCGCAGGGATCTTGAAATTGCGGAAATATCCCGATCACTCAAAGCCCTGGCCAAAGAACTCAATGTTCCGATTGTCGCTCTTTCCCAGTTGAACCGTATGCTTGAACAGCGTGCAGATAAACGCCCCATGCTTTCTGATCTTCGTGAATCCGGAGCATTGGAGCAGGATGCAGATATTGTTGCATTCATTTATCGTGACGAAGTCTATAATAAAGAGGCTGACAATCCTAAAAAAGGAACAGCTGAAATCATCATCGCAAAAAACAGAAATGGTGCAACCGGTGTTGCATTTATGCATTTTCACGGTCAATATACCCGTTTTGAAGAACTTGCCCCGGATTCTTACCAGGAATATGAATGAAAAAAAAACTGCATGGTAATCTCTCAGGCCTGCGTAATACACAGATCAAAAAAATTGAAGATCTTTATACTTTCAGCACGCCCCCTGAGTATCTGATTGATCCGGAACTGGCATTTAATTTGGTTTCACTGTCCCATGAAATCAGAAGGCAGATCGGCATTCTGATCAACCGGAACGGCAAAGCAGCCTTTGTTATTGTAGGAGATGCCACCAAAATTGTCATTCCGGTTACAGAGGGATACAATGCTGTTCCAGGCAGGTTGAGAGGACTGCGCCTGATTCACACCCACTTAAAAGATGAGCCTCTGACCCGGGATGACTTAACCGACCTTGCGCTGCTGCAACTGGACTATATCGCCGCCATCTGTATTTCCCCGAACGGCACACCCGGCACCCTGTATTCCAGTCACATTCTGCCGGATGAAAATGCTGATCCCTATCAGATTTTAGAGCCATCAAACATGGATCATCTAAAAATCGGATGCATGGAAAAAATCGTTGCACTTGAATCTGAACTTACCCGGAAAAATGCCCTGTATAAACCCGGAACAGACACTGAAAATGCATTTCTGATCAATGCTGCCACTGTAAATCCGGCTGAGGCATATGCCTCGATAGATGAACTTAAAGAACTGTGCAAAACCAGCCAGATTAATGTAATTGGATCAACTGTTCAGCGAAGAAAAGACATTGATCCCAAATATGTGGTGGGAAAAGGTAAATTATCCACCCTGGTGATTGAAGCCATTCAAAAATATGCCAGCCTGCTTGTATTTGACCGGGAACTTACGCCTTCCCAGATTCGATCCATTACTGATTTTGTTGAAATGAAGGTGATTGACAGAACCCAGTTGATACTGGATATTTTTGCAAAACAGGCAAAATCAAGGGAAGGAAAATTTCAGGTAGAGTTGGCTCAAATGGAATATCTGCTGCCCCGCCTGGTAACTAAAAACACTGCCATGTCAAGGCTTGCTGGAGGCATTGGCGGAAGAGGCCCGGGAGAAACAAAACTTGAAATCAATCGGCGCCGGGTCAGAGAAAATATTGACCGCTTAAAAAAAGAAATCATTAAAATACGCAAACAGCGTCAACAGCAGAAATCAAAACGAAAACGAAAATCTCTTCCGGTGATATCCATTGTCGGGTATACCAATGCTGGCAAATCCACCTTGCTCAATACGCTGACCCAGAGTGATATTATTGCAGCTGACCGGCTGTTTGCAACCCTTGATCCGAGCAGCCGCAGATTAAGGTTTCCCACAGATACCGAAGTCATCATCACAGATACGGTGGGTTTTATTCAAAATCTTCCCAAAGAGTTGATGGAAGCCTTTAACGCCACTTTAGATGAGCTTGCAGATGCGGATATTATTTTACATGTCATTGATATCAGTAACCCCCGTTATCAACAGCAAAAAAAATCAGTGGAAGATATTTTAAAACGCATGGATCTGGATAAAATTCCTACTGTTTTTGTCTTTAACAAAATGGATAAAGTTGATCTGGACTCTTTTGATGACAAATGGCTGCTAAAACAGGGCGTATGTATCTCAGCAGAAAACAAACAAAGCCTGACACCGCTTGTGGAAAAACTTGAATCATTGCTTCACCCCTGAATCAATTTAGGGGTTGACCAATACTTTTTTTTACACTAAGAAAAAGAAAAATTAATATGAAGTAAAATTAATATGATTCTTGAAAAAGATGAGAACAAGACAGGCAAATTATAAAATGAAAAATACCTCGAAAAAAAGAGACGCTGCTGACATACCGGATTGTTTTGGGGATTTTAACAAAGAAAATAAACTGTGTTTTAACTATTGTTCCATATCCATACGGTGCTGTGTGATTCACAACAAATATCCCAAAGTGGATATCCTGGAAAAACTGCTGATCAATAATCAATATGCTATAAAACAGCACTGATGGACAATCAGTATTGATCTGCTATCGATGGATAGCTTGTGATCTTTAAAAGATTTTACCCGGATTGAGAATATTTTTCGGATCAAAAACCTTCTTGATCCCTTTCATCAGTTGTATCTGCGCATCCCCCACTTCCAACGGCAAATAATTACGTTTTGTGATACCGACGCCATGTTCGCCCGTAATGGTTCCGCCCAGACTCAGTACAGCCTTAAACAGTTTATCAACTGCCAGATGAGCTTTCCGGGCCTGGATGTCATCTGATTTATCATACATGATATTACAATGGATATTGCCGTCTCCGGCATGACCGAAGCTCACCACATTCAAACCAAATTCAGCTTGTATACTTTGAGAATATTCAACCATTTCCGGAATTTTATCAATGGGAACAACAATATCTTCATTGATCTTATTAGGCGCAATCTTATACAACACCGGAGACAACGCCTTTCTTGCATCCCATAGTTTTTTTGCCTCATCCACCGTATCTGCCGTCATAATTTTCACAGCTTTATATTGATGACACAGGGATTCAATCTGCCGGGCATCCCTTTCAACAGTATGGGCATCACCATCCAGCTCAATAATTAAAAGTGCTTTCATCTCGTCTGTCAGTGTAAAACTGATGTGATCCTTAACCAGATGAAGGCAAGCATCATCAAGATATTCAACACATCTGGGGATAACCGCGTCTTTCATGATACCGGAAACTGCTTTTGCAGCACGGGTCATGCTGTCAAAAAAAACAGCAAGGGTTTTCACAGCATTTGGTTTGGGTAAAAGTTTCAAGGTAATTTCTGTAACCACTGCCAGGGTTCCTTCCGAACCCACAATCAGCCGGGTCAAATCATATCCTGCAACGCCTTTTGCCGTACGGACACCCGTCTGTATGATTTCACCTGAAGCAAGAACTGCTTTGAGCCCCAGCACATAATCCCGTGTAACACCGTATTTTACTGCCCGGGGCCCCCCTGCACACTCTGCGATGTTTCCGCCGATCGTACAAACAGATGCACTTGCCGGATCAGGCGGATAAAAAAGCCCCTTATCTTCAACCTGTTTATGAAGGTAACCCACAACCACTCCAGGCTGGACCCTTACAAAAAAATTATCTTCGTTGATTTCAAGAATCTGGTTCATTCGGCTGGTGACCAGAACAATTCCACCATTCACAGGAACAGACCCGCCTGTCATCCCGGAACCTGCACCGCGAGGCACAACAATAATCTGATGTCTGGAGGCTAACGCCAGAATTTTTGAAATTTCCTGTTCAGAACCCGGAAAGATAACCGCATCGGGAAGATAACTGATACCGGCTGCATCATATGAATAACACAGCAGCTCTTCTTTTTTATCTGTAAGGTTCTGTTTTCCGGAAATTTTTTGCAGTTCTTTATAAGCTGATCCGGAAATTCTCATTTTTTTTAAAGTTTGCCTGTTTCGATTTTTTTTGAAAGATAATTGATCTGTTCAGACAGCACGCCTTTTTGTTTAATTTCTTTTTCAACTGCATTAATAGAATAGATGGCTGTTGCATGATATTTATTGAAACAGCTCCCGATTTTTTTAATGGAATGATCTGTATATCTTCTGGAAAGATAAATTGCCACCTGACGAGGTCTCACAATTCTTTGTTTTCTTGAATCAGACACAATCTCCTGTTCTGAAACCGAAAATTCTGTACAGATCAGCTTTTTAATCGACTCAATGGTAATGCGTTTTTTTGCATTGGTCATGTTGGCCAGGACACTTTTGGCAAGCTCAATATCAATATTATATCCCAGAAGATGACCTTTTGCTGCCACCCCGTACAAACCGCTTTCAAGCTGCCGGACATCATCACATAATTCCTGGGCAATATAATCGGTTACATGATTTGGAATATTATATCCGAATTCTTTGGATTTTTTCTTTAAGATTTTGACCCGGGTCGTAAAATCAGGTTTGTCAATCTTGGTAATCAAGCCAAGGTTCAACCGGGATCTTAACTGCTCATTGAGTTTAGGAATATCATCCGGAAGTTCACAGCCGGAAAAAATAATTTTTTTCTCTGTGTCCAGGAGATAATCCAGTGTCAGGGCAAGTTCTTTCTGGGTTGCATTTTTACCTGCAAGAAAATGTATATCCTCCAGAATGAGCACATCACATTTTTCCCTGTATTTTTCTTTAAACCGGTCAATGGTGTTATTGCGTATAGAAGAGATCATCTCATTTGTAAAATCTTCTGCTGTCACATAATACACTCGGGATGACTGATTATTGGATATAATATGATGACCAACAGCCTGGGACAAGTGACTTTTACCAAGACCGGTATTTGCCAGAAGATAAAGTATACTGGATCCCCCCATCCTTCCCTGGGCAAGTGAAAGAGAAGCGGAATATGCAAAATTAGAATTGTCTCCCACGACAAAATCATTAAATGTAAATCCTTTTTTTAGCAAACGTCCGTTATTAAAGCGGTTAATACCCGGAAGCTTCATCTGAACAGGACGTTTTGCCACTAAGGGAACAGCAGGATATGAACCCGATACCCCATCTTTTTCGCAAGACCGGGATTTTTTATGTGACTGGATTGCAAATTTGATTTCTACATTCTCATCATAGCCAAGTTTGGACAATTCCTTCTTTAAAATAGGAACATAATTATTTTTCAATCGATTGAGATAATAATTATTCGGGATGGCCAACTGGACAGAATGGGAATCATATTCCATCAACTCCACCGGGTCTATCCACATTCTATAACTATGATCGGGTAATTGTTTTTTGATTTGACCTTTTACTTCTTCCCAGAACGATTCCATGTTTTCCATGTTTTTCAAAAAGTAACCTCTTTTTCCCAACTGGTAATTGAAACACTGGTTTATAAATCAAATTCAATAATAACGAACGAATAAAGCTGATTTTTTAAAAGTATGTTTTTTTTATTGAAATTCTAATTTTTGGTCAAACCCGATGAGAAGTGTTAGCGTTATATTAGAATTTTGCTTGGCATATTTTTTCAACATATTGATTTTATGAGCTTATTTTTGTGAAACAGAAATTTTATTAAACATTACAGACACTTCTGGAACTCTTTTGTTTTTCAAGGAATTTCATATTTTTCACCCATAGCTTCCTCCTGCTAAAAAATAATTTTACTGTTGTTTTCTTCGATTTTCTATTATTTTCTTCAAATTAAAGAATAATTACAGGTTTTTTTTAAACCCGAATTTTACAAGGGTTTCACAATTATAAACATATATTTTATTTACAGTTTAAGTTTCCAATAGTATATTACTGTATATTTTACACCCTTAAACATGAACACCATTAATATACAAAATGACTAAACCATCCCCTCTTCCAATCATAGGGATCACCATGGGAGATCCTGTGGGTGTCGGCCCTGAGATACTTGTAAAAGCACTGAGTGATCCAGCCCTTTATACGATTTGCCGTCCCCTGATCCTGGGGGATGCCGGGATTATAAGCCAGGCTCTGACACTTTTAAATCTGAATTTCAAAATTCATATCATCCAAAATCCAGACCAGGGTTTTTATTGTCATAAATCCCTGGATATTATCAAATTATCCCGCCTTGATATGAATATCAAACAACCATTGGCACCAACTGCTATCACCGGCAGTGCCATGCAGGATTATATACTTTACGGCATTGATCTTGCCATGAACAGACAAATCGATGGTATTGTCACCTGCCCGATTACCAAAACCGCCTTGAAGCTTGCAGGATCAAAATTTCATGGCCATACAGAACTGCTTGCAAGCAAAACCCGGACAGAAGACTATGCGATGATGATGGCTGGAAATAAACTCAAAATTGTTTTGACAACCATCCACATTCCACTGTCCGAAGTTTCAAAAAGTCTGACAATAGAAAATATTGTCAAAACAATACACATCACACATGCTGCATTGAAAAACAGATTCAACATCAAAATCCCAAAAATTGCAGTTGCAGGATTAAACCCCCATTCAGGTGAAGATGCCATGTTTGGCAATGAGGAAAAACAAACCATTTTTCCGGCAGTCCAGATAGCAACAGACCAGGGGATGGATGTTACAGGGCCGCTTCCCCCGGACACGGTATTCTTTAGAGCCATTAACGGTGAATTTGATGCCGTGGTCTGCATGTACCATGACCAGGGTCTTATCCCCTTCAAACTGATCCACTTCAAGGATGGCGTAAACACCACCCTCGGGCTTCCCATTATCCGGACTTCTGTGGACCACGGAACCGCTTACGACATTGCCTGGAAAGGAATTGCAGATCCTTCAAGCCTGAAGGAAGCCATAAAAATGGCAGCATTTCAGGCAGACAACAAAAAACAAGGCATAAATGAATATTGATAAAATTATTATTGAAGGGGCACGGGAACATAATTTAAAAAATATCCATGTCGAAATTCCCAAAAACAGCCTGACAGTGATTACCGGCCTGTCAGGTTCAGGAAAATCCACTCTTGCGTTTGACACTCTGTATGCCGAAGGCCAGCGAAGATATGTAGAATCCTTATCCACCTATGCCCGGCAGTTTTTAGGGCAGATGGACAAACCGGACGTTGATGCCATCACAGGGCTTAGCCCTGCCATCTCCATTGAACAGAAAACCGCCAGCCACAATCCCAGATCCACCGTAGGAACGGTCACTGAAATTTACGATTATCTAAGACTTTTATTCGCAAGGGTTGGCAAACCCCACTGTCATATCTGCAAAGCACCCATTTCTTCCATGTCCATTGACCAGATGACTGACAGGGTATTATCCATGGAGGATCAATCAAAGATCATTATTTTAGCCCCAGTGGTCAAAGGAAAAAAAGGCAGCCATGAAAAATTGATTGCATCCTTTAAAAAAGAAGGTTTTGCACGGGTCAGAATTAATGGACAGATACACTTAATCGATGAATTGCCCGTGCTGATAAAAAATCAGAATCACACCATTGATATTGTCGTGGACCGCCTCATTCTTAAAGACGGGATCAAAAAGCGGCTGTCAGATTCC
>JAHJLV010000035.1 GCA_018821535.1 Pseudomonadota bacterium | reverse complement strand
TGATCGTCGGATTTTTTGCAGCCAGCGCATATGCCTGGGGATGTGGCTACGGTTACGGCGGCGGTATGTATGGAAATGGCTATAGCCAGTCCGGATACAACAATGGGGCGTACCAAACATTTATAAATGATACCCAGGCACTCAGGTCATCAATTTCCGCAGACAGGGCAGAGTTAAACGCACTGATGGCTGGGGCAAATCCTGATCCCAAGAAAGCCAGGGCTTTATCTGAGAAAATCAGCCAAGCTGAAAATGATTTGAGAAATAAAGCTCAGCAGCACAGCTTTTCCGGCGGGATGGGGAATTGGGGATATGGCCAGGGATGGAATTGCGGTATCAACGGACATAACCATGCCTTTGCCGGTTGCTGGTAAACCATGAACTAAAACTATAACACCGGGGAAGGGCCAACGGTCCTTCCCCGGTATTCGCAACAATCGTTAAAAGGATTTTGGAGGAACAAATGTGGGGATGCAACTATAGCGGAACGGGTTTTGGCCATTGGTTTTTTGGCGGAGGAATCTTAGGGTTTGGCTTTACTGCGCTCATCATCATTATTATTGCCGCATTAGTGCTAAAATTCATAAGAGCACCTCAACGTAGGAAGTCCGAAAACTCTGATACATTAGATTCTCTAATGATCTTAAAAAGCAGGTTTGCCAAGGGTGAAGTAACAGAACAAGAATACAAAAAAATGAAAGAAGCCCTTTTGGTGTGAGCCTTAGAGGATTTCGTCTATCATGGACAAGTTAACAATGACCCGTGCCAAAACTATTCAAAACACCCTTTTGGGCTGTGTTTTACAGACATCAGAACTGCTGGTCGGAAATGCCGGTTTAATACCGATTATGATTCTAATAGAGAACTGTTCTCATGGCCGAATGATGGAGGAAAATCATAATGTCTGAACGGGAGCTGGGTGCGCTAAGGAAAAGAGTTTTGACTCTGGAAGAGGCTTTAAACGCCCGGAATATGGTCATTGATAAAATCATTTTGGAGAACCAGCAGATGCAAGACCGGTTGGATATGTTTAAAGAGATGTTAAAGCTAGCTGAAAATCCAGAGTCCGAAATACACATGTAAAATGAATATTTTAAAATGCAGTTCGCTCTACAGCGCTCTTTATAAATATGACTTATGCCTGGGGATGACTTCTGGTGTCAATTACTAAGCATATCAGACAGAACTTTTTGTTGGTAATTGGATAGAAAGATAATTGTAAATTATTAACTTAGGAGAAAAAATGAAAAGGTCAAAAAAATGGTTAGGGCGTATTTGGATGGTACCGTTGTCGGTAACAATAATTACCTTTTGCATGGCAAGCCAAGCCTGGTCAGGTTACAAATTTCAAATTAATGAATCAACTAAAGGCGAGATCAATTTCTGGACTCAAGCCTGGTACCAATATGTGGAAGATGCAAACGACAGTAATGGTGATGGGATATTGGATAAAGATGTTAACGATTTCATGATTAGAAGGGCGTATTTCAGTATCAGCGGCGAAGCCACACCATACCTCGGTTTTTTTACACACATTGCAGCAGACCGAATCGGTCAAGATGGACTCAATGATTCCTCTCTCGGGCTTGGAAGCGGCGTAGCTTTCAGGGATTTATGGATTACATTGAAGCATTCAGATGCTTTAAAGCTTCAAGTCGGTCGAATGTATGTCCCCTTCACACGGAATTATGGAACGACTTCAACCAAATCCCTTTTAACGACAGATCTTGATTGGACTCAAGGCGGTGTCAGGGGAAATATCTTTTACCCCAGTAAAGTAGGTAGAGATGATAGTGCAACTCTTTGGGGTAACCTAATGAATGACAAATTCCAATACCGGCTGATGGTGGGCGAAGGTGTTGAAAGCTCATCTCAGAACCCCGATGATAATCTCAGATTTGCCGGAAGAGTCAGCGTAAACTTTTTTGATCCTGAGACAGGGTGGTTTAACCAGGGGACGTACTTGGGGAAAAAACACATTCTTGCTGTCGGATTAGGTGCAGACACACAGGAACTGGAATTTGGGGGCCAGGCAAAAGACTATTTTGCCTGGACAGCAGATATCCATTATGACAAACCACTGAGTAACGGCGGAGCCATAACGGCAGAAGATAAAGCAAATTCTTTTCTGTAAATTGTCGAGTCAAGTTCCTTCTATGCCAAACGTCTTTTGTTGTTAATATCTTTCTTTGAACACCACAAATTTTGTAACTACGTTCCAGGATAAATCAAGAAAAAAATTGGTTCCTCC
>JAHJLV010000034.1 GCA_018821535.1 Pseudomonadota bacterium | reverse complement strand
TTGGGTGCGAACCGCTTGACGTACTCCGGGGCAAAATCGGTAAAGATCTCCTTTATGGTCGCCATGATCACACCGCCTGCATCAGGTTGTCACGCTGTCGAGAAGAAGGCGGATTTCATCCAGGCTTAATACCGAAGGCAGGCTTTTCTCTCTTTTGGCATGGACCATGGCAAGGGTGTGCCAGTCCCGTTTAAGCACATTGATGAAAAAGAACTTGATGCCGCTGTAATAAATCCGTAAAGTAGCAGCAGGCCAGTTGTCTTTGTTTTTCCGGTGCAGGAAATAATCCTGCAATTGTTTCTCTGACAACTTGTCAGGGGTTGTGCCATAAAACTCAGCAAGCAAACATTGACATTGCAGCATCGCAACATTATAATGCTGTTATGAAGTGGTTTAAGTTATATATAAGGAGTGTTAGTCATGTCTGCTTTAACAAAAAGGTCTACAGTATATTTTGACCCAACGATTCATAATATTTTGAAAGTAAAGTCATTAGAAACGTCTCGTTCAATTTCAGAACTTATTCATGAAGCCATTTTACATGAATTGGCAGAAGATGCTGACGACTTAAAAGCATTTGAAGAACGGATTTCAGAGCCAACGATATCGTTTGAAGAACTATTGAAAGGGCTTAAGGCTGATGGGAAAATATAAGATTGAGGTAAAAAAATCAGCTGAAAAAGAACTAAAAAAAATTCCCAAAAAAGAACTAACTAAAATAATTCAACAAATCGGAAGCCTCGCTGATGATCCGCATCCATCGGATTGCAAAAAACTTACAAATCAAGAAAAATACCGAATCCGTGTCGGGAATTACAGGGTGTTATACAATGTCGAAAATGATATTCTTACAGTTTTCGTAGTTCAAGTTGGACACAGAAAAGAAATATATCGCTAACATCTGCTTTCACGGGATCGCGGCAAGGAGCTCGGCTCCCCGTGAAGCCGGTCGTTAGCCATAATTGGAGATGTCACCAAAACTGCATTAATGAAGGCTTCCGACGCAGCAATCTTCACAATGAAAGACCTACCCGGAGAATCATCGTCAAATAAGCGGATGCAAAAAAAAGCACCGCTTATTTTGGTGTTTTGACTTAGAACAGGAGAAAAAGAATGAACGCATGCCTGATTTTGGTTGACCTTCAAAACGACTATTTTATTGGTGGTAATATGGAGCTTGTCAATATCAAACAAGCTGCAGAAAATGCACAGCAGCTGTTAGTGAAATTTCGAAGCAGGAATTTGCCAATAATCCATATTCAACATATATCAGCTCATCCCGGTGCCACTTTCTTTTTGCCAAAGACAAAAGGCGCAGAGATAAATGAAATGGTATCTCCTGTAAAGGATGAAAAAGTGTTGAGCAAATTCTATCCAAACAGCTTTCGTGAAACAGCACTTTTAGACATATTGAAAAAGACTGAAAAAGATACTGTTGTCATTTGCGGAGCGATGAGCCACATGTGTGTTGATGCGACAACCCGCGCCGCGTTTGATTATGGTTTTAACTGTGTTGTCGTTGAAGATGCCTGTGCAACAAAGGATTTAGTATTTAAAGAAAAAACCATAAAAGCATCAGATGTACACGCATCCTTTATGGCTGCATTATCTGATGCTTACGCACGGGTGATGACGACCAGTGAAACATTGAAAAATATGTCATAACCATGGCATTGTGACACAAGCAGATGCAATCTGAATATTTAATGTGCAGGAGGAAAAATGACAGATCAACGCCTAAGAGATAAACGGGTGCTGATCACCCAGGCGGATGCGTTTATGGGTCCGACGCTTTGTGAGGTGTTCCCTGTGTGTGGCGGCTGGGTGTCCAGATAATACAGTATAGGAAAAGGATTCGCTCAGATTATGGCAACAACGAATATGAAAACGGTATCTTTAGTTCTTGGAAGTGGCGGTGCTCGAGGTTTAGCACATATTGGAGTAATTCATTGGCTTGAAGAAAATAATTATGAAATACGATCAATAGTCGGTTGTTCAATCGGTGCAGTCATAGGGGGGATATATGCCGCCGGAAAACTGGATGTATATGAGCAATGGGTGCGTTCCATCACGAAAGTTGATATTGTCACGCTGCTGGATCTTTCATGGGAAAAGGGTGGGCTGGTACGAGGCGACAAACTTATCAACACCCTTATAAAGTTAGTGGGAGAGCAATTAATCGAAGATCTTCCCTTTGCATTTACAGCTGTTGCGACCGATATAAAAGCCCAGAAGGAAATATGGATAAAATCGGGTAATCTCTTTGATGCTATGAGAGCGTCTTTCGCAATACCGCTTCTGTTTACCCCCTTCAAGAACAAAGGGGGAGAGCTTGTTGATGGTGGGGTTTTAAATCCTGTACCGATTGCGCCAACGTTTGGTGATGAAACCGACATTACAATTGCCGTAAATCTGGGAGGCAGGGCACAGCATCCGGAAGAGCAAAAAACCTTGAGTATTGCACCAGCATCCACTCCATCTGCATTACGTGGCAAGATTAATCGTTTCATCAAGCAACTCCAGCAATCCGTGACAAGCAGGGGCAATGGAGATTGGGGGGCGTACAATATCGCTATTCAGGCATTTGAGACTATGCAGAGTACCATCGCACGCCAGAAGCTTGCTGCCTACCCGCCGGACATACTCATAGAAATTCCCAGGAACGCATGTCATACATTGGCGTTTGACCGGGCATCCGAGATGATTGAACTGGGATACAGGCACGCGAAAGAATGCCTGTCAAAAGCTGAATGATGAACGTTAACAAACCACGATCTTATCCGGGGTTTATAAAATTTGTTAAATCCGTGTAAGTCGGATCGTTTCATGGTATACTTCTTGTTAAATTAACTGGATAATGGGCGACCGGTATTTAAATATTTAAAAGGGAATGAAAATGCTGACACTATCAGAATACCAGGCATTAATCGAACAGGCGCCCATACTGATATGGAGAGCTAATACAGATGCCCTCTGTGATTATTTTAATGATCGCTGGCTCGCATTCAGAGGCCGAACAATGGAGCAAGAGTACGGCAATGGTTGGGCTGAAGGCGTGCATCCTGAAGACCTTGATCGTTGTCTGAAAATTTTTACTGATAGTTTTAATAAGCAAGAGGTGTTCGAGATGGAGTACCGCCTCATGCGATATGATGGAGCCTATCGATGGATATTTGATAGAGGCGTGCCGTTTCAAGAAGATGCAGGAGGCTTTGCAGGTTATATCGGCAGCTGTATTGATGTGACTCAAAGAATCGAAGCTCAGGACGCTTTAAAATTTAAATTAGAAGAAGAACTGCGTGTACTCAAAGGAATTCTCCCGATTTGTATGCATTGCAAAGAAATCAGAGACGACAAGGGCTATTGGAACCAGCTTGAAAAATACATTTCGGAACATTCAGAGGTCCAGTTCAGCCACAGCATTTGCGACAAATGTTTAAAAAAACATCACCCGGAATCTGCAGCAGATTAAAATTCAAAACGGTAAATACAAGACCCATGGCAAAGATATGCTCTGGTTTAATTATCCGCAATTTGCGGGTCTGGGAAACAGCATAAAGAGCGATCTTAACGATATCTTTGTTGCCAAAGGATTCAGCGTCCGCGGACCTTTTGATTCTCCCGGCCAGATACCCTATTCTGATAAGAAAACCATTGATATGTTTATCGTTTCCCAGGTGGAGTTCCAGATCAATGTCGAAGAGATGAATATTCTCAAGAAGCAGTGCCAGGAAGTCAGAATGGATAAGGGACTGCAGCCTGGAAAATGACCCTTGCAAGTGCAGGGCATTTTTCGGTGGATCAGTCAAATTGCAGCACACCAAAGGATTGGGGACGATGAAAATCCGGAACCGGGTGATCAACGGGTGACCAGGTCAGCCAGTGAGGGTGAGAGGTGTTATCTGCGCATTTGTAGAAATTGGCCCGCCAGACTGTCTTGGGGGCAGGCCGGTCTGTCGGGCAGTATTTTTCCAGCAGGGCAACCGGGACAGTATAAGCGACCGTCCAGGTGACCGGGTCTGTGATTTCCGGATCGATAATGTGCGGTAATGAATGCACACATGCTATTTTCCGGCAGTCTTCCTGTGGAATGATGATTCTGTTTTTTCCGGGCGTTGCCTGGAAATGAAACAGCAGGGTGCCGCCGCAGTTCATTTCCAGATTGAAATAGCCCTTTGACGGGTCGGCTCCCGGTGTGAAGAAAAATTCAACACAGCTGTCTTTATAAACATCATCCTGATGGGATATGGCTGTGGCTTTGATATACCTGTCTTCAACCCGGAACATCACATAGACAGCGTTTTCGTCATAGGCCAGTTTTACCCGGGTTTTTGGAAAATGAACAGGCTTTTCTCCCATATGATTCAGCAGCGGCACAGAGGGCAGATCTCCCCATGGAGGAGTATTCCAGTCAGAATGCTGTACGGGAAAGGAGCTTATTTTCCGGATATTGATCATGTATTGAATTTTCATATTTCTTCGATTAAAATGCAAGCGCTATTCTGACCGCTTTGGGAAACTGAATATAGATTTTAAATGCAGCGCAGCCAAAAGAAGGAAATATGAATAAATCAAAAAGAATTGGATATTCAAACAGGATTCATGATCCGGCCTTTGCAAACTATGTGGAAAACAGTGCTAAATACGCATGGATTTTTTCTTCTATTCTCGCAGGTGCAGCAACCCTGGGATTTTATATTTATGGTGAAACAAGCCATGAGATGGAAAATCCCCAGGCGCTGTACATAGGACTTGTGATCGGGACGATGTTTATGACGATAGCCTTTTTAACAAACCGTTCAAAGCAAAAAGGCTGGACCTGGGACGGCACGGTCTGTGACAGGCAGATTGAAAAAAAACAGCGCAAGGTATATAACACGGGCAATGACTATTATATGCAGGACTATCAGCTGTTTAAAGTGGTTATCCAGTCAGATCACCGTAAAAAATATGAACTCACGGCAGAAAATGACGACACGGTTTATAATTATTATCAGGTGGGGGATAAGGTCCGTCATCACGGCAAGCTTCGTACGTATGAAAAATATGATAAAACAGGGGATACCATTATTTTCTGCAATGCCTGTGCAAGTCTGAATGAAATGGATGATGATGTCTGTCACCGATGCGGGTGTCCGCTGCTTAAATAATTAAAGAGTTCAAGACATTTCCTATGACAGGAAAATGAGGAGTCCCGGGTCATGAAAATTATAAAGAATTTTTGTGTGTCAGGTTTTTTCTTTGTGTTGTTATCTGTGTCGATATTTCATGTCCCTGCTGCCAGTTCTTATGCTTCACCTGTTTCTGACGGGAGCGATCAGCTTAAACCCGCACTGGAATTCGGTGAAGATGTCAATATCTCAGGCATGCTCAAAATGCTTAAATTTCCGGACAAGCACAGCAAACTGGCCCGAATGCTGTATGACGTGCGCCGGGGCAGATTGAATCCCCAGGATTTTTTTAAACAGATGGCGGATCTGGGTGCGAACAAGGATGACCTGATTGAAGTAAAAAAACAGCTTGAGCAGAACGCAGTTCGTAAGGGTGATAAATCGCTGATGAACAATATCCTGGGTGCAGGCTTTGCCGAAGGGGGCACTCCGGTGGAAAAAACCCTTTATTCCTGGCGAAGGACCCTTACAACAGATGCGATCAATGAAACCATCAAACGGTTTGTTGATCAGGGGCGAATTCCAAAACACGGCTTTGGCATGATGATCAGTCATGTGGGCAAGTGGGCCACCCAGTCGGAAAAGGCCATGACCTTTGCCGGTGATATCGATTTCAGTTTTGTGTGCAACGACACAGATCTGGCCCGGGCCATGAAGGCTGAATTTGAAACGATCATGCGCAAGCAGACCGGGCTTTCAACTATTGCCATAGATGCAGTTGCCACTGTGCATGGCCGGGCCGGGCTGGAAGTGTATATCGGCAAGCACGGCATGCAGTTTGCCGAAATGCAGATGAAAGATAATTTTTATGTGGATATGATCACGGGTGAGCAAAAGAAAATCGGCCCGGAAGCCATGACGGGCAGGCTGGCATACGAACGGGCCATTGCCGATATCCAGGGCATTGAGGTTCCAGAGCCTTCCTTTACTTCAGAGCCGGGGCTTTCCATGGAAATGGTGCGGCATTTTGATCATGATATTGTAAAAACAGGGGTGTACGGCACCCTGGATTCTGTTCTCAAGGCTGCCAAATATCTGCACCGCAGCAATGAGGCCCTTGCCAATACAAAACAAAAACCCACAGATGCGTCCCTTGCCACTCTGGCGTTTGTGGCCCATGATCTTGATCGGTTTGATCCCCAGACCAAGGAGATCAGGGATTTGCTGCTCAAGGCCATTGCCGGGCATTTCGGCGTGGAACCCAAGGTGATCTGGGATGCCGGTCAGCAGCGGCTGGTGCTGGATCTTGATCCGGGGACCATTGCCAGATTCCATGAACAGGTAAAAGATGCCATGTGGGATAATGTGCAAAAAGGGATGAACGCGCGCTACAACGATGTATCCAAACGCCAGTCTGATCTTCTGGCCAGAAAGCGCAATGGTGAAAATGTGACTGTTGAAGCTGAAAACATGCGCAAGGAGCTGGTGGAACTGGCAGATATGGTGGAGGCGGAACTGGATGCCTTCGGGGAAGAAAAGGTGCCGGATCTGCTCCGGCAGAAAGCAGCCCAGGTCAGGACACTGCTTGAGCAGCTGGCCAGGGAGACCGGGGTGCGCAAGCTCAGTCTGGAGGAGCTTAAAGACAAAAAGCTGGTGGAAGAAATGCTCAAGTCCAGGACTCCCCAAAGCCGTAAAATGGTGGCGGCTTATGTTATGGATCGCGCGGTTGCAGCCGCTGAATACACAGTGAAAAAAGGCGAACAGGTAAACAATATCCTGGATTTTATTGATGACGGTCTTTTGGGTGAACTGCGCGGAGAGACCGGTTTTGCCGCCCTTGAGGCTGAAATAAATGATTTGAAAATGGCCCGGATGCATGGAAAAGCACCCAAGGATATCAGTACCCGTCTGGTGGGCATGAAAAACCAGGTTAAAGGTGCCATTGCCAGTACCAACAAAGCTTTGAATGAAAGCCTGCAGGCAACGGCAGCCGGGCGGCAGGGAATGAAGCTGGTTATGATCACAGGGCTTGTGGATGAAATGAAATCCTATGGGAATGCACTATGGGAGGGGGACTGGGGCGGCTTTGCAGCTGAAGTGCTTCGCAGGCGGGTTCCCTTTGTTTCTGCAGCGGAAAAAGCCTATATGGGCAATACCTATCTTGCGGTCTGGGATGTGGTCACCACCCTTGTGCCACCGCTGGCCCTGCCGGAAGCGGCCTGGGGATTGGGCCGGGAAATCGGTAATAAAACCTATGGGATGTATTGGAGTGAGCAGCTGGCATTGTTCAGTGATGCATTATATGCTGATGCCGTATTCGAGTTGATCAACGTTGAAACCCATGGCCAGGGGGATCAGGCCAGCAAGCTTGGGGTGTATCGACTTCAGACAACCTATTATAAAAAACTGCGCCTGGATCTGTCAGGCTTTGCCGCCATGAGAAAAGAACAGGTGGAGGATTTGCGTGAAACGGTTAACACAGGACATATTGACTGGAAGGCTTATAAAAAGAATTTTAAAGGGTTTACAGAATGGATTGATGTCAGCGATACCTTGCGCAATACCCTGACCGCCACTGATCCTGCCCTGATCCTGCTTGAAGAAATGATCAACCATGAAGCAGTTGGGGAAAAATACAGGGCTCGGCTGGCCGAACTTGGACTTACCCGGTGGGAAGAAATCAAGCTTGGGTATATTCTTAATCTGATTGATCATCTGGAAAAACGAAAGCAGGCAGAAGATGCACTGGCAAGAGGACAGTTGCCGGATCTGTTTGCCGAGCTGCGCAAGGTCGTAAAGGCATTGGACATTGAAGAAGTGGTGCTTAATTCCCTGGATGCCGAGGCAGATACCAATAATTACAAAGCGTTGATCGGTGTGTTGTGGGAGGCAAAACGAGACATTTCAGGACAACCGGCTTCCGAATCTGAAATCAGCCGTGCTTCCCAGGCGGTGTTGCGTTATCTGGATATCTATAAACAGGTGACAGCAATACGGGCGGCCGGTGTGAACAAACTGCCCCAGACCTGTCAGAGTGACGGTTCCCAGAAATGGCTGACCGGCAAGGTTTTTTTGCGGGGTCAGCCTGATGCGGATCTTGATGCGGCCAAAAAATGGGATCAACATATTGATCTGTCCCGTAAGTCCGTGATCAAAGCCATGCTGGAGATTAAGCATGAGTTTCTGCCCAACACCAAACTGGAAACAAAAGAAGAATTTGAGATAGTGGGACTTGCCTGGCGCCATGAATTGTGGATGAAACCGTTTAACCAGGCAGGTCAGGCTGCAAGGAGTGATGCCTGGCTGGACCGGTCCATAGCGCACGGAAAAAAACGCAATCAGATGTATGATGAATACCGGGCCAGTCTTGAAAAAGATGCCCCGGTGCAGCTGACGTTGATACTTACGGACGCAAAAAATCCAAAAACAAAAATTAAGACGGCCCGGGCCGAGGCTGTTCCCACGGATGAACTGGGCAAACCTGCGGTAACTATTGGTTCGGATCATCTGGTGCTGAATCTGGTCAAGGGGCGATACCGGATTTTAATCCAGGCCAGAGGATATCTGGAGCATATCCAGAGTGAGACCCTTGGCAGTAATCTGGATAAGGCGCCGAAACGCACCATTGCGTTGAAGTCTTCCGGGGAGATTATTCAGGCGGATGAAGAATCGGACAAGGATGACAAAAAGGATACAGACAATAAAAAGAAAGATAAATCTGATGTAAAATCTGTGGCCAAAGACCCGAAACTGGGTATGGCCATTGAAAATCTGTATCGCAGCCGTGACTGGCAGGGGCTGTTGGATCTGCTGGCCGCTGAAAAGGCAAAGCGCCTGACATATAAGGATCCCAATGTATATCTGGAACGTACTGGTGCCATTGGAAATGCCTTGAAGGGATTGAAAACAGAACAGTTATCCTGGCTGGTCAAGTGGAAAGCCTACCTGACCGCTCTGGAGCGAATTGGCGACAGCAAATGGAGCAGAATTTTTAATGAAATGGAATTCAAGCGCGACCAGTTCCAGTCTGATTGTAATGCCAAATGCAAAGACTGTCGGGATAAATGCAGTGAGCAGGCCTATAAATATTATGATGACTGTGTGGGACAGTTAAAAAAAGATCACTGGGCCGAAGGTAAACGTATCCGGGCCTCTATAAAGGAGCTGCCGGAAAAAGTTGAGCAGCTGGAATCCGGGGGATACAGTTATGGAGACTGGTTCAGGCAGGTGGAAGCGCTTTCCAAAAAGCATCGGCTGCCATTTCCTTATCCGGATCCTGTAGTTCCCCAACTGGCTTATGTGACCCAGTGTATTGATCCTGTTCCCGAAGACAAGGTAGTGGATAAAGAGGAAAAGAGGGATCAGCTTGAAGTTGCTGTTCCTCCGGAGCATGTAACGGTAACCGTCAGAGGACTTGAAAATCAGGTTTTTTACGGCAGCACAGTCCGGCTAAATGCCTGGGACATGGGCCTGTCAGACAGTGAGTATCGTGTAATCTGGCAGTCAGAACCCAGAGTCAAGTTTGATCCTCCTGACAGTCCGGATGGCATTACCACGGTAACATACGAGCGGATGGGGGAGATCAGAATCTGGTGTGAACTGCATAAACAGATTAATGGTGTATTTCAGACTGTGGGAGAAAGTGAGCAGAAGGGTGTCAGTGTTACAGCCCCTGAGTTCAGCATCAGTTTTGATCCTCCTGATGGTCAGGCCCGTGTGGGTCAGGAAGTACGGGCAGCCATTAATGCTTCACCCGGTATTCCACAGGATCTGGTGGATTACCGCTGGTTTGATCCGCCGTCTTCCAATCGGTTTGAGATGGATAAAAATGCCACTCGTATTTCGTTTGTGGTCAAAGATACAAAGCCCATCAAGCTAAAAGTGATGGCCCGGATACCTGTTCATGGAGATGAAATCCAGACAGTGGAAGCTAGGTATACTGGTGTGTCTTACAGCGTAAAAGCCTGGATGGTGCAACCGCCCAATCTGCCCATGACTTGGGATCCCAAAGCCGGCGGCCTTAAGACAATACCTGCGGGTCAGCGGGCGACAGATGAACGGATTACGCTGATGGCTGAAGTCCAGGGAGACGAGTCGCCTGACGGTGTGCGCTGGAAATGGATGGTGAATGAGGGGTCCAGCATCAGCAATGAAAATTCTCAGAGCCCTACGGTTTCCAGAAATGAACCCGGCACCATTACTGCAAATGTTCTGGCGTTTGATAAAAACGGTATCGGGCTGGGAAGGGCGCAGGTCTCAGTTTCAATCATCCGGGTGGTCAGTCCTCCGGTAAAGAAGACAGACAAAACTCAGGATAAATCAGACAAACTATCTGATAAAGATCAGGCCAAAGCCAAAATGTGGATCTCCCTGGCCCGGACCAAACTGGACCAGGGAGATCTGCCCGGTGCTCAGAAGGATTTGACCAAAGCCCGGGGATATGACTCAAAAGCGGCGGCTCCTGTTATTCAGCGGGTTGTTGCGGCAGCTAAAAAAAGCGGGTGGCAGGCCAGTCATGATCGTAATTTTCCAAAGGCAATCCAGGATTTGAATGTAGCGGCCAATCTGGCCCCTGATGATACCGATGCCAAAGACAAGCTGGAAAAGGCACAGCGATTTTCTGCTGCATGGCCGCAGGTTGAAGCCCGGGCCAAAGAATTTGACGCATTGATTGCTCAGAATAAAGTCTGGTCTGCCCAGAAGGTCATGTTGCAGATGCAGGATTTGCAGCTTGATATGCCTGGTCAGATGGCCAATCCGCTTTCCAGGCGGGTGATGGATGGGTTTAACCGGGCACTTAAAGCCTATGATGTGTTTATGCAGCAAAAGAACGCAATTCATCAGCGCACCTTTGAACAAAAAGACTGGCAGGCTATGCTGGACAGTGCTTTGGATACCCAGGCCAGAGAATTGAGTCCTGCAGACCAAAAAGAAGTGAAAAGCCGTATTGCCTTAGCCCGACAGCAGCTTAATCAAAAAATATCCCAGAGGTCCGGGCAATTCAAGCTGGTGCTGACACCGGAGGGTATCACCTTTGAGCAGGCCAGGCAGCGTGCCCGGCAAATGGGTGGTGATCTTGCGGTCATCACCAGTGCTGTTGAAAATGAAAAAGCCTTTGCGGTCGCCAGCGCTGATGACAGGGTCTGGTTTGTTGATGGTGCGGCAAACGGGATCGGCCCATGGCTAGGTGGATATAAACAGAACCCGAAGGCACCACCAGCTGAAACCTGGTCATGGGTAACCCTTGAACCATTTGAGTATCGAAATTTTGCTCCGGGCGAACCCAATAATTATGGTGGAAATGAAAGCCACCTGCATTTTTTTGGTTCAGGAAAGCTTAAAGGACCAGAGTGGAACGATATGGATCCAGATGCAAAATTAAAAGGATTTCTCATGGAGTATTAGCGTTACATGTAAAAACGGGTTAATGGCTGGCGAATATAACTTCTTCTAATTGATTCACAACAGCCCTTGCCTCTTCACGTTTTCCTTCGGGAACCGGCACCCGGACAGTGGCGGCCTGCCGGTAAAAATAAAAATTGCGTCCTGCTGATGTCCAGTAGGTATAGGTGATATTGATCAGGGGTGATGGTTTCAAGACAAGTTTTGCATCTTCAAGCCGCGCTCCGGCAAAGGACCAGGTGTGGATGGCACCGTTTAAATACAGACAGTTTTTTCCGATATAAATATCACCGGTCTGCTTCAGGTTTCTGCGGTAGGTCAGCCAGGGAACAATAACCGCAACAAATGCGATGATCGCAATAACACCCAGCAGGACCAGAAATACAATTCCCGCAGCCTTGTCCCGCATGATCAGCCAGAAGATGCCGCCCACCAGCAGGATGATTCCCGAAATCACCACCAGCATCAGGCGTTTTTCGTTTTTTTCCGTGCTGTATTCTTTTTCAGTGAAAATCCGCCATTGCTCAGGATCAAATGTCCAGTGGGCAATCAACTGCTTTCCATTGATCAGAGCGTATGCTGCAATCATCTGGTATCCGAACATGAACAGACCGATGATGCCCAGAATTACGATAAATCCCCCGACAAAGACAAACGGCGGAGAATCATTAATCCATCCGTAAAAAAAAGGCAGAAGCATTACGGTGGTTCCTGCTGTAAAGATGCCCATGAATACGCTTGTTCCGGTTGCAGCAGTGCTGTGAGCAATGATATTTTTTGAGCCGGGTAAAAATTTTGCCATAAAAAACCAGACCAGGGTGAGGCCCAGGATCAGCAGGGCCAAAGTTCTGTGCGGGAAACGAAGATGGGTTGGAATATTCTTGTTGGAAAGTTCATCGGGTTCCAGCCGGTTGAACTCAAGGTAGGCTTTCTGGGTATGGTCTGAAATTTCAATATAACCAAAGGGCAGATGAATATCCGGCAGCATGGGATGAGTTGTGTTTAAAAACACAGGTTTATCCGGGTCAAAAAGCGGGTCGGATAATTTTTGGCGCAGCCAGGAGGTTAAGGCATCAGAAGTGGAAATAATCAACCGGTCTCTTGTCTGCTGATGGATAAATTCCTGAAGGGTTGGTTTCGGATTGTCAGATGAGGTTATGCGTTTGGCAAAGCCCGTGATTCCAAAATAATTTTTGGGTGACACGATTTTGTTTTTGTATTCTGCCGACCAGTTCATCGGCTGAATGGAAACTAAATCCGCAGCAGGCCACCACCAGAATAAAACAGCAGCACAGATTCCGGCGCTGATTATAAATGAATTCAATATTCTTGGCAAAATCAGTCTCCTGAAAAATTTCAGCAACACCCCGGCCATAAAGATCTGATCACTCCGTTATATGGATTTTCCAGCTTTGTCTGGCCACAAACTGCTGTGTTTTTTTGTCTTTCATCCAGACAGTGACCTGACAGGTTCCTGCGCTGCCATAGGTGAAGCGCAATTCAGGCTTGTCTGTCCATGCAGTGGGCTGGGGCGCAGATTTTGGGTCTGCCGGAACGTCTCCGGACATCCACCAGGTGTAACTGGCAGACTCCGGCGGATTCACCACCTCAATTTTGAACACAACGGGTTCCTGCTTTTTGGGGCGCGCCGGGACATAGCGCAGGGCGGTCAGTTTGGGCCCGCCTTTTTGAGTCGGAGAAGATGCACTGTCATGCATTGCTGAAGCTGTTGCGCCGGAGTTGAAATTAATTTTTGGCTGTTTGACCGCTCCCTGGTATGACGGGCTTTCCAGTGTCTGCGCAAGCAGTTTTTGCTGATCCGGGTCTAATTTTTTTACAAACCGGTAGGCATACATCTGTCGAACTTTTCCAGCCGGGGTCTGGGCTGTGAGGATAAAAAATTCAGTTGGCTTTCGCTGGCCGCCGGTCATCGAATCCCGCCAGGAAGGCGCTGCCAGATAAAACTGGATAATTGCTTTTTTTGCTCCGGCCTGTCCGGCCCGGATCTGCCCTTTTCCGGAATTCAGCAGGCCCGAGGATGAGACAATTCCTCCGTCAAGGGTGGGGCCCTGGGTGGAAACCGCTTCTTCATGCCGATAGTCAATCTGAAATTCACCATGTCTGGGGCCGGGAAAAGCACTGGTCATGCCTGAGGAAATCTGATAGCGGTTCGGGTCATTGACTTCTGTGCTCGGTTTGCCGCTGGATTCGGTTTTGCCCTGATATTCCATTGCCCATCTGCCGCCTGTGGGAATAACCTCGGGCATGTCTCCCCACTGGATTTCAGACTGGACTGAATAGTTAATCAGCTTGGGAATTTGAATATTGACGCTGCCGGAAATTTTGTTTTTACCGGGCTCATGGGTGGATTTTGCGCCATTGCCGTGCCATTTGAATTTTTCATCAGTTTCCTTAATCTGGGTAAAGACCCAGTACCCGCAATCTTCTGTCGGGGCAATTGATCCGGACTGGATACGGATGCCGCCCATATCCAGAGACATGGAAACTCTTGAGGATGCCGTAAGAGCCGGTTTTTTTAATGGGCTCAGGTCAACAGAGATCTGATTGTTTTGAATTTTGAGTTTATACTGGTCGGCAAACAGCTTTTTCCCGTCCACGTAAAGTTCATGAAACCGGACCCATTGACCGCCTTCGGGCAGATTAAACATCAAGGGAGTGCATTGGGGATGAACGCCGTATGGGTGATGCCGGATCATGCCGGTTAATGTGGCCTTATCCAGGTTCAGGCTGTCAAGAACGATTTCCAGCCGCGGCAGATACCAGTCAATGAGTTTAGAATTTGCATAAATCGCAATGGGCAGAAGATGTTCTGCCATGGCCTGGTTCACCAGAGAGCTTGCGGTGAAGCCATTGTATTGAACGCTTTTTTTCCCGAACTCAAACCATCCCTGGGAGACAGTCCAGGAAAGCTGGGCCACAGGGATTTTTTTGATTTTATTTGTCTGGGTCAGGCTGCCCATGGGAAAATCCTGATAGTAAATGGTATCCGGCCACAGCAGGCGGTCCTTTGAGACCACCGGATTACATAATGCCAGTTTGGGGTCTGGATAGGCATTCTGCCCGTTGGCATTTAAAATCTGGACTTTCTGCCCGCCATGCTCAACCGTGCCGCTGACCGTATCTGCTGAAAAAAAATGGCTGTTGGTATAGGTTGCCAGACAATGAAACAGGTCCGGGGGCTGAATGGTTTTATCCATATCCTGGAGCATATTCCAGCTTACCGCATCCCGAAGGGCCGGGTCGATGCTTTTGTTCCCGATGATTTTGTTCCATACGGACTGGATCAACTGTTCTGTGACAAAGGTCTCGTATATATCCGGGGCCATCCCGGCATAATCATACACACCCGGATGGGAATCATTGCGGACATGGGCCGGTACGGTCATGTCTGCCAGCAGGTGCATGGTTTCACCCAGTGCGCGCCATGCAATGACAAACTGGGCATCCCGAAGCTCCGGTGATCTGGTCTGGGCCAGCGCTTTGCGCATGGCTTCGATTCCCTTTTCCCAGCTCCAGGGATTGGCTGCAAATTTCTGGTCCGCAGGTCCGGTCAGGGCCCAGGTTCTGGCATCCATATCGGGTCGGCCCAGTACTTCGTTGACCGCGACATTCCCGGATTCGGTGATCAAATCATGCGAAAAATCAGTAAGTCCCTTACCCGTGGTCGGGTCGTAAAAATGGCGAAGTCCCATCCACACTTCCGGTTCATCTGCCGTAAATCCGGCCTCGATCAGCCAGTCCGTAAATTTAAGTTTTTTGTTGCCGGTAAGGCAGAAATAGGTGGGCCCGATTCTGGCACCTTCCTTGAATGCGTCATTGGGATAAAAATATCCGCTGCGGTAAATGCTTTCACCCTCCAGTATTCTTGCAGATTGTCCAACAGGGTTGTCACGGAATTGATATCTGAAAACAGGGTCAAAGGTGACATTGGTTTTTAACTGCTTTTTTTCAAGCATTGACTGATACAAAAGCAAAGACAGAAAATTAATCTTCCCGTGGGGGCCGTCCACGCGGTTGGTTGTCTGGTCCGGCTGACCCTTGCTTTTGTTGGCGTATGCCCACAGCTGCTGATTAAAACAGCTAAAGATCAGTATCAGTGCTACCACTGAAGTCAGGATAGACCGAATTATATAGTGGGGCATGGATGATTTAGAAATGGTACAGGTACCATTTTCCGTCCAAAAGGATAAAACTGACAGCATATGTTTTTGCTCCATCTGTAATTTCATATTCAACCAGATCTCTGCCCATGGCGATGACACGGCGTGATTTCAGTGCCTTGCCGAACAGGGCAAGTTCCCGGGGGCTGGCGTTTTCAATGGCAATTTTAAATGTCTGCTGCTGACCGGGCAGCATGGTGCTGGACAGGCCCGCTTTGTCTGCATTTTCAAAAAAATCGCTGACCGATGTGACACGGTTGTCCAGTGCCTTGAGTTCAGATTCATTGAACTGTTCACTCAGGGACGGCGGTGGCAGCCGGGGTTCTGTTGCAGGCTCAGGCACAGTCTTTTCCGGCGGGAGTGCGACCTGTTCAGGGGATACCTTTCCGCCATGATGGTTAAAACTGATGCGCTCCAGAAAGCCGACAATATACAATGGCAGTGGTTTTTCCGGATAAGGGTCCAGATTGACAATGATATTGTAGATGTATCCGTCAATCATGGGCAGAAACTGATATACCGCCATGGTTGATTTCCTTCCGGTGGCCACAGGGCAGTTTTTGTGCCCCAGTAAAGTGATCGGGCCTTTTTCCAGGATGTCGGAATTTGAAAATTTAAAGGATATCCATTTATCCGTGTACGCTTTGAGCCAGGCAGCAGAATCGGTAACCGGTTTTTTGTTCAGGGGTCTGAACGACAGCTTGACAGTGGCATGGATTCCCTGTTGCTCAGATACCAGCGTAAGTTGAGAAGAGGTATTGTTTTCCAGATCTTCTGCCTGCCAGTCTTCAGTCAGGGGAATAACGTATTTGTTCCAGCTGATTTCACGGGCATGGAGGGCGGTTGCCAGAAAAAAAAGCAGGAACAGCCCTGAAAATGATATGATTTTTTTCAAAAAGACGCCTCATTTTTCAGTGTTGTATAGGTGATTTGTTCCCAGGATGCAGCAGGATTTTCTATCCTGACCATGGGCTCAAGCCCCCTGGTCTGCCAGGAGGTCCCGTTGGGGCCTGAAAGACTGCCCCGGCTGATGATCAGAGCCGAAGCATCAGACAGTTCTATTACATTCTGGGTCATGGCTTTTCCGTAACTTGTGGAGCCGAAGCTTATTGCTGCATCATGGGCCGTAAGGCCTGCGATTAAAACCTCGGAAGCGCTGGCCGTGAATCTGTTCTGCCAGACGGCAATTTTCTTGCCTGTGTGCAACCGGCCCCTGGCAGTGTAGGTGGTTCTGTCCTGATTTGTGTTCACTGTTAAAATCTTGCTGCCCGGGTCAAGAAAAAGCCCTGCGATATCCACTGCGGCAAACAGGTCTCCGCCCGGGTTGTTTCGCAGGTCCAGAACAAGGGGTTTATCATCGGATATGCTGTGCAGAACAGTTTTTATTTCTTCAAATGTCCGGGTGGAAAAATGGCTGATACGAAGGATATTGAACTTTTCCGACGGGATCGGCCAGACAGATGTATCCTTGAGCGGGCTGCGGCTGATACTCAAGTTTAGCTGACCCTGGCTGTTGCGGATGGTCAGGTGAACGGTGGTGTTTTCCCGGCCCCTGATCCGGCTTCCCACCCAGAACAGGGATCTGTCTGCAACTGTTTCTCCTTCCACTGCCAGCAGTTCATCGCCCTGTTTGACTCCCGCAGTCCAGGCCGGTCCTTTGGGGTGCGGCAGGCAGTAAACGCGGTTATCCCGTTCGATGATTTCCATGCCGATGCCATGGTACCTGTAATCCTGGGCCTGTTTCCACAAACGGTATTCTTCCGGGGATAGATAACTGCCATAGGGATCATGCTGTTTCATATAGGCTTTTATAGCATCTGTTGTGATCTGGCCCGAAGAAGGGGAGTCAATGCCATGTTTTTTAATCTGGGTTACGGCTTCAAAAAAAAGCAGCATGGCCTGGTCATTGGTCCAGACCATATTCTCTGCTGCAGCCCTTCCGGGCAGTGCGGGCCACAACAGAAAAACAAGCAGTATGACAGATATCCGTCGCATGGGTTATAAAGAACTCAAATCCGCAGCTTCTTTCAGAAGGGTGTCCATTTTCTGCTGAAGCTGTTTGATTGTTTCCTGTTTGGCACTGTCCGATGCACTGGAAGTATTGACTTTTATTGTATCGGTGCGCAGGGCAGCCACTTGATCCTGCAGACGTTTGAGTTCCTGCTCCTGCCGGGCATTGGCGGTTTTTGCCTGTTCCAGCTGTTGCTGCAGTTTGCCGCTTTCCGAATACAGGGCAGCCAGTCTGGTTTTCATGGCCTCATATCGGGCCTGTTTTTCCTGTCTGGTTTCATCCAGTTTCCGGCTTTCCAGTTTGGCGCTTTGGGTATCTGATTCTGTGTCAGCCAGTATGGCCTTGCGTTCTTCAATCCGTTTTTCATAGGCTTTGGGATTATACCCGAACAGCCCCCCTTTGCGGGGATCAGTTTCTGTTGAAGATGAAACACAGGCGTTCAGGCTCAAGAGCATGAGCAGACATGCTGCGGTGCAGATAACGGATTTCATGGTATTAAAACCCTCCTTCATTAAACCGACATACGGCTGGACAGGTTGGCCAGATCTTTACTGTGCTGTTCCAGTTCAGCGATCAGTTTTTCCAGTTTGGCAATTTCAGCATCCAGGGCTTTGGAGCTGTCTGTCGGCGCTTTTTTATCCACCTGGGCAAGGGCCTGTTTCTGGGAATCCAGCTCAAATTTTGCCCGGTCCAGTTTCTCTGAGGTCAGTTTCAGGGCAGCGTCAATGGTTGTTTTTTCTGCCATAAGGGTCTGTTTATCCGTTTTTTTGGCTGCGTACTGTTTTTGCAGCTTCTGGGTTCGGGTATCCAGCAGGGCAATATCCGTACGGATTTTTTCATTATAGATCCGGGTGTCCTGATTGACTTTCTGTGCGCTGACAATACATTCATCCAGCCAGTCTTCTTCCTTTGCATATTCCGCTTTTTTGGATGCCACATGGTTTCCATAGGCATATCCTGCAGCACCACCGGCTGCAGCACCGACAGCGGCTCCAATCAGGGCACCTTTAGTATCCCCTCCGACCAGCGCACCGATTATACCGCCGATCAAAGCGCCGGCGCCCGCGCCGACAGCGGTGCCTTCTTTTTTGGTTTGCTGTTCATCCGAGGTTGTTCCTGTGGTGACACAGCCCACAGGCATGCTTAACATTGCCAGTATCAAAATAACGGCAGTAAAACGAAACTTACAAGACATGATCATACTCCTTTTTTGTACAGCCCTTATCTCTTCAGGGGACTTATCGTTTCAGTGGAAGGATAAGGGATTCATTATTATCAAAACTTAACACAAGCTCCAGTTCTTTTTTCCCTGCGGCAATGACATGGTTGTCCTGGAGCCACAGATCCAGTTTTTCGTTTCCAGCGCCCAGCGTATACTGCAAGGTTCCGTCCGGCTGGTTGAGGACTTTATTTTTTTTTGTCACAGCCACAAGCCACCTGTCATTGCCCGCTGTCGTATCCCATATGGCATTTCGGGTGCCTGTCTCTCTCAGGCAGATGCCGGTGATGGTTTTGTTGGGCGCCTGGATCGCAAGTTTCAGATGGGTGTCTGAAGAGCCGTCTCCCTGAAGGGTTTCACTTCGGCCGACAAAATCACCGATTCCTTTTATCAAGGTTACAGTTCCGCTGTCTGTATCCTGCCCGGTCAAGGCGGTTTGTTTTTCAGGGGGGATATTTACCTTGGTGTCTGCAGGTTCTTCTTCTTTTTTTGCAGGTTGTGCGGATTGTGCCGGTTCATATTCAGCCTGGGGGATATTCTCTGAAGAATAGCTGTAATCGCCTTTACCAAGATCAGACAGTTCCGGTATATGGGGCGTGGGAATGGCTGCCATGTCCGGAGAAGGCGCCTTGCCCTTGTCTACGGTCACGGATGTCAAAGCAGCCTCAAGGATTTTTTCATATTTATCATCGTTGAGAACGGTTGCAATGCCAAGATCCTTTCCATCAGAGGGTTTGTCTTTGAAAAGAATCAATTTTGCCCTGGCTTTGCCGTCTTTTACCAGGCCGTTATACTCAATGGCATCCAGCCCGCTGATTTTTATTTTCTTTTCGGTTTTTTCTTTTAAGTATTGGATCATTTTTTCGCCGCCTTCTTCTCTGACCACCGTGATGCCTGCGATTTCATTGCCCAGTTCAAATTTGGCATTTCCATCCTTGACCCGGCTATCCCAGTTGTCCGGAATCTGAATGCTGACAGCTCCCAGATCATATTCCTTCCATGAAGGACCTTTGGCAATCGTGGCAGGACAGGCAATGGGCTCATCGTCTTTGCCGAATTCCATGCCGCAGACCGGCATGGCAATCCAGGCCACGCGTCTTTCCACCCATCCTTCCTGAAAAAATCCACCCAGGTATTTGCCGTCTAAAATGGACTCAAGTCTTATCTTATATTGCAGATTGATTTCCAGAACAATGGGGGCGGTCAGCTTCGGTCCTCGTTTTTCTTCGAGCAGGGAAGGAATCCAGCTGATTTCCAGGGCATCGTTATTTTCAACAAATTTTATTTTTTCCTTATCTTTGTCAAGGGTCATTTCCCCTTCCCGGTCCAGAATTCTGATGCTGAAAATCCGTTTGATCGCCTTGTATCTGACATTTCCGGCTTTCCCGCCGGTACCTGCAAGAGGCATGGTAATCTCGTCAAGGGCCGGGGCCAGTATTTTAATTTTGACAGGGGTTCCCACGCTCTGGACACCAACCACCCGCATATATGGATTTTGATAATCTTTGAGTGCGCCTGGATTGTATTCCACAGCTTTGCTTATGCCAGAATCCTTGAATGTTTTCCAAAAATAGTCGGCAACCGGATTGTCCAGGGGCAAAGGCCCTTTCAGACCCTGGGTTTCAATGGCCACAGGGAGATTGAGTTGATATGTTTTGGGGCCTTCTTTTTTCTTTAGGTCATATTCAAAAAAAGGGATGTCTTTCAGGCTTAAGGTGTCCCGGGGTTCTCCTTGTTCCAGTGCATAGGCTGTTGCCAGAGATAACAGGATGAACAGGGCACTGATCAAAATTATTTTTTTAAACATTTTTTCAAAACCTCCTTATATGCCTAATGTGCTTAAGTCATTTTGCCATTCTTCCGGGGCAGTGCGTTTTGTTTTTGTCAGGGTTTGAAGATGCCGGGTTACCAGTTTTGCCGCGCGTACCTGCTGGGCTGCATCATTTTCCAGAAGAAATTTTAAATAGCGCTGTTCTCCGGTGTGGACAGCGGCTTGTCCCAGGGTGTCCAGCTGGCGCAGGGACGCAGAATAGTTTTCCATGGCCTGGCGGATGTTTGCCTCAATCTCGGCCTGGCGGGTCTTGAGTTTTTCAATCATGTCCTGGCGCTGACCCGCAGTTGCAGCTTCAATCAACTGGCGCACCGTGGGCAGCTTTTTGCTTTCCAGGTGGATGAAAAACCCGCGCTCTGCCGCAATTTTAAACCAGGCATAGGCGGTTTCAGCATCTGCTTTGGCCTGAATAAACTGAGCATCAGCAATAACACGTTTAAGGCGGCCCAGATCCTGCTGCATCTGGGAATTTCCTGCAGCCAATTTTTCCAGCCGGCCCAGATACTGTTCTGCCTGGTCGATGGTGACTTTGCTTTTTTCACTGGTGGGGGCGATGCTTACTGCGGCCGGGGTGGCAGCTCCGGCCCCGGACCGGTATGTTTCCCAGGCATCTTCATAGGACTGGGCTGCGGCCCGGTCACTGAAGACCACTGCGGCAAGCACCGGACGCAGGCCCATGGTGTCTTTTTTATTGGGTTTTGGCGGGGCGCTGCCGCCTGAAATATAAAACGGTTCTTCGGTGCGCATGCTGGAGCGCAGCTTGTTTTCAGAGGTCAGATAATGCCCGCCCCTGGCAACAAATCCGCCCGGACGTCCCTGGTAGTATTCGATCATATACAGGCCGCCGGTCATTTCAGACACATTTCCCAGCATGTCGTGCAGGCCCAGAGGATTGGGCGCAAGGCGCCCGATGGATTTTAATTTGCCATGGCTGGATTTGGGTCCGGCAAACCATTCACAGTTGGTGAGCAGGTCTTCATACGGCACTCTGCGGTCAAAGGCATCGGCGGAAACCATGGCACCGCCGCGGGCGGCAAATTCCCATTCAGCTTCCGACGGCAGGCGGATAAATCCGGGGCTGGCACCTGATTTTGGCAGTCTGTCCAGGGCGTTGGCAAACAGCCAGAGGTTCAGCCGGTCTGAAAACTGCTGGGCCTCAAACCAGGTGATGGTATTGGCAGGTTTGTCATCAGCGGATTTATCCGGTGCAGGCAGGCCCATGACCGCAGCCCATTGGCCTTGATTAATTTCATATTTTGCCATGTAATAAAACCAGTCTTTACCGGATTTGCCCTGTCCTTGAAAAGAACCGCTCAGGCTGACTTCCGTGGGATGTTCCTTGAACCCGCCATCCGGATCACCCATTCTGAAGCTGCGCTGGGCAAAAGGAGACTCGCCCTTGTTGATAAAAACAGGCCTGAACACGATTTGCCGGTTATCGGGCAACGGCAGAATAAAATCATCTTTATCCGGGCTCGGGTTGTCCACAGTCTTTTGGGCATGTGCTGTAAAAGCGGTAAAAAAGACCAGTAAAATTAAAAAAATCCGTACTTTCATGATTATTCGTCCCTTAATGCTTCGGCCGGATCAATGGAAATGACCCGCCGGGCGGCAAGGGCTGCGGCAAGCTGTCCTAAAAGGATAACGCCTGCGGCAGCATAGGCCAGATGGTCAAAATTCATGCGGCAAAGGCTTTCACCGGTTGAAAGCTGTGAAGAAAAAAGCCGGTTGATCAACGCTGCCATGCCGGTGTAGAATCCAAGGGCCAGAATCCACCCGCCCAGAGTTAAAAAAAAGGCCTGATACAGCGGAAAGCACAAAAGGCTTCCCCTGGTGAATCCGATCAGCCCCAGGACACCAAGATCCCGGCGTTTGCGCTCCACCGAGGCATACAGGCTTGCCATCAGCGATCCTGCGCCGCCCAGAAGCCCGCCCAGGGCAATGAGCCAGAAGATCATCCCCAGATGTTTATCCAGCTCCCTGATATCCCGGATGCGTTCAGCTTCTGTGTGTACGGGGATGTCCTGGGCTTCCATCTGCAGTTTTAAAGGCTCCACATCATCCAGGGTATTTGCGTACATTCTGAAGGCAGCATAGCCCCTGCGTTTTAATATAAACTGATCCGCCTGCGGCAGCCAGCTGATATTGCGCCGCAGGCTCAGGTTGAGAATACCGGCAAGCTGCGGTGGAATAAGGGCAAACTGTCCCGGAGAAAAAATGGTGTTATTCTGTGTTACAGGTATGTTAATACGGTCTTCTTTGACCAGTGTTAACAGGCTGTCAGGGGTCAACCGGATATCTTCGGGCAGGATGATCTGCCGCCAGTCCGGGCCCATTGGCAGTTCCTGCGCCCAGGGGACAGTTAAGCCGTCTGCTTTGGGCAGAGCAAATGCCAGAAGCGTTATGTCCTCTCCCAGCTGAATTTCCAGGGGATGAACCCAGGGCAGCACAAGGGCGTTTTTACCCCGCAGGCGGTTGCTGACAGTGGTCAATACATCCTGGCCCACTGCGCGTTTGGTGCTGATCAACGAAATAAATTTTTTGTTTTTTAATACATACCCCAGCCGGGTCAACTGCGCATCCGCTGTCAGGGTTTCCAGGCGGCTTAACCCGGTGCCTGAGGTCAGCTTGATTTTAAGCACCGGATCGATGGGGGTGTCCGTACCGATGACCACACCATCAAATACCGGTTCAGCCAGGGGAACAGCGCCTTTCCAGTTCAGTTCCGGAACCGCCTGACCGTCCTTGAACTGCTCGATGTTTTCCAACAGGCTTAAATGAAAATATACCATATCCCGGCCCGTGGCCCTGGGGTCCAGAATTCCGGATATCTTCAGTCTGGTTTTTCCCGCTTCAAAGCTGCTGCCTTTAAGGCGTTTGACCGTAAGTTCCAGTTCATCTCCGGTTTTTGCACAAAGCTTTCTGGCTGCCTCGTCTGACAGGACACACTGGTTTTCTTCAGGCGGGGTTGCATTGTTTTGTGTCAAAAGCGGATCATTCTGGGCGCTTGGCTGGGCTTCCAGAGTGAGACTGCCTGCAGTGGATGTCAGCTCCACGCTGGCCGAGATACTTCGGGTGGTGGGCACCAGAAACGCAATTTTAGGGTCTGCTTTCAGTTTGTCCAGCCATTCCGGAGTAAAGGAGCGGCTGATCATGGGGCGGATTTCCCGGTTTCGGGGATCCTGCAGCAGGCGGGAGCGCAGGGTTTCTATGGTGCCGGTTTTAAGGCCGAACAGCAGCAGCAGCGGCCCCACAACAGCTGCGACTGCAAGGCACAGGCACAGACTGAGGACCCATTCGTGCCTGAGGTCAGCCCATGCCAGTCCGGCAATCAGCCCTGTGGGTTTTTGGGGGCGCTTCATAGGGTTTTCACTTCCTGAAGGGTGGAAAGCGTCAGCTTTCTGGTTTTACGCTCTATATTAAAGCTGAATATCCGGTCCACCTGGCCTTTAATCAAGGATCGATCATGGGTCACCATAATGGTGGTGGTGTTGAGTTTTTTGGAAAGGGTTTTGAACTGATCCCGGATTTCTCTGGCAGTCAGTTCATCCACGGCAGCCGTGGGCTCATCTGCCAGTACAATTTCAGGTTTATGCACAAGCGCCCTTGCAATGGCCACTCTTTGCCGTTGTCCGCCGGACAGAAAACTTGGCAGTTTGTCCAGTTGTTCTTTTATTCCAAGGGTTTGGGCAATGACGTCCACCGGGCCAAGATCTTTTTGCCGGTTCAACCGCAGGGGAAGCGCAATATTCTGGCGAACCGTTAAAAAAGGCAGAAGTCCTCCGGTCTGCAGAACATATCCGATATGCTTGCTTCTGACTCCTGCAAGTTCTGCATGGCCCAGGGCAGTCAGATCAATAGGGCCTGTATGATCAGTAATGCTGAAGCTTTCGATTTCCTGGGGTTTGAGTGTAAGACCCAGTATGTCTAAAAGCGTGGATTTCCCGCATCCGCTGGGGCCGACCAGTGCAACAAACTGCCCCGGGGCCAGGTTCATTTTCGGTACCATGAGCTGAAAATGAACCCCGGCCTGGGAGCGCAGGTGGGTCAGCCGTCGAACGGAAAGCACATGAGCGGTTTTGGGTATCATGAAAGCACTTATGGAAGCAGTTCCAGGCTTACCGGGTAAACATGCTCATCCGGGTCATCCTCCGAGGAAAGGGCGATCCATCCTTCGGGCCGGTCATGAATGGATTGATAGGCCTGCATTTTGGCTTCCAGTTCATTTAAAAACTCATCCTGTTCATCCACGGACCAGCTCATCCACAGGTCGTTGTTCATGCTCATCAGACTGCTCTTGTAAGGCAGGCCTGAAAGAAATTCGGGAATCAGTCCTGTGGCAGCCATGCTTTTTGCATTTTTGATCAGGTTGGGATCACGGGATGCAGCCGCAGAGGTTGCCTGCAGGGCGCTGAAAAAGTCTTCTCCTCCGATCTGGCCCCTTCGTCCTGCAGCCATGACTTCTTTTAATATGGTGTTCAGAGAATCCAGTTGACGCTTATTGACTAAAAGCCGGACTTCCATGGACTGAATGGCAGGTTCTGTCAGATCCTTGTCTGTGGCCCAGGCAACAATATCTCTTGGTGCCTGGGCACCGCTTTGTTTTCCGATCCAGTCCACCATGGCTGCTTTCACCATCTGGTAGGCCAGCTGCTGGGCACTGGGGTTGCTGTCGTCCTTTATTGTCGGCGATACCGTTGCCGGTGTTTCGCTGGCAGGTGGCGTGTCTGCCGGGGGCTGGGCCTGGGCTGTCTGGCTGATCGGCTTGTCACGGTCTGAGTTCCATTTGAAAACAGTTGTTGTCCCTTTCTGGGTAAAGGTGCCTTCAAATCGCTGGGTGCCTTCCGGTCCGGCCTGAAGTTTGCCGGTATACACTTGTGTACAGCAGGGAATGGGACGGGTGAAAACAAGGGTAGAACCGTCAAAGGACATATCTGTCATGGTTTCCAGTTTCCCGCCCAGAGAAAGGGTGGTGCTGCCGGGTTCAATATGCAGAATGCCTTTATGACCATTGGCTGTGATTTTCCAGTCGCCATTGATTGTTTCCACCGGTGATGGCTGCGAGAGTGCGGCTTCTTCACTCAGGTGACCTGCTGTGCCAAGATTTTTACTGATATTTCCCTGCTTAACATTTTTGAGCATCAGGGTCAGCGCAGATGTGATATCAGAGGCAACCTGTGTGAAGCCCGGCATGTCTTCAGAGCTGACAGAATAATATGCGCTTTGTCCCTGCATGCCCGGATTGGCGCTTAATTCCGAAAACTGGATGCGGGCAGGTTCATGATATTTTTGCGCTCTCGGGGCTTTGACATGTATGGCATACAGGTAAATGGAGGCATCATCTGAAATCGCTCTCAGGGTCTGGGCAGACTGACCGGATGCATTATATTTGTGGCCGGTTTCATGGCCCGGCGCATCCCCCAAAAGAATGATGACACGGATAGCGCCGTCTTCCCATGCTGTCTGGGCAATGGCATCATTGATCCCGCTGAAGACATCTTCAGCATAATCATCGCTGTCGATTTTTGTGACATCCACCCGGGAAAGCGCCTGGACAAATTCATCAGCCGGAAGAAGTTGCGGGGTATAATTATGGGTGGTATAGCCGATATCCGGAATTTTATCCACAGGGTCACGATACCCCCACACCCCGAATTTTAAACTCCGGGCAGTGGCCGGGTCTGAACTCAGATCTTTTGCGACCTGTTTGATAACATCCAGGGTTGCTTTGATGTAAGGCCGCATGGATACCGTGGTATCGGAAACAAAAACCACATCGATTTTCATGTCTTTTAATACGTTGGGTGCAACATCGCCGGCGGCCTGATTGGCTGTGTTCAGATAGTCCTTGTTCTGGCTGATATCCGTGGATTCTCTGGCATTGGGACCGCCTGCCGTGGCAGCGGCAATCTGCAAAAGTCTTCCTTCCCGTCCGTCTATTTCCAGTTCTTCAAAGGATAAAATCGGTAAAAGATAAAACTGGGTGGAGATATCCACTGCCTGTTTGGGCTCAATTGAGCGGACGGGAAAATTGTCCGGTATCTGTTTTGTTTCTATGGCAGTATAAATGCTGTTTACATCTGACACACGGGCCTGGGCGTCTTTCTGGATAATGTCCGAAAGAGGGGTTCTGCTGGAGAACATGAGAACCGGCCTGCGGCCTTCCGGATGGGTATAGGCCAGACACATGGTCTGTTTCCATTCAAAGACATCTTTAGCCTGCATCCATCCGGCTATATTGCCGCGGTTGTCTGCACCCACTTCATACCACCCGTCCTGCAGCTCAATATCTTCCGCACTGGGTCGGGTATACACATAATACGGCGCAAACGCCGGAATATTTTCCTTGACCGTTGCGCTTTTCAGATCCGGACTGTTGTAAATATTGGAAAACGGCCTGGCCAGAACACGAAGGGGTAATATGTTTTTCCCTTCTATGGGAACAGGCTTTCGGCGGTCTTCTGCAAAGACGGACACAGCAAGACTCAGTATGAAGAACAGCCAGAAACATTTTTTTAACATGAGACCCAACCTCCATTTTTGCTGAAATTGTTTATTCAGCGTTGTTTTTGACAAGAAAATATAGTGGTAATTTTTGTAATCTGCAAGGATTATACCGTTTAAATTGCTTTTAAAAATAGTTTCTTTTCAGGCGGTTAGCTATTGTTTTGTGTCTGGCTTCATAAAATTTTTAAACGCCGGTGCATATGCACCACCTGTTTCGGTGCATATGCACCGATCTGTTTCTATAAATACTGATCAATAAAGGATTTGACCGCAGCAGGATAACCTGGCGTCTGGCTTGAATCACTATGACCGGCATTTTTGGCAAAATAGCTGCAAACCTGATCAGGTTTGAATTTTTCTTTGAGTTTTTCTGCAAATGTCAGGGGAAATCTTCTGTCGTTCTGGCCGTGAATGATCATCACAGGCATCTGAATATGTTCGGCCAGACATCCCGGGCTGTATTCATGAATAATCTTGCCGTAAAAAATTCTCATCCACAGGACAATCATGGGACCGAACAGGTTTCCGAAAACCGGATTCACCCAGCGGTAAAGACTGAGCAGGGCTTCACGGGTATAGGCGTATGATGCCTCCAGAAACAATAGCCTGACCATGGACGGGTTTTTAAATGCAGCAATGATGGCCCCGGCAGAGCCTGCAGAATGGCCGTAAAGCAAAACCGGTTCATTAATCCATTTCATCACCGCTTCAATGTCTTCAGAAAAGCGCAGAGCATTCATTAATCTTTTGGGGCTGGAATTTCCATGATCCCGGGCACTGTGGATCACGGTTGTAAACCCCCATCGGGCAAATTGTCTGGCCCGCTCCACCATCCGTCCGCGGTTTCTGCCCCAGCCGTGGGCAAACACGACAATGCCCCTGGATTCCGCATCCGGTTCGATTCGCCAGACCTCCAGGGATCTGCCGTCAATGGCAGGAATGATGGTGTCTGTAACATGCCCCCAGTCAGGAATATCATCCACAGGATTTCGGGGAATCTGCTGTACAACATAGGTCAGAATCAATGAGAGCAGCAGATATGAAAAAACAAGTCCGGGCAGAAGCCAGGTCAGAATATTCAGCCCGGCAAGAAGGGTTTCCATATATTTTTTTCCTGAATGGTATTTAAAGTAAATATATCATTTATTAAAAAAATGGATATAGAGTCAAATTATATTTTGCTTTTTTAAATATTGGCAGAAATTTTCTGTCATCCACAGGGAAAACACAGAAGAAATCCAGTGCCGGCACCGGGTTCGGTTTCCACTGAAATATGTCCGCCCAGACCGGAAACAATACTGTGGACAATGGCAAGTCCAAGTCCTGTGCCTTCTCCCTTTTTTTTTGTTGTGAAATACGGATCAAAAATATTGTCCAGGTCGTGTCTGGCAATGCCGCAACCGGTGTCCCGTATTTCAAGCAACAGATAATGTCCCTGCTCCCGGTATGACGCAAGACTTTTGTCTTCGTCTGTATACGGGTTTTCCGAAAGCCGGATGCTGATTTTGCCTGTCCTGTTTTTGATGGCATGGTTTGCATTGGTGATTAAATTCATGACCACCTGGTGAATCTGGGTTGGATCAGCCTTGATCGGCTGGCAGTCCGGGGCAATATTCAGATCAATTTCAATGGAGGACGGCAGTGCCGGCCGCAACAGCTTCATGGCTTCTTTCAGGATATCCTGTATCCTGACCCATTCAGTTGCCTGTTCAGTCTGCCTGGAATAGGTCAGAATCTGGGAGATCAGGCTTCTGGCCCTATCTCCGGCTTCAAAAATCCGGCTGACATAGACGCAGGAGCGCTGGTTCGGGTTAATATCGTCTTTAATGATATTTGCATACCCCAGGATCGAAGACAGGATATTATTGAAATCATGGGCGATTCCGCCGGCCAGTGTACCAAGGGCCTCCATTTTATGAATCTGCCTGATCCGGTTTTCATTTTTCTTTTTCTGGGTAATATCCTGTGCAATTCCCTCAATGGAGACCACCTGGCCCTGCGCATCAAAAACAGGATCTTCTGACACTTCAATTTTTCTCGGGGAGCCGTCTTTGTGTAAAAATTCCATTTCAAAGGGCGCACGCTTAATCCCTTTCAGGCTGGATTGTTTGTATTCCATGGCTTTTGTATTGACGCTGTGATCAGATAGAAATGCGTCAAAAGACCCTGCAAATTCTGCAGGGGTATATCCGAGAATGAATTCAACAGACGGGCTGACATAGCTAAGCACACCGGTTTTATCCAGAGAATAAAAGAAATATTCCTGGCGCAGGGATTCCACAATCCGTTTGTATTTTTGTTCGCTGAGTTTGAGCTTTTCCCGTTCAAGTTCAAGATCCCTGATTTTTTTATCCAGTTTCTGGGCAAGCACATTTGTATACTCCTGTTCAAGGTCACAGGGGTCTTTTTTAATTGACGGTGATTTGGGCAGTTCGTCGTTGTTGATTTTTTTCAGGGTATTTTTGATTTCTTCTAAAAAAAGATCCATTTCCATGGGTTTTATGAGAAAAGCAGTGGCCCCGATATCCATGGCATACTGCCGGGCTTTGGGATCCGTGTAGGTGGCTGTATAAAAAATCAGCGGGATGGATGAAAACCGGTTGTCTGTCCGGATATTACGGCACAGTGTATAACCGTCCATTTCCGGCATCAGGATATCCGAGATAATCAAATCCGGTGTCTGGTTTTCAAGAATGGCCAGTGCCTGCAGACCATTGCCGGCAGCAAGCACTTCATACCCGGAAGCGGTTAAAACATTTTCAAGAAGGACTCTTGAATTTTCATCATCTTCAGCAATCAATATTTTCATTTTATACTCCCAGCACTTTTTTTATCTGGTTTACAAACCGCATGGGATCGATGGGTTTTTCAATATATCCGTCACATCCGGCAGATAATAATTTATGCTTGTCTCCGGCCATTGCATAAGAGGTTACCGCAATCACCGGAATTGTACGGGTGAGATGGGATGCTTTCAGGTGTGACAGCACATCGGTTCCCGGAATGTCGGGAAGCTGGATATCCAGAAGAATGGCATCCGGTTTCAGGGTACAGGCAAATTCAAATCCTTTTTTTCCGGTTTCAGCCTTGATCATTGAAAAACCGTTGTTTTCAAGGATAAATGAAATCAATTCCATATTGTTTTCATTGTCTTCAATAATGAGTATTCTTAAATTGTCCGGCATATTTTCTGTCATATCTCCGGGTCCTGTGCAGCCTGGGTGTCCAGTTTCCGCGGAATGGTGAACCCGAACACACTTCCTTTGCCCGGAGTGCTTTTCACCATGGCCTTGCCCTGTAAAATTTCCGTGACCAGTTTTCGGGTCAGATAAAGCCCGAGACCGGTTCCCCCGGCTGTTATTTTCAAATGCGAGTCAATGCGTTCAAATGCATTGAACAGTTTGGGTATATCCTTTTTGTCAATTCCAATGCCTGTGTCCTCAACTTCAATGGTGATATCAGAAGATGACGGGATCACCCTCAGAAAAACCCGGCCCTGTTCCGTGTATTTTGCAGCATTGCTCAGATAATTGATCAGACACTGCAGCAGGCGTTTCTGATCGGTTTCCATAATGATATCTTCCGGCACATCCAGGGTCAGGGTGATCTGTTTGGTATCCAGAAGCGGTTGAATATTGATAACGGCCTCGTCCACAACATCCTTTAAATTAAAGGATTCCGGAAACACGTCAATTCTGCCGGCCTCTATTTTTGAAATATCAATGACATCACTGATCAGGTTTAACAGATGTTTGGCGGATTTGTAAACCCTGCCAAGCTGATCTTTCTGTTTTTCGTTTAATTCGCCGGTCATGCCCTGGAGAATCACGCCGGTAAACCCGATGATGGAGTTCAAGGGTGTTCTGAGTTCATGCGACATGGAGGCGATAAACATGGATTTAAGCTTATCCAGACTCTTGAGCTCAATATTGGCAGCCTTGAGTTCTTTTGCATATTTTTTAATCTTTTCTTCGGCTTTTTTGCGTTCATTGATCTCTCTTTTCAGGCTGTAACTCCATAGAAGCGCAAGGATAAAGAGGATGGCAGAAATAAAGATGATTCTGCGGGCATACAGCCAGAGTACGGACGGATCAAGGCCCGGATCGTATTTTACAGATATCCAGTTGTTTAAGAATTGATTTTCCTGTTCTGTGGAAATGGAAGCAAGTCCTTTATTGATAATACTGGCAAGTTCAGGCCAGTCCTTTCTGACGGCAAAATGCAGGGTCTGGGGTTCATAGGTTGCAGGTGCCGCCACTTTCAGGTTGGTCAGATGGAGTTTTTTAATCCAGAACATGGAGGAGGATACATCCCCGACCATGGCATCTGTTTTTCCTGCGGAAAGATCCATCAGTCCTTCCTGAAGTTTTTTGTACAGTACCGGGGTGATGTCTGTCCGGTCCCTGAGAAATCCTTCATGGAAAGTATCCTCACGCACGGCCACTTTTTTGTTTGCCAAATCTTCTGTCCGAAGGATTAAAGGGGCATCTGTCCGGGTGATAATCACCACATATCTGCTGATATAGGAATCAGAAAAGTTTAGAAACTTGAGCCTTTCCCGGGTGACCCCGATGCAGGGAAGAACATCAATTTCTTTTTTCCGGGATTTTTCCATGGCCTCAGGCCAGGACAGGTTCGGAACAATGGTCATTTCTATTCCCAGTCTTTTATTGAGAAGATTCACGTAATCACTGGCAATGCCGGAATATCTGCCCTGTTTGTCAAAAAATTCAAACGGGAAAAACTGGGGGTCGCCTGCAATGCGAATCACCGGATGATTCCGGATAAAGTTTTTTTCGCTTTGGGTCAGGTTAATGTGAATATCTGTGTCAGACCTGGATGCGGAGGTTTCACTTCCCGGCATTTCGATGCGGACCCATCTTTTCCGGATGGCCATGTGTTCTTCCGGGGTAATGGCAGCCAGAGCCTTGTCCAGTATGGATGCCAGTCTGGGGTAATCGTTGCGAACGCCAATGGCCAGTCCCTCGGTTTCCAGTGGGGTCCGGGCATTTATTTTCAGGTTGATCAGGCTGTATTGCTGTATCTGAAAAGAGATGGTGGCCACATCCCCGATATAGGCATCAGCCTTTCCCAGCATCACCGTCTCCAGACCCTGGTATACCGTATCCACAAATATCGGAACAATATCTTTCCGGTTCTTAAGAACAAGTTCTGTGGACGCATAATTCCGGACAAGGGCGGTTTTAATACCGGACAGGGATTCAAGCCCTTCCATGGGCGGGGTTTCTTTCCGGGTGGCAATGACAATGGGATATTTGAGATAGGGTTCTGTGAAGTTTAAAAATTTTGATCTTTCAGGGGTTTGCGTCACGGCAGACAGCACATCCAGTTTTTTTTGTTCTGCCAGGGATGTGACCTGCTGCCAGGACAGGTCAGGTGCCACATCAAATTCAATATCCAGCATTTTTTCAATCAGGGCTAAATAATCTGCAACTGCACCGGAATGAAGACCCTGGGGGTCGATAAATTCAAAGGGATGAAACTGGGGATCAACGCCAACCTTGAATTTTCTGTGGGTTTTGAGCCAGTTTTTTTCTTCAGGCGTTAAATTCACCGGAGAATTAAGGGTATGGTAGTGCCCCTGTTCAGGGTCTTTAAGCCATTTGTTTTCCAGTTTCAAAAATTCACTGGTCGGGATGGATGCAAGTCCCTGGTTGATAAAATCAAGCAGGGCTGTATTTGTTTTCCGGGTCACCGCACTGATGGAAGATGTGACTGAAAAATCAGGTATGGCACCAAATTCATTCTGGCGGCCCTGGCGAAAAAACAAATCTTGTGCAACCAGGGTGTCTTCAATAAATCCCTCAATTTTTTGTTCAGTGAGTTTTCCGAAAATATCATCAAAATCAGTGGCAATAACCATCTTCAAGGCCGGGTGTTTTTTTTTGAGCTGTTCAGCATAAAAGGCGTCAATGGATGCAACACCCTTGTTGTTCAATTCAAATATGCTGGTAAAGTCTTTTTTTAAAGGAACAAACACGGTTGCGGATAATTCATAAAAAGGATCTGATCCTGCAAGGTCATCATAGCTGTTTTCAAAGCCTGCATGAAAATCGGCAAGACCTTTTTCCACAGCCCGGATACTGCCGTCCCGGTTATCAAATATAAATTTGATGTGGACCCCCTGTTTTTGGGCCCACAACCGCCATATATCCACAAACAGACCTGCGGGCTGACCTTTTTCGTTCAGCATGGTCAGCGGTGAGTAGTTGCTGTCACAGGCAACGATATATGTTTTTTTTATATTTTCATTGTTCTTGAGCCAATTTTTTTGGATGGCTGTAATTTCATCCGGGTGGATCTGTTTGATTCCCTGATTCACGGTATGCTGTAAACCGGTATTTCCTTTCTGCACAGCGCCCAGATAGACGCGCTTATACACAGGCCTTGCAGGATCATAGCGAAAGGGGCTTGTAATTTTTTGGGTCTGAAAATAATAGTCGTGGTTCATGACCGGAGATATGAATATCTGGATTTTCCGGTTGACGGCAGCATCAAAAACCAGGGGATAATCGTCGTATACAGACACGGCAGCACCTGGCAGGTTTTCTTCCATGAACATCCGGGTGTAGCCTGCGGGAACACCGGTCCGGAAAGGAAGAAGATCCTTGAGTGTATTGATTCCTTTCAGGGACTCGTGATGATAGATAAAATAATCAATATCCATCAGCGGCAGGGTGTAATCCAGAAACAAGTCCCGGTCTTCTGTATAAAAAAGACCTGCATGAATGTCAGCCCTGCCTGTTTTCACCATTTCTATTGTGTCGGCGAAACGGGCATCTTTGAAGATCACGCGAATGCCTGTCTTTTTGCTCCACAATTTCCAGATATCAATGAGGATTCCATCTGCCTGCTGCTGGCTGTTTTTAAATTTTAACGGCGGGTTGTCAACATTATAGGCAATGGTAACCGTGTGAGGAGGTTGTTTGTCAGGCGGGTCCAGGGCAAGGGCTGCATGATCGCCTGCCATAATGAGAATCACCTGGAAAACCAGGAAGAGCATCACCTGTTTTAACCAGACGTGTAATATCGTTTTCAACCGATTCGCCATAAAGCCAGCAGCCTTTATAATTGCGATATTTTATTGAATGAACCCTTGTATTATTCATTAAAAAAAGGACAAAGGCAATAAGGAAAGAAAAACCCCGCAGACAGAACAGTGTAAAATTGCTTGAAATCTTTATGTCCGGATGCAATAACCCATCATACACTTTTTTTATAAGATCAAGGAGACGCATGATGGAAACATTGGAAAATAAAGTGGTTATTATCACCGGTGCGTCAGAAGGTATCGGCAGATCATTGTCTTTCAAATTTGCACAGCGTGGGGCAAAGATCGTGATCTGCGCCAGAAATGAGGCCCGCCTGAATGAACTCAAAGCCGAGATTGAATCCTTATTCGGCAGTCATGTTCTGACGGTTCCGGCAGATCTGACAGATAAAGATGCATGTCAAGGGTTAATAAACCAAACCCTTGACGCATATGGCCGGATTGATATTCTGGTGAATAATGCAGGCAGAACCATGTGGACCCCGTTTGAGGACATCAGGGATCTTTCAATGTTTGAGCAGATCATGGATCTGAATTATCTGGCAGGGGTGTATTGCACGTATTATGCATTGCCATATCTTAAGAAAACAAAGGGCCGGATAGTCGGGATAGCCAGCGTGGCGGGCTTGACAGGTGTTCCCTGCCGGACAGCCTATGCGGCAAGCAAACATGCCATGTTCGGTTTTTTTGATTCGCTGCGGGTGGAATTAAAGGAGACCGGAGTCAGTGTCATCATGATTGCCCCGGATTTTGTGTTGTCCCAGATACACAAAAGAGCCTTGGACGGTTCAGGCAAGGCACTGGGTAAAAGTCCGCTCCAGGAGTCAAAGATCATGACCGCAGAAGAATGTGCGCAGTTGATCATCAGGGCGGTTGAAAACCGTGACCGGATTTTAATCACATCCTTGAGAGGAAAACTGGGCCGCTGGCTGAAACTGATTGCCCCTTCGCTTATTGATAAAATTGCAGCAAAGGCAATTAAAGAAGCAAAATAAAAGCAGAAAATAAAAACAGAAAATACAGATGGGCCTTATCTGGTGGTGATCCTGTTGATTTCAACGGTGATATGATCATACCTGCCAATGGTTTTCAGCTTTTCATAATAGTGTTCCGGCGGCCTGTCAGCCGTGGATTCAATACTGAGAATCAGCGACCGCTCATTTTCGGAAATCTTCCACAAATGAACATCCTTGACATGGGTTGTGTCAGACTCAATCTGTGACCGGATGGCTTCAATCTCATCAGAATAGTCCCCTTTGTCCAGCAAAACACTGCTGGTCTGCCTTAACAGACCGATGGCCCATTTTGCAATCACAATGGCCCCCAGAATTCCGACAATGGGGTCTGCCCAGATAAAACCTGCAAATTTGGCAATCAGCAGGGCAAAAATCGCAAGCAGTGATGTCAGAGCATCGGTGATGACATGAAGATATGCGGCTTTCAGGTTATGATCCTGATGAATATGATGGGAATGATCCTGGCCGTGGTGATGTTCATGGTGATCGTGAGTGCTTTTAGAGCTGCCATGGCCCAGAATATATGCTGAAACAATATTCACCATCAGGCCGATGATGGCAACGATGATGGCCTGGTCAAAAAGGATATCCACCGGATGGATAATTCTTTTTATGGATTCAACTGCCATGGCAAGGCCTGCGATCAGCAGAAGGATGGCATTGGTGTATCCTGCAAGCACACCGATTTTTCCGGTGCCGAAGCTGTATGTGGCATTATGGATGTGTCTTCTTGCAAAAACATAGGCGATCAACGTGATAAACAATGCAACCGCATGGGTTCCCATGTGAATCCCGTCAGATAAAAGCGCCATGGATCCGCTTATAATTCCTGCAATAATCTCCACAAACATGGTCACCAGGGTGATGACAACCACAATGAACGTGGCTTTTTCGTTTCTTTGTGACGGCAAGGCGTGTTTTTGGGTATGGCAGTCGGTTTTCATTTTAATACACCTTTCTTTGTGAGAACCCTTTCCCAAGAACGTTAAACGTGTTTTCAGTAATTAAAAAAGCGTCCGGATCAATGGTGAAGACGATTTCTTCAACCCGTTTGATCTGAAAAGTGTTGACCACGGTCAGTATGATGTCTTTGGGGCGGCCGGTGTAAGTGCCTTCTCCTTTTATAAACGTGGCGCCTCTTTTAAGATTGGTCAGAATCTGCGCTGCTATTTCTTTGGGTTTGTCGGAAACAATAAAGATGGTTTTTCTCTGGTTGAACATGGTAATGCAGTATTCAATCACCTGGGATGTGATATAACTCATGGTCATGGAATACAATATCAGTTCTGTGTTCAGTGATCCGAAACTGCAAAGAAAAAGAATCAGATTAAAACAGAAATTGTAGGTTCCGATCCGGATACCGAATTTCTGATTTAATATAATTGCGATTATATCGTTTCCACCGACAGATCCAAGGGATCTGAAAACAATACCGGCTCCGGCGCCGAGCACAGCGCCGCCTGCAATTGTTGCCAGCATCAGATCCTTAAGTGCAATTTCAAACTGGATAAGATCAATGGCAATGGTGATGATCACCGCCCCGTAAAGACTGTAGAGCAAAAAGCGTTTGCTGACAAAGATCCAGCCCAGAATAAAGATGGGAATATTTAACAAAAGATACCAGATACCTGGCGTAAAAATACCGCTGTAATAATAAATAAGGATTCCTGCGCCGGAAAAGCCGCCGGTGATCATGCCGTTGGGAATCACAATGGCTTTAAGCCCGATGCTGAAGATAATGCTTCCCAGGGTGATCAAAAACAGATTCCAGGGGATAGAATAGGTGATATTTTTAAATTGCATAGTGTTTCCCAAATAATTTTAAGATGAATTCATCTGGGTAATACCAATTTTATGAATCAAATTCAATGATAACAGGAAATCCGGTCAGCAGTTTTTGCGCCGGGTCTTTCAGTTTTTTTGAGGAAAGTGAAATATGAACCACCTGGCCTTTTTGGGGATTGTTTTCTGCGCTTAAGGCTTTTGCATGGATGCCTGCTGTTTCCAGCACATGATTAACCGCATATTCTGTGGCCTGATTGCGCAGAACAGGTTTTGAAATTTTTCCAACAGCTGTCAGCGGCATTTTATCAAGCAGGATCACTCTTTTGGGAACCGCCGCAGATTCTGAGATGTGCTGCCGGCAATAGGTCAGCAATTCATCTTCTGTTGCACAATGACCGGCTTTTAAACAGACATAGACGATGGGAATTTCTCCGGCGTGGGCATCGGGCTGGCCCACAGCAATTGCCTGGGAAACTGCCGGGTGTTTTTCAAGGGGAATTTCAATACCCTGCGGGTCAATATTATGCCCGCCCCGGATGATCAGGTCTTTGGCCCGGCCGGTAAGCTGAAGGTACTGGTCTTTATCAAGAATGCCGATATCTCCGGTATTAAACCAGTCTGTATCTGTCCATGCTTTTTTGTTTTCCGCCGGGTTCAGATACCCTTTGAATATATTGGGGCCTTTTACCAGCACCACACCGGGTTCGCCGGGCTCGCAGATGCTTTCAATGGTATTGCCGATGATTTTTGCAGTAATGAGCCGGGTGTACGGAATTCTCAAGCCCACAGTATCTGCAGGGGTGTCATACCCGTAAAGACATCTGGAAATAAGGCAGCTGGATTCTGTCATCCCGTATCCGCTGACCACGGTGACATTGAATTTTCTGGCAAAGGTATTTTTCAGGTTGACAGACAGCGGCGCTGATCCGCTGTTTACATATTTAAGGCAGTCAATATTATGGTTGCCCACTGGAATTTCAAGAAGTGCATTCATAATGGTGGGCACGGTGGCAAACCAGGCAACCTTGAAATATTCCACAAAATGCCACCAGTTTTTGACCACATTGGGGTTGCGAAACCCTGTGGGGGTCATCATGACCACACACCGGCCCTGGAGAAAAACCGCAAGAGATGCGGCAATGGTTCCAAATACATGAAACAGGGGCAGGGCATTCAAAGAGGCGGACGGTCCATGATGGTGATTGAAATCCGCATAAACCTGAGCAACAAAACTGACACTGGCATGGGAGAGCATGGCAATTTTGGGCTTGCCCGTGGTGCCGCCGGTATGAAAATAAATGGCAGTATCTGTCGAGTTTATCGGCATTTCCTCCGGCAAAGATGTATCTGCCTGTTCTTCAAGCGCCTGGCTGAAATCAAGAATTTGAATCTCCGACCCCATATTCAAAGGGTCCAGGCAAAGGTTTTTAAATTCCTGGATATCAACTGTTTTATCCGCACGGTCTGTTGTCAGAAGGACATGGGTCAGGCCCGGAACCTTTGCAATGATTTCAGATGCTTTTTTGCTCAGGTTCAGACTGTCTTTGGGCGCAAGGGTGATCAGTATTTTTGAGTTTACCTCATTCATGATGTCACAGATCAGATCCGCATCCAGAAAATGGTTGATCGGATTTGCAATAGCCACGGCCTGGCTTCCCCAGAATGCGATATGATTTTCCATGAGGGTGGGCAGCAAAATGGTAACCGCATCATTTCGTTTCACCCCCAGTTTTTTTAAGAGGCCGGCCATCTGCCGTGTTTTCCGGGTGAACTGGTCAAATGTCAGGTATTGAGGCATTTCATCCTTTTCTGCAGTGTACAGCTGGGCCAGGGCAAAATTTTTTCCAAACTTATGTTTTGTCTGCTGGATTAGCTGGTAGGTATTGGTGACGGGAAATCTTTGGCCAAGCGCTTGTTTTTCATAGGTGGTAATTTCATTGATTGCCTGGTCTGCGGGTTTGTTGCTGGAAGAATTCGCCATAAGTGTTCTCCATTTTGGGAAAATTTATTTTGCTATGCAGAATTATATTTTGCATTTTTATATATTTGGCGGAAGGTGTCAAGTCTTAAAATGCAAATCGTTTTGTTGCAGACAGCAGCTTTATAAATTTGTATTGTTGCGAAATGTGAAATGCCGTGATAGTATCGTCAGCCATGGATATTCGAAACTTGAAATTGTTCAGACATCTTGCAGGCACCCTGCATTTTGCCAGAACCAGTCAGGCCTGCTATATTACACCATCTGCACTCACCCGTGTGATTCAGCGGCTGGAATCAGAGCTGGGTGAAAAACTGTTTATCCGGGATAACAGGACTGTTGCGCTGACCCGGGCTGGAATTGCATTTAAAAAATATGCAGATGATGTTCTGCAGCGAAGGGACCAATTATCAAATGAACTGTCTTCAAAAGATGTTCTGGATGGTGAATTGACGCTGTATTGTTCCGTGACGGCCGCATACGGAATTTTCCCGGATATCATGGCGCAATATCGCAAACGTCATCCCCGTGTCCGGGTCCACCTTGAAACAGGAGATGCGGCAAGGGCACTGCAGAAACTGGCTACCCAGGATGCAGATGTGGTGATTGCTGCAAAACCGGACTTCCTGCCTAAAAACCTGCAGTTTAAAACCTTGTCCAGCACACCTCTGGTTTTTATTGCCCCGCTTGCGCAGCCGGATGTGATTGTGCGCAAATCAGGGCAGATTGACTGGGAAAAAACACCCTTGATTATCCCTGGACACGGCCTGAGCCGGGATCGGATAGATCAGTGGCTGGCCACTGAAAATTTTGTTCCTAAAATTTATTCTCAGGTCGCAGGAAATGAAGCCATTATTGTCATGGTCACGCTTGGGTATGGCATCGGCCTGCTCCCCCGTCTGGTTCTGGAAAAAAGTCCGTTTTTGAACCAGGTTGAAATTCTGGATGAAACACCTGCGCTGCCGCAGTTTGTTTTAGGGCTGTGCACCCGCAGAAAAAACCTTTCCAATCCAAGAATCAAAGCCTTATGGGATATTGCAGATGAAAAATAGTCAGATTTCTTTTCTTGCGATCCTTTCTTAAAAACGGTACTAATAAAAGACAGTGATGATAAAGATCTTGTGACTATAAAAGCCATTTGGCAAAGGAATCCATGGTATTGCCCCCGATAAAATTCTGCACAGCCTGCGGGTCTCCGGTTGAAGAGAAAATTCCCGTTGATGATGATCATATCCGTTCAGTATGTACCGATTGCGGCAATGTTCACTATATTAATCCTAAAATGGTGGTGGGGTGTATTCCTGAGCTGGAGGGGCAGATTTTATTATGCAAAAGAAATATAGAGCCCCAGAAAGGCAGATGGACTTTGCCGGCAGGGTTTCTGGAAGACAAAGAATCTGTTCAGGATGGCGCTTTGCGGGAAACACGAGAAGAGACAAGAGCAAGGGTTGAGATCATAGCGCCCTACCGGCTGTTTAATATCGCATTTGTCAGTCAGGTGTATTTCATGTTCCGGGCAAAACTGGTTACCACGGATTTCGGGCCGACCAGTGAAAGCACAGAGGTTCGTCTGTTTGATGAAAAAGAGATCCCCTGGGATGATATTGCATTCAGGGTGATCAGACAGACCCTTGAACATTATTTTGAGGATCGCAGGACAACCGGTCAATATCATTTCAGAATCTTTGATATTAAATAGGGTAAATTTTTGTAAAGGATAGAAAAATGGAAGACATCAATCTGGATATGCCAATTTTAATTGTGGATGACAGTGCTTCCATGCGGCGCATTGTCATGAAATTTTTGGAAAATGCCGGATTCAACCGGTTTGTCGAGGCAGAAGACGGGAATGAAGCGCTGGCTGTGGTAAAAAAGCAGAAAATCGATCTGATTATCTCGGATTTGAACATGCCTGATATGGATGGCATGGAATTTTTGCGTATTGTCAAAGCCGATGCACAGTTTAAAGACATTCCCTTTGTCATGCTGACGGTGGAAGCGATTCAGAAAACCATGAACACAGCCCTTTCCATGGGGGTTGACAGTTATATTGTCAAACCCATAACGGAAAATCTATTTGTGAATGAACTCAAGCGGGTTATCTATTCTAAAAATAAACAGGGTATCGAATAATTTTTAACGTAAAATCTGATTTAAAATATCAAACCGGTCAAAGGGCGGCATGACACAGGCGCCTGAAAACATCTGCCGGGCCAGTTTGAGCATCTGCTTTGACTGATCAATCCCTGTGTGAACCGGATCCTTGCTGTCTTCCATCTGTTTTCTTAAATTCTGCGGCACAGCAATGCCATCCACCTTGTCATGCAGAAATACAGCATGCCTGAAGGATAATAACGGAAGGATTCCCATGAGAATCGGAACGCCCAGATGTTTTGTCGCAGCATGAATTTTTGTTGCCGTGGTTTCATCATACACCGGCTGGGTAACAATGAATTGAGCGCCGGAGGCCACTTTTTTTTCCAGTCGTTTTGCTTCATGTAAAAGACCATTGACCTCCGGGCGGAAATCCAGCACAGCACCGGTATAAAGGTCGGCATTCCGGGCGGTTTCTATCAGTTCAAAAACACTGAGATCACATACGGTTGAGGTTTGCAGATCCGCTTTTGGCGCAGAAGGATCTCCTGTTACAACAATCACGGTATCAATGCCCAGGGCTTTTGCGCCCCACAGTTCACTTTGAAGGCCCAGCCGGTTGTGATCCCGGATGGTGAAATGAAGGATGGCCGGTTTTTGCGTCGCTTTTTGTGCCAGATGGGCAAAGACCATGGCAGACATTCTGGGCTTTGCCACAGGGTTTGAGGCCACACTGAAGGCATCAAATTTTGACCCGTCAAGCTGGCACAGTTTGTCCAGCAAGGGGTTGGGATCATTTCCCAAAGGCGGCACAACCTCGATGGTGATGATAAATTTAGATTTGTCAATAAAAAGCGCAGTCATTTTGTACTCCTGAATAAGGTCAATATCGTATTATTTTTTTTAATGGGTCAGCAGTAGAAGGCATTGGCCATTTTTACGGCAGTAAAATACATTTCCGGAAACTGTGCCTCAATGGCAGAGCCGGCCATTGCCTTGAATATGGCATTTTCCCAGTTGCCGGTTTCAAAGCCGATAATAATATCCAGCATCCGGCTGAATTCCCGGTCATTTCCCATCAGGGCGTTTTTCATCTTGTCTGAAAAAGAAATATTTGAAAGAATATCTTCCATTCTGCAGTCCAGCAGGGCATCCATGAGAGAAAAAAGGCCCAGTGTGAACAGTTCGTCCACGGTAAATTTGGTATTGAAAACCGTACTGAATTTTTCACACATCCTGGCTCTGACAATGGATGCTCTGACCAGCTCATTGGGTTTGGCTGCGCCTAAGCCTGCAATAACAACCACGTTGATAAATTTTCGAAGCTCATCTTCTCCGATATAGGCGATGGCGTCTTTAATCGTATCAATGGTGATTTTCCGGTTAAAATACACAGAGTTTACATATTTCATCAGCCGAAACGATACCGGAGCATCATTTTTAATAAAAGTTTCAATCCGTCTGAAATTTAATTCTTTCTGGCGGATTTCGTTGATCAGTTTGAGTTTTGTTATCTGGTTGGGCGATATTCCCGTGGTGGACAGAACCTCGGGTTTTGAAAAAAAATATCCTTGAAAATAGTGAAATCCCATTTTTTTTGCGGTGTTAAATTCTTCATGGGTTTCCACTTTTTCAGCCAGAAGTTTGATTTTAAATTTAGATTTAACCTCATCAATGATATCTAAAAGATCATCCAGAGGCGTTTCCCGTATATCAAACTTAATGATCTGGCAGAGTTCAATCATGGGATCAAATTTTTTATGATATACAAAATCGTCCAGCGCAATGCTGTATCCGCTGCTCTTGTAATTTGACAATGCCGATAATATATCTTCTTCAGGCATGACAGTTTCTAAGACTTCGATGATGAACTGATCTTTGGGAAGAAATGACGGAACTTTCTGCAGGATTAATTCCCTGGTAAAATTGATCAGGCCCTTTTTATTGCCTAAAATCTCATTGAAGTCAAAGGGGAAAAAGATATTTGATATCAGATTTGATGTGGCGATATTGCCGTCGATATTTGGAAATACATTCTCGATTCCGGATCTGAATAAAAGTTCATAGCCGTAAATTTTTTTGTGTTTTGTAAAAACAGGCTGTCTTGCAACGAAAACTTCCATGTTTCTCCGCACTCAGGCTTGCAATAAACGGGTCAATTCTTAAACTGCTGTATACACCTTTCCAGGGTGAGAATGAGATGTTCCAGGTTCAGGTATGTTTTATTATGCTACGCAGCGCCGTATGTTTCAAGATAATTATTTATTTTTGCAAGCATTTGATCATCAATCAGGATCTGACCGTTTATTTTTTTGTTGTGCAGACAGGTTTTTATATCTGTTATGGTGACGATGGCATGGATGGGGATGCCCAGAATTTCCTCCACTTCCTTTAAGGCATTTTTATCCGTATTGCCCTTTTCCTGGCGGTTGACACTGATGATAATGCCGCAGACTTTCGGGTTGCTGCAGGCCTTGAGAATGTCAAGGGATTCTCTGATGGCCTTTCCGGAAGTGATGACATCGTCCACCAGGATCAGCCGGGTCTCTGAGGTCAGGGGCATGCCCACAATCACACTTTTATCCGCATAGGTTTTGGCTTCTTTCCGGTTAAAGACATATCCTTTGTCCATACCCGAATCCGCAAGTGCCTGGGCCGCAGAAATGCACAGGGGGATGCCTTTGTAGGCCGGGCCGTAGATTCCATCAAAATCTGTTGAAAAATGGTCCTGGATGGCTCTGGCATAAAACTGGCCCAGTTTTTTAATTTTCCGGCCGGTATCAAACATGCCGGTATTGATAAAATAGGGAGCTATCCGGCCGCTTTTGAGTTGAAACTCTCCGAATTTGAGTGCATCACATTCAATCAGATATTCTATGAATTCTTCTTTATACGTCATTTACAACGATCCTTTTCAACCTCAATTATTGACAGCGCCATGAGAAATACAGGGAAAGATCCACTTCTTTTCCGGATTTGAGCAGGGCTTTTTTATTAAAATCCACCATATCACGAAGGGCAGTTGAATTAAAAACCGGCCCGTCCTTACACACGATCTGACTGCCGCACACGCAGGCGCCGCAAACCCCGAATCCGCATCTCATATATCTTTCCAGAGAAACCTGGCAGGGGATATGATGTTCTTCGCAGAGATCAAAAACAGCCGCCATCATGATTTCCGGGCCGCAGGCATATACATGGTCAAATTGTCTGCCGGATTCAATCTGCTGTTTGAGCAGATCAGTTACAAACCCTTTGTACCCGAAGCTGCCGTCATCTGTGCAGAACTGTCTTTGAATATCAAAGCGGTCCGGGTACAGAATATAGTCTTTTGATCTGGCCCCGTGGATGAAGACCGTGTTTTTTCCCAGTTTTTCCACAAGGGTTGCCAGAGGTGCCATACCGCATCCGCCGGCAATCACTGCAGCAGATGAGTCCGGGTAAATATCAAATCCGTTACCAAAGGGGCCTCGAATACCGACCAGTGCGCCTTTGTCCAGAGAAACTGCCTTGCGGGAAAAAAGTCCTTTGGCCTCAATGGTAATGGCAAAACGGGTTTTGGAATGATAGGAAATGGTATAGGGTTTTTCATCCATGCCCGGAATCCAGACCATGATGAACTGTCCGGGTTTAAACGCCAGGCAATAGTCAAAAAACAGGGTGGCAAAGGCCGGACTTTCCCTTCTTTTTTCTTCTACCCTGAGCATGATATGCCGCTGGTCTGTTATGTTTTCCATCAGCCGATACTCCTGTGGGCAGCGCCCCTGATGTCGTCAAGGCAGGTATTGTGTTCGACCAGCCATTGGTGGATTTCATCGGCCACTTTCTGAAAAACATCCAGTCCCCGGTAGCGGACCGCACTGCCGATACCCACAAGGCGGGCACCTGCCATGATGATTTCAATGGCATCTTTTCCTGTGGTGATTCCGCCAAGGCCGATAATGGGCAGTTTCACGGCCTGGAAGATGTCAAAAACACAGCGGACTGCAATGGGTTTGATCATGGGACCGGAAAGCCCTCCTTTTTTAAATGCCAGAACAGGCTGCCGGGATTCAATATCAATCACCATACCCGGTCCCGCAGTGTTGATGGCACAGATGGCATCTGCCCCTGCATCTTCACAGGCCCTGGCAATTTCTCCGATATCCGGGGCCTGGGGTGTGAGCTTGGCAATCAGCGGCACCTGGACGACTTTTTTGACAGCGCTGACAACCTCATGGGTGGATACGGGATTCACCCCGAAAATCATGCCGTGTTTTTCAGAATTGGGACAGGAGATATTGATTTCAATAAAATCCGGTTGTTTTGAGGACACATATTCGGCCACCATCTGGTATTCATGAACAGAACCGCCGTAAATGCTTGCAATCAGGGGAAAGGAACGGTTCTCAAGAGCCAGCCATTCATTTTCCATATTCAGATATCCCGGGGACGGCAGCCCGACCGCATTGATCATTCCATGCCCAAGGTCAATCACTGTGGGATTCTTATGTCCGTCTCTGGGCTCAGGGCCAATGGATTTCATGGTGACCAGAGCGCAGCCGTTCATATATACCCGCTCCAGGATGTCCCTGCTGTTGCCCAGAATGCCTGATGCCAGAACAATGGGATTTTTTAATGGTTTTCCCAGAAACTCAATTGTCATGCCGTCTGCCCTGTTGTTATCGGTTCATTTTCTCTGGCATGTAGTATCATACTCTGTTGATGTGAAACAATGACGTTTTTAAATATTTTTTTGATATCGTTCTTAATTGTCCAGTATCTTTCGAACGGTCCTGGAAAGAGTTGATAATTTCATGGGTTTGAGAATAAACCCGCCTGAACCGATTTCCCGGGCGGTTTTTTCATCGATCTTGGAGCTGTACCCTGTGCAGATGATGGTTTTTATTTCCGGGTTGATGGTTAAAAGTTTTCTGATCAACTGATCCCCCCTCATCTGGGGCATGGTCATATCTGTGATGACCAGATCAATTTTCTGATAGGACGCTTGAAAAAAATCAAGGGCTGTTTTCGGGTTGGTATGGGCAAAAACCTTGTATCCCAGACGTTCGAGCATCCGCTGGCCGGTCTGGACCAAAGCGGTTTCATCATCCACAAGCAAAATGGTTTCAGTCCCGTATTGGAGATCTTCTTTCCGGTCAGGATCAGTCTTGGATTCGGGGGCTAAAATGGCCGGAAAATAACATTCACAGGTTGTGCCCTGGTTGATGGTGCTATAAATCCGGATGATGCCGTTATGGGCTTTCATGATCCCGTGAACCACTGCCAGCCCCATTCCGCTGCCTTTATCCACAGATTTGGTGGTATAAAAGGGATCAAATACATGGTCGATGATATCTTCAGGAATACCATGGCCGGTGTCGGAAATAACCAGGCAGACATAATTGCCCGGAGGAATGGCGCTGTCCTTTGAAATCAGTTCCTTTTCAAGGGTTTTGTTCCGGACGGTCAAAGACAGCGTTCCTCCAAAGTCTTCCATGGACTGGACCGCATTGTTGCAAAGATTGATAAGCACTTGATGAATCTGTGTCTTATTGCCCATGACCGGATAACAGTCCGGATCAATGAATTTTTTTAATTCAATGGTTGACGGGACAGAGGCTTCTAAAAAATGAATGGTTTCGACAATGGTTTCTTTTATTCCCAGAAGCTGTTTTTTGGGAGAATCTTTTCGGCTGAAGCTCAAAAGCTGCTGGACAATATTTTTACCCCGCAGGGTTGCGGTTTTAATTTCTTCAAGAAAATCATGGGTTGGATTCTCCTCTGGTATATCGTCCATGGCAAGCTCTGCATTACCCAGGATAATGCCCAGAATATTATTAAACTCATGGGCAATGCCGCCGGAAAGGGTCCCGACAGCTTCCATTTTATGGGAATGGCGAAGCTGGGACTCCAGTTCCTGTTTTTCTTTTTCAGCCTGTTTCTGGTCGGAAATATCCAGGTGTACTGCTGCAAAAACTTCACCGTGTTTTGAATGATTAAATCCAGTTACACTGGAAAAGGTCCAGAAAATGGTTCCGTCTTTTTTTTTGTTTTCGATTTCTCCCTGCCAGTTATTATGGGTTTCAAAATAGTTTATTATCCTGTTCATTGTATCGTGGGAATTCTTCTGGAGGATGCTGGCATGCTGACCGATCAGTTCTCCGGGTGAATATCCGAACATTTCTTCAAATTTGGGGTTTGCATACACAATAATACCGCCGCGGCGCACCAGGTAAACCCCTTCAGACATTCTGCTGATGATCTGGCTTTGAAGGCGCATTTCATCTGCGATCAGTTGTTTATGCGAAAGATCAATGACCACTTCCAGGGTCCCGATAATCTGATCATAGGCATTCAGCCTGGGATGAACCGTGTACAGGGCAGGAAAGGTACTTTTGTTTTTCCGGACCATCATCGTCTGGTCTGAATACCCTTTTTTGTCCGACAACAGTTTTTGATGCATGTCAAAGAATCTTTTTTTGTTTTCTTCAGGATGGAAATCAAGACTGTCCTGACCGATCACTTCTTCTCGGGTGCAGTTGAAAATGTCTTCAGCACCGGGATTGATATCGATAATTTTTGCATGTTCGCCTTCAAAATCTGTGGAGATAAAAGCGATATTGTCTGCGGTATCGTAAATTCCCTTTAACTGCTGCTCGCTGTTTTTCAGATTATCCAGGGTTTTTTTAAAATAAATCATTAAAAGTCCCAGCGCTGCAACCATTCCAAATGCAGCCCCCAGCAGATATCCCCAGGGAGCCAGCCATTCAATCGGCCGGATAAAGGGATAATTTGCCTTGTGCAGGCCCCACAGGATGAATGTGACCCCGACGATACGCCGTTCTGTTTTTTGAGAAGACGAAGATTTTAAAAATAAAACACCTATCCAGATATTAATGACTGCCAGCAGAAAAAAGGTTGGAACAGCGGTAAGAAAAAAAGACAAATTTAAAAAGACACTGGTGAAGATCCAGGCCGTGCCGCAGGCAAAGATAAGTATCAGATACGACGGGATTTTTTTATTAATAAACTGAAAGGCGCCAATCAGCAGTAGCGTTCCGTTTATCAGGGCAGCGATTTGATTGAGGATGAGAAAACCGGTGTTTTGTTCGCCTGAAACCATGATGAGCATGAAAACATATCGAAGGGTATGAACAGCCCAGGCAAGGGCCCATGTCCGCATAAAGGGTTTTTTATCCTGAAGGTAAAGATAAAAATAGGTGCCTGTAAGAACTGTTGCCCCGGATAGGGTTGCAATCACCGATGGTGCTAACCATGTCATAAAAAAAATTCCTGTTGGATGGTGATGTTAATCAAAAATTACAGGGATAATAACATGTTATCAAATTATGGCAATGAAAAAATGTGGTTTAGAATTTATCGTAAAAGATCATATCATCCTCCACCCCCAGATTGTATAAGGCATCAATGATCGCATTGATCATGGGAGGCGGTCCGCACAGGTAATATTCAATTTCTGTGGGGTCTTCATGGTCAGCCAGGTAGGCATCACACAGATAGGAGTGAATAAAACCTGTTTTACCCTCCCAATTGTCTTCCGGGTCCGGGCTGGAAAGCGCGATATGATAGGAAAAGTTTTCATAACGGCTGTCAAGGTCTTTGAATATATCGTCATAGAACAGTTCTTTTTTGGACCGGGCACCATACCAGAAGGAAATTTTCCGCTTTGAATGGATGCCGTCCAGCTGGTGGAGAATGTGGCTGCGCAAAGGTGCCATGCCCGCACCGCCTCCCACAAAACACATTTCCTTGTCCGTGTCCTTGGCCAGAAAATCGCCGTATGGTCCGCTGACCTGGACAGTATCTCCGGGTTTCAAGCCGAAAATATAGGAAGATCCGAATCCCGGGGGAATATCTTCTGTTCCCGGGGGAGGCGTGGCAATCCTTACATTCATCATCATTATCTTGTTATCATGGGGCGGGTTGGCAAGAGAATAGGCCCTGAATCCGGGTTTGATTCCTTTTGCGGTCAGTTCCAGCAGATTGTATTTTTTCCACTCGCTTACAAATTTACTTTCAATGTGAAAATCTTTAAATTTCAGATCATATTCAGGCACGTCAATCTGGATATAAGCGCCTGCCTTGAAATCAATGGGGGTTTCCGGTTGAATGGATAATTCTTTGATAAATGTGGCCACATTATGGTTGGAGATGACCGTGGCTGACACCTTTTTGATACCGAAGATGGATTCGGGAACCTTTATCTTGAGATCGTTTTTAACTTTAAGCTGACAGGACAGCCGTTTGCCGGAAAGCTTGTCTTTGCGTGTCAGGTGGGACAGTTCTGTGGGCAGAATACTGCCGCCGCCCTCAATCACTTCGCATTTGCACATGCCGCAGGAGCCTGATCCGCCGCAGGCTGACGGCAGGAAAATGTCCTCCCGGGACAATGCGGAAAGCAACGACGGATTGCCAGTAACCTTTAAGGGGTCATCGGCATTGTCATTGATAATTATTTCAAAGTTTCCTTTGGTGGTCACTTTGGATTCAACAAAGAGCAGGACAGTTACCAGAATTAAAATCACACCTGAAAAAATGATGATGCTGAGAAGATAAAACAATTTTTAACACTCCTTAAATCTTTGTTTTTGTCCGTTTGCGGTATTAAAGGGTAATTCCTGAAAACATCATGAATGTCATGGCCATGAGTCCTGCAACAATCATGGTAATACCAAAGCCATCCAGCCCTTTGGGAACGTCGGCATATTTGATTTTTTTCCGGATGGCTGCCATGGACACAATGGCCAGCATCCAGCCGGTTCCGGAGCCTGCCCCGAAAATAATGGATTCAATGAATGTATAGTTTCTTTCAACCATGAATAAAGATGTTCCGAGAATGGCGCAGTTGACGGCAATCAGCGGCAAAAAAACCCCTAAAGACGCATACAGCAGCGGAGAATATTTATCAATGATCATCTCAAGAGCCTGTACCAGGGCGGCGATGACCGCAATAAAGGTGATGAATTTTAAAAAACTTAAATCCATGTCACCGAAGCCCGCCCATGAAAGTGCGCCCGGGCCCAGCAGGGTATGATAGATGATCCAGTTGACAGGGCTGGTTACCGTTAAAACAAAAATAACAGCAAAGCCTAGGCCTGTTGCAGTTTCTATGTTTTTAGAAACCGCAATAAACGAACACATACCTAAAAAATAGGCCAAAAGAATATTGCCGATGAATACTGAATTTATAAACAGATTGAATAAATCGCCCATGGTGTTTTACCTTTCTTCTTTTGATATGCCCGGAAGGCTGTTTTTCAGCCAGACCAGCAGGCCGATGATAAAAAAAGCGCCGGGTGCCAGAACCATCAACCCCATATTCTGGTATCCGATGTCATACGCTGCCTGGGGGATGATCGTGAATCCGAAAAATTTTCCAGACCCTAAAAGTTCTCTTAAAAACGCTACAGACACCAGGACCAGGCTGTATCCCAGCCCATTTCCGATTCCGTCAAAAAATGAGGCCAAAGGTTTGTTTGCCAGGGCAAAGGCTTCGGCCCGTCCCAGAACAATACAGTTGGTGATAATCAGACCCACAAAGATGGACAGCTGTTTGGATATATCATAGAAAAACGCCTTGAGCACCTGATCAATCACAATCACCATGGATGCGATGATGGCCAGCTCTGCGATGATTCTGATATTGGAAGGAATTCTTTTTCTCAGGGATGAAATCAGCAGGCCGGAAAATGCCGTGACCAGGGTCAGGGCGATCCCCATGACAATGGCGGTGGACATTTTAACGGTAACGGCAAGGGCAGAACAGATCCCCAGTACCTGATACGCCACCGGGTTCTCCTTCCAGATGCCTTTTGTAACGATTTCCAGGTAATTGGTGTTTTCTTGTGACATCAGAGGTCTTCCTTTTTTTTATCTATGGTTTTGCTTTTGTGTTCATGTTTTTCGGTTTGAGTTGTTTCTGGCGAAAACTGACAGATATTTTATCATATTTAATCAGGGTTTTTTCGATCCCTTCTGAAAGATAGTTGCCAGTGAGGGTGGCGCCTGAAATTCCATCCACAAAATGAGCGCGCTTGTCTTCCGGCAGGTTGGATACTTTACCCTTGGCAACACCGACAGATACAAATTTGTCCTGGGAATTCAGGATTTTTTTGCCTTCAAAATTTTTTGTGAACCAGGCGCTTTCAATTTCCCCGCCAAGTCCGGGGGTTTCGGAATGACTGAAAACTGAAAACCCCAATACAGTCTGGCCATCTGTTTCAAAGGCCAGGTACCCTTGTATTTTCCCCCACAGCCCCTGGGTATTGATGGGAATGATATAGCCTTTGATTTGCTCTTTTTCCTGGTAGAAATACAGTTGAAGAGAATCTGAAGCCGGTGTATCCAGTATTTCCCCGTGGCGGTCAACCACCACTTCTTTGATGTGCTGTTCATAAAGATTATTTATCTGAGTTTTGCCAGGTTTGTTTTCAGTGATCAGGTTTACGGCCTTGAGAATATTTATTCTCTTATCCAGCTTCATGTTGGCATCCTGGAAATCTTTAAGCCCGACAGCAGAAACCGTGATTAAAAGACTGCAGATTACAGACAGTATCAGGGAAAAGACAATAACATTCTTTTTACTGTTTTTATCTGTTGGATCAGACATTGGGTATCCTTTTTGCTGTAGTTTGTTTGAGTATGATATGATCTAAAAGCGGAGAAAAAACATTCATGAACAGGATGGCAAGCATGGTGCCTTCAACAAAGGCTGGATTTGCAACACGGATAATAACCGTCAGGCATCCGATAAGCCCTCCGAATATCCACCTCCCCATATTTGTGCCCGGTGCACTGACAGGGTCGGTTGCCATAAAGCAGATCCCGAATAAAAATCCACCGGCGCACAGATGATATAGCGGGCCTGCATTCATCCAGGTGCCCGGGTTGCCTGAAATCAGGTTAAAAATCAAAGTGGTGAGGATCAGGCCTGCAATTCCGCCGATAATGATCCGGTAGTTGGCAATTTTTGTGATGATTAAAAAAGCTGCGCCAATCAGACAGCAAAGGGCGGAAGTTTCTCCAATGCTTCCGGGGATAAGGCCGAAAAACAGACTGGATAAATCAAACCCTGCCAGGGAAAGGGCTGCGGTTATTTTTTCCCCTTCCGGCGCAACAATGGATAAGGCGGTTGCACCGCTGACACCGTCAACCGTATTTTTTGCAGCCACCCAGATGTCTCCGGACATGGAAACCGGATAGGAGAAAAATAAAAACGCCCTGCCGGTCAGCGCCGGGTTTAAAAAATTTCTTCCTGTGCCGCCAAACACTTCTTTTCCGATAACCACGCCAAAAGAAATGCCCAACGCCACCTGCCACAAGGGAATGGTTGCCGGCAGGGTGAGAGGAAACAGCAGTCCTGTCACAAGAAGTCCCTCACTGATTTTGTGACCGCGAAGGGACGCAAACAGGGTTTCCCAGAAAAACCCCACAGCATAGGTAACCAGAATAATGGGGACGACATATCGGGCGCCCAGTAAAAAAGCCTCGAGAAATGAATAGTCCAGGCCTTGTGAACGCCCGGCCTGAAAACCGGTATTATAGATGCCGAATATCAAAACAGGCAGTAACGCCAGAATGACAAAACTCATATAGCGTTTCAGATCAATATGGTCCCGGATAAAAGGCGTGTGTCTGTTTCGGGGCGAAGGCAGAAAAAAGAAGGTTTTTGTGGCATCAAAAAAAGGTTCTAGTGATGAGAACTTTCCTGAGCCTGTAAAATGTTTTTCAGTGGCATCAAACAGTTTTTTTAACGGATTCATAATCTATTGTTTGTCCTTGTAGTATGCATCCATCCCCTTGGACAGAATTTGGGTCAGTTCAATCTTTGACGGGCAGACAAATGAGCACAGGCCGCATCGGACGCAATCCCAGAGGCCATAGCCTAAGGCATCTTCAATATCGTCACTTGCCAATGCCTTCATGACAAAACTGGGAGCAAGATCCACAGGACAGATCCGGGTGCAGTACCCGCAATTGATACAGGCCCTTTCCTCACCGTGCAGATTGCAGTCAAATTTTTTTGGAGTCCGGATCAGACTCGATATAAAGGTTTTTGAGGCACTGGGTGTGGAAAATCCGGGACGGATAAAGCTGAACATATTTTCATTGGGGATGTCCGGGATGACATTCAGGTGGGTTTCAAAAAAACCGATATGGGAATCCGGGTCCACCTGTCTGCCGTTAAACTGTCCTGTGGTAATCAGGGTGTTTGCTTTTATCTGGCCGATGATATCTTTTACAGGAGCGCCCTGCCGGATAAGCATATGGGGTTTTTTATCCTGATTGCGGGTGACGGTCACCACTTTTGTGACCGGATATTGTCCGGTTAAAAGAAGTTGAACAGCCCATATCAGGTGCTCGGCAGATATGCACCAGGACTGATTTTCCGCTACGCTGGTTTTCAGCTTGTAAAGCACAACTCCGGGGTCCCAGGAGGGGTATGTGTCTGATACGACATGGGTGACGTGCTGTTTGAGTTTGCCAAGTGTTGCCAGGCTGTCAGACCGTGCGCTGATAATTATTTTCGGGGTAAAGCATTTGAGCAGCTTCAGGCCGGATTCAAATAAGGCTGCATTTTTTCCCAGCGCAATTCCGGGTTCAGGTGAATAAGGATCATTCCCGTTTAAGGAGACAATGATCATGGGCGGCGTATGTGTATCATCTGCTGTGTCTCTGGATGGAAATTCCCTGAAGCACTGCCAGAGCCCGCCCTTTTGAAGCCTTTGTATGATATCGGCTTTTGGGAAGGTTTCAAACTGATCTGAATCAAATGCCTCAAACCGGACAAAATCATCGCGATTATCCAGTGCAATGACAACTTCCTTAAGCCGTCTGCGTTCTCCAAATACAATTTTTTGGACTTTTCCAGTTCCCGGCGATACATACTGGATCGCTGAATTTCGTTTGTCAAAAAACAGCGGTGTACCGGTTTTTACAGGGTCGTTTTCTTTGACCAGCAGTTTGGGACGGATATAAGGGATATCCATGGCGGAAACAGCAACGGTTTTATGTGCCGGAAGCTGGATAAGGCTTGCATCCGGCATCCGGCCATATGTGAGTTTGAATCGGTTTGAGATTTCGATTTTTTCCATAAGTTTACAAACCCGTAAATATTAAAAATCAGTCTATTGTAAAAAATACAACTGTTCATCCGGTCATTTTAAGGAATGTCATCCGGCGCATATTTGTTTTTGAAAAATTTAAATCACTCTACCATAAAATATTTTGGGGTTCAATCCACGATTTCACACAGGAACAAGGAAAGCAAAAAACAGAATAACCTTGATTTTCCATACTGTTTCCAATAAAAATTGGGTTTGTTAAAAAAACGTGTATTAAATAATAGCAACAAGGATAAAGATTATAATGGATCAAAAAGAAATAGAACAGCGATTAACACAGGATTTTCTTGATACACTGATGCCGCCGGAAAAAAGCGATCAGTTTTTTGAAGCCTTGTATGGAGATGCGTCAGAGGGGGCATACAATATCCGGCTTAAATTTAAAAAGGCGGATGAAAAACAGATTGTTCTGATGTTTGATCTGACCAAAAGACCTGGCAAGTGTCTGGTATGCAGTCTGACATATGGCCTTCCAACAGTTTTTTCCCGTCATCCGTTGATTAATATTAAAAATCTGGTGGAAAAAATCAAAGAAAAAGGGATTGATGTTGCAGGATGGCGTCTGGGAGAAACACAGGAGCGAAATTCATCCAACCATATGATTCCGTTTTATCTGGATCTGGTATAGCATCTGATCAGCAAAAATCACAAACTGAACGGCCGGAATTAAAGAGTATAATTCCGGCCGTTTTACTGTTAAAAACCTGCAGATGTTAAATGGTTTATTTGGGAAGTTTTGGAAATTGTTTATTGATCACTTTGTTCCATTTGTCGATATCATCTTTGACTTTTTTAAATAATGATCCGGTATTGCCCTTAATGGTAATGCTTTCTATGGTATCTCCCTGGACAATACTGTCTACAACTTTCTGGTCTTCCTCACTTTCAACCACCCCGAAAACAGTGTGCATTCCGTCCAGATGAGGGGTCGGGCCATGGGTGATGAAAAACTGACTGCCGTTTGTTCCGGGACCGGCATTGGCCATGGAGAGGATACCGGGCTTGTCATGCCTCAAGTCTTTTTTGAATTCATCCTTAAATTCATACCCGGGTCCGCCCATTCCATTGCCATAAGGGCACCCGCCCTGAATCATGAAATCGGAAATAACCCGGTGAAATTTTAATCCGTTATAGTATTCTCTTTTTGCAAGGTTCGCAAAATTGCCGCAGGTAAGCGGCGTCTGATCAGCAAACAGTTTTATATTAATGGTTCCCTTGCTTGTTTTCATAATGGCAGTTAAGTCCGGCATAGTGTTCTCCTTTTTTTGATTAAAAAATTAAATATCAGGGAATCTAATCGTTTAAATTAAAATGTCAAATATAAACCCGACAGATTTATATGTTTATATATAAATGTCAGCTTTTTGTTTGAATGATCACAGATGCAGAATATCCTGTTCTTCCGGATGTTTTTTTGCTAAGAATTATGCGGTTCTTTTTTAAAAGATAATGAGGGTGACTATGCCTGAAAACCGTGTTGAAAAACAAAAAAACAAACTGACCAATCGAGATCTGCTTCTACCTTACGCCATTCCCTATCTGGCGTATGTTGCCATTGTATCTTTAGGTGGCGACAGGCTTTCGAGCCAGATAATTTATATTCTGGAAATATGTATTGTGCCGGGGCTTTTATACTGGGCATGGAAATGGTATGTGCCGTTTACCGGACCTGAAAAAATAACGGGCTCTATTGTCTGGGGAATAATTTTCGGACTTGCAGGGCTTGCGATCTGGTGTGTTTTGCTGGCACCGTTTATTGATATTGCAGGTGAACCCTGGGATTTTTCAGCTTTTATCCTCCGGCTTATCGCTGCCAGTTTAATTGTTCCGGTTTTTGAAGAAGTATTTATCCGGGGATATGTGCTGCGGGCTGCGCTGCAGTGGGATCAGAACCGGAAAAATACGCAGATTTCCTCTCCTCTTGGCCAGATGCTGGATCATGATACGATTGCAGATGTGCCTCCCGGGGCCTGGAGCGTCATGGCCATTGTTATTTCAACCCTTGCGTTTACTGCAGGGCATCTGCCGTCTGAATGGCCGGCATCAGTGGCGTATTCTGTGCTGATGTCAATATTATGGATCATGAGAAAAGATCTTTTGTCCTGCATGGTTGCCCATGGAATCACAAACCTGGCACTGGGGATTTATGTGTATTTCAGCGGGAACTGGGGATTCTGGTAAAATCGGATTCTATTACAGATTTGGCACAACTTCTGTAAGCCTTTCTATGCAGCTTCATATGGATGAATTGTTTCAAGATTTGAACCGATTGCGAGTTTGGCAACATCTAAATCATAGGCTTGTTGCAGGTTTAGCCACAATTTAGGTCCGGTTCCAAACCATTTGCCGAGCCGCAATGCCGTATCAGCAGAGATTGACCTTCTCCCGGTAATTATTTGAGAAATCCTGTTTGCGGGGACTTTAATCTGTCTGGCTAATTCAGCAGATGAAATCCCTAATTCCGTTAGTTCATCGAATAATATCTCGCCAGGGTGTATCGATTTGTGTGACATAATATACTCCTTAATGATAATCAACGATTTCAACATTTTTTGGACCAGCATCTTCCCATTCAAAACAGATGCGATACTGGTTGTTGATTCGTATGCTGTGTTGTCCTTGTGGGCATAAATAAAAGGGGAATTTGTACCTAAAGTTTAATGAAGCCCAAAATAATCACAAGGCCTCCCGGATGTTTTCAGGAGGCCTTGTGCATTCGATGTCTATAAAACTATACAGCGGGATTGGGAATCAAATCCCAGATGCCGCATGGGCAGGCACCTTTGCAGAACCCGCATCCGATACATAAATCCGGGTCAACGATATATTCAAAACCGCCGTCAGCTGTTTTTGAACGCTGGATTGCAGCTTCCGGACATACAGCAACACAAATGCCGCAGTCGCGGCATCTGCCGCAGGACGCACAGTCGGCTCCGCAGGTGGAGATATCTTCTGCGACTTCCCTGGGGTTATAATATTCCAGATGAACCCGCTGCTTGTTGATTTGAGGCAGGAGCCTGCCACGATCCGGGGTTTTGCCCTCAATGATCATATCGATCACTTCTGCTGCATTTTTCCCGGCGCCAATGGCATCGGTAATCAGGCCGATGGCGACAATATCTCCAATGGCAAATACTTTCGGGTCAGATGTCTGGTTAAAGGAATTTGTTTTTATAAATCCGTTATTGACTTCAATGCTGTCATCCAGAAACCCGAGATCAGGCGCATCACCTATGGCAATCACGACAGTATCGGCCTTGAGAAGTTCTCCATCCCTTAGAACGACCCCTTTATCCGTAATTTTCTGGGTAAAACAGGGCCATCTGAATGTGGCACCGGCAGCCTGGGCATCTTCTTTTTCTTTTCCGAAAGCTGCAGGTTTCTGCACATCAATCATGGTGATGTCGGTGGCACCCATTCTATGGGCTTCTGTTGCCACATCGCAGCCTACATTTCCGGCACCGATGATAACCACTTTTTTACCGGGATTGGCCTTGTTTTTTTTGGCTTCTTCCAGAAAATCATTGGCAAAGACCGCTTTTTCAATCCCCTGCACAGGCAGGGTTCTGGGTTTTTTCGCACCTGCCGCAATAATGGTAAAATCATAGTCTTTTTTAATTTTTGCAAAAGATTTCTTATCAATTGTCTGATTGAACTTGATATCCCCGACCATTTCTTTTACCCGGGCAAGTTCTGCTTCAAGGGTTTCTCTGGGCACCCGGGAACTTGGAATAACAGAAGAAATTTTTCCGCCAAGGGTATCTCCGGTATCAAACAGGGTGGCGTTATGGCCTTTGAGTGTCAAGTGCCATGCAGATGAAATGCCGCCAGGGCCTGAGCCGATAATGGCAATTTTCTTGTCGGTCTTCTTTTTGGGTTTCGGCAGGGTGATATTCTGGGCAGCCTTGCCTAAAAGCCGGATATCGATAGGTGTCATATAGTTCAGATTCCGGGTACAGGATGCCATACAGGGGCTTGGACACAGATATCCGCATACGGTTGCAGGGAAAGGGGTATATTCCAGACCCATGCTGATGGCCTCATCAATATTGTCCTGGCGAACCATATTCCATCTTTCCTGGACCGGGATTCCGGTGGGACAGGCTGCCTGGCAGGGGGCCATGTATTTGCCCTGTTCCCAGACAGGGACATATCGCCTGAGTTGTCCTTTGGTAATCAAAGGGATGGTGCCTTTTTCAGTTTCCTGCAGGTCCCCGATCAACCCGCCGCGTCCAAGCTCTTTATCCCAGACATTATTTCTGAACCAGGACATGCTGGTTTGATCCGGCCCGCTTGATTTTTCCTGGGGGGTTTTTGCAGCGATAAGGGTCCATTCGGAACGATTGGAAAGTGTATCCAGTAAATGGCTTTTGTTGATTTTTTCAAGAAAAATTGTCAGGTTGCTCAAAAGCCAGTTCCATTCCAGATCTGTTACAGGAGAAATTTTTGCGTCTTTTTCTGAAAAATCATCAACAGTGCCCCGAACAAAGATTTTTCCGCCAACCATTCCCACAAGGGGCCTGTATCCTAAAACCGGTGTCTGGGGGTTGATCTTATATCCGCAGAGGACAGCAATTCCGCCTGCCATGAATTCACCGAAATAGTCACCCGCCGCTCCCAGCACCCACAATTCAGGGGGCTCAAACCGGGGGTTTCTTTTGGTCATGGTCATGCCCCGGGCACCAATGGAACCTGCAACATAGACTTTTCCCTGGGCCGCACCGTTCATGGCACCGTTGGATGCATGGCCATGGACAATAATTTCAGCACCGGCGTTCAGCCAGCCGATATCATCGGAGGCCGGTCCCATGATTTCAACTCTTGTGTTTTCACACCCAAGAGAGCCGGTTCGTTGTCCTGAGTGCCCGGTGATTCTGATGTGGACGGTTTCTTCTCCGGCATCCCAGAGTCTTCCGCCAATACCGTGCTGTCCCAGGGCTTCAATTTCAAGGTTTCTGTGACCGGCCTTTATATGCTGATGAATGGTCTCCTCCAGCACCCTGGAAGGAATTCTTTTTTCATCTTTCTGGCCGGATATTTTAATAAATGTATCTTTATTTGTCTGTTTTTTCATTGTTCATACCCTCTTAAACCACATATTTTATACTGAGGCGTTCTGCTGCAGCTTTGTCGGAAATTCCAAGGGCGTCTGACATACCGATGGGCAGGGATGTTGATCGTCCCAGCGGGGCCATGATCTTTTTAAGTTCCGTGTCAAAGGAAAGATACAGATCCACAATTCTCCGGGCCACATCTTCCGGGTCAAGACGTCTGTAAAGCCGGGGATCCTGGGATGTGATGCCTTTGGGGCAGATTCCCACGTTACAGACATTGCAGCGGTCTTCTTCTGTGCCGACACAGCCTGCGGCAGCCTGCATGACATATTTACCTGTCTGGACACCGCTGGCACCCAGCATGATCAGCGCGGCTGCATTTGCTGCAAGGTTTCCGTTCTTGCCAATACCGCCGCCGGCAAATATTGGAATTTCATTTTGTTTTCCGATTCTGGCCAGGTTCAGATAATTATCCCGGATACAGGATGCAATGGGATGTCCCATATGATCCATGGAAACTGTATATGCAGCACCTGTTCCGCCGTCTTCACCGTCAATGGCAAGACCGCCTGCAAATTCATTCCGGGTCAGGTTGTTCAGTACAGCAAGAGAGGTGGAGGATGCAGAGATTTTCGGGTATACCGGAACCCTGAACCCCCATGCCATGGACATGGATAAAATCATTTTTGCCACAGACTCTTCAATGGAATACTGGGTCTGGTGCGTGGGCGGGCTTGGCAGGCTGATCCCTTGGGGAACACCACGGATGGCTGAAATCAGCTTGTTGACCTTGTGCCACATCAAAAGGCCGCCGTCTCCGGGTTTTGCACCCTGGCCGTATTTAATTTCAATGGCGCAGGGATCTTCTTTCATATGGGGAATGGCATGAATGATTTCATCCCATCCAAAATATCCTGAAGCGATCTGGAGAATCACATATTTTAGAAATTTTGAACGAAGCAGTCTGGGGGGGCATCCGCCTTCTCCGGTACACATTCTTACCGGCATTCCCATCTCCTCATTTAGATAAGCAACCCCCATCTGAAGCCCCTCCCACATGGTGGGGGACAGTGCGCCAAAAGACATGCCGCCGATAATCAAGGGATAAATCTCTCTTACAGGGGGCATCCAGCCTTTTTCTTTCAGTTGTTTCATGCTGTCTTCAGGGGAAAGCACTCTGCCTAAAAGCGTTTTGACTTCAAATTCATGGCGGCCGGCATCCAGCGCCGGATCTGTCAGCATGGAAATTCGGGTGAATTTGATCTGATCCAGAACAGATTCTGAAGAATTCCTTCTGCCACCGCGTCTTCGGGGAACACCCTGCTGGTTGATATGAAATTTGAGCCGGTCAAGTCCGGGGTTTTTTACCGGGGCTATGGCATCGTTTGGGCAGACCATGGTGCACATGGCACAGCCGATACAGGCATTTTCCACCCGGGTTTTCTGCTGAATACCGTAAAAGGTATCATACTGGTTGGTATGTTGCTGATCTTTTTTAACAGATGTTTTAATTTTTCTTTTTCTGTATACTTTCAGTTCAATGGCCTTGACAGGGCAGACAGCAGTACACTGGCCGCACAGGGTGCACCTGTCATTATTGTACCTGATCTGCCAGGGCAGATCGTTCAGGCTTAGAGCGGAAGGTTCAAGGCTTCGGTTTGACGACATATTTTTACCTCCTGGCGGTCAGGGCTGACAATCGCTGTATCAATGTGCATGGGTTGTATATCTTTTGTTTTATCACGGTCCGGGATGACAGCATCAAGGCCGCATATTTCAGAGGAAAAGGCGAACATGCCGGGTTTCCCGCCAACAACACCTGGACGAAGTTTTTTCCTGTCCTGGGCCATAAACATGGAATGATCCGGCAGTGTGCCGATGACGCAATTGGGGCCGTCAATAATTAAAGGTCGGCAGGACTTTTTCAAATGGGATAAAAATTCAGCATCCGGATGGGAGGAAAGTGCTTCATCCTGCAAGGGGGTAATAATATGTTTGTAGGCATCGATCCCAAGGTCAAGGCCTGCCATGGCATAATGCAGGATATGGGCAAACACTTCAGAGTCTGACTGGTATCCCATATATCCGGGAAATTTTCGGGTTGACAGAAAATCTTTTATGGGAATAAAAGCTGTGTTTTCTCCATTGGTCATGGTGCAGAACCCTCTGATGAAGAACGGATGGCAGGCATACAGATTGATGGCATAATTGGTGTTCTGTCTGCCCTGGGCCATGATGATTCTTGCATGCAGTTCTTTCCGGTCAAGATCCAGATACGTGCCAAGCGTCATGGGGTCACCGATTTCCTTGATCATGATGGTATCCGGCCAGAATGAAAAAACAATCATGTCCTGTTTTTCTTCTCCCATGAGGCGGATCTGAATCCGGATCATCATCAGTCTCTGGGATATTTCCTCCTGGCTGAGATCTTCCCATCCTTCCGGCAGTTCATAGGCCCGGATCAGGTATATATCTCTTTTAGGCGTGCCTTTTACCGGCTCTTTCGGGAGCTTCAGTGTAATTTTATATTTGGTCAGAAATCCTTTTTCCATCATAAACAGATCCAGACGTCGGATTCCTTCTTCGGTAAATATTCCGGAAAGAATCGGGGCATCCTTCATCTCTTCAAGCGGGCCACCCAGACCTTGAAGCAAAAGTCCCACGCCCGATCCGTCGTGTCCTTCTTTCATCACATCAAGGGCTTTGATGGCCAGCATCGGGGAAACCGGATCCTTGCTGGTGAGTGCAAACAGGCGACACATTGTAATTTCTCCTTGTTTTTATTTGCTACGGCATAGTGCTTAAATATCTTTTACCTGTTGGGAACACCCCGCCAGGGCTGACTTTCCAAAACTCCAGCTTAATTAAAAAGGACGTTTATGTCAATGAATTTATTGGATAAGATGGCCTGAGGGAGAAGTATATCAGTGGTGATGTCCGCAACCGTCTTCTTTTTTATTTTTTTTGTTCTGGCAGATATCAAAGATATGAAACGGTTTAAGTTCATTGTTTTCTAACAGGGTCAGATTTTCCTTTACAGTTTCTTTTAGAGCCTGAAATATCTGTATATTTTCTTTGGAAAGGCTTCTTTGTGAACCATCTCCCATGCATTTGGTGATGACAGCATCAATGTTCTCTTTTTTTTCAAATACGCTTGTTTTGCATTTGACCGCATCTTCTAATAACTTCTGATTTTTCTGCATTTTAAAATCCAGGGTGTCGGTATCCACAATTAAAAAATTCGGTGCTGTTCCAAAATGTGGATCAATCAAACTGTCCAATCCATTATTTTCAGTGACCGGGAATGCTATTTTCATAATATTGCTCCATAATGACCATTGATTATATTTGTTCCATCATACATAAAATTATTTTAAAAGATAAGAGGAAAATAGGTGAAGGCAAGCTGAAGATGGATTTTTTTAGAAAAAGGGAAATGATGAAAATAAAATATTGTATAATTTCAGGAAAACCGGTTTTTGTTCTGGTTATGGCCCTATGGTTTGTTTTCTGCCATTCACTATATGCCGAAGATATTCAAAAGGTGCCTGTATCAGAATTTTTTGCCCGGAAAATGCAAGGCTGGGAGCCTAAAAAATTTGTCGGAGAAACAGTGTATTCAATTTCTTTTTTGGAGAATGAACCCGTGTTAAAAGCCGTGAGTAAAAACGCTGCTTCCGGACTGATAAAAAAAATCCGGGTGGATCTGGATAAAACCCCTTTTTTAAACTGGAAGTGGCGCATTGAAAATAAACTGTCCGGTGATTTTGATGAGACACTGAAACCCGGAGACGATTATGCAGCAAGAATTTATGTTGTGGTTTCCGGCGGGTTTGCTGTCTGGAATACTAAAGCGATGAATTATGTCTGGGCAAAACATTCATCTAAAGGGGATATCTGGCCGAATGCCTTTGCAGAAAAAAATGCAGTGATGATTGCGCTTCGTTCATCTGAAGCGCAATCATCTGTCTGGTATGTTGAGAAGAGAAACATTCAGAAGGATTTTAATCTGGCATTCTCAGAGCAGGTCCGGTTTATTGATGCCGTTGTCCTGATGAGTGATACAGATAATACCCAGAACAGTGTAACGGCTTTTTACGGGGATATCTATTTCTCATCCGATTAGATCTCCTTTATCAGGCCGGAAGCGCCTGGGCTCTTCTCCTGCGGATATAGTGTCCTGCAAGTTTGAATGTGGCAAATGTAAGGCCGACGGTGAGCAGAAGAAGGATCATCTGTTCAAAGGCAGACATGTGAACAACAGCGTATCCGAAAATGATCAGCGGAGTTAATCCCACCCGTACAAGACCTCTCAGCACAGCATGTTCTGCGATGAAATCGGCAATCGGGGGAGAGTATTTATAGTACGTGTGTACAAACCGGGTTCCCAGATGAGTTTTGAGAAGGTAGAAATCTCTGAAATCTCTAAGGATTTTAACATGTTTTTCCATATATGATCCAAAGGCTGCTGTGGCTATAAAACATCCGCCGCCACCGCTGTCGCCGCTGACACTGCCGGCTGCTGAGCTGAGACCTGAAACGAATGCGCCAGGACCTGACGGGTCAACAATAACTCCATTGGCAACGCCATCACTGTCTCCGGCACCACCATCAACCAGTCTGAGGATTACTGATTTTCTGTCTGCGCTGAACTGGACATTGGCAGGATAATCATTTGAATATTCTGTCCATCCGTTTGCAAGATCATATTTATACCATTGGGTGCCCACAGCTTCCGAGAAATAAATTTTCAGTTCAGCAGTATCTCCCGGGTTTACCACAGAGATTCTGAATTGAATGAGTCCAAGGGGTAAATTTGCCGGCTTGCCGAAGGTGTCTGTAATTTCATCAGGGTCAACCGCTTTCAGGCAGTCAATGGCAGAGATGTTATTGGATGCTTCCAGACTCAGTGATTTGGTTTCGTAATGTACCATTTTATAGGTGTCCGATGCATAATCCAGCACGCCATCATCATTCAGATCAATTGTTCCATTCTGCACCATCTGCGGAGGAGTACTGTCGGCCACGGTTGTGAATGAAAAAGGCGCAGACCAGGAAGAACCGGCACCCAGAGCATCAAAGAACCGGACTCTCCAGTAGTAGGTCTGGTCGGGATCAAGAACAAATTCCGGAACAGTCAGTTGAGTGAGGCTGTCATATGTTTCCAGTTCAAATACAAAGTCTTGAGAGTCTGCAAATGTCTGCTCTGTACTGATCTGCCACTGGGTTTTTGCATGGGCGTTATTTTCGTTGTCATCATAGGCTTGAGTTGTCAGTTGGGCAATGAGCTGGATATTGACTGATGCGTTTGCCGGCAGGCTGAGAACCGGTGTGTCAGGACCGCTGTTTGGCGGCGTGGTGATACCGTTATATTCATCGATATTGCTGATGCCGTCATTGTCATTGTCTGCCAGAGAATCATCTGTCAAGGGATTAAGGCTGTGCTGGATTTCCCAGTCGTCATCCATACCGTCACCGTCGGTGTCTGCACTGTTCGGGTTGGTTCCTGCTGCATATTCCTGGCTGTTTAAAAGGCCATCTGAATCCGAGTCTGCTGAAGGGGATGTAATCCCGTAATCACTTTCCCAGTCATCTGCCAGGCTGTCATTGTCGTCATCATTCAGGGTGAAGGAGTTGGACAGCAGGGCATGTCCCTTGTTGTCCGTGATGCCGTTCATGGTCAGTGTAAAAATGGTGTGTGCCGGGATATAGCTCAGATACAGTCTGTAAGTTTTGTTGATACGAAGAATACTGCGGTCTGGATCAAAGGTGACCGTGGGGCTGAAACTGTAACTGGCTTTTATGTCGGCATTTACCATATTGCTTTCATTAAAGGTAACATCAATTGTATTATCTGTATAATTCACTGAAGGAATGCCAACAACATTCGGGCTGTCCATATAAGGAATCGGAGAGGATGCAGGGCCCTCCAGGTTATCTGTTGAATAGGCACTGACTGCAAAATAATAGGTGGTTGCTGCCAGCAAGGTTATAGAATCCAGATCATAGGAGGTAACATGGGTGCCGTCGGGAAGGTTTGGAACGGTAATAATATTATCAAGCTGTTCACTGTTTGTCCCATAATGGACTTTATAACCTGCTATGATACAGGTCTGTGTGTCCTGAACCGCACTCCATCGAAGTTCTGCTGCAAGGGAGACAGAGCTGATTGATAAAATGAGAAAAATAATAAAAAGTTGAAAATAATTTTTTTCCATAACGTTCTCCATAAAACGGGTTTGCTTTTTGCTGCCTTTAATTGCGAAATTCGGAATGGTATGTGGTGTGTGTGTTTGCATATTTATTTCTTTTAAAGGTGTCATTTCGATATCTTTAATAACAAGAAGCATGCCACAAACAGTTTTTATGCTAAGTATTTGATATTATAGGATTTTTTAAAAAAGCAGCGGTGCTGAGCCGGGGTGATATGAATGAAATTTCATACATTCGAAACTTTTATTATTTTTCAATCTTTTAAAAATGTCTTATTTATCAAGCGTTTGAGGGGAATGGATGGTTTTTCATACATCTATTTTCAGGCATGAAAATTCGATTCTCAATATTGACAGTTGAAATTTCCCTTTATATAGTAATCACGCCTGCTTCAAATAGATCACCGGGCATCATTATAATAATCGTACCTGGGAAATAATCAAAAAGGAGATATTGTCATGAAATTTAATCGGATTTTTTCTGTTTTTCTGGTGATCATGTGCTGCTTTGCAGTTGCACCGGCTATTTCTGCGCAAGAAGACAGCGGTTCAGGTTCAGAAACATCTAATCCCTTGATGGATGGTTTGATGACGATTCTTCAGCAGGGTATTGATGAATTTATCGGAAATTATAAAGGCCGTCTGGGTGATGTCAGACTGGTTGAAAGACGGGGTAACAGGGTTGTTCTCGAAGTCTCCTATGATAATGTCAAGCGCAGCGATAATGTATATGTCCAGGGAGAAGTCCGTCAGCTGGGAGCCCGGCTTGAAGGATTCAGCAATACATTGAGTTCTGTCAGTGGAAGTCATGGAAAAGCCACCCTGGTGATTGGATGGACGTCTCAGGGAGATGACGGGTGGGGAACAAGTGTCTCTGAAATTCAGTCTGATCAGATCCGGCTGTTTCTTGTCCGCGGATCAAATCCGGATCGACCTTTTGGTGAAATTATTTATGACATGGCTAAAACATGGAAGGACAGTGATGCACCGGATGAAGAATCCATGGTTGCGGACAATGGTGCCATAGAACTGGAAGATGATCAGACGGCAGCCGAAAGCAAACCGGCGCCTTCCATATTTATCAAACCCGGAACCGTCCTTAAACCGTATACCCCTGCCCGGACAAGCCCTCCTGTCCTTGCAAAACCTGTGGTACAAGATCAGAAGACGGTTCAGCAATATGATTTTTATGAAAACGCAAAGTCCGCACAATGGCGGACGGGTGCAGGTGCGTTATCTTTTCCCGGATCAGCAAATGATACCAAAGGATTTGTCCGCTGCCTGCCACAGGGAACCCTTAATTCGGGAAATGCTGCCGTGAATCTTCTCCAGACCCATCCGGAAAGGAAAAACGGTGGCTGGATTGAAGGCCAGTTCCCACTGATGGTTCTGGGTGATAATCTGCATTTTAAATCTGTTGCGGGATTTTTAAAAGGGGCTGGCAAGAGTGATGGTGCTGTTTTTCAGGTATATGTGAAAGAAAACAGCAAATATTACAGAGCTGCCAGCAGCCGGGTTGCAGCAAATAAATATGAGACCATAGACGCAGACCTTTCAGCGTGGGCTGGAAAAACAGTACAGCTTTTACTGCGTATTCGGTCAGGAAATACCAGTGATCAGGACTGGGCTGTCTGGGTGAAGCCGCGTCTGGCCAGATAATGTTTTTTGTCCGGAGGATACCTATGAAATTTCTTTTTTGGATCAAACTTTTCTTTTGGGGCGTTTTTTTTATTGCCATGATGCCGGTCTGTTCCGTGTTCGGTGAAGACGCAAAACCATCCATCCGGACATTCCGGACAAATACTGTCCTTCAGGTGAAGCCGTTCAAGCCGGTAACAGCGGTCATGATAAAAAAGTCGATCAAGCTTAAAACATCCTTGCGCCCGCTTGTGCCGTCAAGCCCTGTAAAGCCCACCGGCCCTGATCCGGAAGCGGCCATTGATCTGTCCGACATGATTGACGATGCTGCGCTTCTTGAGGATCTGGCAGTTGTATGCGGGTGGGACCCTCATTTGATCTTTCAGGACAAGACCGCTGGAAATGTTTTTTATTATCTGCCAAGGGCCTTTTTACTGGTTCATGATCAAGGGACAGGTTTTGGTCTCAATGTTCAGTATAATCATTTAAAAGAAGACAATACACCTTCGGTAATGCTGACAGCGCAGCTTGCAGCGCCGCATCACCCCGGGGATATCCTTTTGCTTAAAAGTATTTTAAAGCAGGCCTTTGATCTTAAACCCGCTGATACACTGACGCTTAAATCAATTTCAGGCATTGGTGCAACAGCAGATATTCAGTCAATTACTGCAGGGTTGTCCCTGCCGCCTGAGCGGGTCAGTGTGGTCCTGCCGTCTCATCTCAAACAGTCTTTCAGATTGATTTTGTCTTTGAATCAGGATGAAACAGAAGAGGTGCTTGCCCAGATTGCAAGAGAAGGGCTTTCAGGCACCTTGAATGTGAAGGTGGGAGAATCCTTTGTTCCGGTTCCAATGGTGTTGAAGTATTTTGATTTTGCCGGGGATCGGGTGGACGGTTTCAGTCAGTGGGTGGAGAATCGCCCGGCAGGAACGCTTCAGAATATCACGCCTTTTCCTGTGAAAATAGAATCTGTCAATTGTTATAAGGTCAATAACGGGCAATTGGAAAGGATAACAAAGAATCTTAAACCCTCCATACTTGAACCGGGAAAGAAAAAAGATTTCAAGCTTCCGTCAGTCAGTCAGCTGTTGGGAAATAATGTCATGCTGGCCTGGCTTGCGACAAGCCTGGATTCCGGTTGTCAGGACTGTATAAAACAGGTGGATAAACAGGTGCGAAAAGGGGTTTCCACAGCGCTGTCCACGTCAATTAAATTCGAGGCAATCCCTGCAGTTTTTTCAGATTTTGAGATGTATAAAATGATTGTTCAGGTTCAGTCCCCTTATTTTAGTGCTGAACCCGGTGCGGTTGCCACAAAAGAAATTGAACTGACTGAAGATGCGAATATCAACCAGGATCTGGTGATTTATCCGCCCGGGGGAAAAGGGGGCCAGCCGCTTTTATACCGTTACCGGATCAAGCTGGTCATGTCGGACGGGAATGCGCTGATTGAAGAAGGCTGGCAAGACAGTCAGACCACAAGCCAGTTTTTCGGCACCAGTCAGATTGAACCGATAATCGGGGAAAAACCCGAAGATACGCCTGATGACATCAGAGAAGAAGAATGAAACGATTCCTTTTTCTTGTCAGAACGGTTTTTGTCATTGGAATATTCTTTGTGACAGGCCATGTGTTTGCTTCTCCGGATCTGGGAAATTACAGGGATATAGACGGCGTAAGGGTCTATACGGATCATAAAAAAAAAGATATTTTTTATATCACCCCGTCACCACCGGCGTTGGCCGTACAATCGGATCGACTGCCGGACGCATCTTTAAAAATTTATCGATATCTTGGGCGCAAAGGAACCGGAGATTCAGGCAAGTTCTGGGTCAGGGGGCTTTTAACCATCGGCATTCAGCGGGAGCGTGAAAAAGAGCAGTTGAATACCATAAAAAAAGCCATTTCAAAAGCCGACAAAATTCAACACCCTAAACTTCGGAGCATGCCGGTTTCCGGAACAACCGGGCGGCTTGTTTTTGCAGACACAGATGTCAAATGGTCCCAGGGCAGCCGGTGGTCAGGGAAAAAAATCAGTCTTTCTCTGGATGAAACCATGAGCCAGATTTTGTGGGATGCCGTAGCTGCCGGGCAGACATTGATCAGCATTGAAATGGAAGAAATGCTGCCCGGTGTCAGGAAAAACAAAGACGGTCAATGGGAGGATGCTCAAATTCCTTTTGGCTCAACCTTGCCGGTTACGCTGGATATGAAGGCGTATCCCTCTCTTTTTTCCAAAACAGATCTGGGCGGGAATATGGCCCGGGGATACACGGGAATAGATGTGTTCTGTTTTGATTTTCTTGAGAACCTGGATGCAGATTTATATTCAAAAGTGGTGGAAATAGCCATTCCGACACCTGGCGAACCCTTGATTCAAACCGTTACATTTCGTCAGGACAGTGAGTATCGAACCCGGGTGGCATTTAAACTGGCCAAGGATATGGATATGCCTTACAAAGTCAGAATCACCCGTGTGCTTCTGGACGGCAGTTCTCAGGCCGGTCCGTGGATGGATCGAAGGGGTGAGGCCCTGCTGGATGTGACTGCGTATGAAAAATCAGACATTGATTTGAAAAACGAGAAAAATCAAGATCTTGATGAATAAAATAGTTGATGATCACGGTGCGTCATGGATATAAAAAGGAGTCGATAATGAAAAGAAGCGTGCGTTTTAAACTGTTCATCCTTTTGTTCTTTTTGATTTTCATGGTGGTTTTTTCAGGCAGCGGTGTCGGCCAGGAAATTAATCTGGACAAGATGAAAAAGGCCGGGGATCTGGTCTGTTATCCATCTTTAAAAGACCCGAATACATGGTATTACCTTCCGGATCAGCCAAGGCTTGCCACAAAAGATGGAAAGCCCCAGTTTTCCTTCATGAAATACAGCCGCACCTCCAAAACAGGCAAGGCCGGAATTAATGATGCTGAAGGCGGCGGGATCGTCCATTTTCTGGTCACCTACGGAGCCGGTAAAAATCGGGTGGATGAGGCGCAAAGAAGACTTAAGGAACAATTCCCGGATGCGCATATTGAAGGGCCTATTGCCTATCGAAAAGGCAGTTTTGCCTTGATTACCTCTTTTAATGAGGGACAGGAATCGCTGGTAAAAACAGTTGCTGTGGGGAAAGCACCCCTGATGGAGGGTCAGAAGGCAGCGGTTTCCATGGCCCTGTCAAAGGAAGGCGCAGCGCTTTTATGGGAATCTTTCAAAGGGGACACGCCGGATATTTCCCTTGTCTTTGATATGGAATTTGCAGGTGTAAGAGAACCTTACGAGGCAACCATTGAAGCGGACTGGTCCCAGGTCAGCAGGCATAAACGCCTGCAAGCCGGCATGAAATATTCCTGGTTCGGCGCAGACGTGGACATGCTGTTTCAGGAATTGCGGCAGACCGGCGCAATCAAAATCATCACCAAGGGTGAAGATGCCACAATGGATAAGATCATTGAAAGCGCTAACGCCAAACTGCTTCAGGTCATGTTTGACCCGGCTCCTGTGGATGATCTGGCCAAGGCGTCTGCACAAAAAGACTCGTATTCCAGTCTGAACCAGGCCATGAAGATGCTCAATGACTCAAAGGCGGCGGGCGCAAAGACATCCGGACTTGAGATGTCTGTTCCGGTTATGGATCTGAATACACCGGGATTCCGGCAGCTGATCAGCGCCATTATTGATGCAGTGATTCCACAGGCCATGGCTGAAGAAAATTCAGGTTTGACAGATACAGTAAAGGGGGCAGCGGATCAGAGTGCCCAGCCGGAAAGTCAGCTCAAAAACAAGGAATCAGAACCCAACAGTGGCAAGACTTCTGATTCAATCTCCCAGGCGCTTTCTCAATCTGCTTCAGAAATGTATAACCGGGCACGGCGGCTGGATGAGGCAGCCCGTAAATCAGGGTTCAAGCAGGAAGAAACTCTGGAGGCGTTAGACGCCTATCAGGAATATCTGGAAAAGTATCCGGAGAAAGGCCCGCGGAGAACGGAAATTGAAGGCCGCATCCGTTCTCTGGAAAAACGGCTGGCCGATTTAGGATCACCTCCCCCTCCGCCTGACCCTTCATTGAATCTGCTTCCGGATCTGCTCGTTGAAAGTTCGGAAAAAGGGAAGCCCGCAGAGGCCCCAAAAACTGCCTCCACTCCAAAAAGCACAGATACACCCGCTGCACCCCCGGCTGCAACAGGCTCCACCACCCCGGCAAAAACAGATGCAGCCCCGTCAGCTGCTTCTCCGGCAGCTCCTGCAAAGACAGCACCGACCGCTGCAGTCAAGAAAGCAGTTGAAAAAGCACCCGGATTTTCCCTTGTGGCTTCTTTTCAGATGAAAAATATCAAGCGAAGCGGCAAAATGGTATATCACATGAATCATTTCAGAACTGAAATGCAAAGTTTTACCATGACAGAAAATATTGGAAATCTTTACAGCAGATATCAGAACGACACTCAGGTTTTCAAGGCTGTCACCATTGATGACCCGGTATTCAGACAGCGTGAAGTTTTAGTGACACTGGATGGTCAGGATGCGTCAACCTTTACCCGGTATTTGAATTTTGTAACTGTAAAGATGAAAAAACAGCATCAGTCCGGGGCTGTTACACATGATGAAATTGTGATTACACCTGAAGCATTCAACACCAGCGGAAATTCATTCAGCCTGAACTACGGATATAAGGATGATACTGACCGGGATCAGTGGCTTGCGTATCAATATCAGGTGATATGGTCGTTTCATGGTGGTCTTGAAATCCGGTCGCCGTGGAAGAGTGAAAGCAGTCCCATGCTGGCGTTACGCCCGCCATACCGTTATCGAAGCCTCACCATCGAGGGAGAAGGAGAAGCCCTGGATCAGGCAAATATACGCCATGCCGTGATCACGGTCAGCAGCCGGATCAACGGCCAGCAGATCATCACCCAGGCCACGGTTAAAAATCAGGGGCCGGTCTCTTCGCTGCATCTGGATATTCCCGAAGATGTGGAGGCGGATCAGGCGGATATTTCCATAAAATGGTTTCTCAAAGGCGGAAAACAGGTGGATTCTGATGTTCGCAAGCTGGATGGTGACATTATTTACTGGGATGAGCTGCCTTAAAAGGGAGGATATACCGAATGAAAACAAGGTGTGCGAAAAGAATATCCGGGTGTCTGGTATGGCTGGTGTTTGTACTGATTCCCATGCAGGCGTCGGCACTGGTGAATTATGAGGCCGGTCGTCTTGAGGTGGAGGGAATTCTGCTGCTGCAGGATGCGGCAGACAAGAATCAGTATTATTATCTGCCGCCGGCTCCCCGGGTGTCGGTGCGGGCAGATGGCAATCTTGAGCTGTCTGTCATTAAATTTGTAGATCCCAAAGGCGATACCAGCGGCGGTCTGTTCCATATGCTGATTTCCCTTTCCCTGCCGGCCGAAGATCTGGAAGTCCTTCAATCCGGGTTGAAAAAGATAAAACCCGATGCGAAAATTTCAGGGCCGGTTCCGCTGATACAGAACGAAGACGCGGGATTTTCCATCATATCAGGAACGCTGACGGACAAGAATTTTACCACCAGTATCATCAGCAGCGGCCGGGCCCCGGTGACCCCGGGATCAAAGGCTGCCGTGGCAGCAACCCTTTCCCCCCATGGTGCCACTCTTTTATGGGAATCGCTGCAAAAACCCACATCTGATGTGTCCATTGCACTTCGAACCTATTATGAAGCCAGCCTGCCCTCTTTTCAGGCAAAGATTCATGCCCAGGTGTCTACCGTATATACGCATTTTTCAAAATTGAAAAATGTACAGTCCGGATATGATAAAAAACAGATCCGGGATATTGTGGATGAACTGGTTCGAACCGGAGATATTAAAATAGATGTCATGGACAGAATGCCTGAAGAGGCGGCAAACAAGGCTATGCAGTCGATGGTGGATCTTGTGGCCGGAAAATTGACAGAAGTGATTTTTGATCAGAAAACCGGATTTACAGCCATTCCGGAAAAGGAAAAAGCGGTTGAAGAAGGCCAGATTGCCGGGCGCCAGAAAAAAGGCTGGCTGTCTAAATTATTCACCAGCACCGGAAATCAGAAATATTATTCAGATAATCAGTATGTTCTTAAAAAAAGAGAAGATATCAACCGGGCAGTGTTTAGTATTAATCTGAACCGCCGGGCAGTGATCAAGGTTCCCGTGGATACAGCGGGAAATATTTCAGGGCTTTACAAAGAATTCAGTCAGAATCCGGATATGTTCCGGGTGGTGAATCTGTCAGATCCGGCTTTCCAGAAAAGGGAACTGTTTTTCAGAATTGACGGTGATTATACCGGCGCATTTGAAAATATCATGAATTATGCCGGAATTTCCATACAGAAGACATATAAGGGACAGGCCGATGCCACAGGTGAGCTGGTGTTTACAAGAGAAGATATCCGGGACGGGCGCTTGAGCAAAAGCTGGACCTATGCCCGTCTGGGAGAAAAAAGCACAGACTGGCTGGACTTTGATTATTGCACCACCTGGAGTATTCAGGGTCAGCACAGGATTCGTCAGCCTGAAGATCCTGAAAAATGGCTGAAGAGTGCAGACCCGATAATTACGATTGCCCCGCCCCTGGAAAGAATGGATCTGGAGATTGATGCAGACCGCTTTTTATTTGAAGATGCTCAGATGAGAAGTGCAACGCTTGAAGTCAAATATAAAATTTTCAATGAAGAAAAGATACAGCGGTTTGCGGTTATGCGGGCCACCGATGCGGAATCTGTGGTAACCCAGGTTCTGTTCCATGATCCGGGAAAAAAGGCGCAGTACCGTGTGAACTGGTATCCCGTGAAAGGAGAGCCGCAAAAAGGGCAATGGATTGATTTGAATGAAACCTACCTGGTGCTGACACCGCCCGGGATCTAAAAATTTTACGCTAAGGAGGACGATAACGATGTTGAACCGATATTCTCTTGTGATAATGGCACTGTTGTCCGGCCTGTTGATGCTGGCATTTCCGGCAGCAGCCGGGCAGGCCGATTATATGAAACAGTTTAAACCTGTTCATATCAAACCGGCTTTAAGCATTCCGTCTGCGGATACCGTAAAAGAAATTGGCGGAATACGATATGGGCAGCATGTTGATGTAAAACTTGCAGACGGAACCACGGTCCGATGTTTTCCAGCTGCCACAAAAGATCCGGAAAAAAAATCCGGTAATTATTATTATCTTCCGGCCAATCCCCGGATAGCCAAGGATAAGGACGGAACTCCCAAATTTTCAATGGTCCGGTTTGTTACCGATAAAACAAAGGACGCAGGCGGAACCGAAGGCGCAATTATTCATTTCCTGGTTGAATACGGATTGACGCCTGAGCAGCAGACGGAAACAGAAAAACTGCTGAAGCAAAAGGAAAAAGGCGCATTGCTCAAAGGTGCTGTTCCTTTGGAAGTCGGTGCAGAAGGAAACAGTTTTAATGTGGTCTCTGCAACCTTGAATGACAAGGGGTTTACATCCACTTTGGTAACCACGGGCAAAGCGCCGGTCATGGAAGGTCAGCAGGTGGCGGTGGCTGCCCGGCTGGATGCATATGGTGCAACGCTTCTGGCAAAAAGTCTTGAACAGCCCACCACGGACATTTCTGTGGTGTTTGACCTGAAATATGTGGTCAAACTGCCCGCCTATGATGTGCAGGTAAAAATCAATTATGATAAATATCATGAGATTGAAAAAGAATATACCGAATCCAGACAGATAAAGACAAAAACCAGGAAATACTGGGATCCCAAATGGTACAATCCGTTGAAAATAAGTACCGGAAAAACCACCACGATTACTGAAGAAGAACAGACACAGGCGCTGGATTTTCTGCAGGAAACAGGGGTGGTGTCCTTTGATTATGTACAGCATGTGCCGGATGCGGACAAGGAGATCGTTGAAAGCGGTCTGCACAAGATTGTTCTTGAATCTTTTTTTGATATGCAGAAAAGACTGGGAGAGCCCACGGAGGAGGAGCTCAGTGATGAAGGGGATTCGGATGCAGACAAATCTGCAGCAGAAGCCAGACGAAAGGCTGCAGCAAAGGCTAAAAATTATTCCTACACGGTATTTCAGCGAAAAGAGATTCAGCGCAAATCCACCCAGACCCTGAGTCTTAAAAAAGTAATCGCCCGGTATGAGCACCATACCATGACCGGAAATGTGGGAACCTGGTATGCAAAATACAAGAATAATCCCAAGCTGGTGGCAGAAGTCAACCTGGATGATCCGTTCTTCCAGCGAAGAGAAATGCGCTTTGTCATTGACAATGAGGCCTATGATATTTTCAAGGAAATGGTCAATTATGCTACGGTTCAGGTCCGGGTGCCCAGAAAGGATCAGCGTCCCTTTATTGATGAGCTGACCATTGATAAAAAATATCTGGAAGCCAATGGCCAGACAGCGGTTTTAAGTTATGCCCGCATGGGGGATGACAAGCAGGTGTATGATTATGCAGTGCAGTGGAGCTTGAGGGGCGGACATCTGTATCCCAGGGAGCCGAACTGGACAAAAGGGGAATTGATGGCGGTCACGCTGTCTGCACCGGTTGTGCCTGTTATGCTTGAGGCTGAAGCAGATCTTGATGAACTCTCAGAACTGGGTGTGGCACGGGTGAGTGTGGAATTACGGTATAACCAGTTTGGAAAACAGAATACGGATTCAAAAGGGCTTTCCCTTTCTCCGGCAGCGGGAGAAGCTGTTGTGAACAAGGTGATATACCGGGATACCCGGAAGGATGCCATTGAGTACCGGCTGATCTATCACCATAAAAAATTGGGAAAGATAGAAAGCGATGAATGGAATAAAGTAGAGGGAAATTATATTTATTGTGCGCCCACCGAAATCCTTCTGAATAAAGTCAAAAGCCTGCTGTAATATTTTTTTAAAAGACCAATAAAAAGGGGCTGCGTTTATACGCAGCCCCTTTTTATTGGTTAACAGGCTGGAAAAAAACCTGACAGGCATCTGCCGGGTGTTTGATTCTTTTCAAAATCAAGCACACCAAACAATTCTTATTATTTCAAATGGTTATAAATTTTATAAATTTGCAGTGACCAGCGGCATCATAGTTGCTCTTAGCATCTTTCAAAGCGTGGAATACGGATCAGGAATCCCTGATTTAAAAAGAAAGGTGTGACTATTGTGGAAAATAAAATATTAAAAAAACAAAAAAACAGAACCCGCCTGAAACATAGTATTTTGACCCGTATGATCGTGGTGCCGTTTATCCCTTTTATTTTAGCCCTTGGCGTCAGTTTTTATTATTTCACCACTGCGCTTGAAAATAAAACGGTCAACAGTCTTACGCGCATCGTTGAAGATCATCGTGAAATGATAGAGTCCTTTTTGATGGAGCGGACATCTGATCTTGCGCTGATCACCAACACCTATGATTTTCATCAGATGAATTCCACCAGTGCGATGAGCGCCATATTTGAGAATTTAAAACAGCGTTCCAATGCCTTTGTGGATCTGGGTATTTTTGATTCAAAAGGGGTTCATATCCGTTATAGCGGCAAGTATCCGCTCACAGGAAAAGATTATAAAGATGAAGTCTGGTTTAAAAAGGTTATGAACACCGGATATTATATCAGTGATGTTTTTCTGGGATATCGGAACGTTCCTCATTTTATTATTGCCGTAAAGCAGACCAGCCGGGACGACTCCTGGGTATTGCGGGCCACGATTGATACCCAGTTTTTTGATCAACTGGTTTCAAAGGTTCGGATCGGAAAAACCGGGGAAGCCTATATCCTGAATAAAACAGGTGTTGCCCAGACCCGAAGACGCTCCGGTGATATTTCCGTTTTGGAAGAAGATCCTCAATACTCCCAATTTCCGGTATTCAAAAACAGCATTCATACATTTATCCAGTCAGATAATCAGCAAAACAGATATTTATATGCAGCAACCGGGCTGAAAAACGGGGAGTGGCTACTGGTGGTGCGGCAGGAGAAAAAAGATGCATATGCTGCCTTGTATAAAGCACTTTACCTGAATTTGATGATTATGGTGGTTGGCGGGGCTGTCATTGTTATTATGGCCGTCTACATGACGGAACGGATTTTAAAAAACATTGATCAGCTGGGTATGGAAAAAGAGGTTCTGGGGCATCAGCTGATCCGGGCGGCACAGCTGGCTGAAATCGGTGAGATGGCAGCCGGGTTTGCCCATGAGATCAACAATCCGCTGCAGATTGTTAAAAGTGAGCATGCGCTTATAGAATCCTGCCTGTCCGAGTTTCTGGACACAGAAAATATTCAGAACAATGACAATGTCAGGGAAATTAAAGATTCCCTGGATCAGATCAAACTTCAGGTTAACCGCTGTTCAAATATTACCCAGGCGATTTTAAAATTCGGACGGAAGAATGAAATTAAAGAGCAATTGTTAAACCCCGGGATAGCGATCCCTGAAATTATCGCCATGGTGGAGAAAAAGGCGGCAGTTAACGGAATCACCATCGAAAATGATATTTCCCGGGATATTCCCGGATTTATGGGTGATCCGTCCCAGTTTCAGCAGGTGATGCTCAATCTTTTAAATAATGCATTTGATGCAGTGACAGATCGGCATGGTGCTTCAGGCGGACGCATTGGTATCCGTGCCCGTAAAAATAATGATCACAGGATTGATATAGAAATCAGTGACAATGGTTCTGGGATTTGTTCTGAAGATATGGGGAAAGTCTTTTCGCCTTTTTTCACGACAAAGCCTGTGGGTAAAGGTACAGGGCTTGGGCTTTCTGTCTGTTACGGGATTATAGAAAGCTTTGGCGGTACCATGCAGGTGGAAAGTCAGCAAAATGTCGGCACAAAATTTATTATCAACTTGCCGACCATACATTCATAAAAAAAATAAAGGAGAGGAATTGTGGAAAAATTGAAAATAATGCTGGTGGATGATGAAGAGCGTTATCTGCAGACAACCGGAAAACTGATTGAAAAAAAGGGATGTACGGTTTTTACCGCTCAAAGCGGGCGGCAGGCGCTTGAAATGCTTAAAACACATAATATTCATGTGGTGGTATTGGATGTCAAAATGCCGCAAATGGACGGAAATGAAACCTTAAAAGCCATTAAAACACTTTATCCGCTGGTGGAGGTCATCATGCTGACCGGTCATGCAACCGTGGATTCAGCCATTGACGGGCTGAAATCAGGGGCATTTGATTATCTGATGAAACCTGCGGATGTTGAAGAAATCATGGAAAAGGCTTTGGATGCCTATGAAAAACGCCAGCGGCTTGAAGAGAAGATTCGGGTAGCCCAGGCTAAAAAATATATGAAATCCCCCCGTGAAATTATCAAAGGCGATGAGGACCAGAATTCTTGATTACTGGAGGTTGATATATGAAAAAGGAAAAAAAAGTCACCGGGTATGACAAATACATTAACTGGAAAATTTTTATTATTCCCGTGGTGTTGTTTTTTGCCCTCATCCTGATGCCGACACCCTATGGAATGAAGGATGTCGGCACCGAATATCAGATTGGATCAAAAGCGGTTATTCATCATATTACCATGGAATTATTTAATATCGGCAGCGCTGATGCGGAACAGTGGCAGCTGCTGACAGCAAAGATCATGGAAAAAAATATGCAGATGGGCGCGATGAGCCGGGAGCGGTTTTTGAAGCGTGATTTTAAGTGGTGCCAGAAAAATAAAATTGAATCTACGCAGAATAATTTTGATAAAGCCCGGGATTATATTACAGCCCGGGTGGATTCTGAAAAATTTCTGGGAATCATGACCGGTGCATTAACGCTCAGGAAAGAAGGGCTTAAATATGAATTACTGGGGGATAAGGACAGGAAGGCGGCAGACAGGGGTGCCTGGCAGATCAAGGTTGCCATTGCCATGGGCGCTTTTGTTGTGGCCTGCTTTCTTACTGAATGCATTCCCTTGCCGGCAGTGGCTTTTTGTATCGGGCTGATCCTTGTATTTACCGGGGTGGTTTCACGGGAAGAAGTGGCCATGCTTTACTGGAGCGATGCCTGCTGGTTCATCATGGGCAGCCTGATGTTTGCTGCGGCATTTGTAAAAACAGGGGTCGATAAGCGGGTGTGCCTTGCGATGTTTAAAAAACTGGCAGTGCCCAATACCCGGTGGATCACCCTGATTTTTTTTCTGATTATCGCCCCTCTGGCGGCATTTATTTCAGATCATGCCCTGGCTGCCATGTTTCTGCCCATCGGGATGCTGCTATATCAGAACAGTCTGACCCGTGAGGTTCCCGAAGACAAGGAACTTGCAAAGATGCTCATGATCACCATTGCCATGGCATGCAATATCGGCGGTCCTGGTGCGCCTTCCGGCGGTGCCAGAAATGTGATCATGATGACATATCTGACAGATATGTTCGGGTTGGATATCGGTTATTTTCAGTGGATGACCTACTGTTTTCCCTTTGTTATTATCATGATTCCGATCACCTGGTTGATGACCAATCTGCGGTTCAAACCCAGAATAACAAGTCTTGCCCCGGCCATGGATCAATTGAGGTCAGAAATTGATAAAATGGGCAAATGGAACAGAAAGCAGATCTGGGCACTGATTATCTTTATCGTCATGGTGTTCGGCTGGTTTACGGAAAAAGCATTTTTTACCATGGGAATTTATCCTGTCCGGTTAGGGATCGGTGTTATTGCTGTGGCCGGTGCCATTGCCTATATCCTGACCGGTGTGGTCAACTGGCGGGACTATCAGGAAAAAGTGGACTGGGGGGTTGTCTGGCTGTATGCCGGTGCCATTATCTTTGGCAGAACCCTGGATGAAACAGGCGCAGCCTACTGGATGGCGCGTTCTGTGATTGAATTTTTATCCCAGTTCGGCATGGAGGCCGGTCTTCCGCTTCTGGCGGTCAGCAACGGTCTGACTTCAATTTTGACCAACCTTATGGCAGACGGTCCTGCGGCTGCTTCTGTCGGCCCCATTGCACTGAATATGGCCGGCATGGTTCATCCTGGAACCACATATCTGCCGTTCATGGCCATGGCCACAGCCATTGCATCATCCTTTGCCTATTGCCTGATTATCGGCACACCTCCAAATGCCATTGTGTATGCCAGCGGTTATCTGGAGCCCAAGGATTATCTTAGGGTGGGCATCCCCATGTTTTTTGTGGCCAATATTATTCTGCTCCTTATGACGGGTATTTTCTGGTCATTCAGGGGATTTGGCGGGCTGCCCGGGTTTTAATTACAGCTTAAAAGGAATGCGATTATGAATAAAAATTTAAAACTGAAAAAAAGCGGTAGGTGGTATTTCAGCAAAGAGACAGAACGCAGCGTTTTTTTTATCCTGACAATGATCATGCTGCTTGTCGGCATCATAGTGAAACTGGCACAGGTCTGAAATGGTTTCCCCCATTGACTCAGGGCATGCCCCCAAAAAGGAGAAGACGGTGATTTCGGGATCATTTTTAAAAACCGGGCAGTTTTATGCCAGTTCTGTGATTCAGCTTTTGATTGAGCCTGGACTGTTTTTTTGGGAGCTTCCGGAAAAGATCACATTAAAAAGAACATTGGGGTTTATGATGATCTGTTCTGTATTCTTTGCAGGCGCAAGTCTTCTGACAGGAGACTATTCCCGCTCTGTGTGGAAGATGGCCGGTATTTTTTTTATCAATGCATTCGGGATGATGCTGATTTCATCTTTTCTGGGGTATGTCGCAATGGTTATGGTAAACGGTCGACAGTATTCGTTTTCCCTGGTGCTGGGCATTTATGCATTTTCATGGGGATTGACCCTGTTTTTATCCTGGCTTCCTTTTTTCGTATGGCTCACAGAACCATGGAAATGGTGGCTGATTTATACCGGATTCAGAAATACCTGTGGAATAAGCAGGAAAAAGAGTCTGATTATCCTGGTGATTTCCATGACAGTTCAGTTTTTTTTAATTTATTCAGCACTTTTAGCATTCGTCAGGTAAAATAATAAGGAGAAACTATCAATGGCAGATCAAATAAAGACAGATCAGATAAAAGTGTTAATGGTTGATGATGAAAAGCGGTTCAGAGACACGACAAAAAAGATACTGGAAAAAAAAGGATTTGAAACCATTCTTGCAGAAAACGGTGAGGATGCACTTGAAAAATTAAGTCAGGACCCGGACGTGGTGATTCTGGATATTAAAATGCCGGGAATAGACGGCCATCAGACTCTTGCCCAAATAAAAAAACGCATACCGGATCTGCCGGTCATCATGCTGACCGGTCATGGAGATAAACCGTCTGCAAGGGAAGCGCTTGTCAAGGGAGCGTTTGATTATTTGAGCAAGCCCTGTGACATTGACCTTCTTGCTGCAAAGATCAAAGAGGCATACCAGATCAAAGACAAGTCAGCCATCCGGGAGGAACGTTCGGTTGCTTCGGTCATGATTCCAATCAGTGAGTACACAATCATTGATGAATCAAAGACCATACAGGAAGCGATCAGTGAACTCAAAAAATCCTTTGTGGTAAAGATGGCCACCAATCATTTGATGGAAACAGGTCACCGATCAATTCTTGTCATGAATCAAAGAGATCAGATAGAGGGCATACTGACGATAAAGGATCTGCTGGAAATGATCATGCCGCAGTATCTGTCTGCCCCCAAACCTTCGCTTGCAGATACGATTGAGTATTCTCCCATGTTCTGGAAAGGAATGTTCAGTTTCGGGGTCAGGGATATTGCAAACAAACCCATCAGTGAAGTGATGTCACCTTCTCCTGCTGCCATTGATGGCAGAGCCAGTCTGATGGAGGCAGCGTATCTGATGCTGTATCAGAATCAAAGACGCCTGCTGGTGAACATTTTGAACAGACCCGTTGGTATTGTAAGGGAACAGGATTTGTTTTTTGAGATGGAACGGGTTTTAAACTATTGATGCATGATGTTTTTACCGTCAAACGACAGGAGGTGAAATATGCTTATAAGAGAATGGATGAGCAAACCCGTATTAACCATAGATCATCAGGCATCCTTGAGTGATGCTGTCAACATCTTCAAATCCCGGGTGATTTCAATGCTTCCAGTGATGGAGGCAGGTGAAGTGGTCGGCGTTGTAACAGATGGGGATATCAAAAAAGCCAGTCCGTCTGATGCCACAACCCTTGACCGGTTTGAGATGATTTCTCTGATGGATAATGTGAAAATAAAATCGGTCATGTCATCTCCGGCTATTTCCATCCAGTCGGATCACACCGTTGACGAGGCAGCCAATATCATGCTGGGCAAGGGGATCTCCGGAATGCCGGTTACTGACCGTCTGGGTAAACTTGAGGGGGTGATTACCAAAAGTGATATATTCAGGTGCCTGGTTTCATTTACCGGTGTTGCCAATAAAGGGCAGGTTTTTGCCTTCAGGCTGCAGGACAAACCCGGTGTGATAAAAACCATAACAGATATGATCCGGAACAGCGGCGGTCGCCTGTGCAGTGTTCTGACATCCCATGATGATATTGAAGATGGATTCAGAAAAGTGTTTGTTCATGTGTTTGATATTATCCCCGAGGAATTTGACAGATTAAGAGACCAGTTTCTGAGGACCGGAGATTTGTATTATTTTGCAGATCTTTCAAGAGATTATCGGACAATTTGTTAATAAAAAAAGGACAATGATCATGAAAAAAATAAATAAAATTTTGGCGTGTATCGATTTTAGCGAATACTCTGTGATGACACTGGAGTATGCCCTTGAGATTGCCAGAGCGACCCGGTCGGAAATTGTTGTTTTTAATGTGATTAATCAGCGGGATCTTTCCGGTCTTGAGATGGCGAATATGTATTTCCCGGAAAAATTCAGCATGGATGATTATATCAAGGATATGAAAAAGGATCGTCTTGCCAGACTAAAGCAGCTGGTGAAAGCGCATTTTCTGGAAGACAAACTGCGAATGATTATCAGTGTTGATACGGGCGCTCCTTTTGACTGCATCCTGAATGCGGTCACATCCCACAAGGCAGATCTGGTGGTTATGGCAAACAAGGGCCGGGGAAGTGTCTCCAGGGTGCTTTTCGGAAGTGCGGCTGAAAAAGTATTCCGTCATTGCCCGGTTCCGGTACTCAGTGTGAGGGATATAGCAAAATTTAAACGGGAAAAATAAAAATTTTTATACAGGAACTGATAATGAAATTATTTTTTAAACTTCCCAATATATTGTTTTTATATGAAATATCCGGTTTTGGAATCATCATACTGTTTTTATGGCTGGATGCGATTTTTGACATCCCTGCCCATCTGTTCGGCGGAATGCAGACGCCTGTAAATATACCTGAAAGTATTTTTGAAACCATCTTTATCCTGATTGTGGGCGTGCTGTGTATCTGGGTAACACATGGTCTTTTAACTAAAATAAAGGTGCTGGAGGGACGGCTGCCTATCTGCGCTTCATGTAAAAAAATCAGGGATCATAAAGGCGTGTGGCAGCATCTTGAAAAATACATTGAAAGCCGTTCCAATGCGACCTTCAGTCATGGTGTATGTCCGGATTGCATGGAAAAATTATATGGTCATCAGGCCTGGTACCGTCAGTCAAAGCTGGCAAAAAAGCAAGGAGAGAACCTATGAGTACATTGAATTTACACCGGATGTTCAATCCTGTATCCATAGCAGTGATCGGCGCAAGTGAACGCAAAGGCAGTGTCGGGTTTACAATTATGAATAATTTACTGAAAAACGGTTTTGGCGGGACGATTTTTCCGGTGAATCCCAATCATAAGCAGATCATGGGGTGCAAATCCGTTTCAGATATAAAGCATATCGGGGCAGGATTTGATCTGGCCATTATTGCCACACCCATGCATACGGTTCCTGAAATTGTTGAATCCTGCGGAATGGCAGGTGCTGCCGGGGCTGTAATTGTTTCATCCGGGGGGCGTGAGATCGGAGAAAAAGGACGGGTCATTGAGTCTCAGATTCTGGCCATTGCGGGCAAATATAATCTTCGGATTCTCGGACCGAACTGCCTTGGATTTGCCAATACGTCAAAGGCGCTGAATGCCAGTTTTGCCCATGTATTTCCCCTGACCGGAAAAATTGCCTTTTTATCCCAGAGCGGTGCGGTGTGCACTTCGGTGCTGGATCTTGCCATTCGCGGGAAAATCGGTCTGAGCCATTTTGTGAGCCTGGGCTCAATGATGGATGTGGATTTTGCAGACATGATCGATTATCTGGGGTCCATGAGTTCAGTCCAGAGCATTGTCATCTATATGGAGAGTATTACCCGGATTCGAAAATTCATGAGTGCGGCACGCGCGGTTTCCATGGTGAAACCGATCATTGCTTTAAAATCCGGAAGATCAAAGGCGGGTGCGCTTGCCGCAGCTTCCCATACCGGTGCGCTTGCCGGAGAAGATGCGTTTTATGATGCTGCATTTCACCGTGCCGGAATCCTGCGGGTGAATGATTTTGAAGAGCTGCTGGAATGTGCGGGATTTCTGGCTAAAATCGGTCAGCCCAAAGGTTCCGGCCTTGTGGTGATTACCAATGCCGGCGGGCCCGGAGTCATGGCTGCGGATGCCCTGGATTCCCATGGTCTTGAACCGGCGGTTTTAAGTCCTGAAACCATTGAAAAACTGGACAAAATCCTGCCGGAAAACTGGAGCCGGTCAAATCCGGTGGATGTTCTGGGCAGTACGCCGCCTGAAACATATGTGGAAGTGGTGAAAATATGTGCCCAGGCCCCGGAGACAGATGCGCTGCTGCTGCTGTGTTCCCCGGTGGGGACAATGGATACGGTGGGTCTTGCCGATTCTTTGTGTGCCTGCCTGCCGGAGCTGTCCTGCCCTGCTTTTACCGCCTGGATAGGTGGCGGGGATATTGATCTGGCACGGGATGTGTTCATACAGGCCGGGGTTGCCACCTATGATTCTGCGGAAAGGGCTGTCCGGGCATTTAAAAATCTGTATTCATACGGGCAGCAGATTCAGACGTTGATGGAAATTCCGGTGAGAACGGATCAGAAACTTTTGATAGACCGATCAACCGCCCGCAAGATTATTGACAGCAGAATGGCTGAAGAAAACTGGAATCTTTCGGAGATTGATGCCAAAAATCTGGTCAGCGCCTACGGGATTCCTGTCAATGATACCCGGCTGGCAGACAGCCCGGAATCGGCAGTTCAGCTGGCGGATCAGATGGGATATCCTGTGGTGCTTAAAATCTGTTCACAGCAGATCCTGCACAAATCAGACTGCAACGGTGTGATGCTGGATCTTAAAACAGCAGATGCGGTTTCCCGGGCCTTTGAGCAAATCCGGCAAAATGCAGTACAGTTTAATCCAGATGCACGGATCGATGGTGTCTGTGTCCAGCCCTATTGTGGATCAGCAGATTTTGAACTGATCATCGGGGCGAAAAAAGATCCGGATTTCGGACCGGTCCTGGTGTTTGGTTCCGGTGGCGTCATGACGGAGATTTCCAGGGATATCTCAATGGGACTTCCGCCTTTGAACCGGCCGCTGGCAAGACAGATGATCGAGAACACAAAGATATCCAGGGCCCTGAACGGATTCAGACATTTTAAGCCGGTCAGCCTGTCTTTTATCGAAGAACTGCTGATTCGCATCGGCCGACTGGTAACCGATTTTCCCCAGATCAGCGAACTGGATATCAATCCTTTGATGGTGAAAAACGGTGTTCTGACAGCAGTGGATGTCCGGGTGGTATTAAAAAAATCAAAAAAACTGTCTCCCAATCATCTGATTATCAGTTCCTATCCCTGGCAGTATGAGACAACCGCCCGAACAACAGACGGGCATGAATTTTTTATTCGTCCCATTCGTCCCAGTGATGCAGGGATGCTGGTGGATCATTTTAATTCACTGTCGCCCAGAAGCATTTATCTGCGGTTCTTTTCGCCGGTAAAAAAACTGTCAAACGCCATGCTGGTAAAGCTGACCCAGGTGGATTATGACCGCCACATTGCACTGGTTGCCTTGATGGGACCTGCCGGGGATAAAAAAATGGTGGGGGTGTGTCGTATCATCGTTGATCCGGATGAAACCCTGGGTGAGTTTGCCCTGGCAATCAGTGATGAATGGCAGGGGCACGGCATCGGGTCTGCACTGCTCAAGCAATGCCTGAAGGCTGCAAGGGAAAAAGGGATTAAAAAAATTGTCGGGAGCGTGCTGGCAGAGAATACCCAGATGCTGCTGCTGGGCACAAAGCTGGGGTTTTCCCGTAAGCGGCTATCCGGCCAGGGAGAGTATGAGCTGAATATCAATTTTGAAGAGATTACACAGGATCAATGGAAAGCATTGGAGAATTAAGGTGTTTTATTAACTAAAAGGAAGGAGGATCACATGAAAAAAATGAGTTTAATATTTAATGTTGCAGTGATTTGTCTGATGGTGATGTCGGGTGCTGTATTACCGGAAATGGCAAAGGGTGAGCAGCTTAGGCTGCAATACAGCTGTTCAGCCCAGATATATGAGGCGTTTGAAAATTCCAGGCTGGATGCCTTTACAAAGGAAACCGGCATACAGGTTGACCTGTTTGTCGCATCTTCAGCATCTTGCGTGTACCGTGTCATGCAGGATATGACAGAAGTAGCCAGTACAACCCGCCCCATCTATAACCGGCATAAGGATTATGGATTGGTTGAAACGCCGTTCTGCCAGGACCCGCTGGCAGTTATTGTTAACAAATCACTCAAGATCGATCAATTGACAACTGAACAGCTTCGCCAGGTGTTTTCCGGTAATGTGACCAACTGGAAAGAACTCGGCGGGCCAGATCTGCCTGTGACACTGGTTATCCCGGGTAAAGACACCGGCGCTTATCAGAATTTCAGTCAACTGGTCATGAAACACAAAGACATTCAGTATGATTATATTACCTATACATCCACCCGGGTTATCGATGCCATTGAAGCGCTTCCTGCCGGTGCGATATCCTTTATTTCAAGGGGTGCCCAGATTACCCATCCGGATATCAAGATCCTCAGTATTGATGGCATGAAACCCGGAGATAAAGCATATCCGTATTATCAGATATTTTATCTGGTAACCAAAGGAGAACCAGAAGGAACCACTAAACTGTTCGTAGATTTCACAAAATCTGAAAAAGGCAAAAGCATTATCCGCAACCGCGGCATGCTGCCGATTGAATAGCGGCAAAAAAACCAAAAATCAGGCCGCAGGCGGTGCAACATGTCTTACCCCGCCTGCGGCCTGATTGCTCCAGTAAAACCTGTATGCCCTTTTGAAATACATCACGGTCAAGCCTCTTTAGGGCATTATGTCAAAGATACCCGGAAAAAATTATGCAGTGGATAATCAGTCCTGGCCGTCATCAATAGCTGAACTTTTCTTGCAAACTATTTTTGGACAAAATTGTACCCTTGGACTTTTAATAATAATAGTGTTGACCTTTAAATCCAACCTTGTGGGACAACATAAATAGACAAAGTCTGCACTCCACCGGCATGGTTATCGCTCAACTTTTTCTCCAAATATTTATAGCAATTTTTTTTAATTTGGCCCCCAGTTTTTTCCATATATTTGAGTTTCAAATCTAAGACCCTTAAATAATCAATGTGGAGTTTTCAGTAAATGTTTACTATGTTCTATGTATAAAATATCTCATATTATGAAAACATTGTTATAAGCATCTGATTCACTTTTATGGAACAAGTCCATTTCACAAGATGCTTGAGGTTTTTTATCAACGGAATGATTTTTGCTTGTTGAAATGGGAATTATAAAGATTAAAACTTTTAAAAGAGCCTAAATTGAAAAAAGAGAGGTTAGAACAATGAAAAAGAGACTGGCAACGTTAGCGGTATTTTGCTTAATCCTTGGCATTGTAGCGAGTGCCGAAGCGGCTTTGACTTTGACTGATTCAACGAATGGTATTGTTTTTGATGACAACACTGGTCAGTATTGGATTAACAATCTAAATATGTTCACAAATCAATCCTATTCAGATCAATTATCAAGTATCGATGACTTCAATGGCAATGTTTATGGGGGTTTTAACACTTGGCATGTAGCTGATATCGGTGAGATAACATCATTGTTTGGAAACACGTGGCAGTATATAGACGAAGTGGTGAACGCATTCGTAAGCAATACCACGGCTAATATTAATAATATAGAGTATGAAGCCTGGGCTGGAAGGTTTGCGCCTGGGTCAGATTATTTAATTTTAAGTCGTAGTAGTACAGTTAATGGGGTAGCTATACACCCCATCGATTCAACATATGCACGTGAATGGATTGGAGCATGGGTTACTACAAATGTGGTAGCTACCCCCGTTCCTAGTACTTTCTGGCTCCTGGGTTCAGGTCTTATCGGGCTGGTAGGGATTGGAAGAAGAAAATTGAAATAAGCCTGCTGAAATATAACATTCAAAAGGCAGGACTATGGATTTAGTTCCTGCCTTTTTTATTTACATTACCCCTTTGCTCTTAAATCAGATTAATCTATATGAGCCAGAGACGGCATCAAAACTCATTCCCTCAGATTAAACGATATATAATATATTCACCATTCTAAAAACTTTATCCCGGGATCTAGACAAAAAAATAAAAAAATTTATCGAGAGACCGGAACTCAATCTCCAATATGCTTGAATGAAATTTTGATTTATTTTGTGATTCGCTTTCCCATAAAGTGGAATCCATGCTGAAGAAAAATAAAGTTTAAAATACCAGATGTTGTGGTTTGTAATTTTTTAAAAAACACAATATTGCCTGACATAGCTCACCTGTTAAAAAGCAACCTTGTCCTCACCTGGTTTAAATGATATGATTTGAATATTGCAGCTATAAATACATTTCCAATATCCCACTTGTCTTTTCGTTGAATGCCAGATTTGATGGAGATGATAATTTTTTAACACAAAAGCATATCGAAACTTGATGTGTAAAGGGCACCACTATGATAGTCGATCAAACGATCTCTTTGTCCGAAGAGATCGTAGATACAATACGCGAACCCCTTCTTGTACTGGATTCTGACTTAAAGATTCTCGTTGCAAACCGAAGTTTCATCAATTCATTCAAGGTAACGCAGGAGGAAACTTTAGGTGCTTTTATCTATGATATTGGAAACCGGCAGTGGAATATCCCCAAGCTGCGGGAACTGCTGGAAATAATCCTTCCTGAAAAGACCAGTTTTGACAATTATGAGGTTGAACACGATTTTGCCACCATCGGCAGGCGCATAATGCTGTTGAATGCCCGGCAGATTGAACGAGCGATGGGTAAGGAACGGATTATCCTTTTGGCCATTGAGGATATTACCGAGCGTAAGGAGATAGAAGCCGGCCTGGAAAAGACCCGAAAAGAACTGGCCATTATTAAAATAGCAGCAGACGAAGTCAGTGAATACGCTGAGAGCATCATCAACACAGTGCGTGAACCTTTGATCGCTCTGGACCAAGATCTCCGGGTGGTTACGGTCAGCCGCTCCTTCTATGAATTCTTTAAGGTAAAACCCGAAGATACCGTAGGGCAGCTTATCTATGACCTGGGCAACAAACAGTGGGATATCCCAAAGCTGAGGGAACTGCTGGAAAACATTCTCCCCCAAAAAGCAACCTTTGAAAACTATGAGGTTGAACACGATTTTGCCACCATCGGCAGGCGCATAATGGTACTGAATGCCCGGCAAATTCAAAGAGCGTTGGGTAAAGAACGGATCATTCTTCTGGCCATTGAGAACATTACTGAGCGTAAGCACTTGGAAGAAGAACGTGAGAAGTTGATCAAGGAACTTCAAAATTCATTAGCTCAAATTAAAACGCTGAGTGGTCTTTTACCCATTTGTGCATCCTGTAAAAAGATACGAGATGATAAAGGATATTGGAACCAAATTGAAGGTTATATCCAGACGTATTCTGATGCAAAATTCAGCCATGGGATGTGCCCTGAATGCTCAGACAAACTATATGGCAAAGAAGATTGGTATATAGAAATGAAAAGCGAGGAAAGCCAAGAGGAATAATGGCTATATTGCTATCTTTTCAAGGCTTTCAGGAATTACAGGATGGCATGCATATTATACTGATTTTTAAATCATGGCATGATCCCATATTTTGTGCTTAGGAAGAAGATTATTCAGATACGGGCCATTCAATTATATGATCCAATAAATCTCAATAAAATCCGATTTATGATGATGTTGTTCATAATATAAAAAATTGAACCGAGTCAGGAAGAGACTTCTGGCTATAGGGTTTGGGTATCCAGGGGCAAAAAATCCCCTTAGACTATTCTTGTCAGTCCTTATTTTTTTGCAAATCAGATCTGGACAGTAATAATAGACAAAAGGCTCTCCCAAATCCTACCCTTGATAACCGTGAAAACAAGAAATATCAGAGGCATGATTTTGAATTCAAATGATCGCAATTGAATTCGTGTAAATAAAACCGCTATTGTCGAAGTCCTTCCTTTCTGATATTTATCCAAGCTATCAAATTTTATTGTCTTATTGGACTTTCCTCTTTAAACAAAGGAGCGATCATGAATGAGAAAAATGAATTTCATTTAGAAAATAAAACCGGTGAAATAGATTCCTGGAAGGGCTGGATTTCTGTCGGTTGTGCGTTTGCTTCGATGTTTATTTGTTTCGGGATTACTTATAGTTTTGGCGCATTTTTCGATTCTATGTCCGCAGAATTTAATACTGGACGAGGTGCGACTTCAGCCGTTTTTTCGATCACAATGTTTATTATTTTTACCGGAGGGATTGTAAGTGGGAATGTCACTGATCGATTCGGACCGAAACCAGTGCTCATTTTCGGCGGCCTTTTCTTGGGTTTAGGGCTCTATTTAACGTCACTGGTTAACTCAATCTGGGTCGGGTATATTACCTATGGATTGGGTGTGGGGATAGGTGTCTCCTGTGGATATGTACCAATGTTAGCGGTGGTAGGTGCCTGGTTTGAAAAACGCCGTGCAGCAGCAATCGGCGTGGCTGTTACTGGAATTGGTTTTGGAACCTTGCTGATGGCACCGCTGGCAGCGGATCTGATTAACAAATATGGCTGGCGTCAAACCTATGTCATCCTGGCAATTCTCAGTATCATTGTTATAGTGGTTTGTGGATTTATTATTCCCCGACCTCCCTTGTTATCAAACCAGGAACCGAAAAAAAACATTGGTGAGTTGGTCAAAACACCTGTATTTCAGTATATGTACTTTGCAACTTTTCTGAGTTCACTATCGCTTTATTTCCCATTTGTGTTTTTGATCCCTTATGCCAAGACACAAGGAATTAATGAAATGGCTGCGGCTTCACTGATAGGGATTATTGGAATGGCCAGTGTGTTCGGTCGACTGGGGTTTGGCGTCCTGGGATCAAAAATAAATTGCATGCATCTGTTTCAGATTACATTTATTATTACCGCATTTAGTTTTATCTTTTGGCTGCTGGCCTCAAAATCATTTGTCATGCTGGTGATATTTGCCTTATTACTGGGTACGGGTTATGGGGGGTTTGTCGCTCTCGGGCCGACCTTGGTCGCAGAACTGTTCGGACTCGTCGGCCTGGGCAGCATCCTGGGGACTCTGTATACTGCTGTTGGATTTGGAGGACTGCTGGGCTCGCCAATGGGAGGATATTTGATTGATACCACCGGTAGTTATACAATTGCCATTATTGCAGCATTGGCAATCTCATCTCTGGCTTTTCTCTTTTTAATACCTGTAGAACGGTTCATGAGGTCTCGAATTAAATAATGGTAAGAAAGAAATGACCAAAATCCTGATGTGCTTGAATTCTTTGCGAGGTTAGTATTTCAGTACACCTCCAAGCCTTTCTTTAATCTGATCAATAAACGATCTTTTCTTTGGTCAGGCGTCTGACTTCATCCGGATTCATCTTGAGTAAACCGCACAGAATTTCTTCATTATGTTCGCCGAGCAGCGGTGAGCACCGCTTGATTTGTGCCGGGGTTTCAGAAAGCCTCCAAGGCGGTGCAATAATCCAGTCCTTACCAATAACAGGATGCTCCACTTGCTGATAGACACCCCTGGCCTTCAGGTGGGGATCTTTGAACAAGGCTTCTCCACTCATGGACGGGGCTGCGGCAACTCCTTTATTCTGCAGTTTTTCCATGACAATGTAATAATCCTGGTCACAGGTCCAGTCACTGATAATCCGGTCCAGTTCATCCAGATGCCGGAGTCTGTTTTCAGCACAGCTAAATCTTTTGTCTTCCGCCAGTTCGGGTTTTTCCATGGCGTCGCACAGCCCCTGCCATTCTGCATTATTTCCAACCACAATACTGATCCAGTTGTCGTATCCGCTGCAGCGATAGCAATTATGCGGGGCCATGAATTTATCTTTGTTTCCTGATCTTTCAGGACTCTGGTTATTAAAAATATAATCCAGGAAAACATCACCACAAAGCGCTGCGATCACTTCCTGTGATGAAAGATCAATATACTGCCCTTCACCTGTGTTTTGATGGTGTATCAGGGCGGTAAGAATAGCAAACGCAGACATGGTAGCGCTTCTCAGATCAATGGATCCCATAAAATTACTTGGAGGCGAATCTTCATATCCTGTGATATGCGGGAGTCCTGCCATGGCAGCAAATGTCGGTGCATATCCCATAAATTCCCGATGCGGCCCCGGTTTGGCCACAGGCAGACGATGAAAGATAGATAATATCCGGTTTGACTTTCCTGGCTGCATCATAGTCAAGCCCAATCTTCTTTATGACTCCCGGTCGCATGTTTTCGATGGTGACATCGCATATCTCCAGAAGTCTTTTGGCGATCTCAACAGCCTCCGGCTGCTTCAGGTTCAAAGCAATGCTTTTTTTATTGAGATTCAGCGTATTAAAAACCGATGACTCATTGGGTGTGGCAAATTCCGTTCCTGTACTAAAGGAAATATATCGAGAATGGTCAACATACGCCAGACTCTCCACCTTGATAATTTCAGCGCCTAAAAAACCCAATAAGCATGTTGCATATGGCCCTGCCCAGGCAGAGGTGAATTCTACAATTCTGATTCCGTCCAATGGTCCTTTGGTCATTTCTTTCTCCTTAAGCAGTGCGTGTCCGCAGATTGGCTATTTTGTGGATAGACATTAAACAACACCATTTTCCTTTAATTTTGCAAGGGTTTGCTGATCAATCCCCAACCGTTCGCAAAATATTTCCTTATTGTGCTGTCCCAGCAGCGGCGCAGGGCGCTGCAACTGCCATGGGGTTTTATGAAATTTAAAGGGCTTTGACGGAAATTTATCCAGCTTTCCCACTGCAGGGTGCTCCATTGGGACAAAAAATTGCCTTTCCATCATCTGTTCTGAGTTGACAACATCTTCAGCTGTATTCACCGAAGACACCGGGACGCGCATTTCCTGACCCATTTTAACAATTTCTTCTCTGGTATATTTCATCGCCCATTCCTCGACATTCCGCTTCAATCTGATCCCGTTTTGCATTTGCACTCTGGAAGCGCGTTTCTTAAAGGCCTCCTCTTGCGCCCATTCCGGATTGCCAAGGAGTTTAACAAATGCCTCCCATTGGCGTTCCTGGGGCGTTATAATATTGACATACCCATCTTTGCACCGAACAATTCCAAAAGGATTTCCCTGCCGTGACACACTCTCTGCGCCATTGGCATAGGTGACGCTTTCCACCCGCTGCATGGACAGCAGTGCTTCCTGCTTTGATATTTCAATATACTGGCCCCGGCCAGAAATCCTTTTATGAAACAACGCCGCCATCACAGCCACTACCGTTACCAATCCTGGATCATAGTCACTCAGATTCCCTCCGGCCTTGACAGGGGCGCGCGAAAGATCCAGCGAGGGAATGGGAAGCACATAGCTTTGTCCGCTGGCATGACCGGTATTAAAGGAATATGCTTTGTAATTTTTATATGGACCACTTTTTCCAAAGGATTTGATGGCTGTCATAATGAGACCTGGATTGATCTGCTTCAGGGTATCATATCCAAACCCGAGAGTTTCCATCTCTCCGGTTGGTTTATTCTCAATGAGAATATCTACATCTTTAACCAGTTTATAAAATATCTCTTTTCCATCCTCGGTGGCAGGATCAAGAGTAATCCCGAACTTACTGGTATTCAAATAGAGAAACAACCCACTTTTTTCCGGATGCGCAATGTTTCCCGGAAACGGACCTTTTTTTCTGGCAAGATCTCCTTCCCCCGGATGTTCTATTTTAATCACTTCGGCACCCATATCTGCCATAAGTTTTGTGCAATATGGCCCGCTGATCATGTTACAGTATTCCAGGATCTTTACCCCTTCCAGTGCGTTTCGTGTCATTTTTTCCTCCGTCCTTCCAATTTCACAGACTCTTCAATGGGTATAACCCGCATCATCAGAGGCATTCCTTTACTATAAAAATCACTCTCCAAAAAATAGAACATTTGTTCTATTTTAACGGTCGGGTTTTTATTGTCAAGAAAAAACGAACAATCGTTCTTTTTCGGGAATGTGCAAATTATTATGATGGTTCGCGAAAAAGGTTGTTGGTGGACTCGACAGAATAGCATCAGTTTTTTTTCATTCGAACATTGACTTCGGTTTCCGTCAAGTGAATTAGGATCAATTTATGTATGTATTAAATTGACTCAAGGATTCGGATAATTATTTTTTTGGGGTACAAAAATTGGAGAATGTGTTAAAATAGAATAAAAACAGTATGAAAATTGCATGGCATATTTTGTGACAACATAAGACCCATAAAGAAACAGGGAGGACTTATTCCATGAAAATCAATTCAAACACATCCAGCATGTTTGCCAACAGGCAATTAGGCGATGCATATAAATCTTTTTCAGATTCGATCAACCGCCTGTCAAGCGGAAAAAGAATAAACAAGGCGGCTGATGATGCATCCGGTATGACCATTGCAAACAGATTAAACAGCCAGGCAACAGGCATGGGCCAGGCCATAAAAAATGCAAATGATGCGATCTCTGTGATCCAGATAGCAGACGGTGCCCTTGAAGAAGCTGCAGGGCTTATCAGTACCATAAGAACCAAATCCATACAGGCATCAAGTGACGGTCAATCACATGAAAGCAGAGTAGCTATTCAGGCAGACATTAACAATGCTCTGGAGTCACTGGACCGAATTGCTCAGACCACATCATTTAACGGCCAGAAACTTCTTTCAGGTGCCTTCACAGATAAACAGTTTCAGGTGGGCGCAAATCCTAATGAAACGGTAAAAATATCCATCGGATCATCGGATTCGGTACATCTTGGCTCTGAAAAGAACGGCAGTCTCTCCAGCATTGATGTCACAACTTTTGAAAGCAGCCAAAAAGCAATTGAAATTGCAGACGCCGCTCTGGAACAGGTTAATATGATACGGTCTTCGATTGGATCAACACATAACCAGCTTGCATCGATGATTAACAACCTCTCAAGTTCACAGATTAATATTTACGCTTCAGAATCAACAATCCGGGATATTGATCTTGCTGAAGAATCCATGAATATGTCTCGACTGGAAATGCTTACAAAGTCACGTACCTTTGCGGCTGCTCAAGCAAATACCTCGAAAAAAAACGTAATGGCACTGCTGGGTTTATAGCTGAAACAGTTCCAGACCCAATTCCTTGCAGACCAGGCGAACCCCTTTTTCGTTCTTTTCCTTCATGATCGGCTCCGGGTTGCTGTTCACTGCATCGTAAAGCAGCGCTTCTACGGCCTCTCTATCATCTTCAGCTTTTACGGCTTTTCTCGGTGTTTTATTGTTCAAGGCCGGCACAGGGATATCAACCCAGTGTTCCCAGCCTGGAGATGGTTCCCTTAAGTAACTGCCGGGCCTCAGGGAGTTTTAATAGCTCCTCATTGGGCTTTACAGGGAAAGCGGGCATTCTCAAAATGACATAATCGCATTCAATCAATACAAATATTGACAATGATTGTATTTTAACTATTATGGTATGTAGTTGTTTTTTAGATAAGGAGGGTAATATGCATATATCATTGACACCTGAGCTTGAAAGCAAAGTTAAGCAAAAAGTAGCATCAGGTTTTTACAACAATGCCAGTGAAGTTATTCGGGATGCTTTGCGGTTCTGGGAAAAGAATGAAGAATTGGTACAGCATATGAAACTCCAATTGTTAAGAGAACGCCTGGCGATCGGTGCGGATCAAGCTGAACAGGGGAAATTTTCGGCGCAATCCGTAAGCGAAATTATTGCTGAGGTCAGGAATGCCTGAATACCGCCTTACCCCTTCAGCAAAATCAGATTTAATTGAAATCTGGAATTATACTGCTGAGACATGGGGTGAGCAACAAGCTGAAAAATATCTTCAAGATATCGAGGATACGCTTAATGAACTTGCTGCCAATCCGGGGCTTGGAAAACGGCGAACTGAAATCTTTCCAGGATATTATTCGTTTCCAGCACGGAAACACATCATCTTCTATCTTAACTCAGGTCGTCACATTGATATCATTGGTGTTTTACATGGAAAAATGGATGTTGATAAAAATTTAATGTGAGGACTACCCGTCGGCCAGGCCCAGCTTTTCGGCCGGACAACTCCCACAGACTCTCCTGTTCATCCTGTTTCAGAATCAGATTTATCTCCAATAAAATTTACAGCATCCTTTTGAAATTTGGCTTCAGGTTATCCCATATAGTTTAATTTTAAATCTGAGGATGACAAATTTGCCCATACCAGATATGGTATTCTGAAGATACTTAAAAAGCTCGGACTGGCGGATGAATCGCTCGGTAAATTGGGGAGTTTGACTCCTGACACATAATACCATTATTGAACACCATGACATTACTCATTTTGCCCAACGATATCATTTACACATAATTATTTTGATCATCAATATTGATGCAAGCATTGTTGAGTTCCAATTCAATTTGAAATTATAATATTGTAGAAAATTTTATTCAGTTTATGTATGTATAATTGACAATTACATTTGAATTTTAATGGTACTAACTTTCGAGAGGTCACCAATTGAATCTGATAAGACCCCAATTTATCTATATAAATTTATTAGCAATAATCTGTTTTTTATTAATCCTATTTACAAGCTGCCAGCAAAATGTTGACAAAATTGATGATCAAAACAAATTGCATAACATTGCAATGAATAGCGAAAATGCAAACATCAGATTTAAAGCATTAAAAAAAATTAATGATGAAAAACTTATCGTAGATATTGCTAAAAACAATTCATTTATAATTGTGAGGTTAGGGGCTGTAGAAAAAATTTTAAATCAAAAAATGTTGGCAGATCTATCATTAAATGATCCAGATGCCGGTATAAGAATTGCTGCTCTTTATAATCTAACTAATGAGACGATAATCTCTCAAATTGCCTCTAATGATCCAAATGATGATATTCGTTTATTGGCATTTAAGAAAATAGACAACTATAAAGTCTTCACAGCTATCATTCAGAGCGAAAAGAAAGATGAAGTACTAATAAACGCTATTGATGAAATCGCAAATAGAATTAACTATGACGATGGCCAGTGTCCTGAACAATTGTTATATTTAATTACTAAATATTCAACGGATGATCAAAATCGGCAGAATGCAGCTTATATAATTACTGATCAAAAATTACTATCCAAAATTGCACTAAAAAATTCTGATTCAAATGTGAGGAGGGCAGCTGCAGAAAATATAACAAATCTCAAATTATTAGCCGATATTGCTCAATCTGAGACTAATTCCTTCGTTCAACGTACTGCAACTATACAATTAGGAAAATTATATTATAAATCCTGTTTTAAAGAACGCCCCATTCTCAATTGGAAGTATTATAACTTTGGTGTATTAAAAAGACTTCTATTAAGCCATGAGCTAGAAAAATATTATGGGAAGTTAACGACAGAATTTAAATATGAAAAAATAAAGGCAGAATATGGATCTCAAATGATCCCCATCCCCCCACATTTAGGTGGAGGAATTGATTATGGCCCTATTACTGCGACAATATGGAGTGAGCTTGTTCATCTATCCATTACCGATAGTAAAAATTTCAGAATCTTTAAAAAAAAATATTCGGGGAAAGGTTTCTTACATAGTACCACAGAAGCAAGCGGTACTGTGCATCGAGCTGAAATAAATTTTAAAGAAATCGCCACTCACCTTTTAAAACCATTTGAAAAAAGCGTCCAAACGAAATTATTGGAAAAACACTCTTTTATTGATTAACAATGATACCATAAATTGAATATCCTTTGATATTTCGCCTTAAAGCCGAGTTGTAAAATTTTCTAAATAGATTTTTTACTTATTGACAAGATTTTGGACACTCGATATCCATTAGAATAGGCTAATAGATTTAACAATACCCACATATAAATTGAATTCTTAATTTTTTATTGAGGAGATGCTGTCTTGATCAATTTTTTCAAAAAATTTATTAATTTAAGCACTCCCAAAGAAATCAAATGTAATTATTGTGGTAAGATTATCAATTCTTCTATTGGTTTTACTAATATAGACTGTTGCCAGAAATGTTCTAAAGAAGACTTGTCCCAATTACAATCCAAGGAAAAAGAGTGGTGGATAATTTTGCCTGGAAGAGGACAGCGCAAACAAGGACCATACACGATTTCTGAACTTTTGGAATTTTCAAAGGACATCCCAACTGAGGTCAATCCGGGAGAGATAAATTATATTTCGGTACGCCGAGGTAAAAAAAGTGAATGGGTAAGAATGGGGGGAAAAGATTTTTATCCTAAAAATTTATTTAATTTAGATTGCAGAACAGAAAAAGAATGTCAATGTAATCACAATGTTGATCTATCTGAGAAAAAAGACATCATTATCTGTACGGAGTGTAACCTGAAACTACGAGTTCCTACACTGGAAAAAGAAATTCTTGTTTCGTGTCCCTGTGGAAATAAAATCATCTGTTTGTCAGGAAAAATAAAGCCCCAAAAATCTACTTCAACAAAGCCCCCCCCCGTAAGTGATAGAAACAATGTTGATTTTAAAACAGATGAACGATTAGAAAATCTAGTTAATCGATTGATCTTTTACCAGCATGAACCCACTTTTCTTAATGCTTTACGGGAAGCAACAGCCATGGCTCCAAAAGGAGATGATCTCGGTGTCAGAGCATTGAGTGAGGCAATACGACGTAGGTCTGGAAAGAAGGACATTGTTTTTTATGCCCCTTCTTTTGGAGGTTTAACAACACGACAAAGCAAAGAAATCCTGGAGGCAGAAAGCAAATTATTGGAGCTTGCCAAATCTGGCATATTAATAAAAGATCCAGCTAAAACCCAAAATCTTATTTCAGCAGCTTTGTGTGCCTCAGGTGACGATCTCAATAGCTTTGTAAAGGATATTTTCATGGTGGCGGGAGCAGAGCAGGGATATGATTTTCAACTTTTGTTTAACCAAATAAATTCATCAATCAAACTCAAGTATGCTCATGGTGAACGTTCTTGGACCCAGAAAATGATGAACGAGGAAAATGAAAAATATTTCGAAGTACCTGTCCAGGTAACTTCATTTCGTTGCTCTGATAGAGAATGCCTTTGCGCCGGAACAGATGAATTAATTCCCGGAAAAACAGGATATTTATTAATCACAGAGGAAATCATTCAACTAAGGAAGGATGCTTTAAAGTGGGAAGAATTAACAACTAAATTAAGAAAAGTTCAAGCAAATACAGATTCAATTATCAGTTTCCACAGTTTCCATGTAAATCCTATTTTTATGTGCAAGGAAAGTGCTCTTAATCATGGGATCAATTTGGAAATCGCAGCCTCAGATGCAAAAAGATGGGCTGATTCTGGATTATGTCCACTTCGTGCAACACCTATAAATACCTCACTTAAGGAAAAAGAATGGACTCCGGAGATCATCAATGTCACATCCTCTGAAACACCTTACGAAATACCAGCGAATAAAATAGGATTAAGTGTACTTATTGCCAATGAGGGAAAATCGGCATTGTTACTCAATGAACTTCAATTAGCAGCGTTTGAACTGCAAAAAAAGCTCGAGCCAGAACTGTTTGATTCAATGTCACATCATAACATTAAAATATTTCTCGTCGAAAATGCTGAGGATCCTCAAAGCCTGTACTTTGTTTTTGATTTACTTAAGCTTGCTTCTCCTTATTCAGCATATGTCAGAACACCAATCGTAGCTTTAAGAGAAGGTGAGCCAAGGCAAACAATATATCTTGTATGGGTTTACAAAGATTCATCTGAAAAAATTATATTTTCTGATTTTCAAGCCAAATTCTCCGAAAAAAGCTTATAAAATCGGGGGGACACAATGCGCCATAAAGTATTTTTCACAGGACAATTAAAAAGGATTTTGGGGAAATTTTATGCATCGGAAATGTTGTCCAGAATATTTTGGTGTTAAAATTTATAAGCTGAATACAATACCGCCCAAAGATTGGGCTCCAGTAGTGCTGGGTTAGGATCTGAACTTTTGTAAAAAATCATCTAAACCGACAAAATTGTTTTAAAAGGAGAAAAGTATGGCAGGTCAAATTTGTCCTATCTTTGAAAGACTTTCAGATGATACAATAACAATCATCGGTGCATGGATGCAACATCCGATTAATATACAAATTATCCCAGATGAATATAATTTTATAGAAATCCAACACATCTCGCCAATATTATCTTCTTATTTGAAAAATGAACTCTGTCGATCAATTCCAAATGATTCAACAAATGTTGGTCGTGGTTGCCGATTTGAAACGGGTGCCTTCATAATGGGGTGCAACCATCCAGCACCAAATGAAAAGGGTGGAATTTATGGTAGGGACTTTGAATATAAAATGAAAGATAACCAAGGTGTGACGATTCTTGTTCGTGAAAAAATTTCAGAAAATCCATTAACCACAAATGTGCAGGACAATTTCCATTCGAATGATTCTTTATCGGAGTCAAATAATCATGTAACTAAATCTCAAAACTGGTTTTTTGCTGAAAATCAACAAAAAAATGTTCGGCAAATCATAACGCATGATCAGAATATGGAATACCAGGATTCTGAGTTCTCCAACCTGGCATTAAGCGGTAAATATGAAAATTTAATGTCTCAAAAATGGGTTTGCGGATATTTTCGAACTGATGATAAACCTGGTCCATATTTGCTGGTCAGAGCAGATGGTCACATTAATTATTTGAAAGATTGCCCTATTCGAATTGCATTTTCATTTTATCGGAAGCCCTCGGCTGGATTGTTTGGACTCTTTGTAGCAGCTGATACCAATGATGAGTTAAAAAAAGTGTCACCCCATGGCCACGCGGTTTTTGAATGCATTTTCGGTCTTGACAATGCCGATGCGGTTCAGCGAATAAAAGATGCTTTGTCAAAAGAAGAGGTCCGGTTATGCTTTGCTGATAAATCCGAATCTCTAAGTCAGGAAGTAATGGACGAAAATGGCAATTTTATTGAAATGAGCCCACCGTGTTGTCAATTTGATAGAATATTTAAAATAGACGACAAATGCCGGCAATCCCTTTTGAAAGAATTTAAAGCATTACTTGAATACCACGAAACCACAAATTGCGATTTTCAAACTGGAATGCAAGAGCTAAGTGCTGATTTCCCACCAAGTGATTATCCAATTCTTTCAAAAAGTTCTACAAAAAATAGTTTGAGTGAGAAAGAAAATACCATTCCAAAACAGGAAATAGAACCAACTTCTGAAGAAGATGAGCTATACCAATGTGGAGTATGTCAAACCTCTTGGAATAAACAAGATATCGGAGAATATCTTGTTTGCCCAGACTGCAATGGGCGATTGTCCTATTCCCAATCAGAAAATGAGATTGAATATGCAAATATTAATAATAAACCAACAAGTTCAAAAAAACAGTTTATGTCAAATTCCAAGACAAAATCCAATATGGTGAATTTATTGTTCTCTTTTAATGGGCGAATTTTACGCTCTGATTATTGGCTAAGAGGAGCTTTAGTCCTTGGTATGGTAACATCATTGATCAATATATCTGTTTTGTTTGTTTATTTGCAGACGACTGATTTTATGTTGGATGGTATTATACAAATCGGAGCTGCAATCCTGCTATTATGGCCAATATCAGCTCTTTGGACAAAACGGTTACATGATCGTGGACGAACTGGTAAACAACTTCTTTTTATATTAATTCCAATTATTGGTCAGATTTATTTTATTTGGCTTGTCATTCAGATTTGTTTTCTTCCTGGCGATCAAAAGGAAAATCAATTTGGACCAGTCCCAGTGCCTGAGGTATTTTCTCCATTATCAAAATTTATGCGAATTGGTATAATTATTGTGCTTACATTGGCGAATATGTTATGGCCATTTTTAAAAATCGAAACTATAAGCGACCCGATCACCCCCGTTGTAATACCTCTTTTTGGCACTGCAAACAATATCGAAGTGATATCCCCAAAGGACACACCAGAAAAAATGGATTCCTTACGGATGACTACTAAAGATCTGCTTAAAGAAAAATTGGAATCCTCAAGGAAAGCAGGTAAAGACATGATTGAAGAAGAGCTCAATAGACAACTAAAAGATATCGATATAGAAAATAAGGTGAATGTGAATCCAGAACACCTTGATAATTTAGGCGATTTATTCAAGACGGAACAGTCTGAGTAACAAAGGGAATAATCAATTAAATTCCAATATTGACTATCTGAATTCAAAGCAAATTATATAGTGCTTAAAAGACCATTGTGAAATAGATAAAATTAAGTTGGAGATGTTAGATGATCAACGACAATTATTTTTTCTCTTCGTATTGCCTCCTTAATTTGCATTATAGAGGCTTAACTCAATGTGCACAATATCGGGGGAGGATCACACTATATGTTTACAAATTGGCAAATGAAATGTAAGTTTTGCTAAAATACTGACTAACTTATAATTTATGAGGATCAATTAAAATGCAAAGGAATCTTAAATATCTTCTAATTGTCCTTGCGATTGGAATAATTGCTAATGGATGCGTCATGCAAAGTACAAAACCTACTTCAGAAAAAGTAGAGAACACAAATGATCCACGTGTACTAAAAAACATCATATTGCATGATATTGACAATCCTCAAGATAGCTCTGACATTGGCGATACAAAATTAAGAGAACTTGCTTTAAATAGAATTTCTGATCAAAAAATATTGGAAGAAATCGCTTTAAGTTATGGTGGAACAGACCCAGGCAATAACAAGGGGCAATCATCAAAAAGAAGTTATTTTATCCTAAAAGCTATTGAAAAAATAAACGATCAAAATATATTGTTCAACATTGCCATAAATGGTGAAAAGCATAATACAATAGCTGTTTCCAAAATTGAAGATCAGAAGTTGCTTGAAAAAATTATTCTAAAGACTGATAGAGATAGTGCGCGTGAAATTGCAGCAGGGAAAATAACAAATCTGAGACTTTTAGAGAGTATTTTTTTTGATAAAAAGGAACCTGCTGAAGTTCGAAACGGAGCGATAAATAGTATTGCAAGACTTCATCATGATGAAAATATATTGTCTGAAATTGTTCTTAGCAATGGAAGCCACTGTGTGACAGAACGCTTATATGCAATTGCCGGAATACGGGATACAACAATTTTAAAAATGCTGCTTAATACTATGGGGGCACCAGCTTTTCAACAAAACAGTTATTATCAACTTTTAGGTAACTGTGCCAATAGGATGGAAAAATATTATCGCTCGCAATACGATTTAGGGCTATCAAAAGGAATAAAGTCCTATGACCGACTCAATTCATTATCCGACATCAAGAATTATACAATTGCTAGACTTATGGCCGTTGAGAAATCAAAAGGTTCTGACAGAAGAAGTATTGAATCAATCCTTAAAGAGAATATGCGTACTAATTATAAAGAGGGTCGTGTAAGAGTTCTTTCTGATATTCTATACATCTTTGAAGATCCTCAGTTAATAAAAAAAATGGGTATATCAAGAATTATAATGCTTACTTCTAATGAACAAAAAAGATATGGGAGTAGTGGTTTCGGACAAGGTGCTATAGTAAAGATTGAAGATATCTATTTTAATATTATTTTTAAAAATCGCGCTTCAATCTATTATTTAAAAATAAAAAGTAAAGAAAGAGGTAAAAGTAAAGAAACTTTTTATATTACCCCAGGGGTGATTACGCCTAGCAAACTGTATACAGCAGAGTTATCATTGGATGAATTCTTTGATAAGTTCAAGGTTAGGTTAAACGACCCAGTATTATTTGACGAATTACAAAAAAGTAATCATTATAAAAAAATTATGACCAATTAACATTGAGAAAAAGCATGAAAACAAATTTCTTGAATATTTTTGCTGTTGGTTTAGTAACACTCTATGCAATTCTTATCCAGGGATGTGCATCGACCATTATCAATGCATCTTATGATGGGGATCTTTCTAAGGTAAAACAGTTTATTTCTGATGGTGTTGACGTCAACACAAGACATAAAACAGTGACACCCCTTCATAATGCAACCTATAAAGGACATCTTGATATTGCAAGATTGCTCATTGAAAATGGAGCAAATGTCAACGCTGCGACAGACAATAAAATCACCCCTCTTCATAATTCTACAGCTGACGGTTACGTTGATATTACAAAACTGCTTATTCAAAAAGGTGCCGATATCAATCCAATTGGTCACAATGGCATGACACCTCTTCACAATGCAGCAATCAATGGCCATACCGAGATTGTTAAACTATTGCTACAAGCGAAAGCTAAGATCAATATTAAAGATAACAATGGAAAAACACCGATAGATTTGGCATCGAATAAAGGTTATAAAGAGATAGTTAACCTACTGAAAGCAGAAGAGATTATTGGTCAAGAAAAGGAACAACCGCATATATTTGAATTCGTTAAATCGAGTAATAATCCATCCGCTTTTTTACCTGCTATTAAAAAGATAAATGACCAAAATCTTTTATTTAAGCTAACTGAAAAAGATATAGATCAAAAAAAAAGAGAAGCTGCGGTTAAAAGAATTACAAATCAAAATTTCCTATCTGAGATAATCAAACAAAATAATACTAATCTATATTCTGATCAAATAGTGCGAGAATATGCCATAGAGAGAAGCACGGATCAGGCCGTACTTACAGAGATAATCGAAGACGATAAATATTTTTTAGCTCGTGTAGCTGCGATAAAAAACCTTACAGATCAAACTTTGCTCTCAAGAATAGCCCTAAAGGACGAAAATGCATATATACGTGAAAATGCAACTGAAAAAATAACTGATCAACATATACACTATAGAATAGCTATAAATGATGAATCTGACACTGTCCGTAAAGTCGCTGCAAAAAAGATAATGGACCAGGATTTGCTTTACGAAATTGCTATAAATGATCAATCTGCCAGTGTTCGGAAAATTGCAGCCGAAAAGATAACAAACCAAATTTCTTTACTCGAGATTATCAAGCGAGAAAGAGATGAGGACACTCGCAAAGCTGCTGTTAAAAACTTAAATAAATTAGATGAATTGATTCACATTGCCCAGACAGATGACTCTAATAAAGTTCGCATAGAGGCAGCAAAAAAAATATATCAGGTAAGAAGACCGGATAGTAAACTTCTTAGTGACGAATTTGCAAAAGTGATGCTGATTTTATTGAATCCTCGTATAATTGAGCGACATGGTTTACTACAATTATATGCTAATGCTGAGGCGAAAACTGAAAGATATAGTAAGTCTAATATTTTTTACGGAGATACGGCTACACTAACTACTGTCGATTATATAATAGAAGTTAAAAATTCAAAGGGGAAAACAATATTAAATAAAAAATATTCTGCAGTTCCCCATAGAAAAAATGAAACTTTCAAAACTGGTTTTGCAGATAGAATGAGTAGCACTGTTAGAAGAGGTGAAATATTGTACAACGAAATTAAAAGAGAATTATTAAAGGAATGAGTAAACTTGTCTGACATATAGGACGAATAGCGTCAGAAATATTTATCGAATTTATGATATTTTTTTTAGAGAAAACTTCTTTCTGAATTGGAAAGGATTTTTTTTGGGGTTTTTATCCAATCTTTTTGATAAAAAAAGAGATTGTTCACGCACAATTCGAACGTTTAGTGGCATTCGGAGTGCTCAGTCCACACAAAATTTGGAAAAACCCCATAACGTGTCTCTACTGTCTCTGTTGGACCTTAATCGAAAGGTGTGGCGTTCTGTGATCAACGACAATTATTTTTTCTCTTCAGCGACAATTAAAATTCCCGTTTTCATTTAGATATAACCTGTTTATTTCATTAATAAATACTTGCAAATTAAATTTTTTTATGTTTTTTATATTTATCCTTCCGGAGGATAGGGCAATGCTGGAGAGCAACCTGAGCGCCGAGAAGGTGACCGAAGTATGAGGGCCGTGCTTTCATGTGCGGCCTGATACTTTTTTTCATACTTTGGTCCATCATGCGCCAAACTCCGGGGGTTTGGGGGCTGGCCCCCATTATAATCAGTTATAATTCCTTTTCCTTCTTTGCCTGCTCAATTCGATAGCTGTCTATGTTTAACTCCAGAATCACACTGTGATGAACCAGTCTGTCAATTGCTGCCGCAGTCGTCATGGGATCTGATCAACGACAAATATAAAGTTTCTTCAACGACATTTAAAATTCCCGGTTTCCATACCATTTAACTACTTAAAATTACTAAATAAAAGCTTGCGTATCGTAATTTATTGTGCTTTTTATATTTTATCCTTCCGGAGGAT
>JAHJLV010000033.1 GCA_018821535.1 Pseudomonadota bacterium | reverse complement strand
AGCCAATATGTTTTCGGATCGCTTTAAAAAGGAACCATCAATCAGGACATTCAAATGATTGCTCACTTTTGCGGGAAGGCGTTTCTTATCAAAATTCTCAAATGTTTTAGACGGTGGCAGTTTGGATGTATGAAGATTGCGGGATATACGATTCTGCCGCCGGACTTCACATTCAAGATTTAATAATTCAAACAGATATTGCTCATAGCTCCAGGCATCTGCTCTTGCTTGTTCAGCAATTTCTTCATAACTTCGTCGTATAGTTGGCATATGGAGATGCTTGAGATTATTTACAATCTGTTCCGGCTCACTCAGCATGGCATTGTGCAGCCCAGTTTTTTCGCCTGTCTGTTCTGGCAAGAAACCTTCAGATCATGGGGCATCGCATACAACAAAAAGGACTAAAGCAGTTGCAACGGTCTGAGCGCAAAGCCGCTTAAGACAGGCAATTGCATCAAAAAAAGTATGACAAACACTATAGGTGTGCCTAAAAAAAGGGACAGCCGTATAAAAACGATAGGCATGGCAACAATTCTCTTGGTTTGTGATGGCAAGGGGGGTAACAATTGGAAAATCTGTCAGACACCGGCTCCGAAAAATTTCAAATTCGGGGTTTCCGGCCTGGCACTAATTCGGCGCGGGCATTGAATATAAATAAATTTTGGGTTGAGGCATAGTGAGTCGGGGAATTGCATTTGCGGCATTCACCAATACCAAGCTTGCTACAATGAAAAGAATAACGGCAACCACTTTTTTAAGCACTAAAATAGAGATTTTCATAGAGAGCACTTCCTTTGAAATAACGAGGGGAGGCTGAGGTTTATTCAGAAAAATGTTTTTTATTATAAAAACCAATAGAGCCAACCAATAAAATTCCTATAATCAAAGACGTACAGGAACTTGGAATAGGAACAGCAAAGTTTTGCCGATAAAGGCTATTGCCAATTATGGTCGATGCCATGAAGTATTCAATTTCGATCATGCCTAAGATAACCTCTACCTCAAAAACTCCTTGGAAATCCTGCCACGAGGTTGCATCAGAGGACTCCAAATAACCAAAACTTCGCACGTTAGTTTCACTTCTTATGGGTAGATCTAATATTGAATCTTCATATACAGAAAATTGAAATAACGTGTTCGCAGACGGGGTTGAGGAAAGCTGTAGATAACTAAAAACAACGAAATCTTGCGAGTATTCAGAATTATACGGCAAAGATGCAAATTCAAAGGTGTAAGATTCCCCTTCGATGAGAACCAATCCACAAAAACCATTAATGGGTGTGATCAGAAACAATGACACAGCAAGAACAAGTGACAAGAATCGTGCGATTTTCATGTTTACCTCTCCAAATTCAATTAATTCAGCATATCATTTTCATCTCGCTATTGTCGAAATATGAGAAATCTGATTTCAAAAATATGATTAGTAAATGTGAACAAGAGAGTCAATACCTAAGTGAGCAAAACGAATATGAGGGTTAATGGTATTAGTTCTCAGGTTTTCAATTGGAAGTCAACCACAAGATCTTGTATTGATAGGCTCGAGTTTGAATTCAACACTCTACATCAAAATGTTGAATAAGAAGGATTCCTGATATTCAGGAGTTTAATACAAAATATTTATTCAACAGCTTCCATTCATGGATAAAATTATTTCGCCGTTGCACAAGTGCATGGTGTCAGGGATTGGGTTCCTTTGGAAGTTGCACACCATGCCACACAGCAATAATCCAGACGATATCGTCCTTTACTTTATAAAAGAATCGATATGGGGACACAATTACTTCCCGGCATGGCAGTTCCGGAAATTCCGGAATCATTCTTCCTGAGTCTGGCAACACTTCAAGCCTTCGCAAAATTGTTTCAGCTTTGTTCCGAAAGTCTACAGCAGCAGATGGTTTATCCCTTTGAATATATGCCAATGCCGATAAAAATTGATTCCGGGCAGAAGGGGTAAATTGGACCTTCATTATGATTCCGTTTTTAAAAACGTGTCAACTTCAGCCAGCACAGTATCCAGATCATATCCTTCACCCAGTTCGATTTCTCTATCCCCTTTGGCTAAAAGCAGCAGCAGTTCTTTTTCATGTTCAGATTTTTCATAGGCTTCAACACCCATCATTACAGCTGCTGCTCGTCCTCTTTGCGTAATAATTAGCGGTTCGTTGTTTTTATTTAATTGTTTCAGCAGCTTGGCAGCATCCTGCCTTAAATCACTCACAGGAATTATATTTGATAATTTACCCATGCACACCTCCTGTTGTTTCTTCAGACGTATCACCAAACGTACTCTTAAACAAGCATTAAATAAGAAGTCACGTTAACGACAAAGTTTGAAAACTTATTCATGCCATGTTTGAATCAGATATTTTTTGATGTCTGAAAAATTCTCCCAGGGTACATACCGAACCTGTTTTTTATCTAAAAAAGCAGCCAGCCTGTCTCTGGCAAACACCAGGGTTGAATGAAGCGCCATTTTCTGGTCAGTTGCCCCGTCTCCAATGCAAATGGATTGATCGCAGGGAAACAGATCCATCACCCGGACTTTGGCCATAAGTTCATCTTCTTCTTCAAAATCGGAAACTATTTTTAAAAATTCTTCGGATGTATCAATATTTGGCGCATATATGCCGTCAATAAAGTCCATATAGGATTCAAGCCGCAGTTCAACCGAGTCCTTTAAACCGCCTGAAATAACAATAAAAGGCGTGTCCGCATCTTTTAAAAATACCAGCAGTTCTTCAAATCCCGGCCTGATCTCCTTATCCCTTATATACGCTACCATGTCTGTGTAATGACTGGATTGAATGGACTCCACGACCCCCCTGACCCCTTGCTTCAAGGTGATTTTTTTTTGAAAAATCTTTTCCCCGAATTCTTTCATTTTCTCCGGTGCAAACCGGTTCAGCATGGCAACAAAGGTTTCCTGCCGGGTAATCGTGCCATCAAAATCGCAGAACACAACGCGTTTATGTTTTTCTTGTGTTTTCAATGGTCAAAAATATAGCCCACGGATCTGCGGCTGATGAAAAATCTGGGTTTTTTGGGATCTTTTTCAAAATATTTTCGAAAGCGGACAATAAAATTATCCACAGTGCGGGTGGAAATCTGTTCTGAATATCCCCAGCCTGCAGACAAGAGCATCTGCCGGGACAAAGGTTTGCCCCGGTTGGCGATAAACAGTTTGAGCAAAATGATTTCCTGATCTGTCAGAATAATTTCTCCGGCTGCACATATGGCTTTAAACGACACAAAATCAATCTGGTTTTCACCAAATTGGAAAAAATCACCATTGAATATGTCGCAGGACTGTTTTGGCTCATGTTTAGGATTCTCATTCCATCCGGACCGGGTCAGCAGACGCTCCACCCGCAATAAAAATTCATCCAGATCAAATGGTTTTGACAGATAATCATCCACGCCGTATCGAAGTCCTCGGACCTTGTCTTTGGTATCCCCTCTTGCCGAAAGAATCAGAACCGGAATTTTTTCATCGGTCTGGCGAATGGTCTTGAGTATGGAAAACCCGTCTATCATGGGCAGCATGATATCCAGAACGATCAGGTCCGGTTCCCATTCCCGCCATTGCTCAAGCCCGTCAATACCGTCAGTTGCAACCTTGACCTGATATCCCTGGAGGGAAAGATTCAGGCGGATTCCGTCTGCGATATGCGCTTCATCCTCTATGACCAGGATACGCTTTTTTTCAGCCGCTTCCATAAATTCTTCTCCCTGATGCCGGCAATACTCGCCCATGGAATAGTGATTGTAAATTTTGTCCCCCTGCCTGTTCCCTTGCTTGCCGCAGATACCCGCCAGCCATGAATTGCAGCAATGCTGGATACCAGATAAAGCCCGAGACCGGACCCGGACACATCATCTTTTTGTTCTCTGCCGGACTGATAAAATTTTCTGAATATTTTTCTGATATCCTTTTTATCCACCCCGATTCCATTGTCTTTAAATTCGATAATAATTTTCTGCAGGTATGATTTAAAAACAATGGACAGTTTGGGATGATCAGATTCATTATATTTAATTGCATTTGAAATAATGTTCATCAAAAGCATTTCAAACAGGAACAGGTTGACCGGGCACACCAGAGAATGATTTGACCGGTTCTGAATATCAATATCCAGCGTTCTGAACAAGGATGCATTTTTTTTACAGAATGCTTTTACAAGCGTTTCCAGGCTGTCTGTTGTAATCCGGGAACCGAAATTCTGGCTTTCTATTCTGGCCAGGTTTAAAATACTGTTAATATTTTCCGTTAACCGGTCAATATCCTCCAGCATGGTCCTGCTGTATTTTTTGATATCTTCGGGCTCCATGGGATGGCGGATAAATGTCTCCAGGTATATTCTTAAAGAAGTTACCGGCGTTTTTAATTCATGGGTAAAATTATATATAAAATTATGCTGAAGCCGGAACAGATTGATGGTTTTCTGATAATAGATAAATGCCAGCAAAATCCCCAGAATCACCACAGCAATCAACAGACTCAAAACAATGATGGTCATCCCGGTTTTGGATGGGAATATCAATTGAGGATCAATATGAAATTTTAAAATAATGACTTCAAGCGCCGAGGTGATCTCCATATACCAGCTGACGGTGAGCACAAGGGACGTTGCGATGGCAAAAAGAGAACACGAAAAAATAAAAACAGGATGAAGATACCAGCGGGAAGGATTTAAAATCTGCATCACGCCCTGTCTTCTTTCAATACAGGAAAGGCTATGGTAAAAGTGACCCCCCTGCCAATGGATGACTCGCAGATAATGCTTCCCTTAAGGGTCTGGGTCACCAGATTGAATACAATGGACATCCCCAGCCCTGTTCCGCCTTTGGTCCGCCGGGTGGTGAAAAACGGATCAAAAACCTTTTCTTTTTGTTCAGGCGTCATGCCCCGGCCATTATCCTTATATATAAATATCACCTGGTCTTTTTCTCTGACGATCTGTATCTGTATGATTCCTTCCAGTATCCCGTCAAAGCCGTGGATCAGAGAGTTCATAATCAGGTTGTTCAATATCTGCGAAAACACGCCGGGATAAGAATTGAGTTCAATATCATCATCACAGTCGATCCGGATGTGATGGCCGGTTTTTTTATACCGGGGTTTCAGACTTAACAGAATTTCATCAATATATTCTTTTACATTAAATTTTCGCCGGGTTTCACTGGACTGGTCCACGGCCACCTGTTTAAAACTGGAAATCAGCTCGGCTGCCCGTTCCATGTTAATCAAAATTGAATTGGAAACCTCTTCCACCACCTGTAAGAAATTTTCCAGTTCACCTCTTTTAAGTTCTCCGGAATCGTATATCTTTTTGATTTCTTTTGTTTTTGTATCTAAAAAAGAAGCTGCGGTAACCCCGACGCCCACGGGGGTATTAATTTCATGGGCAACCCCTGCCACCAGTTCACCCAGCGCTGCCATCTTTTCAGACTGTACCAGTCTGTCCTGGGCCTGTTCAATAGTTTCAAGGGAAATTTTCAATTCCGCATTGGCCCGCTCAAGATCCATTTGATACCGGTGCTTTTCTTCTATGAGTTTAACCCGTTCAAAGGACTTGTTCACTGCATGGGATAACACATTCATGTCCTGGATGGGCTTGATAATATAATCCCAGGCACCCAGCCGTAATGCGTCAACTGTATCAGAAATATTACCGGCTCCGGAAACAATAATGATGGGGATTTTCGGGTTCAGTTCAACGATACGGGCCAGCACATCAAGCCCGTCCATCTCCGGCATTCTAAGGTCACACAGCACCATATCCGGGTGATCGCTTTCAAAACGCTCCAGGCCTTTTCTGCCGTTTTCCGCATCAATCACATTAAAGCCGAAATCCTCAAGCAGGCCGATGATACTGTCCCGGATATACACTTCATCGTCAATTACCAGGATTTTTTTTTCAGGGATATCATTCATGACTATTTATCTTTTCTGCCTCTGGACTGATTTTTTAATGCTTCACATAACACTTTCAAATCACTGGCCGGTTTGATCAGAACATCTTCAGGCCTGACCCCGAGATCCCTGATCTCCTTTGGCGGAGAATAATCTGCAGATCCGGTATGCACGACAAATTTTATTTGTGGAATAATTTTTCTGGCTTCACGCATGAACATATTGCCGTCCATTCCGGGAAGCCGGATATCAACAACAGCGTATTCGATATGATTCTGTGCCAGCAGCTCAAGTGCTTCTTCTCCGCTGGATGCCTGAAATACAATATATCCTTCATCTTCCATGTATGCAGATATGCTTTGCCGGATACTTTCTTCGTCATCAAGAATTAAAAAATGTCTGGGACTGTCTTTCATTTCACTCCCCTTTATCAAAGCCAAAATTTTACATCTGATTTTTTAAAAGCTGCTGAATCTGATTTGAAAGTTCTTCCACCGTAACCGGTTTCATCACAAAGCTTTTTATTCCCGCCTTCTTTATTTTTGTCTCACTGATTGCACCGGTATATCCTGAACACAGGATCACCGGAATACCCGGCTTGATTGCCAGCATATCCTGAGCAAGTTCAAACCCTGTTTTTCCCGGCATGGTCTGATCAGTAACCACCAGATCGATCTTATCATGATTTTTCTTAAAAAATTCAAGTGCTGCCAGGCTTGAAACAAATGATTTAACACTATAGCCTAATGATTCAAACCCCTCCTGACACATGCCGACAATATCCTGATCATCATCAACAACCAGAAGGGTTTGGCCCGAGGTTACCGGACAGGACGGCAAATCAGGATCCAGGCAGTCGTTATTTTTCCCGGAATCCACCACCGGCAATAAAATTGTAAATGTTGTCCCCTTATTCAGCTGTGTCTTCACCCGGATATCCCCGTTACAGGATTTAACGATACTGTAAGCGGTGGCAAGGCCAAGGCCGGTACCCTTGCCTTCTTCTTTTGTGGTAAAATACGGATCAAAAATCCGTTCAACAATATCATCGGTCATTCCGCAACCGGTGTCTGTCACCTCCAGCGCAAGATACAAACCTTCTCCACTGACCAGATTCGGAGACCCGATCGTATCTGCCAGGGTCAGGTAGACTTCTTTTAATCCGATGGTCAACTCGCCTCCGGTATCTTCCATGGCATGATATGCATTTGTGCACAGGTTCATGATTACCTGATGAATCTGGGTGGGATCGGCCACCACCATACCGCAGTTTCTGTCAATATGATCCTTGAGCCGTATGGTGGTCGGAATAGACCCCTTTAACAGTTTCAAGACTTCACTTGAAACCGGATGAAGATGAACACAGCGTTTGGTATCCTCACCTGCGCGGTTGAAAGACAATACCTGATTTACCAGATCTGCCGCCCTCAATGCGGCTTTCTGAATTTTTTCACTTCGACGGTATACATCGCTTGCAGGATCCGATGATCTCAGGATCATGTCTGCATAGCCCAGAACCGGGCTTAATATATTGTTCAGATCATGGGCAATCCCGCCGGCCAGGGTTCCGATGGCTTCCATCTTCTGGGCTTTTCTCAACTGGTTTTCAAGGCCCTGCCATCGCTGCTCCGCCTTTTTTTTCTCGGTAACGTCCAGCAGGGATACAACCACCCGGTCTGCACCCGGAATGATACCGATACTGACATAAACAAATTTTTCCCCTTTATTATGATCAAGGAAACGAATTTCATACTGCATGGGCGTATAATCTTCCTGATTCGCCAACAGGATTTTGGTTTCAATATAATTGCGCATGACTTTAATATCTTCTGTTTTAACAAAGTCATACCATTTTTTTTTACCGATAATATCTTCTGCGTCCATACAGGCGAACTCGCAGAATTTTGAATTTGCCATGGAAATCATATCATCCAGTTCAATAATAATTGCTGCAGTTCCTGTATATTCAAAAACAGCTCTGTAACGGTGCTCGCTTTCCTGCAGTTCAAGCGTCCTCTGGCTGACCAGTTCCTCAAGCTGTTCCTGGTACCGCATGTTATCTTTTTTAAGCCGGCTTTCCTTGAGACATTTTTGAATCGAATGATATAAAACACTCATATCCTCAATGGGTTTCAGGATATAGTCCCAGGCACCCAGGTGAAGTGCATCCACAACTGCGCAAATATTTCCGGTGCCTGAAGCAACCACCAGCGGGGTATCAGAAGAGATATCTTTTATTTTCTTTAACACCTGAAGACCATCCATCTGGGGCATGCGAAGATCCAGAACCACCAGATCCGGATGTTCAGACTCAAACATCGCAAGACCCTGGCACCCGTTTTCTGCTTCAATCACAGTAAACCCGTAATCTTCAAGATATGTCCGGATGCTATGACGGATATAAGATTCATCATCAATGGTCAGAATTTTATATCTGGCGTTGCCTTCTAAATTAAATATCCCGTCGGAATTGAGCATATGGTTTCATCTGTTTAATAAATTTCATTTTTTACATAAAAATTCAGTTTTTAAAACATTATTCTTGGAACGCTTTATATGTCAAGCATTAATAGGACAAACACCGGGAAAATACATTGGAAGGCTCAGGTATCAGCAAAAAAAAATCCCGGTCAGTTGCCTGACCGGGACAATATTTGATCGGGTTGGCTCCCCAGCACGGACTTGAACCGCGGACCCATTGGTTAACAGCCAATTGCTCTGCCAACTGAGCTACTGGGGAGCATTGTCTTTATACAATATCCCTGCATTAAGACGAGCAAGGTATATATCACCCCCTTTTTTTTGTCAACAAAAAAAATTTGACAACATGGGTTTTCAGGTTTATTCTTTTGACATCATTTGAGAATATTTTTACCAAGGAGGAAAATCATGGATATCAACAGTTTAAACGGGGCCAATGCCTATTCAAACATCCCAGGTTCCGCTCCCCAGGTTGATAATACACAGCTTCGGGAGCAGAATCGTGAAGCTGCCGGATCAGACCTTGAATCTCAGAATAGAGCAACCCGGGCCTTTGAAGTCAGTATCACCCAGGAAGCCAGGGCAAAACTTGCAGCCCAGACCACTGAAAACACACAACAGGCACAAAATGAAGCTTCTGGCAGCGCAAACACCAGAAATACCATGCCGGCACACAGTGCCAGCCAGATAGTAAATATTGTTGCCTGATTATAAAAGATACCTGAAAAATGATTACTGAAAATGGAATTGTGACGACTGCGGATACGGTAACGGCATGGGTAAAAACCACCCGGTCAGGTGCCTGTGAACACTGCTCCTCAAAAGAAAGCTGCGGAACCGTTCACGAACAGAAAGAACATTTTATACAAGTAAAAAACACCCTGAACGTCGAAAGCGGCGATCATGTGGTTGTCGGGCTGGAAACCAGCCCCATGCTGTATCTTACTTTTTTATTATATGTGTTCCCGATCCTCATGATGATTATCGGTGCCCTGATCGGAGATAATCTCCCGGCTGATCTGGGCATCAATTCTTCCATTGCATCCATGGTCATCGGGTTTTCATTTTTTGGACTTTCGTTTTATTTTATCCGCAAAAAAAACAACAGCCTTGCAGATAAAGAAGAATACAAACCCTTTCTCATCCGCAAAAAAAAGCCTGCCATTCCCCAAGGATGTCACCTGTCTTAATTTTATTTTTTTTCTTGCCAAGATAGCTACAATATAATATATACGCTGGCTAGTTGTGGGTTTGTCGCCTAACCACCAAACCCTTAGATAAGAGAGACGTATTATGACATCACAACGAGACCTGAAAATAGCTATAATCATCATGATCATTACATTGATCACAGGTATTGTATGCTATGCCGCTTTTACCCCACCAGCACCTGAGGAACCCCTGCGCATCATGTTTCAGAACAAAGGCGGTAAAGTTTTATTCACCCATTCTGTGCACACAGGCGACTATTCCATAGACTGCCTGGACTGTCATCATAACATTGAAGATGATGAAACCTACAACTGCAGTGCGTGCCATGAAGAAACCGGTGATGAAGACTTACCATCCAGAGCTGATGCATTTCATGCACAGTGTAAGGGGTGCCATGAAGAAATTGGTTCGGGGCCGGTAGAATGTAATTCGTGTCATTTAAAATAGCCTTTAGCATCACCATATTTCGGACAATGACCAATGGTTGATCTCAAGCTTTTTTACAAAACAAGGACTTATTATGATTAAAAGATCTTTTTTCACATTAACCCGACCAAAGCTCAGCTATGATTCTGTAGAACAGAATCCGAAAAAGCCGGAGTCAATAAACATACCGTCTAACCTGACGCTGTTATTGAACGAGCCATTGGATAATACAAAAAAATTGTTGATCCAGAAAGGCGATTCAGTTGAGAAGGGGCAAAAAATCTGCCTGTACAGTGACAGTGCAGAATATGTCATTGCGCCTGTTGCCGGCACGATACGCGTTATCGATGCGTATATCGATGCACTGGGAAACACATCCACCTTTCTGGTGATTAAAAACATTCAGACCCAGACAAGTGATACCAAAGCAAAAACATATGATCTCAAAGAAGACATTGCCTCTGCTGACAGGTATCTCAGGAATCTGCCCGGAGCCCCCCCGTTTAAAAAACTGGCAGACAATAAAACCAAAATCAATACCATTGTAATCACCTGTGCGGATGCAGATCTCTTATCCACAACCAGCCAGTATATTGCCCTGAACAGCATGGATAAGATCAAAACCGGTGCCCGAATATTAAAAAATATCATCGGTGCCGTAAAAATCTGCATCACTGTACCTCAGGATTTGAACATTCAAGGCGAATTTGATTCCATTCAGGTATTCAGGACCGATACAACCTACCCCAGCAATCTGCCTGCAATGATTCTGAAAAATCATCTGAACATGATTCTGCCTGCCGGAAAAACACCTGAAGACCTGGGGGTTTGTTTTATTTGTGCAGAAGCGGCTGCATCCATCGCAGATGCCTATGAAACAAAATCAGCCGGAGCTGAAAAGATCGTGACCATCATAGGAAAGCAGGGAACCCGATACCGGGTGAAAGCAACCATAGGAACACCTCTGCGCAAGATTTTCGATCTGTTCAGCATCCATATCAATGATCAGGACAGAATTATCATCGGCGGCCCGATGCAAGGGATATCAACATACAGCCCTTTTCATCCGGTTGAACCTGGTATGGATACGGTAATAGTTCAGGATCGGGATGAAATTCCTGAAATTTGTGACAATGCCTGCGTCAACTGCGGCAAGTGCGTAAGAATCTGTCCGGCGAATATCCAGGCAAATATTCTTGTAAGATACCTTGCAGCTGACCAGTATGAAGAAGCCGCAGATAAATGCGATCTTGAATCCTGTATAGAATGCGGACTTTGCGCATATGTCTGCACTGCAAAAATACCCATATATCAATATATCAAGCTTGGAAAACACGAGCTTAAAAAACTCAGAGCAGAAGCTTGAGAATCGGAGACTGCTGATGAATAACAACAAACTAACCGTATCCCATGCTCCTTTCTGGCATGATGGAGACAGCCTGTTCCAGATGAATCTGAACATTATCATTGCTGCATTGCCTGCCATAATTTTCGGAATTCTTCAGTTCGGCGCCCCTGCACTGGGAGTGATCGCACTGGCTGTGTCCAGCGCCATGATCTGGGAGATCATTTCAAATATCATTGCCAGACAGAAGCAGACTATCGGAGATCTTGACTCGGCACTCATAGGCCTTCTTTTCGGCATGATGCTTCCGGCCACATCCCCCTGGTGGATGGTTATCATCGGCACCCTGGTTGCTGTGGTTGTCGGAAAAATGATTTTCGGAGGGACCGGAGCAAATCCCTTTAATCCTGCGCTTGTGGGCATGGCTTTTTTAATGCTCTCCTGGCCTGTACTTTTTGATTTTGATGCTGCCTATGTCAGTTATGATGTCAATTATACTGCACTGGCACCGCTGGCTGCCTTGAAATCCATGGGTGCAGAATCAATATCAGGCGTGTTTGCAACCGGCGATCTGATCATGGGCAAGCAACTGGGTGCCATCGGCTCAACCTTTGGACTGGGTCTGATACTCGGCGGTATTTATCTGATACTCAGAGGATATGTCCGCTGGGAAATACCCGTATCTTTTATTGCAGGAATCATTATCTGCGCCTGGGCATTTAATCTGTCTGACCCGACAAAATATGCCGGCCCCATGATTCATCTTTTTTCCGGCTATACCCTTTTAGGAGCATTTTTTCTTGCCCCTGAAAATTCGTCTTCCCCTGTGAATACAATCCCAATGCTTCTGTATGGTTTTTTTGCTGCAGTAATGATTATTCTGATGAGAAACATCGGGTTATACAGTGATGGTACGGTTTTAGGTATTCTGCTGTTTAACCTTGCGAACCCCCTCATTGATTCTATTAGACCAAAAGCCTTGGGAAAGGGAGTGAACCATGCGTGAAATGATTAGTATGATAGTTGTCTTAACCGTTTTGACATCGGTTTCAGGCTTTTTGCTCTCAACAGTTCAATCTGTTACAAAAGAGCCCATCGAGATAGCCATTCTCAATATAGTACAAGCCCCTGCAATTAAAGAAATTTTCCCGGAAGCGGAAAATGATCCTATCGCGGAAAGGTTTCCAATTGAAACAGAGAACGGGCCAATAAAGATATTTCCTGCCAAATTAGCTGACGGGAATACTGCCATTGCTTTTGAGACAAAAGGGAAAGGCGGTTATGGCGGAGATGTCGGCTTTATGGTCGGCATCAACCTGGAAAATGACCAGATTATTGCCACCAGGGTCACTACGCATTCTGAAACACCCGGATTTGGTGCCCGCGCTAAAGATGACCCTGAATTTGTGTCCCAGTTTGCTGAAAAATCCATGAGTGATAATCTGGGTCTTAAGAGTTCAGGAGGCTCAATTGACGCCATGTCCGGCGCAACTGTGACATCGATGGCAATAACGCTTGCAGTCAAAGAAGCACAAAGATTGTACAAACAACTGAAACCTGAAATTTTAAAACAGATTAAATAAGCCAATTGAGGAGAATTTAAGATATGGCACAATCCTTGGCAAAAGAATTCACAAAAGGACTATGGGCTGAGATACCTCCTTTCAGGCTTGTTTTAGGACTTTGTCCGGTTCTTGCGGTAACCACCAAAGTCGAAAACGGGCTCGGGATGGGAATTGCAACCACCTTTGTTCTGGTATTCTCAAACCTTTTAGTATCACTTTTAAGAAATATAATTCCGTCTAAAGTCAGAATCGCCTGTTATATTGTCATCATCGCAACCTTTGTTACTATTGTGGAGCTTGGCATGCAGGCACTGGTATATCCATTGTTTCTGAAATTAGGAATTTTTATTCCCCTGATCGTTGTTAACTGCATTGTTCTTGGCCGCGCTGAAGCATTTGCCAGCAAAAACGGCCCTGTTCTGGCTGTAGCAGACGGACTGGGAATCGGAATCGGTTTTACCCTGTCTCTTGCAGCGCTTGCTGCAGTCAGAGAATTGCTGGGTGCCGGCACCATTACCATATGGAATGGCGTCACCATCTTTGAAATGGGGGTAAATTTTCAACCTTTCGCATTCATGGTCCAGGCACCCGGCGCATTTGTTGCGCTTGGTCTGATGCTGGCCGGCATGAATCTTATCGGAAAAAAATAAGGAGATAATCAATGGAATATTTTGAGCTGGCCATCGGATGTATCTTCATAAATAATATTCTTCTTGCTCAGTTTCTTGGAAACTGTCCGTTTTTAGGTACTTCAAAAAAAATGGAAACTGCAGTCGGAATGGCAATGGCCGTCATATTTGTTCTGGTCCTTGCAGGTGTCATCACCTGGGTTGTTGATGCCTATTTATTGAAAGCATTTGATCTGGAATATTTAAGAACCGTTTCTTTTATTCTTGTTATTGCATCTCTGGTACAATTTGTGGAAATGTTCCTGAAAAAAAGCATTCCGGCCCTGTACGCCGGACTGGGAATTTTTCTTCCCCTGATCACCACGAACTGTGCTGTTATGGGTGCCTGTCTGCTGAATATCAGCAAAGAATATGGATTTATGAAAACCCTGGTTTCCTCTTTTTCATATGCCGTAGGCTTTGGACTTGCACTGATTTTATTTGCAGGTGTGCGGGAAAGGATCAACCTGGCAAAGGTTCCAAAACCTTTACAGGACACTTCCATTGCTCTGGTTACCGCAGGTGTGATTGCATTGACATTCATGTCATTCAAAGGGATGGTTTAACGGCAGCTGGAATAAATCCAGACTCCGTCTCATCTCTGTTTTTTGAATTGTTTCAAAAAAAATAAGGTGAAATTATGATCGAAGCTTTATTGTTCATGTTAGGTATCGGTGCTGTATGTTCTATTGTCCTGAGCCTTTCATCCAAGATCTTTTATGTATATGAAGACCCCCGGATTGCAATGGTTGAAAACAACCTTGCAGGAGCAAACTGCGGCGGATGCGGATTTGCAGGATGTTCAGCGGCTGCCCAGGCCATTGTCAACGGCATGGCACCACCTTCAGTGTGTATTGTATCCAGCAAGGAGGGTGTCGAGGCTGTGGCAAAAATAATGGGGGTTGATGCCGGAAACGCAGAAAGCCCGTTGTCATATAATATGTGTGAGGGCGGAGACCGTGCAGAGAATAAATATCACTACATGGGTGTGACCTCCTGCAAAGCCATGGCATTTGCCTTTGGCGGAAAACGAATCTGCAGTGTCGGCTGTATCGGACTGGGGGACTGTGTGAAGGCCTGCCAGTTTGCTGCAGTAAAAATCGGCCCCAAAGGATATCCGGTGGTTGATGAAGAAAAATGTGTGGGATGCGGTGCCTGTCAGCAGGCATGCCCCAAAGATATTATCCAGGTGAATACCCTTTCCCAGCAGCTTATGAAGTTTAATCAGGAACAGGATGCTTTAGCGCCCTGCGCCCAGACCTGCCCGGCTGAAATCAATATTCCCAGATACATCAACCAGCTCAAAGAAGGAAAATATAAAGAAGCGGTTCAGACCATCCGGCTGAGAAACCCCCTTCCCCTGGCCTGCGGCCGTGTGTGCCCGCATCCGTGTGAAAACGAATGCCGAAGAGGAATAGAAGATGAACCGGTTTCCATAAATCAGCTCAAACGGTTTGTTTCTGACTATGAAATGAATTCAGGTTCCAGAATACCCATCAAATGCGCTCCTGACACCGGTAAAAAAGTGGCTGTCATCGGCGGGGGGCCTGCCGGACTTTCCTGTGCATTCTTTTTAAGAAGAATCGGTCATGAGGTTTCTATTTTTGAAGCCATGCCAAAACTGGGCGGTATTATCAGATACGGTATCCCTGAATACCGGCTGCCGAAAAAGGTTCTTGACTGGGAAATCCAGGGAATCCTTGATTTGGGAATTAAAGCCTATACCAATGTCAGATTTGGTGAAGACTTTGGTCTGGGCGCTTTGATGGCATCAGGGTATAATGCTGTATTCATGGGAATCGGTGCATGGAAGGATCTGTCTCTTGGAATTGAAGGCGAGGACCTGGATGGGTGTTATAAAGCCATTGATTTTTTGCAGAGATTCTCCAGTGGTGAAAAAATTAAAATGGGAAAAACCGCTGCTGTAGTCGGTGGTGGAAACAGTGCCATTGACTGTGTAAGAACCCTTTTAAGGCTTGGCCTTGAAAAAGTGTACATTGTTTACAGAAGAACCAGAAAAGAAATGCCGGCCAATGAAGTGGAAATCCTGGCATCAGAAGAGGAAGGCGTTGAATTTGTTTTCCTGGCAGCACCTACACGTGTGATCGGGGATGAAGACGGCAAGGTCAAACAGCTCGAATACCTGAGAATGGAACTGGGTGAACCGGATGCATCCGGCAGGCGGCGGCCGGAGCCGGTTAAAGGATCTGAAACCCTGCTGGATGTTGAGATGGTTATCTCTGCCATCAGTCAGGCCCCGGACACCTCGTTCAGAGATAAAGATCCGCATGGCAGGATAAAAAATCTTGAATTGACCCGCTGGAATACGATTGACAACGATCCTGCAATCCTGCAGTCTTCAATACCCTATATTTTCACCGGTGGTGATGTGGCAACAGGTCCGGCACTGGTGGTGGATGCCATCGGCAGCGGGCGCAGAGCTGCCCGGTCCATTGATCTGTTCCTGAATGGTCAACCCGTGGAACCGGTCAAAAACTCGCTTCAAAACAAGAAGATTAAAGAATCCATATTTAAAAAAGTGCCGGGAATCAAGAAAACACCCCGGGCAAAAATGCCGGAAATCCATGTGAAAGACCGACTGGATTCCATGATCGAGGTCGATCTTGTTCTGCCCGAAGACGCAGCCCTTAAAGAAGCAGCAAGATGCCTGAACTGTTGCCGTATCTGTTACAACCCGGACACAGACTTCCCCATGGCGAATAAAACCAGTTGAGAACTATCCTGTAATTTTTACTGATTTAAAAAAGGGTGTCGCGCTGATACCCTTTTTTATTTTTCTTCACTGTCAGATACGTGAAAACGGCAGATATGCAAAAAAAATTAAAAAAATATTCAGTTTTAGCGCTTATCAGCACCTGCATTATTATTGGCTTCATCGGGATATTGTATTTTTATAAATTTTTCACTTTTATCGGCACCCCCCTGAATTCCAATTCAAATGAAAAGCTGTTTTCTATTTTACCCGGACAGAATCTTGCAGCCATTTCAATACAGCTTGAATCTGAATCCATTATATCCAGCAGTCGCTATTTTAAACTGTACGCCCGGATAAAAAAGGCAGGCAAAAAACTCAAGGCCGGCGAATATCTGCTGTCTGCTTCAAACACCCCGGCACAGATTCTGGAAATTTTTTTAAAAGGCAGGGTCAAACTATACAAAATCATGATTCCTGAAGGCTGGAATCTCAAACAGATTTCCCGGGAAATAGAAAATAGCGGGTTCTGTGATGCTTCATTTTTTTTGACACTCTGCCATGATAAAGACTTTATAACATCCTTGAACATTAAATCCATATCATTAGAAGGGTATCTTTTCCCCGACACCTATTTTTTTCCAAAACACACTTCCTGCGAAAATATCATTCAGACCATGACCGATCATTTCAAAAAGTCATTTACCCCGGCCATGATCCACCGGGCAGAGGAATTGGGTTTCTCCATCCATGAAATTGTCACACTTGCATCCATTGTTGAAAAGGAAACGGGCACTGCATCGGAACGACCTTTGATTTCGTCTGTTTTTCACAACCGCCTGAAAAAAGATATGCGTCTGGAAACTGACCCTACGGTTATTTATGGAATCGAAAATTTTGACGGCAATATCAAGCGCGAGCATCTGCAGATACTTACCCCCTATAATACGTATAAAATCAAGGGGCTGCCCATAGGCCCCATTGCAAGTCCCGGGATATTGGCGCTGCAGGCGGCTTTATACCCCGCCCGGAGCGATTATCTGTTTTTTGTTTCTAAAAAGGATACCACCCATAAATTTTCAAAGACGTACGAAGAACACAATGAGGCGGTCAGAAAATATCAGCTTGGAAAATGATGATTTTCAAAATGACGCTTCAATCAAACTGTTTTAAATACACAATAACAGCGCCGCTTTTCAGTTTCTTTTTTTTGTCCCATTCATAAGAGAGGACTAACTCCTGAGCTTTTAACTGCCCGAGCAGGTCCTCAACAATACCGGGAAGAACCGGGCCTTCATTGGAATGAAGCCCTTTACCGACAATAACTCTGGCTGTAAAAATCCCCTGATTTTTGCATGTTAATAGAAAAGATTTCAGTTTGATTCGGGCGACAATGCTGCTCAAACCATGGAGATCCAGTTCAACTTCAACGGGCGGATACCGTTTAAGTCTTTTTTTAAGGGGGACAGGATCGGCTTTCTTTAATGGCTTGATCTCTCTTTTCTGATCGTATTGTACCAGCAGAGTTTCAAAATCTTCGTCATCCGGCTCCGGCAAATCATCTGAAATTGAGCAATGACTTAAACCGGTTGCCAGAAAAGGCACACCATGTTTATTCTTAGATTCCTTTTTTTCAGGACTTGCCGTCAACTCATTTTGGAGTTGAGGCTGCTGACTTTTTTGGAAAACCGTTAAATAATCCCGATCAGCATCAAGAATCGGCAATCCGTTTTTAGTTGACTTTTGAAGCCTTTTTTTCTTTTTAATCTCCTTTGTCATGGTGTGTGCATTGTATCCCATTCAACTGTGAGTTTCAATATTTTCACTCTTTTTGCACCTTTTTGCAAATTGACAAGACTCAGCCTTCCTGTTATTGTCCTGATTATGATTATTGGAAGCATTGTAGAGTATATAGATCAGCAGAAAATTGTTGCAGCAGTGATCCTGCAGGAAAAAAATGGCAAGCTAAGATTACTCAATGAGAACAACCGGGAAGTCATCTTCTCTGAAAAAAGACTGTCTCATTTATCAGCCGCTCGCATTGACACTACAGTTGCGCGAAATACCATTGTTGATCAATTAAGAGTGCTTACCCAAACCCGCAAAGCGCTTTCAGAAGAAATAAATATTAAAGAATTGTGGGAAATTCTTCATGAAGAACCCGATGAGATTGATATTTCAACCATGACCCTCTTCTGCTTTGATCCCCCTTTGACACCGGATCATGAAGCAGCTGTGATTCGTGCCTTTTTCAAGGATCGACTGTATTTTAAATTTAATAATCTCATTTTTGCTCCCTATACTGAAAACCAGGTCGAAACCAAAAAACGGCAGATCAAGGATCTTGAAAAAAAGGAACGTCTGGCAAAAAACGGGGCTGAATGGATCAATGATGTCCTGAATAACAAAAACGGTTCCCCTGTAAAAACAGATCCTCAGATCCTTGATATTCTCATTGCGTATTATCTGTTCAATACAGACTCCCACCATTATTTAATTGCACGGGACATGATCAAGAACTCGCCTTTAAACTCACCGGAACAACTATTCAGTGTCTTTGTCAAAGCCGGAATCTGGGAACAGAACATAAATATTGACCTGTTAACCCTGAAAATACCCACTGTTTTTTCAAAAGATGTGATTGAACATGAAAAAAGGCTGATTCAGGAAAAAGACACTTTTCTCCAGGACCCGTTGAGAAAAGATCTGACCAATACCCAATTAATTACGATTGACGGCCAGTCCACCCTTGATTTTGATGATGCCATCAGCCTTGAAACCACAGATACAGGCTATACACTGGGTATTCATATCATTGATGTGGATGCCTTTATCAAAACCGATGACCCCATCGACCTTGCAGCAAGAGAGCGGGCAAGCTCCATATACATGCCCGATGACAAACTGCCCATGCTGCCGCCGAATCTTTCTGAAGATCTGTGCAGTCTCAAAGAAGGGCAGGTGCGTCCCGGCATCAGCACCATTATTAAAATGAACCGGTTTTTTGAAATCCAGGAATACACGATTATTCCCAGCATCATCAAAGTACATCACCAGATGAGCTATACGGAGGCCAATCTTCTAAACGGCAAGGATGATCCGGTTACCACGCTTTATAAAATGGCCACCACCCTCAGAGAAAAAAGATTAAAAGCCGGGGCCATACAGATCACACTTCCGGAAGTCAATATCTGGCTGGAAGAAGACGGAGAGATCGGGTATTCAAAAATAGACCGGGAAAATCCTTCCCGCATGCTCATATCTGAAATGATGATTCTTGCCAATTCACTGATGGCTGAATTTCTTGCCAATAACAATACCCCTGCTGTTTTCCGGTCACAGGCACAACCCAAACAGCGACTTTTCAAGGGGATTGAAACCTCTTTGAGCCTGAATTTCATGCAGCGCAAACAGCTCAGCCGGGCAGTTGTCGGGACAGACCCGGAGACCCATGCCGGGCTCGGGGTAAAGGCCTACACCACAGCCACTTCGCCCATCAGAAGATATCACGACCTGATTACCCAGCGCCAGATAAAAGCCATTCTGGGATATGGCAAGGCCTATACAAAATCCGAGCTTGAAAATATTCTTGCGTCCATCTCCATTGCTGTCAGCAACGCAAACCGGGTACAGGCCACCCGGAAACGCTACTGGATCATCAAATATCTGGAATCCAAACGGGGTGAAGCATACGAGGCCATGGTGCTTGATTCCTACAGAGACCATTTTATTGTGCTGATTAAAGAATTCATGCTGGAAACCAAACTTCCCCACAGCGGCATCAAATTCAAACCCGGCGACATCATCCAGGTCACCATCCAGCATGCAGATGCCAGACGCGATCAGCTTTCTCTTTTTGCATAAAAACTAATGTTTAAAACTTCTCTGCCCTGTATACACCATGGTTGCACCATTTTCATTACAGGCTTCAATGGACTGGTAATCGTTCAAGGATCCGCCGGGCTGAACCACTGCTTTGACCCCTTGTCTGAGTCCTACATCAATCCCGTCCCTGAACGGAAAGAATGCATCTGATACCATGGCCGAACCGATCAGCCCGCCGTTTACCTCTTTTACCCGGGCTTCAATCTGGGCCTTTTTATCCGGATCAGTTAAATCGGCAAAGCCTGTGCCATACTGCTCAAAACAATACCGGTCTGCCAGTTTTCGATAGGCCTTGTCAACGGCAATCTCGGCAACGCCTACCCGGTCCTGCTCTCCGGTGCCAATCCCCACGGTCACATTATCTTTAACATAAATAACAGAATTGGATGTGATTCCGGATTCCACCAGCCAGCCGAACAGCATATCCTCATTTTCCTGCACTGTAGGCTGACGGTTCACCGTATAGGTTTTGCCTTTATACTCTGTTGCAGCCGGCATAAAATCCTTATGGGAAAGCGCCTGGGGCACAAAGGACCACTGGGCAACCATACCGCCGTCCATCAGGGATTTAAAATCGATCACCCGTTGACCGATAAACGTCTGAAGCTTGTCCATATTGTTAATCCGGATCACCCTCAGATTTTTCCTGGCGCCGAGAATATCAACCACACCCTCTTCAAATTCAGGGGCCACCACAACTTCGGCATACTGACTGGCAATGGCCTGGGCAGTGGCTTTATCCACCGCTTTATTCAAGGCGATACATCCGCCGAATGCTGCCACCCGGTCCGCCATATACGCTTTATGGTATGCCGCTTCAAGGCTGTTTGCCCGGGCAGCGCCACAGGGATTATTATGCTTTACAATAACCGCACAGGGCGTATCTGTAAAATACCTTAAAATATTAAGGGCATTGTCCGCATCTGTAAGATTGGTTTTTCCCGGATGTTTTCCGGACTGGAGCAGTTCAATATCAGAAACCAGATATTTTCCAGGCGCAATGGTCTGTGCATCTCCTAAAACCAGATTTCCATTCACCAGCCGGTAAAGCGCAGCTTCCTGACCCGGGTTTTCACCATAGCGCAACCCTTTTTCCACCCCGTCAATCACCCAGGACACCTTCTGATAAAAAAGGGTCTGCCGCCTGTCACCGTCAACAAAAGACACTTCCATCTGTGGTGTAAAATGGTCATCCATGATGGTTTTGTACATTTTTTTAAGATCTTGAGCCATTGGGCTTATTCTCCTTTATAACAAGAATTGACATCACCTGCAGACCTGTCTGCAAGGTAAGCGGCAATATTGGTATCATAAACCGCTGTATGCTGGAATGCCTTTTTCGCAAGATCAAACCGGTCTTCCAGAGACAATGCACCATTATTGGCCTTAAGTTTTTCCAGAATATCCGGATATGTTTCAGGATCCACCACAGAGGCCACCCGGATAAAATTCTTGGCCGCAGCCCGGATCATGGTGGGACCGCCGATATCGATATTTCCTCTGGCATCTTCTACAGTCACCCCTGCTTTTGCGATGGTTTCACTGAACGGATACAGGTTGACCACCACCATATCAATGGCACGGGCATTTGTACGCTTTAAATCATTCTGATGGGCATCATTATAGGTTTCTGTCAGCAGCCCCAGATAAATTTTAAAATCAAGTGTCTTTACAAGCCCCCCCTGGGTTTCCGGCTGTCCTGTATACTCAGACACCTTTTTTAAATTCACATGGGCCCTGTCCCCCAGAATATCTTTAATTTTTGAATAGGTCCCGCCGGTTGATAAAATCAACACATCCGGGGTTACTTCAAGCAGTCCTGCAATAAATGCTTCCAGACCGGATTTGTCTGACACACTCATCAATATGGTTTTTATTTTTACCTGACGGTCTATTTTTTCCACAATATTTTTGGTCATGTGTATTCCTTGCAATTGTTTTAAAATGAATCATCTTCCATGCTTTAATTATTCAGATTAATAATATAATTGCCTGCTTAAAGTCAAGGTCTGATCCGGTGCAGGCCGATGAACCCATCCTAAAACCATGCAGATCATTCAAATAATATAATTTTCTTGTGTTGAAAATTTAAGGCTGATAAAAATTAAAAACTGGCAAAATTAAAGATCGTGTTTATTTTACACTAATAAACAGGTACCCATTGCAAGGATATAAACCTGAATAATGATAAATAAAAAAATATTCGGACCCTTAACCGGCGAAACAACCAAAGTCATTCTGGAATGCATTTCTGACGGAGTGTTCACCATAGATTACAACTGGGAGATCACCTCTTTTAACAGAGCTGCTGAAGAAATCACCGGAATTGACCGTAAAGAGGCCATTGGAAAACACTGCTGGGAAGTTTTCCGATCCAATATGTGCGAAGCAGACTGTGCCTTGAAAAAAACAATGGAGCAGGGTCGTCCGTTCATCAGCACCTCTGCCTACATCATCAACAGTGAAAAAAAAAGAATCCCCATCACTGCTTCAACCTCTCTTCTGATTGATAAAAACGGTGAGGTCATTGGCGGCGTTGAAACATTCAGGGATCATTCCCTTGTTGAGGAACTCAGAAAAGAACTGTCCCCGAAGGTCCGGATGGAAGATATGGTATCCACCAGTGATGCCATGAAAGCCATATTCAATATCCTGCCCCAGATAGCAGACAGTGATTCTTCTGTTCTGATTGAAGGTGAAACCGGAACCGGAAAAGAACTTATGGCCCGGGCCATTCACAACATGAGCCCCAGAAAGGACCAGCCCTTTATCGCCATTAACTGTGGCGCCCTGCCCGACACGCTGCTTGAGTCAGAATTATTCGGGTATAAAAAAGGCGCTTTTACCCATGCATCAAAAGATAAACCCGGACATTTTTCCCTTGCAGACAAAGGGACTATTTTTCTGGATGAAATCGGTGAAACCAGCCCCGCTTTTCAGGTCCGTCTTCTGCGGGTGCTTCAGGAACGTGAATTTACCCCCCTGGGCGGTATTGAAAAAGAAAAAATTGACACCCGTATCATTGCTGCAACCAATCAAACACTGTCTGAACTGGTTGAAAAGAATAAATTCCGACAGGATCTGTTCTACCGGATCAACGTTATCCGCCTGACACTTCCCCCGTTAAGGCAGAGAATGGAGGATATTCCCTTTCTTGTGGAAAGTTTCATCAACAAAATGAATATCCGCCAGGGAAAATTCATTCAGGGAATTGATAAAAAAGTACTTCATGCGTTTATGTCACACCAGTTTCCAGGCAATATCCGGGAACTTGAAAATATAATGGAACATGCCTTTGTTCTGTGTTCTGAAGGGTATATCAACCTGGAACATCTGCCGCCTTCATTATTCCCCAACCCGATATCCTGCCCGGATGATATTGAAGACCCTGTAAAAGCCGCCCAGATTAAACTGATTTCAGATGCGCTTGTCCGAAACGGCTACAACCGCAATGCTGCGGCCAAGGAACTGGGAATTCATAAAAGCACTTTTTTCAGACGAATTAAAAAACTGGGAATTAAACTCTGATTGCAGACAAGTATGGCACAGGCTTTGCAACTTTAGTTTTCATAACCATGGAGGTACAGTGTGAAAATTGCAATCACGATATGGGGCAACCGTATTTCACCGGTTTTTGATTCAGCAAAAACCCTTCTGATCACAGAGATCAAAAATGGAATGATTCAAAAAAAAACGTATCAGTCTTTTGATCCCCATGCAGTGCATGATCTTTTGAAAACACTTAAGGAACAGAACATATCAACACTGATCTGCGGTGCCATATCCACTCATCCGGCAGAGCTGATTGTTGAAAATGATATCAAGCTGATCTCTTTTGTCATGGGAAACACCCTGGAATTTCTGGAAAACTTTACAGATAAAAACCAGATTAAAAAATCTTTTATCATGCCCGGCTGCAGACATCACAAAAATTTCATTCAACCCACCCATAATCGCATAAATACGACTTCCGGTATCTGACCGGTCGCACCATTGCAACTCTTCAACCGGTTATTTTTCCCCTTATTAATCCTATAAGACTTTATATTTACTATATTTTTTATTCTTTTAGAGCGCTTAAGTTTTCTGGCATGCATTGTGCTATCTCTTTTGGAAATATGTAATGCACAGCCCTCACATAAAGGAGACGATATTAATGGAAAAAGTAGCAGTAGTCGGTTGCGGTTCTTATATGGATCAAGGTTACGGATGTCCTGGCGAATGGCGCTGCCTTAAAGCAGCCGCTCTTGGAGACGGAAAATTTGAAGAACCCGCCCAGGTGGTGGCCTTTGTAAAATGTCAATGCCCCGGCAGAACTGTGGTTCCTGCCATTGGTATGGCCGCAAAACTATCTGAAATAAAACCGGACAAGATCTATTTAAGTTCTTGCCTCGCAAATGCAATACCCGGTTGTCCCTATACCGGCGCAAAGGATCTGGCTGATATTATTGAACAGAAAACCGGAATTAAAGTAATTACCGGAACCCATGATTACCATTAAATTTTGAAAGGAAGGACCAATGGCAGAGACTGTCATTCAACTTGGAAATAAAAAAAGGAAAAGTGCCTTTTTAAATAAAGTAAAAGAACTGCTGCCAGAAGGCGGCAACCTGAATGCCTGCCTGACCTGCGGGTTATGCGCATCCGGTTGCCCTGCGACAGGCCTTGCAGATATGGACCCCAGAAAATTTTTGCGTATGGCGGCTCTGGGAATGGACGAAGAAATTGCAGCGTCTGACTGGCCCTGGATGTGTACCATGTGCCAAAGATGCATCTATGCCTGCCCCATGAAAATAGATATCCCGCAACTGATCTTCAATGCAAGAGCGCTTCGTCCCAGAGAACAAAGACCGGTAGGAATCCTCGGATCCTGTGACATGGCTTTGCGAAATGACAGTTGCAGTGCCATGGGAGCCACCCCGGAAGATTTTGAATTTGTTGTGGATGATGTCCTGGAAGAATACCGGGAAGCACAGCCCGAATTTGCCGATATGGAGGCACCCATTGATAAAGAAGGGGCAGAATTCTTTCTGAACCAGAACTCCAGAGAACCGGTTACAGAACCCGATGAAATGGTGCCTTTATGGAAGATCCTGCATCTGGCAGGCGTGAACTGGACCTATGGCAGCAAAGGCTGGGGAGGTGAAAACTATTGCATGTTTCTGGCCGATGATGACGCATGGAAAAAAACAACCGGATTAAGCGTTGCACAGGCCAACGATCTGGGGGTCAAAACCTATCTCAATACAGAGTGAGGGCACGTCACTTTCTCAGTCCGGGCCGGACTGAAAAAATTCAATCTTGAGCATAAATTTGAAGTAAAAAATATTTATGAATATTATGCAAAATGGATACGTGAAGGTAAATTAAAAGTGAATTCAGACTGGAATAAAGATCTGAAAATAAAATTTACTGTACAGGATCCCTGCCAGATCGTCAGGAAAAGCTATGGGGATCCCATTGCTGAAGACCTCAGATTTGTTGTTAAATCCGTGGTTGGAGAGGAAAATTTTATCGATATGCAGCCCAACAGGTCCAATAATTACTGTTGCGGCGGCGGTGGTGGTTTTCTGCAGTCCGGATTTAAAGAAGAACGGTTAAAATACGGCATACTCAAAGATCGACAGATCAAAGACACGGGTGCAGATTACTGCATTGCCGGCTGTCACAATTGTCATGCCCAGATCCATGAACTCAGCGAACATTACGGTGGAAATTATCCGGTTGTTCACCTGTGGACACTTATCTGCCTTTCTTTAGGTGTTCTGGGGCCCAATGAAAGGGAATATCTGGGTGAAGATTTGAAAGACGTCAATGTTTTTCATCCTGAAACAGCTCTCTAAACATACAGCCGCCGAAGAGTGACTTCCACACTCCTTTTGTCACTCTTCGGCACCCCCATCAAAACCCGGCTCGTATAGAGCACACCATGAAGATACAGTTTCTTTAAAACTCTGAAGTGTAAAATCTGATTTGTAATTTCAGGCGCAATGCCGTATTCTATATCATTCCTGCAATTTAACACTTCCTTAGGAGATAAAAATGACAGCTGATGTATTTTTCATGGATTTAAAAACCACCTCAAAAGAAAATCTTCCCCAGAAACTGTCCCGCCTGATTAAAAAAGCCGGTATCAAAACCGTTCTGAAGGAAAAAGACCTGACCGCTGTAAAAATTCATTTCGGCGAAAAAGGGAATACGGCATTTATCCGGCCCGTCTTTATCCGGCAGATTCTGCAGACCATCAAAGAATTCAATGCGTCCCCTTTTCTCACCGATGCCAATACCCTTTATGTGGGAACACGGTCTGATGCGGTTTCCCATATCCATACAGCCATTGAAAACGGATTTTCGTATTCATCCATGGATGCAACCCCCATTATCATTGCTGACGGGCTGAATGGAAAAAGCGAAACAAAAATACCCATCCATCAAAAAAACTTTAAAGATGTCTATATCGGCGCTGAAATTGTCGCAGCAGATGCATTGATTTCAGTTGCCCATTTTAAAGGTCATGAACTTTCAGGTTTTGGCGGCACACTCAAAAATCTGGGAATGGGGTGTGCCTCCAGAAGGGGAAAACTGGCCCAGCACTCCAATGTCAGCCCGAAAATAAAAAGAAAAACCTGTATCGGGTGCGGTCAGTGTGCGTTACACTGTCCGGGGCAGGCCATTTATCTTGAAGAAAAAAAAGCCTATATGGATAGAACAAAATGTATCGGGTGCGCAGAATGCATTGTCCGGTGTCCGACCCAGTCCATCAATATCCAATGGGATCAGACCGTCCCGGTCTTTCTTGAAAAAATGATGGAATATACTCTGGGTGTCCTTAAAGGAAAGGAAAACAAATCTCTTTTTATCAATTTTATCACGGATATCTCCCCCAAATGCGATTGCCTGCCCTACAGTGAATCCCCTATTGTTCAGGATATCGGCGTTCTTGCATCCACAGATCCTGTGGCAATTGATCAGGCCTCGGCCGATATGGTCAACCAGCAGGCAGGACTTTCAGCAAGTGTGCTTAAAATGAATCTTGAACCTGGACAGGATAAATTCAGAGGGCTGTACCCGGACGTGGACTGGGAATATCAGCTTGAATATGCTCAGGATATCGGCCTGGGCAGCCGGGACTACACGTTGAAAAAACTGAAAACATTATCCTATGCCAAAGAATAGGCCAACGCTATCTTCGGGTTTTAAACCTTTGCTCACCCGCTTCAAGATGCCCCAGAATCTGAAGATAGGTATCATACCGTTCCTGCAGAATCCCGCCGGTTTCAACCAGATGCTGGACTGAACAGCCGGGTTCGGTGTGGTGAAGACAATCCCGGAAACGGCAGGGCGTTTCCAGAGCCTTTTCAAACCCGGGGAAAAAACCGGCAAGGTCCTGAGCGCAGATATCCACCAGGCCGAATTCATTGAATCCGGGCGTATCCACGATCTGTCCCCCGCCTTTGAGTGAATGAAGCGTTGAAACCGTTGTGGTGTTGCATCCTCTTTTGCCCGCGTCATACAGCTCTCCCACCCGCAGATCCTGCTCCGGCAGCATCGCATTGATCAGTGAACTTTTACCCACCCCGGTAATGCCCACAAAAAAACCTGTATACCCCTGCCCCAGAAAGGATGTAAAGGCGTCAAGCCCCTGACCTGTATCCGCACTCACAACAAAGATATCAACAGCGTCTGCATACATTTTTTTCAGTTGCGCTGCAAAAAGGTCTGACCCCTCAAGATCACTTTTGTTCACCACAAGCACCGGGGTCAAACCTGCCTGTCTTGCCGTGACAATCGCCTGATCGATAAACCCGAACGGCGGCAGCGGCAATATGGAAACCACCACTCCCAGAACATCCAGGTTTGCGCCCACGGTCTGGACACTTCCCCGGGAATTTCTGCGACAAAGCTGTGTTCTTCTCGGCAGACGCTCAATCACGCCATCCTTGACCGTCACCCTGTCTCCGACAACATGACCGGAGCGCTTTTTCACATTTACCATTTGCCGTTCCCCGGACTCAAACAAGATATCCACGGCGATACCATGATGTGCGACAATAGTGCCTTTTTTCGTTTGATGCAAAATCGGTGTCATCCTGATGATTATCACTGTTTATAAAAGACTTCATACTACCTTGCCGGAACAGCAAAATCAAATCATAAACGATAGAAAAACCATAAATTATTAGATTTAAAGCCTTTTCCATTTTTTATGCATTGCAATATTCAACCAATCGTGTATGATGCATACAGATTTACATGAAGCCAAATCAAATTTTCCTTCAAGGTTGTCCTTAACATTCCCTTTTTAAGAAAATTAGATAATATAAATACCCCCGGTTTTTTTAAGAAAAGCCGACGATCTGCAAATCAGGGAAACGCTCTGACAGATCAAAAAATTACACACAGGAGTTTTAATGAGTTTTAAAAATTTTAAGTTTGACCCCAAAATCGCTGCAGGCATTGATGCCTGTGGATACACGACCCCGACACCTATCCAGGAACAGGCCATCCCGTTTATTCTTGAGGGCCGGGACATGCTGGGACTTGCCCAGACCGGTACAGGGAAAACCGCAGCATTTGTTCTGCCGCTGCTTCAGCGTCTGCTGGACGGCCCCAGAAAAAAAACAAGGGCATTAATTATCGCCCCCACAAGAGAACTGGCTGAGCAGATCCACATCGAGATCAGCAAGCTTGCAACAAAAACCGGACTGAAAAGTTTTTCCATTTACGGTGGTGTGGGCAAATTCCCCCAGATCAAAGCCATCCGGGAAGGTGTGGATATTATTGTAGCCTGCCCCGGTCGTCTGCTGGACCTGCTGGTCAATGACAAAGCCCTTTCTTTGAAATCCATCGAAGTGCTGATCCTTGATGAGGCTGATCATATGTTTGACAAAGGGTTTCTCCCGGACATCCGCAGGATCATCAAGCACCTTCCGGAGAAAAGACAATCCCTGGTTTTTTCTGCAACCATGCCGGATGAAATCAGGCACCTTGCTGAAAACATATTGAATAACCCGGAAACCGTGCAGATCAACCACAAAAAACCGCTTCTTGCGATCTCTCATTTTCTGTTTCAGGTGGCAAAAGAAAAAAAGACCGCCTTGCTGAAAAACATTATCGAGAAAGAAGAAATGACAAGCACGCTGGTGTTCACCCGAACCAAACATAAAGCAAAAAGCCTGGCGCTTCATTTACAAAAAGCCGGTTTCAGTGCAGCTTCCATCCAGGGCAACCTGTCCCAGCAAAAACGTCAGCAGGCGCTGGACGGATTTAAGGACGGCAGTTTTAAAATTCTGGTGGCAACAGATATTGCTGCCCGGGGAATAGATGTTCAGGGAATCTCCCATGTCATCAACTATGATGCGCCGGATACAGCAGAAACCTATACCCATAGAACCGGACGAACAGGCCGGGCTGAACACAGCGGTCAGGCATTTATTTTTGCAGGACAGGAAGACAGCAAAATCATCTCTGTGATTGAGCGCAGTCTGGGCAAAAAAATACTTCGCCAGACACTTCCGGACCTGCCCCGGGAAACTGAAAAAGACATTATGGAAGTCAACAGACCGATTTTTCAGCACCGGGCACCGAAAAGAGAAAAACCTGCAGCAGCAAGTCAGAACAGAAGCCATCGCAGCGGAATTTTCTCCCTGGCCCCAAGCCTGAAATATTAATTTCCAAATATTAATTAAGGAGCGAACCGTTGTTCAAACCCAACTATTCATTTGAAAAACGTCAAAAGGAACTGGCAAAGCAAAAGAAAAAAGAAGAGAAACAAAAACGGAAACTGGAAAAGAAAAACGACTCTGGCGGCCAAGCTGTGCCCGAACAAGTCAAGACTGAAGACGGATCGTAAATAACCCGCATAAAACCTGAAAAGATATCATCCCTTTTCAGGTTTTATTGCTCTGTCATTGCCAGTTTTAAACCAAGGCTGCAAAGACTGGTTACATTTCATTTAGGCATGACAGGATTTCTTAAACAAAACCAGAACTATCCAAGGATAAACAATTAATCCAATGGGATTTTCAAAAGGAGTTGACAAAATGACTTTTCTTAAAAATATTTTTATTCTTAATGCTTTGTTCATTTCTTCTGCAAACGATTAAACTGTGCAGCCCAACTTTTGGGTCGGCACAAGCAACTCGTCAGGCGACTTTAACCATTAATGCTGCAATTCCACAGTTTCGGAAAAAATCGGCCCGTTCGTCTTGCATAATTCTTATATGCATCTCCAAACTCATTGGTCATTATTATTTCTTCTTTTTTTACAAGTTTGTGCCAAAGTAAATGCAGCAACAATATCCAAAACAAATACAACCATGAATTCAGATATAAGGCTACTCCAGGGCATATAAACGTAATCCAGGCAGTGTACATAGGATGTCGAAAGTGCTTAAAAGGACCCCTTGTACAGAGTTTGTCATCTGCCCACCAGCTCCGCAGCGTAGAAAAAGACCAGAAATGGAGCAAAAAACCACATATAATCAGTACTATACCTATGATTTTAATTAAGCCCGCATAACCTACGACGATTGGAAGTCCAATCATTGAATCTGCCCACACAAAAACAGCCAATAATAAAAGGCTGATCGTTGCTCCAGCAGGACCTATACCAAATAATTTTTTTAGTTTATTTCGACCTGAGATTTTAAAATTCATGAAATTAAGAGCCTTTTTCGCCTATCGTTGGAATTCAGGGGCTGTAATGACGGGTTATTAATTAATTTCTGCTTTTAAGAGAACCCCATTGGTTCATTGTGCCTTTTATAAAAATAACACCAACCAATAAAGCGCCAATAGAAAAATATATGAATCTTGTAGCGACTGGGATAGAGCTGTCAATAATACTGAAAACAACAAGAAGCTCAGGAATTAACAAGAGGCTTCTTAAAATAAAAATGATTCCAATGCCTAAAAGGATTTGCCTTAACCATGGTAATTTTAAGATTTTACCTGCGCCTGAAATTCCATATAAACCGAATAATGCGAGAATTAGACCAATAATTACACTGGCAACAATTAACGTGTTGGGATTTTTGGCTAAAGCTTCTGGTGCCCCAAAATACAGACTTAAAGATGGGGAAAACCCAATGGCAATTTGAAATATTGCAAGTATAAAGCACAAAATACCACCAAGTAAGAGTAGGTTTTTTGAGTTATTCATAATTCTCTCCTTCAAAATAGTACAGTTTTTACTGAAACATAACGTTCCGGTCACCGGAGGCGGCCTTTTGCCGTCCGGTGGACTGGGTGGTGTACGCCCGGCACGGGCGTGAACTTATGGGGTGAAAGTCCCCTATACGTGAGTCCTGTTAACATATGGTTTGTTAACATAAGTATTAGCCGAAAACAAGGGCGGAACCGTGAGGGACCGTCTGAAGGAAGTTGGAGTGCAAAACTATGAGCCGACGAACAGAAATAGCATATAAGGCCTGGTCTCCGGGTAAGCCAGCACAACATGTCGAAGCCCAGGATTCAGGAGACAGGGTAAATGCTGCGGTTGTGTAGTGAAAGTTCACGTTCTTATCCGGGGAGATCTGCTCTGCATGCATTGAGCATCTTTTGTAATAAATCCCGGCACGGACCATACCGGGTTACCAAGGTCCAGGCATCACCGGCTGTTGCTGACGGTGATGAGACACAAACAATGGGCAGCGCCTGCAAAAGAAATTTCATTGCGCCTTACAGGGTAACCTGTCTGGTGACAGAGCAGAAGTCAGCAGACGTCATAGTAGCCAAACGCCGGGAGTAATGTCCCGGACAGGGTGAAGGACTGAACATTAAGAGAAAAGGAGGTGTTCATGAGCTTTGCAACTACAGTGAATCCGAATGGAGGAGTAGAATACAAGCGCGTCATGGAAGAGCCATTTTCAAATGATCATCTACTGGAACGTATTCTGTCAGCGGAAAATGTTCGCCAAGCCTGGAAGCAGGTTCGAGCAAACAAAGGGGCTCCCGGGATCGACGCTGTAACCGTCGATGAATTTCCGGATGCCTTCCGCAAATTATGGCCAAAGATACGTTCAGACTTGCTTGAGGGAACATATGTTCCTTCTCCTGTT
>JAHJLV010000032.1 GCA_018821535.1 Pseudomonadota bacterium | reverse complement strand
TTTAAAAGTGGATGGAGCGGTTTACTAAGCCCAGGTCAATATGTCCAATGGGATTATGCATTGAACTTTGTTATTAATGAGAAATCCACGATTGTTCCGATACCATCGACAGCGTTTCTCCTCGGCCTGGGTATCCTTGGAATTGTCGGTGCAAGAAGAAGAGGATTGAAGATGCAAAGATTCAATTCACAAAATTTTAACCAAGGGTATGCGGCTTAACTGAAGTCAGACCCAGATCTTTGATCTGTTGTTTGTGCAATTTCTTTTTTTGCTTAGAAAAAACAGGAGATTGAATTATTTTTTTAATGCCGGTCATTCACCCTCGCCAAAAACATATGGAGTTCCTTGACCAGTCTTTGTTTGTCGCCCTTTACATTCCGCTATTTATATTAATTTTATGCCTTTTGTGTACGTCCCCCAAAAAACTGGAAACAGAGTTAAACTATTTTTTTGAGATAGTGCCAGGTTAAAAATAATTAACTGGACTTAAGTATTATTATCCTACGCAAAACCTGATACCCGGAAGAAAAAGTCAACTATACAAAACCGAAGCTTGATCCTCTCAAAAATGCATTGCTTGAAATTTTCTGATTAAACGATAACTTTTAAATGGATTCTAACCTGATTTAAACGGCGGTAAAAAAATTCATGGAAACATTGACTTCATTGACAGTTTGTACCATTGTGCTTCACAACCGTGTCATCAATAACCCCCTTAAATTAAAGTAAAAATCAACCAAATTCTAACCATTTTGCAGTTTGTAACAGCATTTCCATTACACTCGTTACAAGGGCTGTAACGGATTACAGGGTCCCTGCCACACACAATTTCTTTTTCTTGCTTCAATTTCGAATCCGTGCAAAATTATTTCATGCTGAAAAATAAAAGGACACAATATGACAGAAATTAAAGATCAGTGCCAAGACCCAACAGAAAAATTAACGATAGAATTGCCTTGTCAAATGCTGGAACGAATTGAACGGTATGCTAAAGAAAATGATATGAATATCCAGGGTGTTCTGATTGAGGCTTTAGATAATCTTTTGAGAAAAAACTGACACGGGGAGCAATAATCCCCGTGTCCCTGCCCTACTCTACTGTGCCCCAATTGTGCCCGTCAAGGTCAAATATTTACAAATAATTCCAAACAAAACCAAAAGTAGACCCTTAAGGCCCTTACCAGTTAAGGGTTTGAAAATACAACTACATTTGGTTTTAATGATTTAGGAACTGAAAATCCCCGTGTCGGCAGTTCAATTCTGTCCCTGGGCACCACAACAAATAAGGCTTTCGGTGTTTTTCACTCAAAGCCTTTTTTATTGGAAAATCAGCAAAAATACCTATGGTATCCTTAAGGATTACAATTCCTGAAATTGTTTTATAAAGATAAGAATCAGACTTTTAAATCATTGATGATTTTTTGAATTGTCCCAAGAAGATCAGGTATCTTCTTCTTACATGTGAAAAATACAGTCTCAGCATTTATGTCGGCATAATGATGGGTGATTATATCTCTCATCCCTTTTGCTTTTTTCCAATCAATGTCTGGGTACTTAGAAAGCAATTTATTATCAGTCATCGTATCGAGTTTTTTCAAAGATTCACCGATAACAATCAGCTCATTGTCATGCATATACAGCCTCATGATCTATTCGTTTTTTTAAAAAAGAATTCATTGTGTCTGTGTACGTAATAATATCAACAGATTTTTTAAGCCTGTCCTCCAAGTCGCTTTTTATTCCGGCAAGTTTGAAGAAATCCGGTTCTGAGATACGAATCACTACATCGACATCACTTTCATCATTAGCCTCTCCGCGAGCAGTCGATCCAAAAATTCCAATTTCTGAGATTTTATATTCATTTGCGACTTCTTTTTTATAAAGATGTAATATTTTTAATATGTCCTGTTTGCCCATGCCTCCCCCTCCTCACATGTATAGCTGTGTTTTGTAATTGAGACGATGATCTTAATTCTACCATTTCTTAAAAATAGCACAACTTATTTGTCATTATGATGATTTTTGTGCTGCAATGTTTCCAAAGAAAACAACAAAAATCCAAAGTGCACTAGTACGATAGCCAAGGGGTTTTTCCTTTGATGTAAAGTTCAACAGCCTCAAACGGATTCTGATAGCCGTTTTTTTCGGTTGACAGATAAGAAAAAATGCATTGGTTTATTGCCATTTCCATAGCGTTTATCTGTTCATGAGAATACAATCCCGTGGTTATCCGTTTGATTTCATTAATGGAGCCGTTTAATTGTCAATTCCCGTTTTTACCAAAAGAAAGCGATTTAGACCCGCGATACCAGGGGCACGATTTTTTGATTTCGTTTGCAACGCTATCCAGATTTTGAAATGTTGATTTTCTGCGAACCATTGTAAACAGTGTATATTCATGAACGATCAGCAACATTTGAACGCGTCCAATCATCATAACATCAATTTTCCAGAAATCACCTGAGCGTTCCTCAAGATCCTTCCATTTATACTTAAAACCGATTGCAGCTTTGTTGCTTAAATTTATCATTTTTTTGAACAAGTACTTGCACGGTTCTGGATAATTTTAAAATTCACCTATCTCACTGGATAAATATCCAAAAAGTAAGAATATCAAGTCTGTATATGCTTTGAAGATATCAATGAAAAAATTCATACCATTATTCAAAATGGTTCGCAAAGGTTTTTATTCAATACAGAGAATTGAATTTATGAGCAGGATTTGAGTGGCGCACAACAAAAAGATACCCGGCCTGAAAATTTCAGGCCGGGCAGGTGATTAACAGATCAAACCATAATTTTTTCTGTTAGTATGGGCAAGAACTTCTATAATCTGAAATATCCCAGTCACTTTCATGATCCGGACCACACAGGGACTGCCTCCTCGGTTTGCAATGTTCATTCTGGAACCGATAGTATCACCTGGAGGGTTATTATTACACGCAGGCCTGCCGAAAGCACACAATCATAACGCTCTTAGTGTTTTTTTTAAATTTTTTCAGAAATCTTTTGTTATTTTTTTCCAATTGTTCGGCGTTTGATTTTTCCCCGAATTCGGATGCCGGCCAGTCCGGAAATCCCCATACCCAAAATCCATACTGCAGAAGGGACGGGAACACTGGACAGTGTGGTGGCAGTGGAAAAATTATCGATATAAAAATACTGACTGCTGTCATCTGTATCAAAGCGGAGTGAAGAAAAACTGGCCGAACCGATAATACCAAATCCGCCACTTACCCCTAATTCACCCGACGGAAAATCAATTGACATCTCTCCTGTACCATCAAAATTACCTATAATATGAAAAGGCACATATTCGTTAATATAGTCAAAATCAGCAAAAAAACCAATGATGCTGTTCGGGAATATCCAGGTTATCGTTTCAGGATGTGAGTAAAGATCACCAATCCGGCCACCAAATTCATCGCTGGTTACCGTATTGATTCCATAGGTGTAAAGCGTTGAACCCACTGTTGAGATCATTCCGTCGGGCAGTGTAATGGTGGGCGCAGAATCCAGTTGAATGCCATCAAACGTCCGGGTGCTTATTCCTGCAACAGCAACTTCCCATGCGGCCCTGTCCGTAAACGTAGTTGCAGCCTGTGCAGAAAAACACAAAATTAAAAAAAACAAAGGAACAGCTAAACAACTCTTTTTCTTCATAATGTTATCCCTCCTGGAAAATTAAATCTAAACTTTATACCTTTGCAAAAAGCAAATTTCATGCCAGACCATATCAAAATTAATGGACCCTCATTGGCAGGCTTTCTTTCAGTTTTCAGTATATTACAGTAAAAATTTTAAGAAAAATTTTTTATATTTCTATGAATTTATTTTCATAGAAATTTTAAGAAAACAGGGCAAAGTATCATTCATTGACTGCTCTGCAGGAATATAGACCATTCTCTCCTGTTAAAAGCAGGCACAGATAATATACCGGGCCAGCTTGCCAAGACCAGTCTTGTCAAAAGGATAAATCCTGTCACAGAGGTATACATTAAAACCACTTTCACAACGGACCCTGGCAAATTCCATATAAAGATCACCGCAATCCAGATTGTTATAGATTACCGTCATGACATATGTCCGCCAGAATCCATACCGGGATGCATACATGTCATCCCAGGCACGTCCCAGCTCTTCAAAATGATTTTCAACGCACTTGTAATATGCGCTTGCCTTAGGATTGCGCTGCTGATAAACATCATAATTGTATAATGTCGACTGGGCCATGGCAAACCAAAAATGATAAAACAAAGGGGGCAGCATGGAAAATTGCAGTGTAATGACAGAGAATACATCAAAAAAGATTTACCGGATTTTATCGCTGGTATTAATTTTAAAGCTGCTTGTCGTTGTATTAATATTTGATTCTGCCTTTGCTGCTGAATTGAAAATTCGACAGATTAATCCGGTGTTATTCAGTGATTCAAAATTAAAAAAACCAGACCAGCTTCCCCACAGCCGTGTTGCAAAGGGCACCAATGACATCCATATGGCATGGTTTGGAGGGGCAACAGACAGATATCAGCATGGTATCCTGGGAGATACTTTGGAAGCATCACAGCTGCTGGTACAAACACAGGAAGGAAAACAATTAACATTTAGTTTGCCCGATAACAGGGTGTTTGAAGATCTGGAGCCACGGCTTGTTGATTTAGACAAGGATAAAAAAGATGAAATCATTGTAATCGAAAGTGATGTAAATTCAGGAGCATCTCTTGCTGTATATGCCATTGTATCCGGCCAGTTAAAGGCTGTGGCTTCAACGCCATTTCTCGGGCAATCCAATCGGTGGCTGAATCCGGTCGGGGTGGGTGATTTTGATGGAAACGGCCGACTTGATATTGCATTGGTTGCCACCCCTCATATCGGAGGTATATTACGGCTGTATGAATTTTCAGATTCCGGGTTACGCTTGTTTTCTGAGTATGCCGGGGTAAGCACTCACAAAATCGGAAGCATAAATCTTGGTCTGGGGCAAGTTGTGGAATCAACTCCTAAAGATCTGCTGATATTACCAAACCAGTACCATGACGCATTAATGCTTCTGGAATGGACACAATCAGGTATTAAGCAGATTGCAAAGACCAGATTAAATGGCCGCTTGGAATCATCTCTTATTCCGGTAAAAAAAAAAGACCACTGGTATTTTCGTTTAGATAATGGCGATTTTTATGAGCTGTCGTTAAAATGATTTTAAATCACATCGGCAATATGCCACTTGTCTTTTTATGCCATTCTTTTTTTGTTCGATGAAACCTTATCAATCCAGTTTAACATGACATCAAGAGCAAGACCTATGTTGCCGATCTGACAATGATTTTGCGCCTGATCTTTTTTTGTGAAAACCCTGGCGGTTACTGATTTGGCATTTGTCAGCGCCTGCACCTGCAGGTCATGCATCTTGAACGGGACAAAATGATCGTCTTTGCCCGTGAGAATCAGTATATCTTGTTTCACCAGATCAGAATGAAGGTTAGCGGCATTGAGCTTGAGCATCAAATCAGTCGCTTCTATCGGCTCCTTTGCATTGGCAATATACATCAAATTACTGATCATCCATGCGGGCATTCCACCACGTTTAATCATCTTTTTCATCTTGTAGTTCGATATTGTTCTCAGGCGTGTAAAGAAAAACTTTCCCACTTTCTCAGCAACGATATTATGGAACTTGGCATAGTCAAAGGCGACGCTTGATGCGATTACGCGGGCTATGCGCGGTTCAAATGCCGCAGCTCTAAAACAAAGATATCCTCCCATTGATATTCCAAGCCACGTCACTGCGCTGATATTGAAATAATCCAATATAGCTTTCGCGGATTTTTCCCATTCATATTCAAAGGCGATCCCGGACTTTCTGCGGGCCGCTCCTTGACCTGGGCCTTCAAAGCCGACAACGTCATAACCGTGTTCTGAAAAAACCACCATCATTGAGTAAAATTCCTCAATAAAGGAATCAAAACCACCATGGAGTACTATTGTACCTTTTTTGGGTTCGTTTTTTGCAGGTACGCGCATTGCCGGAAGATATTTGCCGCCGTAAGGGACAGCCGATCGTTCGATTCCGTCGTTTCCAAAGGCATTGTCAAAACAATCTCTGAACTTATCATACAGTACATCTTTTTCAACGCTGTCTGTCAGAATATAGAACTCAGCCGCCCTGAAATAAAAAGCGGCATTTATAAAACGTTTTTCAGAAACTGCCTTTTCTCCAAGCCTGATCATCTCGGTTTTCCAGCTATCGAATGACGTTACGTTGCGACCAGCCTCCGCCATGTCTTCAAATCTGGCATAGCCAAGGGAATACCATCTGTTGAGCTGAAAATTGAAGACCTGATCCTTATGGAACCTGTGGTATTGATCAGGGAACTGAAAATGGCTTGCGCCTTTGTCACCCATACAGTATATCTCCTTTGAACCACCAAAATCTGCGGTGAAATCCGCAGCATTTTATTGTTGAGATAAATCTAAAATCGATTTGAGCTTTTCAGTTGCTGCAATTCTCTTTCTGGACTCCATCCTTGAAATATTTTCGATCTTCCACTTTATCGCTGGCAGGTTTTCAAGGCCTGAAATTGAAAGTAAACTGAAATCAGGGCTTCCCATCTTAACAGACAACAGAAATTTTCGTTCATTCCTTGAAAGTCTGGATAATATCAGAGATGGCAATTCTTTACGTATTTCTTCAAGCTTCTGATAGCTGACCTCTATTGATGACATACCTTTGAATTCAGTTTCATACGTCTGTCTGAAATCTTGAAAATTTGGAGAAAGCAATTCTGACATGGGCCGATTATGACTGGCAAGATATACGACAAACGCCTGACTGATTTCTTCGTTCAGACTTCCAGCCTCCGAAAGGAGCTTAATATCAAATAAATCCCGGGGATGCTGACGATCCAAAGCTGCACAAATTTTCCCACCATAAAGGTCAGCAAAAGAGAGTACCGGGATTTCCATTTCTATCTTAAAAATGTCCCCGGCACTTTTGCACAGTGGTTTTAAAACAGGGGGATAGCAACTTCCCCGCAATATCAAATTCGGTTCTATTTTAACCAGACGGCCCTGGCTTTTAATAATCAGTTTGTATGTATAATCTGTCTCTTTTATTTTTAATTTTTGAATCTGACATATGGGGAGCATTCTTTCAATATGATCTGAAATCCTATCGAGTGAATTTGTAATATCCTTTAAGGTTTCATCCCTTGGTTTTACCGGGAGAAAGGTTAAATCAATATCAACAGATAAGCGAGGCATGTTCAAATGGAAAAAATTTAAAGCAGTCCCGCCTTTCAAGGCAAAGTCTTTTTCCTGTCCCACTATTGGAAGAATGGACAGCATTAATTTGGCCTGATCAAGGTATTTGTTCATTTTCATGGGATATCCGTTAATTTGATACTCTTTATTTCATCAGGCACTGTTATTTGATATTTTTTATTAAGAATCCCATTGGCCGCAACCTGTCGCTTCCCTTTTCCCAAGTCAATATTTTTTCTATCCAGTTTCTGAAACCAGGGCATGTTGTATGTGTCCGCAAAATAGAGGAATAATCGTTTCGCTTTTATTGAACTGCATGTTTCAAGAAGGGTTTGCAAGTATTCGGATCGCAATGATAATAAGCTTTCCATGAAATGACCAGCCTCTTCAAATGAATGATAATTTGGAATCAGGGCACACAATTCAATCATGGCGCGCTCGGGGGCAGACCCTTTTATTTCATAATTGCCTGCATTAAAATTCACTAATCCAAAATCTGGTCGGGATTGAAAAATATTTAATTTTTTAAAACACAATTCATCTTCCCATGGATGTTTCATGAACCATTTTGGCAGTTGAATTTTTTCAGATGCAAAAAGATATACTTTTCCTGTTCGTCCCAATTGGAGATTATGCCCGAATCCGGATAATTCCAAAGCAGTTTTTCCACCCGCATGTACGCAAACATTTAATTGATTCTGGACAGCATACAACCCCCCGCGCCAATCAACAGAATCTCCAGATTGAATATATGCGCTGCTTCCTATTTTAGTTACCCAGGGGGCTTTCTGGTAATAATCTAATAATTGCTGATATCCGCCATGCTCTCGAAACCACGTTAATGTTCCCACGGTTCCTTTGGGCCAGTTCCGGAGGATTCGGTTTAATATATTTCTATTTTCACCAGTCATGTTTGTGATTATAAGTCGATATTAAACAAAACTCAAGCAGATAGTTTAATATTATTATTATTTAACAAGTTAAACTTGTGATTTGTTATTCCGCTTGTTTCCAGTATATTCGAATATAAACTGTGCTGTTTCCAAAAAGTCATTCACGTTTTAAAACTGAAAAAATGACCCGGATAACTAAAGGAACCATTGTAATAGATGATACCAGCATTCCAAAATAACCATGCTCCTGATTCCCTTTTAAAAGGCTCGTTGTAATTCGAAAAATTGGAACAACACCGAAATAGAAACCAACACCATTAATGGCAATCCCTAAACTTTGGCAAGTCCGAATTAATGAATCGCATAATCTTGAAGGATAGTGCTCCCTCCATTGCTTGAATTGTTCTTCAATCTGATTTCACCATATTGTCTGATTTTAAAAGAAGGGGCAGGCAGCGATTTTATTTGATATTGTTTTCCAAATTTATGCTTGTTTTGCTCGATATATTGCTGGCTTCCCACTGCCAGGTTACTGGTCCACAGGCTTTCCCGCTTTAAACTGCCATATTTCAGTGTGTATTCAACCAGATTTTTATAATACTCTGCAAACTCATCCGGATCAGATATGCCGCAGCTGGAAAGCAGCGCATTGCGATCAATCAGTCGATACCGCTCAGGGGGATTTAAAATTTCATTATATCCGCAAAACTCCCACTCTTTTGGATGCATGACTGCGCCTGCCCGGACCATATTCAGCTCAATATACGCCATATATCTTAAAAGATGGACCCCGTTTTCAATGGCAGTGGTATAAAAACGATCTTCCCAGAAAGCACCTTTACGGTTTTTACGGATGTTGTATGCCTGTCCGGTTGCACCGGACAGAAGCTGCATGCTTTTAGAAATAACCCCTCTGCGGCTGTCCACGACCAGAAGATGGATGTGATTGCATGTAACTGCATAGGTAATCACTTTAAGGCCGTAACGTTTTTTGGCTTGAAAAAGCCAATTTCTCCAGTTTTTTCTATCCTTTTCAAATTTTAAAAGATGTTCTTTTTTATGGCATCTGTGGGTGATATGCCATAAAAAGCCGGGAAGATGGATTCGTTTTCTGCGCGGCATGATTATACGGTTGTGTCCTGTTTGTCGGAAGGATTGACCTTAAACATTATATTTTATCCCCAAAAAACAATGTCTAAGGTCATTTTATACATTCTATACAGCGTTATTTCATATAATAACAATGTGTTATCCTGGTCAGACCCTCAGTGCTATTGAAATAACTCCATTTCACCTGGAGAAGGGACTTCCCATTTTTTGAAATTAATCAACTCTTGAAAATCATTTGAAGCTTTTCGCAATTCAGAGCTGGCTTCAATATTTATTATATCTGGTTTTGTTCGTCCCTCTAATTCGTATCTAATACCTCGGTGATAAATAATCCCAACACCTTTAACCCACATATTGTCAATCTTCAAAATCCTATCTTCTTCTATACCAATGTCACGTAAACTATTTATTATTTGGTCATGAAGATTAAGGCGAGCCTCAAGCGTTGTTCCCCCCATAAAATTGGCTGCCATCAATTCCGTAATCGAAGCTTCAGCAGAACTTAAAGCGATATTATGAAGTTGAACAATAGTTGTATTTGCCTTCTGAGCAACTAAATCAACAGTCGCACTTTGCGCCTCAATACGTTTTCTAATCTCTGCAATTTCATTAGCATCTGCCGTTGCCCGTTCAACCGCAGCCTTAATAGTACCTATATTTTTTACGGAAATTTCAGTTATTCTTTCGTGAAGAACAATGAATGCACCGAAAAAAATAACAGCAAGGCAAATAGTGAAAGCCCACCCCTTGTTTGGATGTTCACCCATCAACCACCATGAAACGATAATGATAGCATTTGCTATTATTAGAAACCCAATAAATTTATACATTAAAGAAAATCCCTTAAAAATCTAACAAGTACTTGTGTGGTACTGTATAGCTTTAAAATTCACTTATTTAACAGGGAAAACATCCAAAAAGTAAGAATCCAGTCTGTATATGCTTTTAAGATATCAATGGAAAAATTCATACCATTATTCAAAATGGTTCGCAAAGGTTTTTATTCAATACAGAGAATTGAATTTATGAGTTGGATTTGAGTGGCGCACAATAAAAAGATACCCGGCCTGAAAATTTCAGGCCGGGCAGGTGATTAACAGATCAAACCATAATTTATCTGTTAGTATGGGCAAGAACTTCTATAATCTGAAATATCCCAGTCACTTTCATGATCCGGGCCGCAAAGGAACTGCATATACCGCTGGTCATTGTCCAGGAAGACTTTCATCCAGGCAACGCCGTATTTACCCAGCATATCCTCAAAAACATCACCATTCATTACAGCCAGATGATCTCCGTTGTTGATTTCAAGAAAAGCTTTGGGAACGGTACTGGGAATGCTGTCATAAAACGGTCTGGCATGCTGGGCCACAGGAGCGATCAAATCTGCCTCACAGGCAATGACAAGTGTCGGGGTTGTAATATCTGAAAAATTACTGGACAGCATATTCCAGGGTGCCATGGGAATTGCCGCTTTTATAACAGACGGATTATCTTCTGTGGCAATCAATGTGCCGCCGCCGCCCATGGAATGACCCATCAGGCCCACCCGGTTAGAATCCACCATCCCGTAAATCGGGCTTCCGGAATCATTATTCTGATCTTCCAGTTCATCCAGACAGGCCATCAACTGCGTTGCACGCTGGGCAGGCTGGTCAAAAACTGAATTGGGATCCATCACAATAACGACAAACCCATGGGATGCCAGACGCGGTCCCCACCAGTCAACGGTTTCAGAAGTGCCCAGAAAACCGGGACAGATTGCAATGGCTGCCAGCGGGCCTGCCGGTGCATTGGTGGGATAAAAAATATCTCCCCCGCCAAATCCTGAAACACTCCATGAAGACAGACCGAATGAACTGGTATTAAAAGGTCCGCGGGCAGCTTCAAGTGCGGCTACTGTGGGATCCGGGCCAATGCAGGTGGTGCAGGTAGTACCGCCGCCCTCACCGTCACCGGTTAAAATGATATTGTCCACGGCATAGGTTTCATACGTGCTGCTGGCATCAATAGCAAAACGCAGAAAAAGCTGGCTCTGATTTGCTGCTGCCGTTCCAAGATTAAAGGTAAATGATCCGGTGGCATATCTTTCTGAAGAAACTGTTGTATAACTTGAACCATTTGTGGAATAGGAAACGATGGCAGCTTCACCTAAATCCAGACCGCTGGTCGCACTGGTGAAACTCAGCACAATATTGGTCAGTCCCTGGGTGCTGACAGCAGCCGAGGTAATTCTTCCATCGGTTGAATATGCGCTTCCCCGCATCAAAGCGCCGCTGCTTCCGACTGAAACAGACCCTGCGCTTGTAAAGCTGCCAAGACTGCTGTTAAAAGATTCCTGAAGGATTGTCTGCTGCGCGGACCACGCAGGGACTGCTGCAAACATCAAACAGATACTCATCATCAGTGCAATAATAAATTTCATTTCAATAAATTCCCCCTCTTTTTTTGTTCAAATTAGATGAATTAACAGTTTATTCAATCCGGCTGTTAATCACACACCATTAACGATTCGAAGTTTGAGGGTTTGCAATAGCCATACCATATCGGAAATCATATTTGCCAGGCGGGTTTAAATCAATGAATCAGGTGCAGGTATGTGTTGAGAATTGCAGACAATTGCCCTCCACACGGGCTGTAAAAAAAAGAAATGCATCAGGACAGGAACAGAAACACAAAAGAAATCATATGTGGCATGCCACACAAATGACAGGCACACATATGTGACATGCCACAGTTTTAATTCAAATTTTCAAGCTTTCGATAAAGTGTACGACGATTAACACCCAGCAGACGGGCAGCCTTGGCCTTGTTTCCATCTGTCTTTTTCAAAACTTCAAGAATCTCATCTGAAGAAACCGTTTTTTTACCTGGAAAAAAGTGAGGCGCACCATGCCGGTTTTGATCCGCAGCCTCAACAATGTCCCGGGGCAGATGGTCCAGCATGATCAGATTTCTTCGACAAAGAATAAATGCATGCTCAATGACATGTTCCAGCTCACGGATGTTGCCGGGCCAGCCATAGGACATGAACAGGCTGAGCACATCCTGGGAAACGCCTTTAATCTTCTGATTGGATTTTTTATTGAATACGGCAATAAAATGATCCACCAGCAACGGCACATCCTCAAGGCGGCTTCTCAGCGGCGGAAGTTCCACCTGCACCACTTTAAGACGATAATACAGATCCTCCCTGAATTCACCTGCAGCAACCTTTTCCTTTAAATTCTTATTCGTACACACAATAATGCGCGCATCCACACTCCGGGCCACATGCTCACCGACCCGCTCTATGATTTTTTCCTGCAGCACCCGAAGCAGCTTAAGCTGAACAAGCGCAGATATATCGCCGATTTCATCAAGCAGAATAGTGCCCCCGGCTGCTGCTTCAAACCGTCCCATTTTATCCTTTATCGCACCGGTAAAGGCCCCCTGCACATGCCCGAACAATTCACTCTCCAGCAGATTTTCAGACAGGGCAGAACAGTTTACCGCAATAAACGGATTTAATGCCCGCTGACCTTCATAATGAATGGCCCGGGCAACAAGCTCTTTTCCAGTGCCGGTTTCACCGGTGACAAGCACTGTGGTATCCAGATCCTTTAAATTTTCCAGAAGCGTATAAACTGTCTGCATTTTATTGCTTCGCCCGATAATATTATGGAAATTATGACGTTCCTGAAGCTCTTTCTGCAGATCATTGAGCATTGTGATATCACGGATACCCATCACTGCGCCCATCAGTTCACCATTCTGATCCAGAATCGGCCAGCTGTTGATACTGACAAGCTGATGGTCACGCCAGGTGCAGGCGCACTCTACAGTATACCCGGAAATATTTTTCTTGTGGTCAAGGGTTTGAGTCAACACCCGGTAACACCCCCGGCCACATAGAGCCGAAGTTCTGGCAAATATCTTCCCGCCGGTATCCTTTATAGAGAAGCCGCATATTCCTTCAGTGGATGTATTGGCCTCAATAATCCGCATATCCGGATCAACCATGATAATCGCATCTGAAACACTGCTGAATATTGCCTCCAGCCGCCGTCGATGGGCATGGATCTCCTTTTGGGCATTCTCCCGATCCGTTACATCCCGCTGCACGGACCGGAAGCCGACAATCGTGCCATCGGCCTGAAAAATGGGAGACACCGCATCCTCTACAATTTTTATGGTCCTGTCCTTGCGGATAACATCATGTATAAAACGAACCGGCTTTCCTGTTTTATACACCTGATTATACATTTTCTTCAAAAGCCTCACACCGGATTCATCCACATAGGATTTAAAATTGGAGCCCAGAAGTTCTTGGCGGGTATAGCCCCAGATACGGCAACCCGCATCCGTGACAAAGGTCAGATTGCCTTCCAGATCAGTTTCACCCACACCGTCTTCAATCTCATTTAAAAAGGCTTCATACCGTTTAAGGGTTTCTTCAATGGATTTCATAATTTTCTTTTAAAAAAACAGTCTTCATTGTAAATATTTTTCCTGATGCACATGCATTTAAATAGATTATAAAAAAGATTGCAACAATTAGATTTTTTTGTATATTCTCTGGGTTGATTTTTAAACAGATTTTGTGGAATGAGAAAACAGATGAAAACATCAATGAAGATACCCCGGACCGCGCCTGCTGACCATCGCATATTCTTTTTTGACAATCTGCGTTATTTTCTGGTGCTGCTGGTTGTCCTGTTTCACTCCATTGCCAGTTACAATAATCTGAGTGACTGGTGGACGGTAAATGATGACAATTTCCTGTTTTTTGATTCGGTTTTAATACTTCTGGATGTTTTCATGATGCCCGGACTCTTTTTCATTGCAGGATATTTTGCCCTGCAGTCCCATCAGGGACAAACCACCCGGGGATTTATAAAGAAAAAATTCAACCGCCTGGGAATCCCCTGGCTTATCGGTGTTATTCTTGTCAATCCTGTTCAGATTTATATCTGGAATCTTTCCTGCGGACAGAGCAATCCAGGTTTATGGCATTATTTTGTATTCAAAATCAAAAGCGCACTATCCTTTTATACAGGACTTGTGAATCTGTCTGTGCAATATGATCAGTTCATTCAACTGCATTACTGGTTTATTAATCTTCTGTTTTGTTTTTTTGTCATATTTGCAATTACAAAAAAAATTAAAGACACCCTGCTTTCCAAACCATCTGTCTTGACGACATCCGAACCCGCTTCACGGCTTTCAATTTTTCTGATTCTGTTTTTTTCAGGTGTGCTGATATTTGTTTTCAATATTCTCATCTACGGTCTATTCCCAATCATCACCATACCCAACACCTGGGTTGTGATCGGGAATCTTATCCAGTTTCAGGCAAGTCGCATACTCCTTTACAGTGTCTGCTTTTTTTTAGGGATATATGCATATCATAAAAACTGGTTTTTAGCCGGCCGTGTGCCCGGGCATCTCATTCTCTGGGTGTTAACAAGTGCCATACTGGGCCATTTTCTGCATGAAACAACATTCAGTCTTCTTAAGGAAGCCTCGAAGACCAAGGCGATTTTGTATACGCTGCTGCACCCCATGTTTTTCTTTTCCATACTGCTGACACTGATCAGCCTGGGCGTAAGATATTGGAACAGCGCCTCAAAATTCAACCGGCTGATGGCAGAAAATTCATATACTATTTATCTGGTCCATCTGGTGTTTGTATTTATATTTCAATTGATATTAAAGGATTTAACTGCCATTCCCGTTTACATGAAGGCGGTTATTGTATTCATTCTTTCCACAGGCATCAGTCTTTTGATCAGTCATTTTGCCATCAATAAATCACCCCGGCTGTCTGCGGCAGGCATCATAGTCATTTTTATTCTGGGATTGATCGTCTTAAAATAATTTTCTTTAAAAATACTGCGATTTATTATAATAAAAAAAGGATCGACTGAGCAAAATTTAAAAAACAGGTGTGATCATGGATGATTGTTCAGACAAAGATCAAAGCCAGGCGACAGAGGAAAATGCCAGTTCAGACATTTCTCTGTATGTCGGCATTGGTGCGTCAGCCGGAGGCCTGGAAGCCATACAGACATTTTTTCAAAGTATGCCCCTGCAGTCTTCATTCGCTTTTATTGTCGTTCAGCACCTGTCTCCTGACTATAAGAGCCTGATGGTGGAGTTGTTGTCAAAAAAAACAGCCATCCCGGTGTTCCGCGCAGAGGACGGCATGGAGGTAAAAAGCAATTCCATATATCTGATACCGCCCAGAAAAAATCTGAAGATTTTTCATGGAAAGCTGCTGTTAAGTGACCAGGATCATTCAAAAGGACTCAACCTGCCCATTGACATTTTTCTAAGATCCCTTGCAGAAGACCAGGGTGAAAAATCAGCAGCGATCATTCTGTCCGGCACCGGCAGTGACGGCATGCGGGGTATCCGGTCAATCAAGGAACAGGGCGGGATTGTCATTGTTCAGGATGAAAAAACTGCAAAATTTGATGGCATGCCCAGATCAGCTATCTCCACAGGACTTTCCGATTTTATTCTGCCTCCGGAAAAAATACCGGAGCAACTGATTTCCTATATCAAACATCCTTACTCGACCAAGGAAAATCGTCACGAAAAAATTCTTGAGGATGAGGGAGGGCTTACAAAGATTCTGTCCCTTTTACGGGAACGGTTTAAAATAGACTTTACTTTTTACAAACCCAGTACTGTTAACCGTCGAATTGAAAGACGGATGAGCTTTAATCAGATTATCGATGTCAGGGAATACGCTGATTTTGCGTTTAGAAATCCATCCGAAATCGCTACCCTATACCGGGAGTTGCTCATCGGTGTGACCAATTTTTTCAGGGACCCGGAAATGTTCCAGTTGCTGGCCGAAGAATGGCTGCCCCAGCTGCTGAAAAACCCTGATCAGCATGAATACCGGTTCTGGACAACAGCCTGCTCCACTGGCGAGGAGGCCTATTCCATAGCAATAACGGCCAGAGAATGTCTTGAACAATTAGGGATCACCAAAGATATAAAAATATTTGCAACAGATATTGATAAAAATGCTGTGGTAAAAGCAGGCGCAGGAATTTTTCCAGAATCCATTGCTGCTGACATTTCGCCCAAACTTCTTTCAAAATATTTTTTCAGGAAAGATGAAAATTTTCATGTTGTGCGGAATATCAGGGAAATGGTTGTTTTTGCGCAGCATAATCTGATCAAGGACCCGCCTTTCACAAATATTGACCTGATCACCTGTCGAAACCTTCTGATTTATCTTCAACCGATACTTCAAAAAAAAATATTAAACCTGTTTAATTTTTCATTACATCCGGGCGGCATCCTGATTCTGGGCCTGAGTGAAACAACCGGAGATTCGGGCTATCTGTTTGAAACATTAAACAATAAAAACAAGATATACCGGTCCCGGGGGAAAAACCCTTCTCCGCTGGAAAGATCTGATATCATATTTTCAAATCGTGGCGGAGACAGTCATTTATTGCAGCCGTCCAGATTTGTTGAAAATCAGCGGCATTCTTTTCCCAAAGAAGAAAACCTGCTTCAACGCCTTGTCGACTCACTGTGTCCGGACTATATCCCGGTTTCAATGATTGTCAATGAGCAACTGGAAATTCAACACATTGTCGGTGATACATTCGGCCTGTTTCGATTGCCGTCAGGACGTCCTGTAAATGACATCTCAAAAATGGTTGCCAAAGAACTGGCCATTCCCTTATCCACAAGCATCCAGAAAGTATTTCGAACAAAAACCGCCCAGGTGTTCTCAAATATTAAAGTGACCCGCCAGGATGCAGTGTCCTCTTTTAACTTATCTGTCCGGCCGCTGCAGGGAAAAAAAAATCAGGAATCCCTGGTTGTTGTCCTCATTGAAGAACTCAAAGACACTCCTGCAAAAGAAAAACCTGAAATCAGACAATACAACTTTGACGAAGAAGCAGAACACTATGTCCACGAGCTTGAACAGGAACTGCAGTTTACCCGGGAAAATCTCCAGGCCACGATAGAAGAACTGGAAACCTCAAATGAAGAACTTCAGGCCACAAATGAAGAACTGCTTGCCAGTAACGAAGAACTTCAGTCAACCAATGAAGAGCTTCAGTCAACCAATGAGGAACTCCATACGGTGAATGTGGAATATCAGAATAAAATAATGGAGCTGACTGAATCCAACAATGATATTGAAAATCTGCTGACAAGCAGTCAGGTGGGCAAATTATTACTGGACGAAAACTGCGAGGTCAGAAGGTTCTCAACATATGCGCAACGGATTATCAGAATTCTGGATTCGGATATCGGAAGGCCTTTGACGCACTTGACGCATAATTTAATCCGTGTGGATCTGGTTGAAGATGTCAGAAAAACAATGGAGTTAAAAGTCCCCCTTGAAAAAGAAGTGACATCAAAGGATGGGGACTGGTATTTTATGCGGATTCTTCCCTATGAAATCAGTCCGGGTGTTTACTCGGGTACTGTGCTGAGTTTTGTTGATATTACCCGTCAAAAGCAAAGCCAGACAGCGTTTGAAAAAAAAGTACGACAGCTTGAGGATGCCCAGAAACTTTCAGGACTCGGGGTCTGGGAACTGAATATCAAGGACAATATGCTGACATGGTCTGACAACGTATTCGATATTTTTGAAATAGATAAAAACAAATTTAATGCAACCTATGAGAGTTTTTTGAATCTTGTTCATCCTGAAGACAGGGAGTCTGTTGATAAACTCTATACCCAATCAGTAAAAAACAAAACACCCTATACTGCCACACACAGACTCCAGTTTGATGACGGCCGGATCAAATATATCAATGAATACTGCAGAACAGAATATGACAAGGCCGGACACCCGATGGTTTCTGTGGGTGTTGTTCAGGATATCACTGAACAGAAAACAATGGAACAGCGATTAAAAAAGAGTGAGCAGCGATATCGATCCTTGTTTGATACCATTTTCAGTGGTGTTGCGGTTTACAAATCCGTTCAGAATGGAAAAGATTTTGAATTTCTGGAATTTAACCGGTTTGCTGAAAAAATAGAAAGCATGAACAAAAATGATGTTATCGGCAAAAGATTGACAGCGATTTTTCCGAATGCGCAAAGATCTGGATTACTGGATATAATTCGACAGGTATGGGCCACCGGAAAGCCGCAAGTCCATGCGGCAGCGCTATATGAGGACGATAACAATAGCGGAGAAAAAGAATATCAGATTTACAAACTGCCTACAGGGGAAATTGTCGCTGTTTATAATGTTGTCCCAAAAAATTAACGGTCAGTGTCTTGACTCCTGACGGAATAAATCCCTGAAAACCATAAACAAGAAGGGCAAGGCTTGCAAATGGAAAAAATCACGAAAGATAAAATTCGAAAGCGTGCTGAAAAAATTGCAAGGAAACAACCGGTAACAACTCCTGACATCCGTCCTGAAGATTGCCACCAAGTGGCTGAAGAACTGAATATCCATAAAATAGAACTTGAACTTCAAAATGAAGAGCTTCGAAACACCCAGGTTCATCTTGAATACAATAAAAATAAATTTGCTGAACTGTTCAACAACGCTCCTGTCAGTTTCATTGTTCTGGACAGCGGCGGTTATATTCTTGAAGCAAACAGGACCTTTCTAAAAAAAACCGGTTCTGGAATGGAGGCAGTTCTTCGAAAACCCTTCCATAATTTTTTAAAAACAGACTCAAAAAGAGCCTTTTTGGGTCAATATAAATCATTTTTCAAAAATCCTGCAGAAAAAACCATTGACGTTGAACTGGAAACAAAGGAAAACAAACCGATTATCGTAAGATTATACGGGAGCAAAGAAGATTACGCGCGCGATGAGTCGCCCGATGAAAATTTAAGGGTGGCGGCCATTGATATAACAGCTCAAATAGAAGCAGAAAGAAAACAGCAGTCTACTATTCAAAGACTGATTGAAGCCAATCTGAAGATAAAAGAACAGCAGATGTCAATCATCGAACAGGAGCGGCTGACTGTTGTGCTGCAGATGGCAGGGGCCACTGCCCATGAATTAAACCAACCCTTAATGCATCTGCTTGGCAGCCTTGATCTGATGGAGATGGACAAGGATAATCCACTGGAAAGGGAACGACACCTGAAAAACATACGCAGGGCCGGAGAACGAATCGCCAGTATCAGCAGACAGATTCAATCCATCCACCATGACAGGACAAAACCCTATCCTGGCGGGTTGAAGATCATCCAGTTAGATCAGGGTACAGATAGTCTTTAGATTGAAATTGAAGAGGATGATACGCCTGAAAATTAATATCCATTTTTTTAAAAAAAAAGACTTTGCAAATCCATTGGATTTCTTATAGTATGAATCATCTGAGTTAAAATTGTTTTTTCTGTTCTATTTTTTTTCTGGCCTCTCCTGCTTGATCACAATCTGCATTTAATTGGTAAAAAAAAATTGTGCCCCTGGGATGTTCGTGATTGTAAGACAGCCTTTACCCTAACCACACGTTAACGGGAGTTCACCCTTTTACCGGTGCGCTTTGTCCAGCCAGAATGGAAAAGCCTGAAAGTAATACTGAATGCCCACTTATTTGAACCTTTGGTTCAAAGTCTTAAAACACAACACGGCAGTTCCGGGGGCACTCTAAAAAAAAGCCCCCTGCAGAATTTCTTCGGCAGGGGGCATATTTTTCAAGCCAACATCATGGCTTCGTTCTTAGCGCAAAAATAAAACGGTTAACTAAACAACGGTTACATTTGTTGCGGCTGGTCCTTTTTGTCCTTCTTCAATATCAAAGGAAACGCGGTCTCCTTCATTGAGGGATTTAAAACCAGTTGAGTTAATTCCTGAATGATGTACGAATACATCTTTCCCACCATTTTCCTGCTCGATAAAACCAAAACCTTTTGAGTCGTTAAACCATTTTACTGTACCATTCGCCATGTCGGCATTCTCCTGTAATAAATAATAATAAATTAGTTTCTAACTTTGGGGGGGGTAAATCAAATTTAATTTTTTAGATGTACACCTTAAAAGAGGAAACCAGCGCACTTAATTTCAATCAGTGCAAATTTCGTTACATTATATCTACATAATAATTAAAGTCAAGCATTAATATTTTGTAACTGCGATGTTTTTGAAACTTCTGTTTACGATTTTTGCGCATTCACCCATTTTCGTATGGACGTGAAAACAACATCTCTTTTAATCGGTTTGGTTAAGAAGTCATCCATCTGAGCATCTACGCATTTTCGCTTAAAATCATCCAGAACATTTGCGGTCAAGGCCAGAATGGGTATTCTTTTCAAACTTTTATTTTTCATTTCAAAGCCCCGAATGGCTTTGGTTGCTTCAAATCCGTTCATCTTCGGCATGTTGATATCCATCAGGATCAGATCATAACTGCCTGGCGCTGAAGTATATTTATACACTGCATCCTGACCGTCAACCGCAATATCAACTGCATAACCTGCTTTTGACAGCATTAATTTTGTCATTTTCTGATTCACAGGGTTATCTTCTACCAGCAGGATCGAAACTGAATGCTTTTTGTTCTCATTTAAAAGATGGGATGTCACAATCAGGGCATCCTCATTTTTTTCCCGGATTTTTGTATTTTTTATGCCAATGACATATGCAATCATGTCAATCAGTTTTCGCCTTGAAACAGGCTTGGGCAAAAAACCTTTGAATCCGGCGTTTTTAAACAGTTCCGCTATACCCGAAGCCGGGATGGAGCAGGCAAGAAAATCAAATCCTGCCTTGAAAATACTGTCCGGAATATGTTTTTCAATAAGGTCATTTATGGTTTGCTTATCGCTATTGCCAAAGTCAACAATACCAATATCAAAATCCGGATAATCCTTTAAAAATTGATTCTTGTTTTGCAGAAAGATGCTGGTGATATCCATTTCACAGCGACTCAGTTCATGGTATAAAATTTCATGAATACTTTCAGACACTGAGCAGACCAGCACTCTTTTTCCTCTTAAAAGAACCGGTTGAACCCGATCGACTTTTTTATTTTCGCCTATTTTAAAACAGGATGTAAAATAAAATGTCGACCCCTCACCTTTTATGCTTTCAACCCAGATATCCCCCTGCATTTTATGGGCGATATTTTTGCTGATGGCCAGCCCCAGCCCTGTTCCGCCATACCGGTTGGTGATATCATCTTCTGACTGGATAAACGGTTTGAATATTTTATCCTGCTGGTCCTGTGCTATTCCAATACCGCTGTCTTTGATGCTGACTGTCAGACAACAGTGACCGGATTCTGTCAATTTTGAATCCAGTTTAAGTCCGATCACACCTTTGCGGGTAAATTTTACTGCATTCCCCAAAAGATTGAGCAAAACCTGCCTGAATCTGTGAGGATCACCCATCACAAGCCCGGGCACCGCATCTGTAACAGTAACAATAAGTTCCACTGCGGATTCATCCACTTTGGTCCTGACCATATCAATTGCATCAAAACACAGCACTTCAGGATCAAATGCCATATTTTCAAGCTGAAGACGACCGGCCTCAACCTTTGAAAAATCCAGGATATCATTTACCACCGAAAGTAAGGCATCACAGGAAAATCTGGCATGCTTTAGAAAAGATTTCTGTTCATCATTTAAAGGTGTATCCAGCAGCATATCCGTATAACCGACAATACCGTTGAGAGGCGTTCTTATTTCATGACTCATGCTGGCCAGAAAAAATGTCTTTGCTTTTGAGGCTTCCTTTGCCTCCCTTGCAAGGATATTCGCCCTTTCAATGGCCATGCACAATTCCTGGTTGATCTTTTTCAGATTGATCAGGTTGTTTTTTTCCCTGGCAATCCGGTTGATCCGTGCAATAATGGAATCCAGTTTAAACGGTTTGGTCAGATAATCAGAGGCACCTGCATCCATAAGATCCACATAGGAATATTCTGATCCATACCCGGTCATGATAATGACATCGGTCTGGGGGGTTCTTGATTTGATCTGCTTCATCAATTCAACCCCATCCATCCCGGGCATGGCAATATCAGAAATCACCAGATCAAAGGATTGGGTTTCCAAAAAAGTTATTGCACTTTCTGCATGCTCAGCCTGGGTAAGGGAAAAACCTGCCCGGCCCAAGGCATTTGCAAGCAGAGAACGCAGACTTTCTTCGTCATCCACAACCAGAATCTTTTTGATCGGAAAATCTTCAGGTATTTTTTCTATCTTACTCATTCACCCTTTCAGAATACTCGCGGGTTCTTGTATCAACTTTAATCATCTGCCCTTCATCAATAAACGGCGGCACCTGCAGCTCAAATCCAGTTTCCAGAACTGCGGGCTTGGTGCTTCCGGTTGCCGTGTCCCCTTTTGCCCAGGGTTCAGACTGAACCACTCTCAAGTTCACAAAATTTGGAAGCGTCACCCCGATGGGACGGCCGTTAAACAACAATACCGTACAGACGGTATTGTCCTTGAGCAGATCAAGCGCATCCCCAAGCTGATCCTTGGTCATGAAAACCTGCTCGTAATTGGATGAATTCATAAAACAGCAATTATCCTTGTCGGAATAAAGATATTCCATTTCCTGCTCCTCCAGATCCGCTTTATTGAATTTGTCACCAGATCTGTAGGTTCTTTCAAACTGCGTGCCGGTAATCATATTTTTTAATTTACACTTGTACAGGGATTGTCCCTTACCCGGTTTTTTAAATTCAAAATCAACAATCACATACGGTTCACCATCTATCTCAAACTTCAACCCTTTTCTCAGGTCACTTGCCAGATACATAAAAATGCTCCTAATTTATCTTGATATACCAATATATAAATACTATTCCTCCTTTAATCATATTAATTGCCATATGGCAACCTTCTGATAAAAACAACTTGCTTTTTTATCGGGAGTATTGCAAATATTAAGACTTATAAAAAAATACTAATATGGGAAAAATATTTTATGATAGTTGTGATTGATTTTGGTTCTCAATTTAATCAGCTGATTGCCAGAAGAGTCAGGGAAAACAATGTATACTGCCAGGTGGAACCCTCCAATATCCCGATAGAAAAAATCAAGGCACTTCATCCGGAAGGCATCATCCTGTCCGGCGGTCCTTCAAGCATATATGAAGAAAACAGTCCCACCATGGATAAATCCCTTTTTGATCTGGGAATCCCGGTGCTTGGCATCTGTTACGGCATGCATTATATGGTGCACATCCTTGGCGGGAAAATTAAAAAGGCAAGCAAACGTGAATATGGATTTGCAAGCCTTGAAATAAAGGATTCAGACCCTCTTTTTAAAGACATGGAAACCGGGTTCCAATGCTGGATGAGCCACGGTGATTCTGCCATTGAACTGCCTGAAAATTTTAAAATCACGGCTTCAACTCAAAACACCCCCATTGCTGCGATTGCCAATCCTGAAAAAAAATTTTACGGATTACAGCTCCATCCTGAAGTGGAACATTCAATCAATGGTTCCAAAATGATCCGTCATTTTCTGTTCGATGTCTGCAAATGCAGCGAAAACTGGACCATGAAATCCTTCCGTGACGGTGCAGTCGCTCAGATTAAAGAAGCGGTTGGCGATAAAAAAGTCATCATGGGATTATCCGGAGGCGTTGACTCATCTGTTGCTGCCACCCTTATCCACAAAGCCATTGGAAAAAATTTATTCTGTATTTTTGTGGACAATGGTCTGTTGCGAAAAAATGAAAAACAGACACTTGAAAAAAACCTGATCACAAATCTGGATCTGAATATCAAATTCGTTGATGCACAGGATAAATTTCTCACTGCCCTGAAAGGCGTGGTTGATCCGGAAAAAAAACGCAAAATCATTGGAAATCTATTTATAGAAGTGTTTGAGGCGCAAGCATCCGAAATAGATGGCGCAGAATTTTTAGGCCAGGGGACCCTGTATCCGGATATCATAGAATCCAAATCCGCTTTTGGCGGCCCTACATCCATTATCAAATCCCATCATAATGTCGGCGGGCTTCCCGAAAAAATGAAACTTAAGCTGGTAGAGCCTTTACAACTGCTTTTTAAAGATGAAGTCAGAAAGCTTGGGACTGAACTTGGGATCAATGATGATCTGATATGGCGGCAACCTTTCCCCGGTCCCGGTCTTGCCATCCGGATCATGGGAGAAATTACTGAAAAACGTCTGAATATATTAAGGGAAGCGGACGCTCTGTTGCTTGAGGAAATAAAAAATGCCGGTCTTTACAGAAAATTATGGCAGTCTTTTGCAGTCCTGCTTCCCATAAAAAGCGTCGGTGTCATGGGAGATAAACGCACCTTTGCAAACTGCATTGCCATAAGAGCTGTGACCAGCAATGATGCCATGACCGCAGACTGGGCAAAACTGCCCCATGATCTTCTGGGTAAAATTTCAAACCGGATTATCAATGAAGTAGAGAACATCAATCGGGTTGTATTTGACATTACATCCAAACCCCCCGGAACAATTGAATGGGAATAACTACAGGAAACACTGATGGACTCAAATAATCTAAATAACTTCAGACCGGATATCAAGGATTTTGATAAGGAAGACCCTGCGGCAGGATCAGATACGCCGATTCAGTCATCTGAGTATCTCGAAGAAATCAATACACTTAAGATTGACAAACTATCCAACCGGGTGACCATCATTTCCATCATCATCCCCTGTCTGATTGGCGCCATTCTGCTGTTTGCCTATCTGGACATGAAAGAACGCGTTGTGGATGCAGATCTGAACAAGCAGACCCAGTATGAAAAGATTTCCAGACAGCTTGAAGAAAAACTCAATGCACTGGATGTTAAAATTGCCAAGAACAGATATGATCTGGACTCTTCTGTGCCCGCCCTTGAAAAGAAAAATCTGGCACTGGAAGGACAACTGACAAAAAAAGCAGATGCCGGAACCATACAAAAACAGATAGAAAAACTTGAGACCCGTGTCACAGAAAATACCAACCAGAGCGTGGTGATGAATGAAAAAACACTGGCAGCGCTCAAGGAAACCCGGGATCGGTTTGACAAGACTGCAAAACAGATAAAAGAAGATATCACCCTTTTCAAAGACGAATTTGACGCCCGGCTTCTTGAACTTTCAGAATATGAACAACAGATTGGGACACTGAGAAAAGATTTCAGCCTTCTGGATAAAAAACAGAACAGATTCGCACAGGAATATATTTTAAAAACCGAATCCGGTCAGCAGGCTGCTGAGCTCAAAACACAACTGGAAAACCAGATCAAGCAACTGAACACCCGAATCAAAGAGCTGGATGAAAAAATGAGTGCCACCATATCAAAATTTCAGAATGATATTAATTCTATTCCCAAATCCGGGGCGTCAAAAGCATCGGACACCAATGTCAAACCCAGTGCAAGAATTAACATAGATTCTTCCAAATCAGTGGGGATCAAAGAAGAACCCCTTAAACAATAAACCATTGGCACCATCAAGCTCTTCGACCAGCCGGATTCAAACAGAACACCAGCTGTTAATACTCAATATCGGTTTTTCCCAGGCCTATCTTGCGGTTCAATACCTGTACCACCATCTGGAAAAAGCGCCTGAAACCATTACTCAACAGACAGTGGATTCATTTTTCACGCTTCTGGAATCCGAAAAATTCGACCAGAAAAAACAGGCTTTTTTCCTGTATCAACAAGCAGCTTGCGCACTGATACACCTGTCAAAAGATGCCACACACCCTTTTGCCGGTCAGACCCTTTTTAAACTCAAGGATATGTTGTTAAAAACCCGGGGCAGAAAACACCGGGCAGTATCTGAAGCGTTGGGGTCATTACCCTTGAAAATAAAGGGGCCTCAAATTCAATCCAGTGAAAATCAAACGTGTTTTTCCCTGTCCTTTGATTCTTTTTTAGGGCGTATGAATATATCCGATCCGAAATCCATGCAATGGCACGGCAGAACACTTCGGATTCAGACCTGCGACCAGAAAATCGGATGTATTAAATTTGCCCGATCAGAACAGGATATTGAAAACCTGAATACGGAAATATACTGGCTCAATTTTTTAAAGACGCATCCCCCCTGCCCTGAATCCATTTTTCATATTCCCGAACCTGTAAAAATAGACGGCCAATCCATTTTCAAATTTTGGGCGCTTCCGGACACACTCTCCCACAACACACAGATCAGCACCGAACTTATTGCCATTGCTTTTTTAGCTGATCCCCAGTATTTCCATTACCCCAATGACCTTGATTTTTTTAACGAAGAAATACGTGTGCAGGAAGTTTTCAAACGCAATGCGCATCTGCTGGGCAAAATGGCTGCAAATGGTATTATTCATACTGCCCTGATTCCGTTGTTTCATAACCGGGTGCAACAGACCCGGCGCCAGGATGGCGGAATCTATCAGTGGGAACTTGGCGGCAGACTTGACAAATGGCTGGAATCTGCACAATATCCGAATTTTGCCCGCTCAGGGTTAAGAGATTTTGAACACATCATCACCATGGAAACCAATAAAAAACTGCGGCATTATATTGGTGAACATATCTTAAGTTTCGTTCTGGTACTGGGAAGTTTTTTCAGAAACAAATCCCCCCGGGATGTCGGTATCCAAAGTAATGGACATCCTGTTGACACCCGCCATCTGTTTGACAGAAATTTATTTTCAAATATATTGCTGGATGTTGTTGAAACCTATTATAAAGCCATTACTGGAATTTCGCTTGAAAATCCCGATCGTTTTATCACGGCAGATCTTGTGGATAACCTGATCGAAAAAATGGGAGTCGACCACCATATGGAAGAAATTCTGCGTGCCCAGGATCAGATAAACATGAGTGATACAGATTTTTATGCATTTTTAAATGCCAGGGGAATGGCAAAGGACAGAATCCAGACAATGGTCAAAGGACAAAAAGATATTATACTGAATACCGGTCCCCATCTGGGGGGATTCAGCCAGCCGATAAGTGTTCCTGAACTGATTGATTTGCTCTTCTGCCTGTCTTCTCTGTGCATCTGTGACAGATACATCATGGAAAATAGGTTGAAAGCTTTTATAGATTGAGGTATAAAAGGGAATTCTTTGGGATATAATTAAAAAGGAATTAAAATGTCTAAGCAATACCCGGAATGCCCGCTTTATAATCACGCAACCTGCAGAGAGCTTCATAATCCAAAACTTTGCGCTATTATTCGAGAAGACAAAGCCTGTTTTAAAAAACAACAGAAACCTAAAAAAGAAGAAGAAGAATCAAACGACACTGTCTCATCCTCCTGAAATTATTTTATCCACAGCTTATCTCCGGGATGGATCATCCCCTTTGACGAAAGTTTATTCAATTCCAATAAAGAAGAAAGCGACATGCGATAGATTTTTGAGATCCCTATCAGACTCTCTCCTTGTCTGACAATATGTATTCTCCTGCTATCTGTTTTAACCCATTTCTCGTATTCCACGGCAAATTTTTCTTTAAACCCCCTGGCTGTTCCTTTTGGAATAAACACACTCAGATTGCCCTGAGCCGTATAATAGCCTCTTAGCTGCGGATTATATTCTTTAATCGTTTTGAAAGGAACACCGGCAGCTTTGCCAAGAAGCGTAATCGGCAGTTGGAAATCAGATGTTAAATTCACCTTGTCAAAGGAAAAGACAGGATAGAAATCTTCAGGTTCAAAATCAAACCCGTAATCCTGAGGATGCTCAAGAATCATTTTAACTGCAATTGCCTTAAAAATATACTGCTGGGTTTGCTGGGGAAGATATAATGAAAAAAAATCACTGGCATCCTGGGCTTTCATTTCCCTGCTCAGGGCAGATTGCCCCATATTATAGGCACACAACGCCAGAAGATAGGATTCAAACCTTTTATTTAATTGTGTCAGATACTTGCAGGCTGCATGGGTAGAATCAAAAATATTTCGCCGCTCATCCACCATGTGATCGATCCTCAACCCGTGTCGTTTGCCTGTGGATTCTAAAAACTGCCAGTATCCAACAGCATTTTTGGACGAATTGACATGGGGACGCAGACCACTTTCAATCAACGGAATATATTTCAAGTCCGCAGGAAGGCCATATTGCTGAATAATGGTTTCAATATGCGGAAAATACTTTGCTGAACGTTTCATCCACAGAATCACCTGGGGCCTGTCCCACAACGCCAGGAGCAGCTCTTTTTCCAGAAGCTCTTTGACATCCTGATCTTCTACGGGAATTCTGATGCCACAGAACCGGATATCAGAATCAAACCGGATACTTTCCAACAACGGCGGGATTTTGAGATGCTCTCCGGCTGCATCCACGCGCTGCTGTTCTGCGAACCCGGCATACGGACTCAGAATAATCCAAAACATCACGACAATACACAGTTTATAACATACCCCGGATTTCATAAATTAACCTGAATGATAGAATTTTTAATTTTAATATCTTCTCAAAATCCAACATCAAAGTCAATAAAGGTGTTTTCCTTTGAAAAGAACGCCCTGATATGTCATACTCTATGGATATTTTTGGAAAAACAACCTTCAGGGAAATACAGTGATCACCTTTTTAAAAGAACTTATCCTGTCTGCTGGAAAAATCTGCAGAGAGCAGCAGCCGTTATTAACATCCAGTGACGTGGATTTTAAAGGCAAAAAAGACCTGGTGACCCGCACGGACAAACAGGTTGAAGATTTTATTATCCATGCCATTCAAAAAACCTACCCGGGCCACGACATTTTTGGCGAAGAAACCGGCAGAACCCATAATTCTTCTGATTATCTGTGGATTATCGACCCGATAGACGGGACCACATCCTTTTTCCATCAGCAGCCGTTTTACTCTGTCAGCATTGCCATCCAACACCACGGGGAAACCATCTGCGGAGCAGTCTACGCCCCTGCTCTGGATGAACTGTTTTATGCTGACAAAACAGGGGCATTTTTAAACCACAAGCCGATCCGTGTATCCAGTACCCGATGTCTTGAGGACAGTGTCATGGCCACAGGGTTCGCCTGCCTGAGAGATGGACGAACAGACAATAATCTGCGCTATTTCAATAAGATTGTCCCGGACTTAAGAGACATCCGCCGATACGGATCTGCTGCCATTGACTTATGCTATGTTGCCTGCGCAAGAGTAGATGGTTTCTGGGAAATGAGTCTGAATCCCTATGATATTGCAGCTGGCGCATTTATTGTTGAAAAAGCCGGCGGATCAGTCTGTGATTTTAACGGCGGGACCCATTTTCCGGATCAGGGTATCATTGCAGCCCCTTTTCAGCTTCAAAAACTTTTGCTTGCCTATTTTGAGGGAGAACAAACAACACCATGACGATTCAATGGTTCCCCGGCCATATGCTTGAAACAAAAAACCTGCTTAAAAAAGCAATATCAAAGGTGGATATTGTTTTTGAGGTTCTGGATGCCCGTCTTCCGGATACCAGTGCAAATCCGCTGGTGGATAATATCTGCAAAGACAGATTCAGATTAAAAATACTCAATAAGATGGATCTGGCAGACCCTGAGCATACGCAGCAATGGCTTGAATATTTTGAAAATAGAAGTATTCCTGCTGTTTCCATCTGCGGTTCACACAAAGACCAGGTAGAGGCTGTATTAAATTACTGTACAGAAAAAATTACCCGGAACCGGGCCAGAAAAATTAAAATCATGGTCATCGGCATACCCAACACCGGCAAATCCACTCTTTTGAATACACTGGCTGGAAAAAAAATTGCAAAAACCGGAAATGTCCCTGCTGTGACCCGCCACCAGCAGCGAACCAGCCTTGAAAACAATATTGATATCTATGATACCCCAGGCATTTTATGGCCGATCATCGAGCCTGAAAGAAAAGCCTTTATCCTGGCTGCCAGCGGAGCGATATCGGACACGGCCATCGATTACACGGAAATTGCATTTTTTGCGGCAGATCTTCTCATTCACAGATACCCGGATCTTTTAATTCAACGGTATCCATTCCTGGACGACATTCCCGATGACCCGCTCAACCTGATTGAAAAAATCGGTGCTGCGCGGGGCTGCCTTAAAAAAGGCGGTATGGTTGATTACCAAAAAGCATCTGAAGCATTGATAAGAGAGCTTCGAACTGGTAAAATCGGAAGAATAAGTTTTGAAACACCAAAGGATATTGAACATGACAGCTAAAAAAACAACCGGTCAAGTCACAGGGGTGATGTGCCCTAAAATTGTGTTAATTCTTTTTATTCTTTTCTCATACACCCTTCCCCTATGGGCAAAAACCGCATCCCAACTGCTGCCGGAGCCGGGTCAGACCTACCAGTGTGTGGAAATCATAAAAACACTGGAACGATATCATTATCTGGAAAAAAATGTGGATGATCAACTGTCTGCTGTTATCTTTGACCGCTATCTCAAAACCCTGGACCCCGGAAAACAATTATTTACCGTCCAGGATATTCATCAGTTCACAAAATATAAATTCAGGCTGGACAATGAAGTAAAACAAGGCAAGCTAGACACGGCTTTTATGATATTTAACCTGTATATGGACCGATCCATAGAACGACTGGAATACATTTCCTCATTAATCAAAGTCTGGGAAAAAAATTTTGATTTTACAAAAAATGAAACCCTGGATATCGACTATGAATCCCAACTGTATAAACCTGATATAAAGTCCCTTTATCCGGTCTGGAAAAAAGAGCTTAAAAACAATATTCTTTCAATGCTGCTGGAAGGCCAGACACCTGCAGATATTACCGACCGTCTGGAAAAGATTTATTCCAGCCGCCATAAACGCCTGCTGCAAAACAATACTGATGATGTTTTTGAAATTTTTATGAACAGCGTTACTGCAAGTTTTGACCCGCATACGCAATTCTATGCACCCAGAGCATCCCAGGATTTTGATATCCGCATGAGCTTATCACTGGAGGGCATCGGTGCTGAACTTCAAAGTGAATATGAATATACCAAGGTGGTTCGTCTTATTCCCAAAGGCCCTGCAGAAAAATCCAATTTATTGATGCCCGGAGATAAAATCATCGGTGTGGGCCAGGGTGAAAAAGGAGAAATCAAAGATATCATTGGCCAGCGGCTTGACCATGTTGTAAAACTCATCCGGGGGCCTAAAAATTCCTATGTCAGACTGAAAATCATTCCAGCGAAAAAAAACAATTCCACCCGCACTGTCCAGATCAAAAGAGATCGGGTAAAACTGGAAGAACAGTCTGCAAAAAAAACAGTCACCACCCTGAACCAGGGCTCAAAAACCTATAAAATCGGAATCATTGAAATTCCGAATTTCTACATTGATTTTGCAGCAGCCCGTAAAGGAGATCCCGAGTATAAAAGCACAACACGGGATGTCAGAAAACTTTTGGATGAGCTGAAAAATGAGAATATTGATGGACTGATCATTGATTTAAGAAATAATGGCGGTGGCTCTCTGGATGAAGCCAATTCCCTTACCGGCCTGTTTCTTGAGTACGGCCCCACCGTACAGGTCAGACAGAAAGACGGAATTAAAGAATATTATGATTATGACAAAAGCATTGAATATACAGGACCACTCATTGTACTGATCAACCGCATGAGTGCTTCAGCTTCAGAAATTTTTGCCGCAGCAATAAAAGACTATAACAGAGGGCTGGTCGTGGGTTCTAAAAGTTTTGGGAAAGCCACGGTCCAGGAATTACGGTTTCTTTCCCAGGGAAAACTGAAACTGACCAATGCCAAATTCTATCGGGTATCCGGGGAAAGCACCCAGAGGATCGGAATCATACCGGATGTAAAATATCCAGAACTTTATAAAAGCGAAGATCTTGGAGAAAGCGCACTTGACGGTGCATTGCCCCGGGATACGATAAACAGAACCTATTATAGAAAATACAGATCTTTGAACACCATTCGAAAACAAGTGGATGAAGCCTGCCAGCAAAGGGTGGTGATGGATCCGGGATTCACTTATATTCAAGACAAGCTTCAGCTGACCGCCCGAATAAATTCAGAAAAAATACTTTCTTTAGACCTGAAAACCCGAAAATCAGATAAAGAGCTGCATGAAAAGCAGGAACTGGATATTGAAAATCGCTATTTGAAAGCCATTGGAGAAAAACCCGTTGAAAAAATTGATCAGGAAGATAGAGAGCCCATTGACTACAAAAAAATATTAATGGATCAGACCCATCTTGTCATGATCGATTTTATAAGTGTTTCCGATAATCTGGACTACAAGTGGTAAACGATCAAATCAGATGACCCTGTTTAAAACAAAAATAAAATATTTTGTTATCTTTGCCAGTGTCTGTATCATATTGGGTATTGCCCTGCTTCCTTTTGTCTTAACATGGACTGGAAATTCCACCTATGTTAAAAATAAAATTTCAGATCATCTTTACAAACAGACAAATATCCGGATTCATTCTTCAGAATTTTCATTAACACTTTTTCCCAAACCCGGAATCAAATTAAATTCTATTGATATTCAGCCTGATCCTGAGACCAGAATCAAAATAAACGCCATCCACCTTAATCTTGATTTGTTCACATTGATGCAAGGCAAACTCAACCTGGGCGAAATTATCATTGATCATCCCAAGTTTGCTATACCTTTGTTTAAAGACAGTTCTGCTGATTCAGTGATCCCGTTTTCCATTTCACAGTATGCAAAAAAAATAAACGCAGGCTTTGATCTTCTTCCTGAAAATCAATCTGATCTGGACATTGTCGTTAAAAATGCCACCAGTGAATATTTTGAAGATCTGGAGGCATCTGTTACACTGAATAAAAACCAAAAAGATATCCGCATCACCGCCACCATAAAAAACATTCTGTTCCCACAGGCATGGTTATCACACCCTGAATTCAAAAAACATTTCAATATAGATACCGTTACTATAGGTCAAATTCAGTTACAGGCGCAGATGGACAATGCTCAATCCATTCAAGGCAGCTGCCAGATTATTGAACCTGCAGTAAGCGCAGAAAACAAAAAAAAACTGTTTGTCACCGACAGGATGAATCTGTCATTTTTCCTGTCTGAAAAATCTCAGCAGATCAAACTGGAACAAATGGATATGATGTATCCGGACGGTCTTCTTGGTATTGATTTTTCGAATCATGTGGATCAAAAAAAATCCAGTCTGGTTTTTTCCGGCAAAGCAATTCCGGTAAACCAGGCAAAAGAAATGTCATCCCTCATGTTTAAGGACATCTATGTTGCCCGGACTCTTTTTGATATACTTTTAGACGGACAGGTTCCCCAGGTTGAGGTATCCTTTAAAAGTAAATCCATTGATACGCTGCTAAATGGAAACAATCTTGAACTCTCCGGCATTATCCAGAACGGCAGGGTGCATATCCCGCACACCCCTTTAATCGCATCAGATATTGATGGTACAGCAACCGTTAAGGACGGGGTTTTAAATATCAATACAACCCGGGGAGTCATAAATGGTTCCAGAATCGAAACAGGGTCACTCATGGTAGATTTATTGAACTATGAACAGGTGCCTTTTAACGGAGAATTCAATCTGGATGTTGACCTTTCCACCCTTCCCCGGACCTTGGTATCGATTTTACCCGGCACCCGTATTGCAAAAGAGCTTTTAAAAGTTCATCAGGTGAAAGGCCGGTGCAAATCCGTTTTAAATCTTGAATTTAAAGATGGATATGAAGATGTGCTTGTCCGGGTCCGCACAAAGAATTTCCCTGTATCCGGTCAATACGAGCGAATACCGGGAAATATTGTTCTCAACAATATCAGTGTCGACTATAAACCAGACCAGATAACGTTGAACAATGCGTCGGGAACAATCAACAATACCGTGTTCACCAATCTTTATGCCACCATAGGACTTGGTCAAATCCCATATGTGAATATTCATAAAGGTTCGGGTATCATTAACCTTGAATCAGCCATCCCCTGGCTGATGTCTTATCCGGAAACACAAAAGATCATTGCCCCTGTCAAAGAGGGTACAGGAAAGATCTTTTTATCCTCAATTTCACTTTCAGGTCCTGCAAAAAAAATAAAAAGCTGGAAATATAATATTTCCGGCAACATGGACAGCATCAATCTCAGCACAGTAAAAAATCAAAAACAGATCCAGCATCTGTCCTGCAATTATACAGTATTGAATAAAAGAGCTGACCTTGAAAACATCAAGGCGAAAATCTATTCCCTTGATCCCTTGACACCTTATCTTCCCCAAAAATATCTTGACAGTATCCAAACTCCGATTGAACTGAACAACGCCAGCTTGAAAACAATGTCCAGGCCTTCAGTATTTAAAGGTAATTTTATATTTTCGAATGGCCCTGAGCTGAAAATTGACTTACAAGGGGACACCTTTGCATCCCTGAGATTAAATACTGCTCATC
>JAHJLV010000063.1 GCA_018821535.1 Pseudomonadota bacterium | reverse complement strand
TTAACAAAAAAATAACCAAAAAAAATTTGCTATTCTCAAAACCATGAGTACTTTTGCTACTCCAATTGCAAACCAATTGATCAACCGACATTATGACCACTTGTAACCAACATTCAATATATATACCATACCCCGCTGAGGTCATCGAGCGGAGCCGAGATGCCGAGATGCCTTTCGCGTGGTAATACCCCACCCCCGGATTCAGCCTAATAACACCCCGTTTCCGGCCATCACAAACCCCACCACTAGCTACCACACCCCACCACTCGAAAAAAAACATAACTTCAACACCCACAGTTACATACCCAATACACCATGTGACTTAGAAGGCGAGAGCCTGCCTACCAACTAAAAGAAGGTAGGCATGCGCGGAGCGTATTCAAAGAATCAACTCTTCAACGCTTGAACCCTTCAACTCATCAACTCTTAAACCCGTAAACCCTTGAATCTTTGAATTACGCATGTCCCGAGCTGCAAGTCCCGAGAGCCTGTCTGCCGAGCCAGGCAGGCGCAGCGATACAGGGCTACAGTCCCGAGAGCCTGTCTGCCGAGCCAGGCAGGCGCAGCGATTCGGGATCAAATCTAAGTATCCAATGCCATTAACATTAAACCAATGCAAGTAGGTTCGCCTTTAAAAGACTTGAACAAAATACTTGAACTTGGAGAAGGACAATTTATCGAATTCAAAGAAACCTTCGATAAAAGCCTCCAGAAAGAAATTGTAGCCTTTGCCAATGCGTCCGGCGGTGTTATATACCTTGGCATTACAGACTCAGGTAATCCCAAAGGATTAGAAATTACCAACAGATTGAAATCGCAAATACAAGATATTGCTTATAATTGTGATCCTTCAATTCTCATAAATCTGGTCGAAACACATAGTGTCTTAGCCATCCAAGTCCATGAAGGTAAAAACAAACCCTATTCATGCTCAACCGGTTTCTTCATGCGTATGGGAGCTAATTCTCAGAAAATGACCAGGAATGAGATTTTGTCCCTTGCCATTAAATCAGGAAAAGTAAGGTTCGACGAACAAATTTGTAGCAACTTCGATTGGAAAGACTTCGATGAAGAGAAGTTTGTATATTACCTCAAACTGGCCGGTATTTCATACAACCTGCCTAAAGAAGAAGTTTTGAGAAACCTTCGTGTGCTTAATAATGAAGGCTTTACAAACGCCGGTGTATTATACTTTGCTAAAGAGCCCTACAAATATGTGATCAGCTCAAAAATCAGGTGTATCCATTTTAACGATGACATTCGTGTGGATATTCTTGATAAGAAGGAGGTCGACCGGGGGATTATTGGAAATATCGAATTTGCGATAAACTATCTCAAAGAACTGATACCTGTTCGATACGAAATAAAAGATATCAAAAGAAAAGAGTTCCCTGAATATCCAGTTGAAGCCTACAGAGAAGCAATTGTCAATGCGGTTATCCATTTTGATTATTTTCTCGGAGACACAATCGCCATCGAAAAACTGAAAAGCAGTATTGTTATCAATAATAAGGGTGAACTTCTTTTTCCTGAAAGTGACTTTGGTAAGCGAAGTGAAGCAAGAAACCGGCTGCTGGTCGATTTACTGGCAAGAACCAATTTTATGGAAAAAGCTGGAACTGGGGTTAAACGGGTAAGAGATGCCTGCACAGAAAATAGAAACAAAGTAGCGTTTCGCTTTACCGATGCATTTTGGATAACCATGCATTCAAATGAAAATGTCACTGAAAATGTCACTGAAAATGTCACTGAAAATGTCACTGAAAACAGGCATGTTTTAATCCTTCAACAATTTCAACAAAATGACACAATAACAATCGACCATCTTGCAGAGTTATTTAAGGTTACAAGACGAACTATAATTCGTGACATTGAAAAACTTAAAGAAGACGGCCTCCTCAAACGCATCGGCCCCGCCAAAGGCGGACACTGGGAAATAAAAAATTAAAATTGCAGCCTCCTTGAACCTGCCTGGCGACCAAAGGGAGACAGGTCCTTGAATCCGGTGCTCTCGACATCTCGACTCTTTGCTCGTTGCATCGCTTCGCTCGATCACCTCTAATCCTACTAAATAACTAGCTGACTTTCAGACATTCGACTTTCAGACCTTCGACTTTCAGACATTCGACTTTCAGACATTCGACTTTCAGACATTCGACTTGAATCTTGAATCTTGAATCTTTGAATCCTTGAATCCATAAATAAATGCTAGAAGCCCTAATAACTTCTAAAACAAAACTCAAACTCCTGCTGAAGTTCTTCCTCAATACTTCCAGCACGGGTTACCTCCGTGGCCTCGCTGTTGAATTCAACGAATCTACCAACGCCGTGCGCCTCGAGCTCAACAAGCTCGAAGAGGCCGGCCTGCTCGAATCCCAAACCGAAGGCCCGCGTAAGGTCTTCCGCGCTAACGCCCGGCACCCGCTATTCCCCGATATCCAATCTATCGTCCGTAAATACATCGGCATGGACGAAATCATCGAAAGCGTCATCAACCACCTCGGAAACCCCAGGGAAGTGTACCTCATGGGTGAACTCGCCAAAGGCCTCGACAGCGATCAGATCAACTTGCTCATCGTAGGCGATAGCATCGATATAGACTACTTCAATCAACTTATCCTTAAAGCACAAAAAATCATCAGCCGCAAAATAGGATACCTCATACTCACCCCCATCGAATACCAGCAGCAACTCCCTAAACTTAAAACGGAAAACCTGCTCCTCGTATGGGAAAATGAAGAAGTTGATAAGTGAACAATGAAAAGTGAAAAGTGAAAAGTGAAGAATGAAGAATTATACTAAAATAGCTAATACAACAATCATAAACCAGTCTGCCTGCTGCAAAGAGGCAGCTTCGGAATCTTTGAATTTTCGAATCTTCAAATCTTCAAATCTTTGAATCTTCAAATCTTTAAATCTCAAATCATGAAATACACCTCCTTCGAAGACCTCCCAATCTGGCAAAAAGCCCGCGAATTAGCAAAATTCGTCTTTGTGATGACTTCTGAGGAACCTTTCAGTAAAGACTTTAGATTCCGTGATCAAATTCGCGCCTCAGCAGGATCTATTGCAGACAACATCGCCGAAGGCTTCGAAAGAAGCGGCAACAAAGAATTCGTTCAGTTCCTCTACATCGCAAAAGGCTCATGTGGAGAAACCCGCTCACAAAGCTACAGAGCACGCGACTTCAACTACATCACCCAAGAAACACTCGAACAACTCAATCTACAAACCACCTCATTATCCGCTGAAATAGCAAACTTCATCAAATACCTCAAAAACTCTGGACTAAAAGGCTACAAATACAAAAACACTGCAAATGAACCCACAGCATAAACAAAATATTGTCAAATCAAAAAATCTTTAAATCTTTGAATTGTTGAATCTTCAAATCGTTGAATCGTTGAATCTTCGAATCTTCGAATCTATCCCCGGCGCTAAGTCTTAATAACTGCCCGCCAAAACAGCTTTTCCCGTAAAACGGAAGACTGACTTAATAACTTCATTAACAGTTCCATAAGTAATATTGTATGGGACTTAGAAGGCGAGAGCTTGCCTACTGACTGCAAGGAGGTAGGCTTGTGCGGCCGAAGCCGCATTCAAAGATTTGAAAATTCAATTTCTGCTCGGCGTACCTTCTCGCAGAATTCAAAAATTGAGTTCAGTATTAACCTAACGTCCAATCTTTGAATCCTTGA
>JAHJLV010000031.1 GCA_018821535.1 Pseudomonadota bacterium | reverse complement strand
TAAAGCAGATTCTCCACTATAGGCCACAGACACTTTTTCACCCTGGTTTTCAAGCCGGAGGGAGAACATCTCAACGAAGTCTTTTTCGTCATCAACAATTAAAACTTTTGCAGGTATCTTTATCATTTGAATGATTTCCTTTTTTTATTTGGGTAGTTCATGATTATTATGAAAAAATTTCGGCAGTCGGACATAAAAGCAGCTGCCTTTGCCAGGAGTGCTTTCCACACGGATTTCTCCTCCCAGAGTCTGTATGATTTTATGCGCTACAAACAGACCCAGGCCGGTTCCTTCATCAAAGGATTTGGTTGTAAAAAACGGATCAAATATTTTTCCGATATTTTTCGGGCTGATTCCAATGCCGTCATCTTTTACTCCCATAAGAATACCGTTATTATCGTGTCTGCATGACAGCGTGATGATTCCTTTTTGCCCCACAGCATGGATTGCGTTGCTCAACAGATTGATCAACACCTGACGGATCTGGTATGTGTCACTTTCAATCGTTGTTGCATCTGTTTCCAATTCCCAGTGAATTTTTATATTTTTATCTTCCAGTTCCTTTTGAAGTAGACTGAGTGTTTCCTGCAGCAGGTCTTTGAGGTTCAGTTTTCCAATCTGGGACTCCTGCTTTTTAACATGACCCAGAAGCTGCAAAGTAATCTTCCTGGCTCTTTTTATGCTGTTTTCTATTTTTTCTATTGCTGTCAGCATGGCAGTTTTTCGGGAAAAAGAGTCCATTTCCGGCAGCAGCGTCATCTGTTTGATCACTCCGGTTGCCTCACTGATGATGGCCAGCGGATTATTGATTTCATGGGCAACACCGGTGGACATGGTACCAAGTGCTGCCAGACGGTCCGTATCAATCATTTTTTTTTCCAGACGGTCCCGGTACTCAGCTTCCTTTTGTTTTTCCTGCTCCATCCGGATGATGCCGGCAGCCTGCTGGATTTTGTTTAGCAGGTGATCAATTTCAACCGGTTTGGTCAGATAATCAAAGGCCCCGGCTTTTATTCCGGCAATGCCGTCGGTTATGGCGGCATTGCCGGTGAGCAGGATAATCTGGATATGTGCATGCCGTCTTTTAATTTCTCTGAGTGTATCAATACCGCTTAAACCCGGCATTTTCACATCCAGAATAACGACATCCACAGGTGTTTTTTCAAGCATTTCCAGACCGGTCATTCCATCGGGAGCCTGACTGACGGACAATCCGCGTTTGGTCAGGCGTTTGCCTATGGCCTCTCTGAATCCGTCTTCATCATCTACTAAAAGAATATGAATGGCTTCATTCATCATTTGCGTGTCCAATGACTTTTAAATTGTCATGTTAAATCAGCCTGTTAAATTAACCCCACGATTCTCCACCAGACCGCAGCAACAACAACCAGAAGACTCAGCAGGACTGGCGTGGCAACCAGACCGACTTTGGTTAAATCCGAAGATTTAAAATACCGGTAGCTGTAGGCAATGGCATTTGGCGGACAACCGATGACCAGCAGCAAGGCAAAAGAAGTCGCCATCCCAAGACACAGTGCCAGGATAGTCGGGTCTACACCTTCAAGCTGGGCCATGGGAATAACAATGGGCAGAATCAGGGCTGCCGCTGCAACATTAGCCATGGCATTGGTGACCAGGGCGCCGAAAACACCCACGCCGATGAAAAGCACCAGCCAGCCTTTGCCCTGGACCAGCGGGAAAAACAGGTTTGCAAAATATTCAGCAGCGCCGGAATATCCCATGGCAAGTCCCAGAGAAATTCCCCCGCCGAAAATAAAGAGTGCGGTACCCCATTCCATATTGTCGTTAATATCCCGCCATTTGAGAACACCAAACAGCACGAGCGCTGTGACCGCCAGCATACCGGTAACTGAATAATCCACGCCGTGAAGTCCTTTGGTCAGCCAGAGCAAAAAAGCACCGACAACAATGATCAGGGTCTTTTTTTCAAGCAGGGTGAAAGGTCCGATTTCTTCATCAAACGCCGGCAGTTTAATTTTCGGGTCCGGTCGATATACAAGATATACAATGAATACAGCCGCAGGAACGGTTATGATTGCGGCTGGCATGGCATAGAGTATCCAGTCGAAAAAGGTGATTTCAAGTCCGGTAAATTCTTTTAAAAATGCCGCTGAAACCATGTTTCTTCCGCCGCCGATCAATGACCCCATACCACCTGCTGAACAGGCAAACGGCAGGGACAGCATCATGAATTTTGCTGTGTTGGAATGGGGCTCAATGCCCACAGCGCGCATCAGCGGCAGCATGGTGACGATTCCAACTGCACAGGCGGCAGCGTCATGCATGAATGAAGATGCAAGTCCTAGCCCTATGGCAAGGATAAATGTAAAGCGTGTGACGCTGTCCCCTGCTTTTTTGATGATAAAATATCCCAGCCGTTTGGTCAGGCCTGCCTTGTCTAACGCAATGGCAAAAATCAGGCAGCACATGATAAAGATCACAACCGGATGCATATACGGTGCCCATGCATTTTTTACATCTGTGATCTGGAAGATGACCAGGGAGGCACCGATGCATATGGCTGTTATTTCCAGAGGGATAGGTTCCAGGACAAATAATATGACAAGGACCGCAAGAATTGCAAGAAACCGCTTTGCCTTGGGGGAAAGTCCGTCAACATAATCCACCTGGACCGTATCCATTTTCAGGTCTTTTGCGCGCTGGCTTAAGAAATCGGCGCTGCCTTCAAATGTTCCAGGTGCCTTGGCGGTGACAATATATGAGTCTGGTTTTTTGTCAGAAGTCATAGAAAAATGTTCACTGACATTCTGCAAAAGAATTTTATCCTGATCTCCGGTTATTTTGAACTGTGTTCCCTCCGGTCTTGGCAGCAGAAAAATAGCGATTCCGATCAGAATCGCCATGCACAGTTTAAATCCATTGGTTTTGTAAAACATATTTTCTCCTTAAATATTCAACAGATACAATCAAGCATCATTAGGTTCTTTTCATTTCTATTCAGGTGTATCCAGCATGTCTGAGGTTTTTCCGCAGGCCTGTTTGATCTTTTTGATCAGGTCTGTCAGTTCACAGGGTTTGCTCAGATAATCAAATGCGCCGAGTTCAATTCCTTCTTTTGCCGCGGTCTGTGATCCGTGTCCGGTAAGGATGATCACTGGCAGTTCCGGGGCCATTTTTTTTATGATTTTAAGGACCTCAATGCCTCCCATATCCTCCATTTTCAGATCCAGAACGATTACATCAAAATCTTTTTTTCTGAGGATCTGCAGGGCCTGGGTGCCTGAAAATGCCTTGGTTGAATGAATGAATCTTCTGGACAGGCGGTTGGATAACACATCCAGATAGCCCTTTTCATCATCCACCAGCAAAACATCAATAACGTCCTTGTTTTTTTGAGTGTGTGCGACTGAATCCATTTTTATTCCTAAGGTCGCCGATTTGTGATTTCTTTCATCCGGGCTTCTATAATTTTATCTTCATGGATTCTTTTTTTGTCCGCAGCTTCTGAGGCTTTTGCGATCAGGACATCCAGATCACAGGGTTTCATCAGATAATCAAATGCACCCAGTTTCATCCCGTCAATGGCGGTTTCCACTGTCGCATGTCCGGTCAGCATGATGACCTCAATTAAAGGGTCTTGTCTTTTTATTTCTACCAATGTCTCGATGCCGTCCATCTGGGGCATTTTTACATCCAGTATGACCACTTCAAAGTTTTTTTGTGTTTTAAGTTCTGCTAAAGCATCCTGCCCGCTGTAAACTGCGGTAACATTCATGCCTCTTTTTTCCAGACGTTTGGTAAGGGTGTCCAGAAACGCTTTTTCATCATCCACCAGTAATAAATTAATATGGTTCATGTGTATTCTCCTTAGTTATATGCTTTTTTTAGTTTCTTCCTGAAACGGTATCCAGATTCTGAACCGTGTGCCCACACCCACCTGGCTGTTGACATCTATTTTTCCACCCATTTTCTGAATAATGCCATAGCAGATTGAAAGGCCAAGTCCTGTACCTTTACCCACAGGCTTGGTGGTGAAAAACGGGTCAAAAATCCGATCCAGGTTGTTTTTGGGGATACCGGGTCCGTCGTCTTCTATTGTAATCACCAGATGGTTGGCCTCAATCTGGCTGATTTTGGTTTCAATGGTAATTGTTCCACCGGTTTTTTCCATGGCATCAATGGCATTGTTGATCAGATTTAAAATGACCTGCTGCATTTCTGAAGGAGATATCCGGATATAGGGAATGTTTTTGTTCAGAATGGTTTTAATTAACACATTGTTGTATTTTGCCATTTGAGCTGTCAGGGAAACGATTTCCATTATAGTGTCATTGATCTGGACATCATTTGTGGTGGAATCGTTTTTCCTTGCAAAGCTGAGCAGTTTATGGGTGATTTCCTTGCAGCGTTTTCCCTGGGTGTTGATCTGCTTCAAGGATCGCTTGAATTCATCCATGTTTTTTGTTCCTTCAGATTCTTCTTCCTCCAGCAGGTCTTCCATCCATCCGGCTTCTTCTATCATGATCGCAACAGGATTATTGATTTCATGGGCAATGCCGGCTGCCAGCTCCCCGATAGTGGCAAGCCTTCCGCTTTCCACCACCTGCTGGTTCATGGCCTCATTCTTTTCGTCTGCGGCGGACAGCCTGCGGACAATGCTTTTTGGGAGGATAAAAGCAACGGAAAGGATGGCAATACATCCTGCAATAAAACAAATCAGTGTGAGAATCTGTGTTTTCCATAATTCACTGAATGCATCGTTTATATCCTGACGGAAAACCATCAGCCAGTTGATATGCTTGAGCATGGATGCCACGCACAGATATTTTTTGCCGGTTATATCATCCTGCTGTCGTGTAAAAACGGTTTCATTGTCATCATAGTTGCGCGGATCGGTTATAAAAGAAACAAAAGCCCGGTTTAAAGAAATTTCCTTTTTGGTTTGCAGTTGTCCTTTTGTGTTGATAATAAACGCAATTCCCGTTTTCCCGATATGAATATTTTCTACCAGTGAATTAAAAGCGCCAAAATTCACAGTGGCCCGTAAGATATAATTAACGTCAGCAGATGCAATCCTGATTGAAATAATAAAATGCGGGTATCCCCTGAGCCCTGTAAACACATCGCTTATATAGTAGGGCCTTTGTGTGGCATTAATGAACCAGTGGGCCAGGGAATAGTCTGCATTTTCAAGCTTGAACGGACCTTCATAAGCAAATTGAATCCCGTTTTGATTCACCAGCCCCAGATCTGTGAACACATCGCCATATTCATTTCTTAAGTTTTCCAGATGATATTTCAAGAAAGCCGACGGAGGCTGATTGTTATCAAATTGGCGGGCGACATATCGGATATTGCCCAGTTTTTCCAACAGAAACGTATCGATTTCCAGGCTGTGCTTTTGGACCAGTTCCAATGTGTGGGTTTGCATTTTTTCAGTATATAACTGGTTGAACTTATAGAAAAGGATTCCCGTGGTCAGCAGCATGGGGAAAAATGAAACAATCATGATCAGGATACGGATTCGAATCGTTAAGGCCTGATAAAATATTTCCCGCTCTGTAGGTGATGTTGTCATCATTTAACCTTTCCTGTTTTCAGTAAGATGCTAAGCCTGCCACGGTTCAAAGCTATCAAAATGCGTGCCAAGTTTAAAGAGCCGGGGGATATTTTTGTAACATGTTGAGTATAAAATAAAATCAAGATTCGTAAAAAAGGCTGACAAAAACCAATTAGTGTCAGCCTTTTTTACATATCGTTAATAATTTTTACAAACTGTAAACTTTTTAGAACTATATCCCTGCCAGTGTTTAATTGTTTAAAGAACATTCTTTTCTTTTGCTGCACAGTATTTTAAAAACATCTGTCAGCCGTAAAATACCGACAATCTCATTGTTTTTTGTCACCAGCAGTGACTGATGATGACCCATAATCAACTGATGAATGGCTTCCCCCAGATTGGCATC
>JAHJLV010000030.1 GCA_018821535.1 Pseudomonadota bacterium | reverse complement strand
GCCAGATTGATCTGCGGTCGGGCGTGGGAAATCGTGAAAAATAAATATGAAATCTGATTTGTTTTTTTAAGCCTGCCATTGAATTTTCGATTCATTTGACAAAATTTGTTCAGTTTTATTGATGATATAAAATTAAACTTCACGCATTGTATTGCCTGTTCACCAGTGGGTGTTTGTATTTCACCACTATCTTGAAAAAATAAGGATTAAAAAAAACATTTTGTCATCTTAACCCATCTTTTATGTTTTTTTATCCAAAAAAGATGGGTTAAGAGTGTTCTTCATGATATTCATCGTCGGCATTTACGGCCCAGACATTGTGATTCTCTCCGATTACATTGCCAACGGCATACAATGCCGTTAGGATGGAATGGTCCATATTATTATATTTAAAAAGACCATATCGTCCGCAGAGCTGGAGGTTTTTAAATTCATTCAAGTAGTTTTTTATGGTTTCGATGTGCCCGGCATAATCCTCATCATAGACAGGATAACATTTTGGCATCCTGACCACGAAGCCATCAAATATTTTAGAGGTATCAATCAGGCCAAGGCGTTGAATTTCTTTTTTCCCAAGTTCAATTAGATCCTTATCCGCCATTGTCCATATTTCATCTCCTTCCCAGCAGAAATATTCCAAACCCAGAGAAGATTTGTTATCAGGTACCATATGGGGGCTCCAGTTGGCAAAGCACTGAATTCTTCCCATTTTTACATTTGGATCATGGACATAAATCCAGGTATCGGGAAGCTGCTGAGGTTCGTCTATCATCAGGTTGATGGTAAGCAGCGCTCTATAACGAAGCGCTTTTGCCGCATCAAGTACATTCGCTGGTGGAGCAGGGCGCAAGCTTGTGATTAATTGGGTAATTGGCATGGTAGAGATAAAATGCGTTCCTTTTTCACAGATTTCACTATCTGAACTATTCACCACAGCAGATAGGATTCTTCCATCTTGATGATGAAGTCTTTTTACATGGTGGTTTAGTTTAAGAGTTGCACCTAAGGCAACAGCCTTGTCAGCCATGGTTTCATACATTTGCCCGGGACCAAGCCTTGGATAATGGAACTCATCAATTAACGTTTTGATGGATGTTCTCTTGTTGAACAAGGCGTTCAGTACAGCACTCCAAAGCGACAAACCCTTAATGCGCTGTGCTGCCCATTCAGCCCTTATTTGACGGCAGTCAATGCCCCACACTTTTTCTGTATAGGTTTTAAAAAAAGTATCATAGAGTTTAAAACCAAAACGATTAGAAACCCATTGTTCAAAATTGTCTTCAGGAAGGATCGGAAAAAGGCGGGATTTCAAATAGCTGCAACCAATGACCATGGAATTAAATATTCCTAATCCGAAGAGGGCATTTGAGGCCTGCAGTGGGTAATTAAAAAAAGAACCATTATAAAATATTCGTGAAAGTCGGGGACGAAGCAGAAAATCTTCTCCCAATACCTCATCCCATAAATTATTCACCTTTTGAATTTTTGAAAAAAATCGATGTCCGCCAATATCAAATCGAAAACCATTGCGTTCAACCGTGCGACTGATACCGCCTACCATATTATCTGCCTCAAAACAGATGGTTTCAATATTTCGTTTCGCACTGTCATAAGCAGCGGTAAGCCCGGCAGGGCCACCTCCAATTACAATGATTTTTTTTGATTGATCCATAGGCAGTATTTTTATTCCAAATGTTTTGTTATTGGCATGGAAAAACGCCTTCAACAGCATGGTTTTAACAATTATCCATTGTCGTATCACGAAATAGTCTTAGTTCAAAGAGGATTCTATACTGGTTTTTCAATATTTTAACTAAGCCGTGTAAAAACATGCTATGTTATTTGATTGACAAAATGCATCCCTATATTCTACTTTTTAGCTCACTTTAATGTCAATTTTTTGGTGATTACTTTAAATAAATTCTTTCTTTAACCTATTGGAGATATTAAAATAATTTCTTTATCAGGCAAGGCCATATGACAGATAGACTGCAAAGAAAATTTATTTGGATTACATCTTTTATTTTTCTTTTTACTATTGGATGTGCACTCATAGTAAAATCCGGAGGGGATTTATATTTACAACCTGCTTTTTTCCATTTGTTTGCCCGATATGATTTTCCGGGAAGCATTCTTTTAATTTCTATTCTCTTTATCTGTTTTTGGGTTACTCCAAGAATAAAAAATTCTTGGATTGATAAATGCCTCGCTTTTTTAACGAATCATCCAATTAAGATTTCAGTTTTTATATTTTTGCTGATGGCTTTCTTCGCATTTTTCATCTACCACAGATATCCGCTATGTATGGACGAATATTTACCCTATTTCCAATCAAAAATATTTTCCGAAGGTAAGCTGTGGGGGCAATATCCGCCGCAGCTTATCCCTTGGCTTTTGCAGCCTGGTTTTTTTTCCGTTTTCTCAGCAGAAACCGGGCGGGTTGTTTCTGATTACTGGCCCGGGTTTGCTATTTTATTAACACCTTTTATGAAATCTGGTATCCCATGGATATTAAATCCGTTAATCAGCGCAGGTACGATTTTCCTTCTTTTTTATTATTCAAAAAAGATATTGCCTGATGCTTCGGCAGGCCCATGGGTCGTACTGCTGACCATATCATCATCTGTGTTTCTGATAAACGGGATTTCGTTTTATTCAATGAGTGCTCACCTATTTTTCAATCTTGTTTTTGCTATTCTGCTTTTGAAATTTTCTCCTGCAAGGCTTTTTTGTGCTGGCATGGTGGGTTCTTTTGCTCTTGTGTTGAATAATCCGATACCTCATATTACCTTTGTACTACCCTGGATTTTATGGCTTTGTTTTAAAAAAAATCGGCTTCGGAATATTGGAATTCTTTTTGCCGGGTATTTGCCGCTTACTCTTGTTCTTGGTTTGGGCTGGCCTTGGATAAAATTGATAGTTGCGCAAGGTGTTACACAGGTAAAACCTGATCTCGGAATTCAAGAAAAGATAACCACAGCGCCATTCGCTTACAATCACTTTTTTTCAATGTTTTTTAACAAACTAACCATATTGATAGGAACTGTATTTAGGCTCCCAGGCTCTGAAATGCTATGGGCAAGATTGCTTGGCTGGCTTAAAATATTTGCATGGTCTCTTCCTGGTTTGCCGATTTTGGCAATCCTTGGCATACGTTTCTCTAAAGGGTTGACTCACCTGCAGCTTTGGGGATGTTCAGCTATCCTGACACTTTTTGTTTATTTGTTTATACCTTTCGATCAAGGTCATGGGTGGGGGTTCCGCTATTTTCATTCAGCATGGCTTGCACTCCCACTCTTTTCAGCAGCATTTCTAACTTGGCCCACATTAAAAAATGCTGCGGTTTGGAAAAAATTTATCTGTGTACTATCCATTTTAAGTATAATTTTTAGTTGTGGATTCAGGTTGTATCAAGTACAAGAATTTGTCAGTCAGCATCTTTTTCAATATCCTGTATTTGAAAAAAACAATAATTATATTTGCATCATGAACACTGGACAAGGATATTATACCGAGGATATAGTTCAAAACGACCCTTTTCTTCGAAAACGGATAATTATACTTAGAAGTGTCAACAAGGAAGCAGATCTGGAAATGATGCAGACTCTGTTCCCGAAAGCAAAAAAGATTATAAGTTCATCATTATATACTCTCTGGGAAATAGAATAAAAAAATATGGCAAAATCATATGAGGCAGCTAAAATAATAGCAATAGAAAACGAAAATATTTGTTTTTTGTGTACATCAATTGTTTTGTGGTGCAAGAAGGGGATAATTGTATTAAAAGAATATCCAATTTACCGATTCAAAAAATGATTAAAAATTTTTTAAAATCAAATATCATTGCTAATTTTGATAATCGAATCTTTTTTGTTTTCATGATCCGAGCTGGTGGTGCCGTGTTCTCACTGATTGCCAGTTTGATTGTAACTAGAGCCTTGGGAGCAACGGAATACGGAATTGTCGCATACGCATTGTCCTGGATGAGCATACTTAGTATCCCTGCAAAGCTTGGAACAGATAGTATCATTGTCCGTGAAGTGTCAATCCTAAAAGGAAAACATGAATTTAATAAAATAATTGGGTTGTTCATTTTATCAACAAAAACAGTTTTTCTCTCTTCATTTATTGTCTTTTCTGTTTCTATGGCTGTTTTTTGGAAATTCGGAAATGCTTCTTTGTTATTACCTCTTTTATTTTCATTGTTGATGCTTCCATTTATCAGCATTAACAGCATTCAGCAGGCAGTTATCAGGGGCTGTAATAAGGTCTTAAGAAGTCAAGCTCCTGAAATGATTCTTAATCCACTTTTGTTAATTTCAATAATTGGGTCTGGGGCCTTGGTTGGATTTCATTTCACCCATAAAGGAGTGCTGCTGCTTCATCTTTTAATTACCATTGTAATAAGTTTGGTTCTATTTAGAATGGTCACCTTGCTATATCCAGCCATTAAACCCATTAATCCAAGCAGACAAGAACTTCAATCTTTGGCGAAAAGCATTCTGCCTTTTACTTTGATTGGTGCGATGTCAATAATAAATGGCCGCGCAGATGTGGTAATGATAGGGGTAATCGACTCAACTGAGTCTGCTGGAATATACAATATTGCAACCAATGGCGCAGACCTTATTTCCTTTATGCTTGTTGCGGTTAATATTGTTTTGGCTCCAATCATAGCACGCCTATATAGTCAAAAAGAAATTTTCAATTTAGAAACTATTTTAAGAAAAGCATCAAAAGTCGCTGTTATTGCAACCTTACCCATTTTGGCTATATTTGCCTTCGCTGGAGGATGGCTATTGGATTTATTTGGACCTCGATTTATAGATGGCCAACATGCTTTAATTATATTAAGTATCGGACAGCTTGTTAACGCTGGGGCTGGATCGGTCGCCCTGCTTTTGAATATGAGCGGACATGAAAAAAACACAGCTATTGGGTTTGGAATGGCCGCTATTGGAAATGTTATTTTGAATATCATATTGATTCCGGAGTTTGGAATTAACGGGGCTGCTATTGCAACTTTTACGAGTACATCTGTTTGGAATATACTGCTATTAAGAAGCGTAATAGTAAAATTTAATATCAACCCATCCATTGCTGGTAAAAGAATCCAAATTGGATAAAGGGTAAAAGTTAATCGATCATGATTCCTTTTTTAAAATATAAGTTATCCCAGTTTGCAAATCCCTATCCTTATCGGAGATACACCCGAAAGTATAAGTGCATCTTTATACATATTCCAAAGACTGCTGGCACCTCTATTCTCTTGAAATTTGTCAATAAAAGGATATCAAGGGATCATTGCTCATACTTCGAATATCTCATGGCGGATATGTATAGATTTAAGAAATACTATAAATTTTGTTTTGTGCGAAATCCTTATGATCGTCTTGTTTCAGTCTATCACTATTTTGCAAGAGGCGGAAATGGATCTCCTGGGGATCTTTACTATTCAAATATCATTAAAAAAGAGCAGATGGATTTCTCATCTTTTGTCTCAATATATATTAATGAATACACTATCCATGAACATTTATTACTCAAACCGCAATATCTTTTTATTTATGATCATACCGGGCGGTTGATGGTGGATTATGTAGGATATTTTGAAAATTTAGATACGGATTTTTCAACTATTGCAAAAAAGCTTGGTATTTCAGGGGCACTGGAAAAAACCAATGTAAGCCCCAGAGATTCTTGGGTAAAATATTATACAAATATAACCATAGCGGATAAGGTGTTTTTGCTTTATAAAAAAGATTTTGAAATATTTAAATATCATAAGTAGGAATTTGGACGAGCTTGAATGAAGTTAACACTTAAAAAAATATACTCATGATTCAAACAAAGACAAATGATAGACCTAAGGTGTTAATTTTTAAATCAAATTTGCTTCCAATATCTGAAACATTTATCCGTGAACAGGCCATCCATTTGAAAAATTGGAAACCAATCCTGGTAGGATATAATAGGGTTGTAAATGGCCTGGATTTAGATGGTCTGGATATTATATTACTCAAATCAGCGAATTCATTTTTTGACAAGATGATTCGTCGCTTTCATTTGATGATGGGTTTTCCCTTGAAAAGAGAAGTATCTCGTTTGAAAAAAGAGAATGCTCAATTAATTCATGTCCATTTTGGCAATGAAGCTATCGATGTCTGGCCTGTGGCCAAAACTCTTGAGCAACCATTGATTGTCACTTTACATGGATCAGATATAAATATTTACAGAGAATGGTGGGAAAGCGGGAATGGGAGTTATTTTATGAGAAGCTATCCGAAAAAACTTCTAAAATTAGCTGCTGAAAAAAATGTGACTTTCATTGCTGTTTCAAATGCCATAAAAAAACGTGCAATCGAATATGGAATACCGCCGGAGAAAATTCATATAAACTACATCGGAGTTGATACCCAAAAATTTATTCCAGGTCCAATTCCGCTTTCAAAACGCAGAGAAATTCTATTTGTAGGGCGTTTGGTTAAAAAAAAAGGTTGTAAATATCTGTTGGAAGCATTTTCAAAGATCCAGAAAAAGTTCCCGCGTTATCAATTGGTAATCATAGGTGATGGGCCACTTAAAAAAGAATTAAGGCAATATTCTCAAAACAATGGGATACGTGCAATATTCTTCGGGGCACAATCCAGCGAACAAGTGCGAAAAAAGTTGGGAGATGCGCGTATATTATGTCTGCCTAGTATTACAATCGAGAGTGGTGATGCCGAAGGCTTAGGCATGGTTATAATAGAGGCGCAATCCTCTGGCGTACCTGTTATCACTTCGGCTCTCGGAGGCGCAACTGAAGGTATTATTCATGGCGTTACCGGTTTTAGGCATGAAGAAAAAGATGTCTTTGGCATGACCACCTCACTTGAGAAATTGTTGAGTGACGATGTTTTTGCAGAAAGAGCTGGCGTGGCAGCACGGCAAAATGTTTTAGACAAAATGGATATATGTGGCTGCACCTCTAAATTAGAGAGTATTTATTCTTCAGTGTTCGAAGCTTTTAAAAACTCGAATTGTTAGGCATGTGTCTAATAAATATATTGTTGGATGTTTTTAGGGTTGCGCTGATATGTTATAAAAGGAGCTCAGATGGGGAAAGTGGCTATTTTTCATGATTATTTTGATGAAATTGGAGGGGCCGAGGCAACTGTTCTTAACATGGCAAAGGCTCTTAATGCTAAAATTTATACAACAAATATTGATAGAGATAAAATCAATAGATTGGGATTTTCTAAGATTCAAATAGAATCAGTTGGATGTGTTCCCAATAAAAGAATCGTAAAACAAGTATGTACAGCCTTAAAATTTTACTTTTCTAAAAATAAAAAATATGACAAATATGTTTTTGTTGGATCTTATAGTATTTTTGCTGCAAAGCCCAATAGAGAGAACTATTGGTTTTGCATTTCACCGCTTCGAGGGCTATATGATTTGCGGTTTCAAAAGAAGAGTCTTTTTAGCAACTGGTTATTCAAAGAAATTCAAATTTATTATGATCAAAAAGCAGTTTCAAAAATCAAGACAATTTTTGTAAATTCTGTAAATACTATGAAAAGAGTTAAGCAGTTTTATAACAGAGATTCGGAAGTGATCTATTCTCCAGTTGATGTTAGTAAATTCTATAATAAAAAATCAAAAAATTATTCTCTTTCTGTGAATAGAATCGATCCATATAAAAGAATTGAAATTCAGATTGAAGCTTTTAGAAAACTTCCAGAAGAAAATTTAATTATTGTTGGGGGGGCATCTGCAGAATTTGAAGATTATTTTTTGAAATTAAAAAAAAATGCACCCCAAAATGTTAAATTTTTGGGAAGTATTTTTAATGAAAATGAGATAGTAAAGCTATATTCTGAATGTAAAACATTTATCGCAACGGCAGAGAATGAAGATTTTGGCAAAACAGTTATTGAGGCGATGGCAGCTGGAAAGATAGTTATTGCCGGAGAAGAAGGTGGATATAGGGAGACAGTAATTGATGGTCAGACAGGCTTTTTGATTAAGGATATCAATTCAGACAAGCTGGCAAAAAAAATAAGTGAGATCTCAGAACTTTTAAGAAACAAAGAAAAGGAGTTTAAAAGAAATTCGATAGAACAATCAAAGAAATTTGATAAAAAATATTTTTATAAAAAAATTAGGGAGAAAATAATTCCCGAGCGTTGCGTTGGTACATTTCATTAATAAGTATAGAATTTACGTTAATGAAAACTAAATTTGAAACAAAACTGTCGATGTTTTAATAGAAAGAGATATGCAAATTTGACTAAAAGTAGAAAAAAATGCGTGGGAAAGTATAAAATAGCAGTGTTTGCTAATTTTCTTGATAACATAGGTGGCGCAGAAATCCTGTCGTTGATTCTTGCGCGTGAATTAGATGCTGATATTTATACAACTAATATCGACCAAGACAAGATTAGTCGGATGGGATTTGACGGCATAAAAATTTTTTCAATTGGCAAAGTTCCACGTAATGCACCGTTTAGACAGCAACTGACACTGGCCAAGTTTCGAAAACTTAGTTTAAAGCGAGAGTATAATCTTTACATTATAACCGGGGATTGGGCAATCTCTGGTGCTGTAAACAATAAACCGAATATTGAATATTTTCATTCACCTGTGAATGAAATTTGGGCGTTCAAATCCTTTGTTCGATCCAACTTAGAGAAATGGAAACGGCCATTATTTGATATCTGGGTTTTTTATAACAGATATTTGTATAGAAATTATTTTCGTCATGTAGAAAAACGGATTGCCAATTCCAACAATACACGGGACAGAATCGAAAAATACTTGGGAGCGACCGCTGAGGTAATCCACCCTCCTGTTGAGACTGGTAAATATCGAAATGATCAAAATGGTGATTTTTGGCTGTCTGTAAATCGGCTAACCCCTCATAAACGTATCGATTTACAATTACAGGCATTCTCAAAACTACCTAGTGAAAAACTTGTCATTGTTGGTAGCTATGAAAAGGGCGCTAAACACTTTGAAGTATATCGGGAGTACCTTGAAAAACTCAAGCCCGCAAACGTTCTATTCAAAACCTGGGTCACTCAGCAAGAGTTAATCGATCTTTATGCCAAGTGCAAAGGTTTTATCACAACGGCACAGAATGAAGACTTTGGCATGACGCCGCTTGAAGCAATGGCTTCTGGAAAACCAGTAATAGCTTGCAATGAAGGCGGATATAAAGAAACCATAATCCATAGAAAGACAGGCGTTCTTATCGATAACATCAGTGCTGATACCTTAGTGGCGGCGATTTGCAAAATAACCAATCATGAGGCTGAATACAGAAACGCTTGCTTCAATAGAGCATTAGAATTTGATACTGAAGTTTTCATTAATCGAATTGAAAAAGTTATTTCGATAGCTATCAAATGAGCACAAGTGCCTATAGAAGGCACATGCCAAGCAAGAACGAACTAAAAATGATATTTATTCCAAGCACGATCAACCCGCTTCCAACAAAGGCCAAATGAATTGAGCTATCCATAGCAATATTGCTGCCAAGCCATGTCAAAAGGAGGCTACCATCAATCATGAGGCCAGTTGCTAATACAAAACAGCCGATAATTATTCCTCGTTCCAAGCTGAACTTTGATTGAATCAAGCGTACAATTGTATTCTCCATCTGCTTTGTCTGATTGAATAGTATAACTTTAGCGATTAATCCTTGTGTGATAATATTTATTCCTGTCAAGGTCAGTAATAGGCCCAAGGCCAGAAAATGACTGCCCAAATAGAAACCTCCGACTTTAAGCGGGCCTGTCACCAATAAAGCTTGTAACAGCATCCCAATGATAAAGATGGATACTCCAGGGGCCAGGTAAAGATAATTCGGTGCATAGGTCATGATAAAACGAAGGTGTCGCCAGCCATCACGAAACGTTCGAAGATGGGGTTTTCGATTCCGTTTGTCAGGGAACAGCTTAATGGGGACTTCTTTAATCTTCAATTTTTCCTGGGCAGCGCGGACAACCATCTCTGTGGCAAACTCCATGCCTTCTGTCTGCAGGTTCATTTTTGAATATGCCTCTTTTGTAAAAGCCCGCATACCACAATGGAAATCCCTGATCTTAACCCGGTAAAAAATACTGGATATTTTAGACAATATCGGATTGCCTAAATATCGGTGCAAAAATGGCATTGCGCCTTTCTGAATTCCCCCTTCAAACCGATTGCCAATGACAAAGTCATATCCTTTATCAAGTTCATTAATAAAGGGTGCAATATTGCTCCAATCATATGAGTCATCAGCATCAGCCATAATTAAATATTTCCCCTTTGCCGCATTTGCGGCAGCCTGAATGGCAGCACCATAGCCTTTAATTTTTTGAGGGACAACTCTTGCACCAAGCTTGTTTGCAATTTCAATTGATTTATCTGTTGAACCATTATCACCTATAACCACCTCACCACTTATGCCTAATTCTTCAAAGGCCTTCTGAGCTTTTTTGATACATATCGCTAACGTTGCTTCTTCATTCAGGCAGGGAATGATAGCGGATACTTCAGGATGTGTCATAAAACTACTCCGATATAATTATTGTTGCACGTAAAGAGCAATGGGCCAGTATAAGATTTTTAGGAGAAATATTTAGCATTAAACCCTATTTTGCTGAATAAAGAGAAACATTGTGCAATTGTCCCAGGCGGACTAAGGGAAGCACTTTGCTTGTAATGATATAGTCGATTTTATTTTTACGGCTCCAGTGAAATATTTCTTCCCTTTTATTTAACTGGTGGAACAAGATATTCTCCTGCTTTCTTTTATAAAACTCAATGGCCAGATCTCTGTTAAAAACAATTCCGCCTTTCTGCATTCGAGAAACATATCCGCAGGCACCAAGGTGGAACCAGATTAAATCAACAGGCACCGCCCCATCAGTATAAATAACGCTGCCTGGAGCTATAAACCTTTGCCATGTGTTCAGCTTTTTACCAATAGCATCATTGACAGGGGCTGGTCTATCTATTTTTATAATCGCTGGATAGTTATAGAACGGTACTCGCCCGGGAACTATAAGTGAAAAAAATACAGGGATAAGCAGCAGCACCCCGATATTCTCTTTTTGTTTAATATAATATGCGAAAAAACAAAGGGCAATTAAAAGAAACGGCCTGAAAAGTGGGGCGAGAACAGCGGTAAAAGAAAAAAGGAAAGCATGGACTGAAGTTGTTTCAATAAAACCAGTCTGCTGGATAACAATGCAGATAATAAGCAGGAAGACAGACAATATCTCTATCGCCAGGACCTTTTTAATAAAATTATCGGTTTTGATATTGTTACTGGGTATATTCTGCCTGTTTGCAAAGGTCTTTTTGAAAAAAGAGTGTTGGAAAAGATAATGCAGCATAACGATACAGCATGCCAGAACAACCCAGGGGAAAGTGACGGCAGTTACACCGCTTTCAGCGAACATTGCTATAACCAGCAAAGGAACAGCAAGCAGAATGTAGCCTTTTGATTCCTTCCAGATATGAAAGGCCCAGAATAGACAAATTGCCGGAATAATTAGTCGAAGCAGCCAGAAGGCTCTCCAAAATTGAAATTGAACAGGCAATATCCAAGAGAACCAGTAGACTGATAAAACAGTTAAAATGATTCCAAATACTGTAATAATTACAAGAAAACATGTGATTTTCTGCAATTTATCAGGAAGAGAACGGACACTACAGGCGCAAATCAACAGGCTACCAATGAGAGCGGTTCGATCTGTCTGACACCATTTGCCCGGAACCACACAGGAGCCGTCTTCAATTATTATTCTGCGCCACTGTTCATCAAGGGTTGCAAAAATATCGATGTGTTCGAATGGATTATTCTTGAATAACACAATCAAAAGAAAACAAATCAAGCCTCCGGCAAATAATATGGCAATTTCTCGATATTTGCGCAGATAAAACCAGTGGAATAATACAAGTATCCCGGGAGCGATAGTCATTAGTGGATGAAAAAGACCGGCCAAAGCAATCAATAGTATTCCTGACATAGTGTCATTCTTTAATATTTTAGTAGTACCAAGAAGTGCAATTGCCACTGAAAGTAATCTGGGAGTCAGAAAAGGGTCATTTACATCAAAAGCTATATAATGGGCCGGGCCGGCTGCTATTAGCAGGGCGCAGATAAAGGCAAGAAAGTTGTTATCCAGTAATGTTCTAAAAAACAATAAAACAGCGATATAGAAGATGACTCGTATGATTTGATAAAGTATCCAAGAACCAAAATAAAGATCAAACATCCCAATGAACCAGGAATGAATCAGGCTGAAGAATGAAAATGAATCCTGAGATCCAAACATGAAAAACAAATCTTTAGAAAATACACCGGGATTTAAGCGAGAAAGCGCTTGGACAGCATAAAGCCTTGCATCATAAATAAGTCCGGCATAGGGATTGGCGAGCGCATCAGCAATGAGTAAGATTATGAGAATTAATAACGTGTTGTCAGATAGAGAAATAAGTGGTTGGCAATATTTTTGAGAAGATAAAAAATTATGTGTAATATGATTATTTTCACAGTGTTGTGTCATTTTAACACATATCTATTTTATGATTATTTTTTTTTGAAAAGTAAATGTCTTCGCATGAAAAAATTCCAAAATAAAACAGCTGTGCAGGCGATGAGTTTGACTATTATATAATTGCCCAATATTGGGGTCAGGCCTGCTAAAATAATTTCTGTTATAAAGATTCCAACGATGCCGATAATACAAAAAATTGTAAATTCAATTTTTTCCCTGCTATAAATTCGGTATTTAAACACCCAGTTGATGCAAAGATGGTAATTAAACAATAAAGCCATGATAAAAGCAATGGGTGCAGAAATCAGGTAATGCAAACTCGTAATTTCAGTAAAGAAAATCAATAATGTAAAATCAATGATAAAGGCGGAACCGCCAGCAACGATATATCTTAGAAAGTCCGTCATTACAGGTGCTTGGTTTTTATTCATCATTTATTTGAACTCTTTGACGACTTTGTCTGATTCAATTTTTCATTACTGACCACATAGATTGCTGGATTTTTTTTAAGGTCAAATACAATGTCTTTATCACAGAATCCAACCGTTTTCATCTGTTTAAGCTTTAATTGTCTTTGGCTATATTCAATCGCCAGCTTTCGATTAAACACCACTCCGGCACCTTGAGGCCAGGACCAATAACATGCTGACCTCAACTCAAACCATACCTTTGATGGCGATATTCCTTCGCCCGGTATAACCAGGCTTCCGGGCGGGATGCTTAAGTACTGATTATCTTTTTCACACATGGTTTGTAAATGATATTTATACAAGGGCTGGCTGGATTCATTGATTGAAAGATATTGCGTATTCGGGTTAACTCCAGGAATACAAAGTATGATGAAAAAGCTTAAATATACAACAGCGGCTAATCGTTCAGGGATATGAGGGTATGAGTAGAAGAAACTCAGGCAGATAAGAATTGGGAAAAGCGGTCCGATGGTATGAACAACAATTGGTATCCCTGTCAGCCAGCGCAGTTGACCGGGAAATTGATCAATATTGATCAATACAGTTGATAGGGGAATAATGAGCAGTATCCCCGGCACGCATATAAAAATGAGGCGTTTCATTTTGTGTCCAAGCCGATCTGCCCAGGAAGGTGGCATAATACATAGAGCAATTATGGGGAAAATCCAAAAAAAATCATCAGAGCCAATTCCTCCTCCCATAAAGCTTGTGATGATTATCATTAAAGCGGCAAGTTGGTACCAGAAATTATTTTTTTCCCAAAACGTGCAAACCAATACCATGCAAAGCAGTGGATTTAAAATTCTCAATATCCAGAACGCCCTCCAGAACTGGATTTGAATGGGTAATGACAAGGCAAATATATAGGTAAAAACAAAGGTCAAAAAAAGGCAGAGACCAAGGGTTGCAATCGCGGCAATAACCATTTTTTTGGGGTCTTTGGTAAGAAAAAAGCAGGAGATTAATGCAACTGCCATAGATGTAAATATTAATTTCCATTCACCCGTCGGCCATTGATCAGGAAAAAGATACGGCGCTCTTTCCAGCACAATGGCTCTCCATTGTGGATCAAATGCCTGCATGATGTTCAGGTTCTGGAAAAATGCAGGATGCAAAATAAACAGGATGAAACAGCAGGCAAAAAGAATGATGGCCGAGAAAACCATGAATCTCCATTCTTGGTGTAATATCCATGTGATGCATACAATGATACCGGCCCCCACTGCCATGATCGGATGAAACAGTGCAGACGATAAAAGAAACACGATTGTTTGCGCAAAACGGTGTTGAAGAACAGCTCTTAAGGCAAAGAGTGAAAGGCTCTGTGCAGCTATCCGCGGGGTTAAAAATGCTTCGTTTAGGTCAAAAAATATATAATGCATATCATGCAATGAAATGATAACAGCCGCCAGAAATGCAATGGATGTATTTTTACAAAATTGTCTGAAGAATAAAATAATTGATAAAAAGAAAAGGGTTTTGCTTAAAACGTAGAGAACAAAAGATGCACTCGTCAGGCCCAGTGCTTTTATAAACAAGGCATATATCGGACTGAAAATTGTATATGCATCCTGGGAACCGAAAAGAAGAAAAAGATCCTGATCATATCTTCCCGGGTGAACATGCGAGAGAGCCTGGAGCGCATATAATCTTGCATCATGGGCCATCCCGGCATAAGGGTTTGCCAGGGCATCAAAAATTAATGAAATAAGCAGACTGAGCCACAGGTTGTCGCTGATTTTTTTCAGGCCACAGTTAATGTTATTGATAGGTTTATTAAAAAAGGATAAAAAGTCTTGTTTTATGGTTTTAATACTCCCCTGGTGAAAAGACTCCAAAGGCGTCATTTTCTGTCCCTGTGGTAAATTAAATAAACATTTATAGAGTTAGCTTCTGTTGGAATGAGTCCAAGCATATTTCAAGTATTTTTTTGACAATAAATACATTTCATATTCTCAGGTCCTTATCAAGCCTTCTTTCAAAAAAAAAATAGCCGGAGAAGCAAATAAAGAAGGTATGGTGACAAAAAATGGCGAAAAATTTCAAAAATTGTTTAAAATTCTCATAATTTTTTGATGGCAAAAAAATGAATCTGTCCGATGTCTTTTATTTTTCATATGATATCAGGTGCTTATATTTTTCTTTTAGGTTTTGTACGGTATGGCATCTTTTTTGTAATGATAGGATTCCAAAGACGGTTAGAAAAGTATTAACTTAAGTAGTTTGATTAACATAAAAGACGGAGGTGACAAATGTTTAACTGGCTAAAAAAGAAAAAAAATCAAAAAGGATTTACCTTGATTGAGCTTATGATTGTTATTGCAATCATTGGTATCCTGGCAGCAATTGCGATTCCGCAGTTTTCCAGCTATCGGGCAAAAAGTTTTAATGCGGGTGCATTAAGTGATGCAAGAAATCTGAAAACAGACATGGAAGCATATTATGCTGAATGGGAAGTGTATCCAACACATTAAAATTATTTTATTATTTGGCAAAAAATTAAATTATTTAAACGATATCAATAGGAGAATTCAAATGAGGAAATATATTATAATGTCAATGGGGCTTTTCATGATCATGGCTTTTTCCAACAGTGCATATGCGGTTGTGACAACATCAACCGGAGGTGCGGATGTAGTCATCACTGATTCCGGCAGCGGGCCTGGGTTTACTTTTACTCCTTCGCCCAGTACAGTAATGAGTAGCATAGGAACTGCCACTGCTTTTTGTATATCATCGGGCAGTACGAAAACTACGGCTACAAATGGCCTTGAATTCCGTCTGCTTTCAGATGATTCAACGATTTATCAAAAACAGGGGACTGGGGTTACAGCTGCGGTCATCGATAGTACTTCAGGTTTTGTTGCCAGAGGCGGCGGTTCTTGATCCTATCAAGATTGCTTTACTAATGATTCTAAAGGCAGACCCTTTCATGTTGAGAGTCTGCCTTTTTTATTGTTTTTTCTAAAAAAAATGATAAGTGTTATTTCATGATTGATATATCTATTAAAAACATATCCAAAATATATGTTTCCGATTTCAAGTGTAAGAAAAAAACAGCCGTTCAAAATCTTTCTCTTGAAATAGAACCGGGTGAAATTTTTGGAATCATTGGTCGCAACGGGGCTGGTAAAAGTACAACCTTGAAAATGATCATGGGATTTATTACCCCGGATTCAGGCCAGATTTTCATCTCCGGAAAAATTCCTGCTGACCCTGATTCCCGGTGCAAGATCGGGTATCTTCCTGAAAATCCGTATTTTTATGACAATTTAACAGCCAGAGAGCTGTTGACATTCAGCTGTCAGGCATCCGGTCTTGATCAAAAAACCTCTAACCAGCGAATTGAACTGCTTTTAAAGCAGGTTGGGCTCTTTGCCGAGCAAAATCAGAAGCTGAGAACGTATTCAAAGGGGATGACCCAGCGGGCCGGTATTTGTTTTGCTCTAGTTCATGACCCGGACATTGTTATTCTGGACGAACCCATGTCCGGTCTTGATCCTATGGGAAGAAAAATGGTCATCGACCTTATTCTGGACCTTAAAAAAAGAGGGAAAACCGTTCTGTTCTGCTCCCATATTTTAAATGATGTGGAGCGAATATGTGATCGGGTGGCGATTATGGATCAAGCCAATTTAAAAGGAATTTATACAAAAGAGCAGATTCTGGAAAATCATGGCATGGAAGAATTGTTCTTAAAGATTGTCCAACAAAACGAATTACAGGCAAAATAATATGGGCCGAAAACTGTTTGCATTAATTTTTCTCACATTTAAAGAAGGGGTAAGAGATCGCGCCCTTGTGGGCGTAGGGCTTTTTTCTTTAGCCATGATGGGCGGCTCTGTCATGGTTGTCAACTTTTTTATGCGAGAATTGCATAAGGTGTCTGTGGATATCAATCTTTCGGCCATCGCGTTTGCCGGACTACTGCTGACTTTTTTTGTGTCTTTAAATTTAATGTCCAAGGATATGGATAAACACACCATTTATTGTGTGTTGTCAAAGCCTTTTTCAAGAACCCAATATATCTGGGGTAAATATTTAGGGATCATGTTTTTGATATTTATCGCATTCTGCATACTTACCTTGTGCAGTACGGCAACCATTTTTTTTATCAAATCACAATATGAAGTATATTTTAAAGAATTTTCCTGGCTTGAATTTTACAAAGCCATTTATGCCCAGTTTTTAATGTTTTTTATTTTGAACGCATTTATTGTATTTTACAGCACCATCACAACCAGTTCATTTATCACATTATTATTCAGCATATCCACGTATATTGCTGGTCAAACCATTGAAGAGGTGGTTTTATTTTTACAATCAAGTCAGGCAATGGAAATGGTAATGTCTAAAACTATTGGTTCAATAATCGGCATTGTCCAATATGTTCTGCCAAACCTGTCGGTGTTTGATTTAAAGGTCCGCTCGGCCCATGCCCTGCCCATTTCTTTTGAATACCTAAGTGCCATAACTTTTTATTGTTTGATTTACAGTTCTGTTCTGCTTATTTCGTCCTCCCTGATTTTTAACCGGAGGGAACTTAAGTGAAACAGACAATTTCTTTGTCATGTTTTCTTATCATCTCAATGGTTTCGTGTTTTTTTGTTCAGCAAAATTTGAGTGAAAAACGAGAGGAACTCTTAAAAGCAAGCTATATGGCCTATACTTTGCCATCAAAAATTACAGGGGTGCTTGCCCTGGAATTTAAGGGGATCGTTTCTGATTTTCTTTTTTTGAAAACAACTACTTTTTTTGGTGATAAGTTTATTAAACAAGAGAGTGTGGGTGAAAAACAAGCGGATTATGCCTACGAGTCCATCAAGATCGTTACTGATCTTGATCCTTGGTTTTGGGACGCATACCTGTTTGCCGACATGCTTTTAACCTGGGACTTCGGACAGATAGACAAAGCCAATGAGCTTTTATTAAAAGCAAAGAAAAATCGGACCTGGGATTTTAAACCGGCGTATTATCTGGGGTTTAATCATTTTTATTTTCTAAAGGATAATAAAAAAGGTTCCCGATTTTTGATGGAAGCCTCTAAAATTCCGGGAGCCCCATCCTATCTGACGTCTCTTGCTGCACGGCTGTCCATGTATGAAAACCAGTATCAGCCTGCCATTGTTTTTCTAAATGAGATCTTGAAAACAACCCAGAACAAGGGGTTGAAAAACGAATATGAAAAACGATTAAAAACACTTATTATCATGGATAAACTTGAAAAAAATGTCCATGCGTATCATGCAGCATTCAATGTTTTTCCTGAAACTCTTCAGGATCTGGTCGACAAAGGCATTATTGAATCCATACCCGATGATCCTTATGGGGGGCAGTTCGTATTACTGAAAAATAAACGGGTGTATACCACCAGCAAGATGATTTATAAGCGAAAATAAAAATCGGATTATCTGAAAAACATTCTTTCCTGATCTGCATGGTACCCGTCATGGACGTCCCCATTCCAGGATGGTTTTTTATAAAATATGGATTTCATTTCAAATCGGTTAATTGACATTTCACACAAATAGTTTTAGAAGATACTATTCTTGAAGAAAATTCTCAATCATGTCCGATTAGGAGGAAATATGAAATCAAAAAGTGGATTCAAATGGGTAATGAATATTGCTGTTGTTTTACTATTGGCGTTTTTAATCTCAGGCTGTTCTGCGCTGGATTTTACGAAGAGCTCTTCGGACCCGGCAGCGTCTTCGGATATGTCTTCGGAGAAGACCCGGAAAACAACAGCGGTTTATTATGATTTTGAAGATATATTGCTCCCCATGGAGTTGGTGGTTGTAAATGAGAAGACCGTTGTTGTGTCTACTCCGGGGTTTACGTCCGGGATCATTGCTTTGAAAGGCAGAGTGGAAAGACGGTCGCTGCTTAATTTTTTTAATGCCAATATGCAGAAAGACAACTGGAATGTGATCAGTCAGATCAAATCTCCGGGAACCACCATCATGGTATTCCAGAAAGTATCAAGAACAGCGGTCATCACCATTCGTGACGAGCAGATCTATACCTATGTTGAAGTGGGTGTTGCACCGACCGTCAGTGCAGAGCCCGGTTTATCCGAATCAACCCTGACGGAATAGCAATGTTTGAAGATAAACAGATTCTGCTGGGCGTGACAGGAGGAATAGCAGCCTATAAGGCAGTGGAACTTCTGCGGCTGTTCAAAAAAGCCGGAGCAAGTGTCAATGTGATCATGACAGCCAGCGCCCAGAAATTTGTCGGGAAAACCACGTTTGAAGTCCTGTCTGAAAACCCGGTTCTGTCAGATCTGTATTTTGATACACAGTCTTCTGTTACCCATATTGATCTGGCCACCCGGGCAGATGCGGCAATTATTGCACCGGCAACCGCCAATATCATAGGCAAGCTGGCCCATGGCATTGCTGATGATGCATTGTCAACTACTCTGCTGGCCGTGACAAGCCCCATCATGATCTGTCCGTCCATGAATACGGATATGTACCAGAACATCCGGGTGCAGCGCAATCTGGATATTCTGGAAAGCGATGGTGTGCATATTCTTGATCCGGATTCAGGCGTTCTTGCCTGCAAGACAACCGGGGCCGGAAGACTGCCTGAGCCCTGGTTTATTTTTGACCGGGTAAAAGCCATGCTGACAAAAAAAGATTTAAAGGGAAAACGCATTCTTGTTTCTGCCGGCCCCACTGTGGAAGCCATTGATCCGGTAAGGTTCATCAGCAATCATTCTTCGGGTAAAATGGGATATGCAGTGGCAAAAGCAGCTGAAAACAGGGGCGCAAGCGTGACCCTTGTTTCAGGCCCGGTATCTTTGGACTGCCCTGTGGGGGTTGAACAAATCCGTGTGGATTCCTGCGACCAGATGGCAGGCGCCATGCTTGATCATTTAAAAGAAGCCGACATTATTATCAAGGTGGCAGCGGTGGCGGATTACAGACCTGTTGATCCTAAAACCTGCAAAATAAAGAAAAAAGACAATACAAAAGGCTTGTCAATTGCCTTGACTGAAAATCCGGATATTTTAAAAATAATCGGAGAAAAGAAAACAAAATCCCAGTTTCTGGTCGGATTTGCCGCAGAAACAGATGATCTTGAAAAAAATGCATTGCTTAAAATGAAAAAAAAGAACCTGGACATGATTGCTGCTAATCTTGTGGGCGGAGCGGATTCCGGTTTCAAGGCAGATACCAACAAGGTGAAACTGTTCTGCCGGGACGGCGCATCTGTGGATCTTCCGTTGATGGACAAGGATAAAGTGGCCAATGCGCTTTTGGATCACATTCTCAAGAACATGAGATAGGCTGCCATGCAGGGCAATATTCCACATGCTTCCGGGTCGGCTGTTTCTCAGCTTTTGCAGATTATCAAAGATTTTTCATCCTTCCTTGAAAACAGAAAACAGAGCAAACAGACGTTTTTGCCGGTTTCTGAGTCTTCTCAATCCCTAATGAAAAACTGGGGCAGGGTATCTGTCCCGGACACGGTGTTTTCCTTTGAAGGCCCCCCAAATGCAGCTGTTTTTATCATTGACAGTGAGGGTGGTTTTTTTAAAGGAGAAGCAGGCCAGCTTCTGGTCAAAATTTTAGGGGCAATGAATTTATCCCCGGACCAGGTGTTTATCTGCAATGCGCAGGTTCCTGAAGCAGTTCATTCAAAAATCAGGGAGATGTCCCCCGGGATTATTGTCACTTTAGGAACAAAAGCCGGGCAGCTTGTACTTGATGTCCCGTCACCCGTGGATCAGTTCAGGGGAAAATTTCATGAATATCAAGGAATCAGGGTGATGCCGACCTTTCATCCGTCCCGGCTGTTGAAACACCCCGAAAACAAGCGGGAGGTCTGGGATGACATGAAACAGGTGATGGCATATGCCGGATTACCCTGAGGGGAAATATGATCCTTGATATTTTTATTGATACCTTAAAGGCCCAGAAAGGCTATTCCATTCACACCTGCAGGGCATATCGCTCTGATGTTTCAGGGTTTATCGCTTTTTTTATCCGGCCATTTATTCAGGATGAGGCCATTTCCAAGGCAAGTGGCCAGACAATTGATGGAATTGATGAAACTGATGAGGAAAATAACCAGACCATTTTTTTAAACCACCTGAAAGGTCTGGATAAAAATGCGGTGAGAAATTATCTTGCAACACTGGTTAAATCAAAAATTGCCAAAAGAACCGTTGCCAGAAAACTGTCTGCGTTAAAATCATTTTTTGATTTTCTGGTTCAATCCGGCAAAATTGATGTCAATCCGGCCGAAACCATTCCTTTTCCCAAACTTGAGAAAACCATTCCCCGGTTTTTAAGCATTGAAGATCTGTTTTATCTTCTGGATTCCATGAAAACAGATACCTGGCTTGAAAAGCGGAATCTGGCCATGTTTGAAACCTTTTATTCAACCGGTATGCGGATATCGGAAATACAATCTCTGGATATGGAACATATTGACTTTGAAAACCAGATGATTAGAGTCTTTGGAAAAGGTTCAAAAGAAAGGATTGTTCCCATTGGAAAAAGAGCATTGAATACAATTACGGCATACCGGGCATCATTAAAGGAAAATTTTATTCCCGTGTTTGTGAATAAAAATTTATCCAGACTCAGTTCCCGGTCCATCCGGCGGATTCTTGACAAGACCGTTCAAGAATGTCAGTTGAGCGTGCCGGTTTCTCCGCATACCCTGCGCCATTCCTTTGCAACCCACATGCTGGATTCCGGTGCGGATTTAAGGGGCATCCAGGAAATTCTGGGACATGCCAGCCTTTCGACAACTCAGGTGTATACCCATGTGACAACATCCCGGCTCATGCAGGTATATGATAAAGCCCACCCAAGAAGCTGAAATTATTTAGGTGATAAAATGACGATGGAATTATTTCATGGAACAACGATTCTTGCTTTACGCAAGGAGAATACGGTTGTGGTGGCCGGTGACGGTCAGGTAACGCTGGGCAGTATTGTTACCAAGCACAAGGCAAAGAAAGTGCGAAGAATATATAATGATAAGATTATTACCGGTTTTGCAGGCGCCACAGCCGATGCATTGACCCTGTCTGAAAAACTGGAAGAAAAACTGGAAAGATATAACGGCAGCCTGACACGGGCCTGCGTGGAGCTTGCCCGGGACTGGAGAACAGATAAATATTTAAGGCGGCTTGAAGCCATGATGATTGCCGTGGATAAAACCAATACCTATCTTCTGTCCGGAAATGGAGATGTGATAGAGCCCGATGAAGGGGTGATCAGTATCGGCTCCGGCAGTACAGCAGCCCATGCAGCAGCTGTGGCGTTGCTTGAGAATACGGATTTTACTGCTGAGCAGATTGTCAGAAAAGCCATGAAAATAGCCGGTGATCTGTGTGTATATACCAATCACCATATTACGCTTGAACAAATTACCGGATAAAATTAAAGGTTAAATACCAGAGAGAAAAATATGAGAGATTTAAAACCCGTACAGATTGTCACAGAACTGGATAAATATATTATCGGCCAGAATGCAGCTAAAAAATCAGTGGCCATTGCCCTGAGAAACCGGTGGAGAAGACGGCAGCTGGATAAAGACCTGCAAGAAGAGATCGCCCCCAAAAATATTATCCTGATCGGCCCCACAGGTGTGGGAAAAACCGAAATTGCGCGCAGACTGGCCAATCTGGCAGATTCACCGTTTTACAAGGTGGAGGCATCAAAATTTACCGAGGTCGGGTATGTGGGACGGGATGTGGAGTCCATGGTAAGGGATATTGTGGAACTTGCGGTGAATAATCTAAAATCCAGGCGGCAGGAAGAAGTGCAGGAAAAAGCCGCCCGCATTGCCGAAGAAAGAATTCTGGATATTCTTTTGCCTCCGGCTTCAGGCAGCGGAGCGTCCATATCAAATGATCTTGAAATTGTGGCAGTGGATTCCTCCGGAGATGACGGGAACTCGCATACCTCCACCCGGGAAAAACTGCGAAAAATGTTCAGGGCCGGCAAGCTGGATTCACGGCTGGTGGATATGGAAGTGGCAGACAAATCCTCACCCATGGTGGAGATTTTTTCAAATTCCGGCATCGAGGAAATGGGGATCAATGTCAAGGATATGCTGGGCAATCTGATGCCGAAAAACACCCGGCGCCGCAAAATAAAGATCAAGGAGGCCATGAAACTTCTGACCCAGGAGGAAGCCGCATCCCTGGTGGATATGGAGCAGGTGAAAGCCGAAGCCGTTGAAATGGTTGAACAGTCCGGGATTATTTTTATTGATGAGATTGATAAAATTGCCGGGAAAGAAAAAAGTTATGGTCCGGAAGTGTCCAAAGAAGGGGTTCAAAGAGATTTGCTTCCTATCGTGGAAGGCAGTTCCGTGCCGACAAAATACGGCCCGGTAAAAACCGATCATATTCTGTTTATTGCTTCGGGTGCGTTTCATGTATCCAAGCCTTCGGATCTGATCCCCGAACTTCAGGGCCGGTTCCCCATACGGGTGGAACTGGATTCTCTGGGGGCGCAGGATTTTACAAGAATTTTAACTGAACCCAAAAATGCACTTGTGCTGCAATATATTGCTCTGCTAAGAACAGAAGGAATAGATATTGAATTTACCCAGGATGCAATCGAAAAAATTGCATCCATTGCGGTTGAGGTAAATTCTGCAATGGAGAATATCGGGGCCAGGCGGCTGCATACCTTGATGGAAAAGCTTTTGGAAAATATTCTTTTCCAGGCACCGGATATTGATGAAAAGAAAATTGTAATTGATGCGCCCTTTGTGGAATCCCAGCTAAGGGGGATTGTAGAGGATCAGGATTTAACAAGGTATATATTATGAACAATAATGTTGCAGATATATTAATTGAGGCGTTGCCGTATATTAAAAATTTTTCCGGCAAGACCGTAGTGATCAAATACGGCGGCCATGCCATGGTGGATGAGGGGTTAAAAACAGATTTTGCCAATGATATCACGCTGCTTAAATATATTGGCGTGAATCCTGTGGTGGTGCATGGCGGCGGTCCCCAGATCAATAAGGTTCTGGATTCCATGGGCATTACCTCAACATTTATCAGGGGCATGCGCTATACTGATGATGCCACCATGGATGTGGTGGAAATGGTGCTGGGCGGCAAGGTCAATAAAAGCATTGTGGCCGGTATCAACCGTCAGGGCGGCAAAGCGGTGGGGCTTACCGGAAAAGACGGCATGCTGATCACTGCCGAGAAAATGACCATCTATCATCAGGAAGATGATTCCAAACCGCCTGAAATCATTGATCCGGGCATGGTGGGCGAGGTGTCTTCCATAAATCCGGATATTATTCATACCCTGACGGAAAAAGGGTTTATTCCGATCATAGCGCCTGTGGGCGTGGGTAAAAACGGGGAAACATACAATATCAATGCAGATCTTGTGGCATCAAAAGTGGCGGCTGCCATCCATGCGGAAAGGCTGATACTGCTGACAGATGTGGACGGGCTGCTGGATGCGGATAAAAAACTTGTGTCTTCTGTAAATTCCAGTACCATCAATGATATGATTGCAGCAAAACAGATTGTCGGCGGAATGATTCCCAAAATGGAATGTGCAGTGGATGCCTTGAAGGCTGGCGTGAAAAAAGCGCATATCATAAACGGCAGGCTGCCCCATGCGGTATTGCTGGAACTGTTTACCGATTCAGGAATCGGCACCCAGGTGTTTGTGGACTAATTTTAAATTTAAAGAGATATGATTGTGAATTCTATTGTAAAAAAAACCGATGATTTTATTTTCCAGACCTATATGCGGCAGGGCAAGGCCTTTGTCAAAGGTGAGGGCGTTTTTCTCTGGGATGAGGATGGTAAAAAGTATACGGATTTTCTGGCAGGCATTGCCGTGTGCGGTCTTGGGCATTGTCATCCAGGGATTACAGAGGCTATCTGCCGCCAGGCATCGACCCTGATTCATGTGTCCAATCTGTTTTATTCAATGCCCCAGGCAGACCTGGCAAAGGCATTATGTGAGAAAAGCTTTGCAGACCGGGTGTTTTTTTCCAATTCCGGGGCCGAGGCCAATGAAGCCGCCATCAAGCTTGCCCGAAGATATTTCCAGAAAAAAGGGGAAAAAAACCGGTTCAGGATTATCACCATGCTGCAGTCTTTTCACGGACGGACCATGGCTACGTTAACAGCAACCGGCCAGGACAAGATCAAGGATGGATTTTATCCCATGCTGGAAGGGTTTTCCTATGTTGAATTCAATAATTTTGACGCCTTGAAAAAGGAGCTGGATGACTCGGTCTGCGCGGTCATGCTGGAACCTGTCCAGGGAGAAGGCGGCGTTATCCCGGCAGATGAAGCATATCTTAAGGCGGTCCGGAATCTGTGTGATGAAACCGGAACACTGTTGATCTTTGATGAAATCCAGAGCGGTATGGGACGGTGCGGCACTTTGTTTGCCCATGAGCAGTATGGGGTGACACCGGATATCATGACTCTGGCAAAAGCCCTTGGCAACGGGTTGCCCATTGGCGCCATGCTGGCAACGGCGCAGGCGGCAACCGGTTTTGATTTTGGCAGCCACGGCAGCACCTTTGGCGGGACACCGCTTGCAACAGCGGCTGCCCTGGAAGTATTGAAGATTATCAGTGATCCTTCTTTTTTAGCGCAGGTTCAAAAAACAGGGGATTATTTTGCACAGAAACTTGCAGGGCTTGCACAAAAACACAAATCCGTTGTCGGTGTCCGGGGAAAAGGGCTGCTGCTGGGCCTTGAAATAGAAAAGGATGCCGCAAAATATGTCGGTCAGATGCTTGAAAAAGGCTTTATTATTAACGGGATACAGGATAAAGTACTCAGATTTGTGCCCCCGCTGATCATTGAAGAAAAAGAGATTGATTGCCTGATCGATGCATTGGACTCGCTCTTTTAATTGAGGAGAACCCTTGTTGTGAAAAAAGATTTATTATCGCTTTTAGACCTTGAAAAAGAGGATTTTGACAGCCTTTTTGCACGGGCTATACAGCTGAAGAAAAGATATGCCAAAGGAATTGTGGACCGACCGCTGGTGGGCAGGACAATGGGGCTGATTTTTGATAAAAAATCCACCCGGACGCGGGTATCCTTTGAGACCGCCATGGTCCAGCTCGGAGGGCATTCCATTTATATGAGTGCAAAGGACACCCAGATTTCACGCAATGAACCGGCCAAAGACACGGCACGGGTGCTTTCCAGATATATTGACTGCCTGGTCATGAGAACCTTTGATCATACCCGGGTGGAGGAATTTGCAAAAGCGTCCACCATTCCGGTGATCAATGCCCTGACCGATTCCTATCATCCCTGCCAGATTTTAAGTGATATCATGACCGTGATTGAATGCAAAGGCGGGTATGAAGGCCTGAAAATTGCCTGGGTGGGGGATGGAAATAATGTGCTCAATTCCTGGATCAATGCCGCGGCTGTTTTAGGACTTGATATTTCTGCGGCCTGTCCGGAAGGATATCAGGTCAAGCCTGAAATTATTGAAAAGGCATCCAGAAAAGGAAAGTTGAATGTAACATTTACCAAAGACCCCAGAACAGCGGTTGAAAATGCAGATGTGGTGTATACCGATGTCTGGGCCAGTATGGGGGATGAAGCTGAATTGTCCAAACGGATCAAGGCGTTCCAGGGATATCAGGTGAACAAAGAACTGCTTGAAGGCGCAAAACCCGATGTCATGGTCATGCATTGTCTGCCCGCCCACCGGGGTGAGGAAATCTCCGAAGAGGTTCTGGAAGGTGACAGCAGTGTTGTCTGGGATCAGGCAGAAAATAAACGGCATATGCACAAGGCCATTCTGGAACGGCTGATACTGGGGAATTAAAAAAAGGAAACCAAACCCGTCATGAATGACAGCGTTGAGAATACTAAACTGTGGGGGGGAAGATTTACCCGGAGCACGGACAAGCTGGTGGAACAGTTCAATGCATCCATTGATGTGGATAAACGGCTGTATGATGCGGATATTGAAGGCAGTATCGCCCATCTGAAGATGATGGCCAATGAAGGAATTATTCCAAAAGAAGAGGCCGGAACCCTGATTGAGGGACTTGGAAAAGTAAAACGCCAGATTGAAAATCATGAAATGGAATTTACGCCGGGCCTTGAAGATATCCACATGCATGTGGAAGATGCGTTGACAAAAGTGTCCGGCGATGTGGCCAAAAAACTGCATACCGGCCGGAGCCGGAACGATCAGGTGGCTCTGGATGTCCGGATCTACCTGAAAAAAGAAACCCTGCTGATTCTGGAACTGCTCAGCGGATTTCAAAAAGTTCTGGTGAAAATGGCCCGAAAACATCTGGATGTGATCATGCCCGGTTATACGCATCTGCAGCGGGCACAGCCAATATTGTTCTCGCATTATCTGATGGCGTATTACGAAATGCTGTGCAGGGATATTCAGCGGTTTGAAGACTGCCTCAAACGCATTGATGTCATGCCGCTGGGAGCTGCTGCCCTTGCCGGAACCACCTATCCTTTGAACCGGGAATTTACCCGGCAGGTTCTGTCATTTTCCAGTGTTTCTCAAAACAGCATTGATTCAGTATCTGACCGGGATTTTGTCATGGAATTCATCTCCCATGCCTCCATCTGCATGATTCATCTGTCCAGGCTGTCCGAAGAGCTGATCCTCTGGTCCTCTGCCGAGTTCTCATTTATTACCATCTCGGATGCCTTTACCACAGGCTCCAGCATCATGCCCCAGAAAAAGAATCCGGATGTGGCCGAGCTTGTCCGGGGAAAAACCGGCCGGGTGGTGGGCAATCTGATGTCCATCCTGATGCTGATGAAATCCCTTCCTTTAGCATACAATAAAGATATGCAGGAAGATAAGGAACCCTTGTTTGACACGGTGGATACCCTAAAAATCTGTTTGGAAGTCTATACCCGGATGTTTGAAAATATCAAAATCCATAAAGACCGGATGCTTGCAGCCTGCAGCCAGGGATTTTTAAATGCCACGGATCTGGCCGATTATCTGGTGGCAAAGGGAATGCCCTTTCGACAGGCCCATGCTGTTGCCGGAAAGGCTGTGGCCTATGCCCTGGAAAATCAAAAGGAACTTGATGATTTAAGTCTTGAAGAATTCAAGACGTTGAGTGATCTGATCGGCAAGGATGTATACGATGCCATTGCCATCCATACCATGATTTCAAAACGGATTTCCTATGGCGGGACCAGTTTTGACAATGTTACCCGGGCAGTTGAAAAAGCTGAAAAAAATCTGGGGTTAAAATGAAAAAAATACCATATATCATCTATATTCTTGTTCTGATAATTCTACCCGGGCTTGCGGGTATGTCCGGATGCGGCCAGAAAGGGCCACCTGTGGCGCCGGTGAAAAAATCCATTGCCATTTCAGCACCGTATGATTTGAAACTGACGAATATCGGTCGGGATCTGCATCTGCTGTGGAAACATAAAACAGATGAACAAACCGCCAAAGTAAAACCGGATACCTTTGAAATTTTCATGGCCAAAAAATCGTTTGAGGACTGTGAAGGCTGTCCTGTTGAGTTCAGGCTGGCGGGAAAAGTGGATGCATCAGTCATGGAATTTTTTATTCCGGTAACACCGGGGTTCAAATATTATTTCAGAATCCAGGCCACGGACGATGATGAATTGAGAAGCCCGTATTCAAAGACAGTAGAGCTTGATTTCAAATAAAATGGATCAGCATATTGCCTATTTGAGCATCGGTTCCAATAAAGGGGATAAAAAAAAGAACCTTGAAAAAGCCATCCTGCTGTTAAAGGATCATGACAAAATGGATGTCCTGGCAGTCTCTTCTTTTTATCAGACCCAGCCCCAGAATTTTACGGATCAGGACTGGTTTGTGAATGCAGCACTCAAAATTTCCACCGTGTTTGATCCTGCGGATCTGATGGCGGAACTGAAAAATCTGGAAACCCGTCTGGATAAAACCGGCAAGGTGTTCAGGTTCGGTCCCAGAGTGATTGATCTGGATATTATTTATTATGATGATGTGGCGCTCAAAACAGATATGCTTGAAATCCCCCATCCCCGAATGCACGAAAGATGTTTTGTATTGATCCCGATGTGTGATATAGCAGGCACAAAGATTCACCCGGTGTTTAAAAAAACCCCGGCACAATTATTAAAAAACATGGAAAAACAAGAAGCCCAGGAGGTTATTCTTCTGGATGAGGAGGCGTAGCGTGAAATTTTTTATAGACACCGCAAATATCGATCAGATTAAAGATGCCAATGATATGGGGATGGTTGACGGGGTAACCACCAACCCGTCCTTGATTGCAAAAGAAGACGGTGAATTCAAACAGATTATTGCCCAGATCTGCAAAATTGTAGAAGGGCCTGTCAGTGCAGAAGTGATCAGTCTGGATTACGAGGGAATGATCAAGGAAGCCATTGATCTTGCAGGAATAGCAGATAATATCGCGGTTAAAATCCCCATGACAATTCCAGGGCTTAAAGCTGTAAAATACCTGACAGCCGAAGGCATCAAAACCAATGTGACCCTGGTTTTTTCAGCCCTGCAGGCCTTGATGGCGGCAAAAGCCGGCGCTACTTTTGTCAGCCCTTTTGTGGGCCGTCTGGATGATCTGGCCCAGGAAGGAATGGGACTGATTGAAGAAATTGCCCAGATTTATGCCAACTATGATTTTGATGCCCAGATTATTGTGGCCAGCGTAAGAAGCCCGTTGCATGTTCTGGATTCTGCACTTTTAGGTGCAGATATCGCAACTATTCCCTATGACATATTAAAAAAACTGGCTTCCCATCATATGACTGACAAGGGAATTGACGCCTTTATGGCAGACTGGAAAAAGAAAAACGGATAAAATATTATTGACAAATTTTATGTTGACCTGTATAAAATGACCTTTGTTTGCTGAGCGGGAATAACTCAGTGGTAGAGTGCGACCTTGCCAAGGTCGAAGTCGCGGGTTCGACTCCCGTTTCCCGCTCCAGAAACAAGGCGGCTTGGCCAAGTGGTAAGGCGACGGCCTGCAAAGCCGTTATTCTCCAGTTCAAATCTGGAAGCCGCCTCCATAAAAAATACTCAAGGGGCTTGAAAATACTTTCAAGCCCCTTTTTGTTTAAAACTAATGGTAAATTCATAGGAAATTGATTTCTCTTTTTGTCACTTTTTTTTCATAATGTTGTTTACAATATTTCTTCGGAAAAGAGGATTAATATTAAGTTTTTCTTCTCAATTGCCTGATAATATTAGGATGTGGACTATAAAGCTTTTACGAGATCAATTCTGGTGTAATTCTTGCAGATGAAAGAACATTATTAGAGATTTACGTTGTTAACATATAAACTGACAAAGCCAAACCTATTGTGAAGCAGGGACGGAAAGCCAAAGGGTCTCATTGAGAGATAGCCGGTTGCCAAATAAAAAAGAGGAAAAAATGAAAAAATTATTATTGAGTATTTCAATCATCTTGTTTCTATGTAGTTCATCTTATGCAACAGTTATCTTCAGTGATGACTTTGAAGATGACCTATCTCAATGGACAGGAAAGTCAGGTGGATCTTATAGTGCACAGATTGTAGCTGATCCATTGCAATCAGACAAAGCAATAAACTTTTCTGCCATTGCCAGTGCTGGAGATATATTCACATCAGCAACGGCTTTTTCAGCAGGAACTTATTGGCTTTCTTTTGATTACTTAGGTTCGCCGGTTTCTCTAGATTCTGGAGGATATGTAGGTATTAGTGTTGGACTTCCTGGCAGTCATACTTGGCTATGGGCAACAGGTACTGTAAGTGGTGCAGACGATGTATTAATAGATGACGGAACTTGGCATTCTTATACGTTTATGTTTAACACGGCTTATTCATTTCACTTGATGATTGAGGATCATATTTCCCCAGCAGCAAATGCTTATTTTGATAACATCTCTCTTAGTGACACAGCTCCAGTACCAGAACCCGCAACCATGATGCTATTTGGCTTAGGCCTTTTAGGCCTTGCAGGTCTATCCAGACGTAAAAAATAAGTTATAACCTTAGAAACAGCTTTAAGTTGTTCTGACAATCAAAGAGGCAGGGGCATTAATTTGCTCCTGCCTCTTTTTTACTGTATTAATATATAAAATTGACTGTACATTAATAATTTCGTCGGTCGCTGGTACAAAAAAAGCACAAGAGGAAAGGGATAAGAACATTTTTGGAATGAATATAGTTTTGAAGGTTTCGTAAAATATCAACCATAATGGCAACAGGACAAAAACAAATGACCCAAAAGAAAATTAAGCCCCAAAGAGATCTGGAAAAAGTTTATCCTCAAAAAGAGTTCGTGGCCAAATTAAGACGGCTTGCAGATTCTATTGAGCAGAATAAAAGATTTCGCATACAGATTGCTGGTGAAAGAATTCTGGTTCCTTCAAATGCTGTTTTTAATATTGAGCATGAAAGAGAGGGAAAGAGCGAGGAAATTGAGTTTCAGATAAAATGGGTGGTACCTGAAAAATAATGAATTCTTCAAACAGAACTTCATCTGACCATTTTTTTTGAGAAGGTTCTGTTAAATACCAGATTATGAATTGCCTGATGATCGCTTGATATCAACTATTTTTGAATGCAGATAGTCTTTGGTTTCATATTTTGTGATATTCGAGAGATCATGGGTAAGGGATTTCATCTTATGAATTTCAGTTGCGATACTGTCAATGTTTTTTTTCATCTGGTCATCCAGGTTTTGCATGCGCTGTATCAATTCACAAAATCCCAGTATGACCTGAAGCGGTTGATTGAATTCGTGACAGACCGCACCTGCAAGTTCCAGCATGGTTTGAAGTTTTTCCCGTTTTAAATGCTCTTCTTCAGCAATTTTTTTATCCCGTATATCAATGATGCATTCAATAAGAACAGGCGTGTTGTCAAGCTCTGTTTTAATGACTGTTTTCAAAACAGGTATTCGGGACCCATCTCCAATAATGATTTCCTTTTCTGAGCGATCCAATGTCTGCCCTTTATCCAGAATGGGACAACTGTCTTTTTCTGCAGGGCAGATATGGTCCGTGCATATTTTCCCGACCAATTGATCCAGGGGGAGATCAAAATAAGCCAATGCCTGGGGATTCAGATCTATAATTTTTCGCGTGTTGCAATCAATAATCACAATGCCTGTGGGCAAGGCATTTAATAACTTTTCCAGGCGTTCTGTTTCAGAAATAAAAAAATGATCTTTCATATCATCCATGACAGTCAGTTAGAACACATTTTTTTTATATGGTTTTGAATCATTCGGCTTATTTATGGGGCTATTATTTTATCTTGTCAATATCATTTTTTGGAAAAAATTTGATACTTCAGATTAAGACCGTTGCCCCAAAGCGGCATCTGTGTCAAATCATCATTGATTCTTCATCAAATTCATAATAATATGATCAAGTTCTGAAGAGCTGTCGAATTGCAAGTATGACGATATCTCGGGTCATATAAAGTTGAAACACCTTTAACGTCATTAAAAAGAGTAACAAGACAAATTACACAGGCGTTCTTTTGCCAGAATCCAAAATCGGATAGAGGATTTTGCATAAAAAAAGACCTGAAGTTCTGGAGAGAACTGATGACTCAACGAGAATCCTTTGAAGCACTTAAAAACAGAATTAAAGCGCTTGAATCAGAACTTGAAGTGATCAAGACGGATAAAGAGCGCCTGGAAATGATCCTGTCTTCTCCTGATACAGGGCTTTCATTGATAAATCCGGATCATACAACATCCTGGGTGAACGACACCATCCTTTTGCAGCAGATCATGGAAACCAGTCCTGTGGGAATTACCATGGTTGATGAAAAAGGCAATATTTCAATGGCAAACGCCCGGGCAGAAGAAATACTGGGCCTGGAACGCTGGGATATTTTTAACAGACGCTATAACGATCATGAATGGCAGATAGCAGATATTCATGGAAATGCATACCCGGATGATCAGTTGCCGTTTGTGCTGGTAAAAAAAACTGAAAAGCCGGTTTTCGGCATCAGGCATTCTCTTGTCTGTCCTGACGGGAAAAGGGTGTTGCTGTCGATCAACGCTGCACCGCTATTTGACAGCAATAGAAAATTTGCCGGCATGGTGTCCGCCCTGGAAGATATAACTGAGCGAATGCAATCGGAGCTGGCACTTCACAAGAGTGAAGCACGCTTCCAAAGCTATATTGAGCATGCACCTCTTGGCGTATTTGTGACTGACGCACAAGGCCGCTATATTGATGTGAATCCTGCTGCAGAGCGCATTACCGGTTATACTGCCGGGCAGCTGACCACGATGAGAATTTCTGACCTCCTGACCCCGCAGGGTATGGAAGACGGCTTAAGGCATTTTAAGACCCTTGTTGATACGGGGCAGGCGCATGGTGATATCCCCTTTTGCCGTGCTGACGGCAGCGCAGGGTACTGGACCGTATCTGCCACCCGTATCGGGCCGGATCGCTACCTGGGGTTTGTGGAGGATATTACCGATCGAAAAGAACGCGAGGAACGTATAACGCTGTTCGGAAGAATGCTGGACGAGGCCCCGGCCGGTATAACCATCCACGACACCGAAGGTCGTTTTCTTTTTTCTAACCGTCAGAACAGGCTGATGCACGGCTATGAAAGAGAAGAGGAATTCCTTGCCATCGATCTGCAGAAGCTTGATGTGCCGGAAAGCAAAGCCCTGCTGGCTGAGCGTTTCCGCAAAATCGCCAAGGAAGGTGAAGCGCGCTTTGAGGTCGGCCATTTCCGAAGGGATGGCTCAACCTTTAATCTTGAAGTCACCGCAAAAACCATCGACTGGCACGGCAAGACAGCTGTGCTCAGCATTGCCACTGACATTACCGAGCGCAAACGGGCGGAAAAAGCCTTGCAGGCTGAACGCGACCAGTTGCTTTCGCTGTTCAACAGCATTGATGAAGTCATTTATATTGCTGATCTTCAAACGCATGAGCTGTTGTATATTAACCGCTATCTGGCAGATATGCTGCCGGAAAACTGTCTTGGGGGAAAATGCTATAAGGTATTGCAGGATCTTGATGCACCCTGTTCCTTTTGCACCAATGATATCATCCTCGGAAAAAAACCTGAAGCCCACCGCTGGGAATACTATAATCCATTTCTTGACCGGCATTTTGCGATTGTGGATCGGGTGATCCGCTGGTCCGACAGCCGGGATGTCCGGTTTGAAATGGCAGTGGATATATCTGCCATCAAAAAAGCGGAAGCAGAAGGGGAAAAACTGCAGGCCCAGCTTCTCCAGGCCCAGAAAATGGAGTCAGTGGGACGTCTGGCCGGCGGGGTGGCCCATGATTTTAACAATATGCTGGGAGTCATTCTGGGGCATGCAGAATTTGCCCTTGAAAAGGCAGCGCAGGATCAGGATCTGTGTAATGACCTCAGGGAAATCCAGACTGCTGCCCGGCGCTCGGCTGATCTGACAAAACAGTTACTGACCTTTGCCAGAAAACAGACCATTTCCCCGATAGAACTGGATTTGAATGATACGGTGGAAAGCATGATGAAAATGCTGCGCCGGCTCATCGGGGAAGACATCGATCTGGCCTGGCAGCCAGATGCACGTCTTTGGCCGGTGAAAATGGATCCGTCCCAGATTGACCAGATCCTTGCCAATCTCTGTGTCAATGCCCGGGATGCCATCTCCGGTGTGGGCTGGCTTACCATTGAAACCTGCAACCATACCTTTGATGAGGCATACTGCAGCGAACACCCGGGGTCTATCCCCGGTGATTATGTTTTACTGGCGGTCAGTGATAATGGCTGCGGTATGGATAAAAATATCCTGAATCATCTGTTTGAACCGTTTTTCACCACCAAGGATGTGGGTCAGGGAACAGGTCTGGGGCTTGCAACCGTTTATGGCATTGTCAAACAAAACAGTGGTTTTATCACTGTCTACAGTGAGCCCGGGCAGGGTTCAACCTTCAGGATCTACCTGCCCCGATTCTTTTCTGAAAATGCTGCCATCAGCAGTATCCCGGAAAAGCAACCAATTTCCGGCGGAACTGAAACCATCCTGGTGGTGGAAGATGAGCAGGCCATTCTCAGAATGACCTGCTTGATGCTCGAACGTAATGGATATTCAGTGATTTCTGCGGACACCCCTTCCCGGGCCATGGAAAAGGCAGAAAGTCATTCCGGTATTATTGACCTGCTCATGACTGACGTGGTCATGCCTGAGATGAACGGCCGGGATCTTGCCGGGAAGATTGCTTTGCTTCATCCGGAGATCAGATTCCTGTTCATGTCCGGCTATACCGCCGACGTTATTGCCCACCAGGGAATTCTGGATGAAGGGGTGACCTTTATTCAAAAACCTTTTTCAATGGCTGATCTGACACAAAAAGTGCGAAAAGTGTTGGATACGACCCCGGATACAGGTCGGCAATAGTTATCCGGTGGCCAAAGAATTCGGGTTTCTTCAGGCTGAAGATGATATTTTGATATAAATATATTGTATTTTCTGATAAATATGCTAAAAAATTGGTTAACGTATCAATGTTGTCTGTACAATAACCGTTCAGCTTTTGTTAATAACCAAATAGAAGGTAGGAAATATGAAAATTCTGTTGGGATGTAAAGAAGGCCGTGTATCGAATAATGTCCTGGAAGTTGCAGTAAAGCATGCAAAAGCATTTGATGCCCAGATCATGATCGTAACCTCCATGATAGGCGGCGACAAGACAGAAAAGGATCAGATTATAAAAGCAGAAAAAAGTTCCAAACTGATAAAAGAATCCCTGGATAAAGAGGGAGTTCAAAATGAAGTTCATCTGCTGGTCAGAGGAATGGAACCGGGTGAGGATATCGTTCGATTTGCCAAGGAAAAAAAGGTTGACCAGATTATTATCGGGGTTAAAAATCGTTCAAAAGTGGGCAAGCTGATTTTCGGTTCTGCTGCCCAGGTGGTTATCCTTGAAGCCAAATGTCCTGTTCTGGCTGTAAAATAATTTTGTAAACAAGAAGATAAAAACTGTCATGTAAAGCATTATCCAGTTCATTCTGGATAATGCTGTCATTATTATGGAACTGATCAAATGTTTTAAGGCGCTGTCAGATATCACCCGGTTGCGGCTATTGTCAGTGCTCAATACATATGAGCTCAATGTGAATGAAATTGTTCTGGTTGTGGATATGATACAGTCAGGAGTTTCCAGGCATCTGAAAATTCTGGTTGAGTCCGGTCTTCTGACATCCAGAAAAGACGGCAGCTTCACCTATTATTGTGCGGTTAAAAATGAGCAGGTAAACCCCCTGATCGCTTTTGTGGAAAAGCATCTTGAAAAAGAAGGCGATTTTGTTCTCCAGGATTTAACAAAAGCCCAGGAAATGATCCGGGTTCGCCAGAATAAAACCCGGCGGTTTTTTAAAACCATTGCGCCCCAGTGGGACGGGTTGAAAAAAGAAGTGCTGGGCAATTTTGATTTAAATGCCGTGCTTCAGAAAAAAATTTCTCTTCAGGGAAATATAGCAGATCTGGGTTGCGGGACAGGGGAACTGATTCAAACGCTTGTCTGCCCCACTGTAAAAAAACTCATTGGAGTGGACAGTTCTCCTGAAATGCTGGAGCAGGCAAGATTAAGGCTTTCCCGGACATCCGCTCAACTGAGACTGGGGGAACTTGAACATCTGCCCATGAAAAACCGGCAGATGGACACGGTGATCATGAATATGGTGCTGCATTATATTTCCCAGCCTGATCGATCCATCTCAGAGGCTTTCAGGGTGCTCAAACCCGGCGGGCTATTCATTTTATCTGATTTTGAAAAACATACCCTTGAAAAGATGAAACAGGTCATGGGAGGCTCATGGCTTGGTTTTGAAAAAGAAGACGTCAACGCCTGGATGATCCAGGCTGGATTTCGTCTGGATACGGTTGAATCCTTTCCGGTAAATCACGGTCTTGTGATTAATGTATTTGCTGCAACAAAAATAAAAATGAAAAGGTGATGATATGATGATTCCGGTAATTCTGGCAGGTGGCTCAGGCACCCGGTTGTGGCCGTTGTCCCGTGAGTTGTACCCTAAACAGTTGATCGGTATTTCCAATACGCAAACCATGCTTCAGAATACGGTTCTGCGCCTTGAGGGCGTTCCCGGGATCAGTGCGCCCATTATTGTCTGCAATGAAGAGCACCGGTTTATGACCGCAGAACAGCTTCGGCAGATTCAGGTGGCACCCCGGGCGATTCTGCTTGAACCCATAGGACGAAATACAGCCCCTGCCATTGCCCTTGCCGCATTAAGCGCCTGCAGGAATGGAGATGATGATCCGGTTCTGCTGGTGCTGCCGGCAGACCATGTGATTGAAAATATCAGTGAGTTTCATGCGGCCATCGCCATGGGAGAGCTGTTCGCACAAAAAGGAAACCTGATTACCTTCGGGGTAATTCCCGATTCACCTGAAACCGGATATGGGTATATCAAGAAAGGTGAAGTGCTGGATGCAGACACCGGAGCTGCAAAAATTGAAAAATTTGTTGAAAAACCGGATCGCGCCACTGCTGAAAAATACCTTGATTCAGGTGCATACTGCTGGAATTCGGGTATGTTCATGTTCAAGACCTCGGTTATACTGGAAGAGCTTGAGACCCATTCTCCCCGGATGCTGGCCAGTGCCCGAAACGTGATGAATCAGGTAAAACAGGACCTTGATTTTTCCAGGCTGCCGCTGGAAGCGTTTAAACAGATTCCTTCTGATTCAATTGATTATGCGGTTATGGAAAAAACTTCACGGGGAGTGGTGATTCCGTTTTCAGCAGGATGGAATGATCTGGGGTCTTTTGATGCATTATGGCAGACCGGCGTCAAAGACAGCAGTGGAAATGTCATTAAAGGGGATGTGATCACCCATGATGTCAAAGAATCCTATATCAGCTCGGAAAGCAGTCTGGTGACGGCAGTGGGGCTTGAAAAATTTGTCATTGTGGAAACAAAGGATGCCATTTTAGTATCCCCCCGGGACCGGGTTCAGGATGTAAAAAAGATTGTAAAACAGCTCAAGGACAATAACCGGGGGGAAGCCATTACCCATCGAAAGGTCTATCGTCCCTGGGGAGCATATGAAACTGTGGATATTGAATCCCGGTTTCAGGTCAAGCGGATCAGCGTAAAACCCGGAGCAAAACTGTCTTTACAGAAACATTATCACCGGGCCGAACACTGGGTGGTGGTTTCAGGATCAGCCCTGATTACCCGGGGAGAAGAACAGATCCTGCTCAAAGAAGATGAATCAACCTATATTCCTCTGGGGACTTTGCACCGGCTGGAAAATCCGGGTAAAATCAGTCTGGAACTGATTGAGGTTCAGACCGGTTCCTATCTGGGGGAGGATGATATTGTCAGGCTGGATGATGTGTATGGCAGAAAAAAAGACTGATCTCTTGCAAGCGATTGATCCAGGGGTCTGCTTCAGTTTAGATAATCGCCCCGGTCCAGTTTGATCTTTTCCAGACTGGCAGTGGTCAATATCTGGTTGAAAATCTGATTGATATCCGAATCCGGGGCATTGGCTGATTTTAAGTCCTGTTCCAGCCCCTGTATCTGATCAAGTACCTGGTCCAGCAGTTCAGATGCCTGTTTCAAGGTTTTATCCGGATTACTCAGAAAAGCGGCATAGGTTTCAAGAAGGTCAAGAGAGGTTTCCAGTTTTCCGGCATATTTTTGGAAGTCAAAAGACGTGCCGGTAAATGCAAGGTTCAGCGGGCTTTGAAGCTCGGGAAGCGCTGATGGCTGTTTTTGTTCTTCTGTGGACAGGGTTTTGCCGATCTGCTCGGACAGGATATGACCAAAGGTATGATCCCCCCGGGGGACAGAAATGTTTTTCTTCTGGCTTTCCTTGAGTAAATCAGGCTTGCTCAGATGGCCGGTTTTGGATATATAGTCATTCATGGTACACAACCCTATTGAATTGACAAAAACTATTGCAATAAAAAGAAAAATATTTAAAACTGCTTTTTTGATAATATATGAAACCCACGATTGGAATGTCAAGATGAATTATGGAGCCGGGATATGACTGATGAATTTGTGCAAAGCATAAAAGGGCAGTTTCTGCTTGCCATACCAGGGCTGCCTGATCCGAATTTTGCCCAGACCGTTACCTGTATGTGTGAACACAATGAATCCGGGGCATTGGGCTTTATTATCAATAGAGTCCATCCGCTTTTAACTGCTCCGGAATTGTTTGATGATTTAAATATCAAATATGATTCCAGTCTTGAGAATCAGGAGATATATCTGGGCGGACCGGTTCAGCCAAGCGGCGTTTTTGTCCTTCATGGCCCGCCGTTTGACTGGAATGAAACCCTGAAAGTATCTGACTGGATGGCGCTGAGCAATTCCAGGGATGTTCTGGAGGCGATTGCTGCCAAACAAGGCCCGGAATCTTTTATGATTCTGCTGGGATGTGCCGGATGGGGGCCCATGCAGCTGGATCATGAACTCAGTGATTCTGCCTGGCTGACCTGCCCGATATCCAGGGATATTATTTTTTCTACCCCCACAGAACTTCGCTATGATAAAGCCATGATGATGATATATTGATTGGCCCTGTCCCTATGATAACCCCCGAATCCATTTCACCAGATCATATAGAAAAAACAGTACAGCAGACCCTGGATATTCTTGAGTCAGCAAAAGAAATTCTGCCTTTAAATTCAGACCAGCTGGATCGTTTCAGAACAGAATGTGAACAGATTCCGGATCATATCCGGGACGGGTATTTGAAAATTGCCGTTGCCGGAGTCATAAAATCAGGGAAAAGCACCTTTGTAAATGCGCTGGTTCAAAAAGAACTGGTCCAGCGCGGGGCAGGCGTGGTTACATCGATCACCACACGGATTCGCAAAGGCGGCAAAAACAGTGCCTGTCTGCTTTTTAAATCCTGGGATCAGATAAATTCACAGTTACAGCAGGCGCTGCAACTGTTCCCGGACGATGATACCAAAGTCCTGTGCGCCAACGGATTTGATATCAGAAGACAAAACGACCGGCAGCATCTTGAAACTGTATATCGCGCCTTGATGGATGAATTTTTGCTGTTTCATGAAGAAAAACATCCTGAGCTGCTGTTGATGAAATATGCGCTGAACGGGTTTGAAGCCTGTAAAGATCTGGTGGGGGCTGATGAAACCCGGGTTTGTTTTTCTTCAAATCAGTTTGACCGGCATAAGGAATTCACCTCGGATCCCGGCCGGGCCTTTTATGTCAAGGATGTCTGTCTGGAGCTTTACGGTAAATCCATTGCGCCGCATATCGAAATTGCGGACTGCCAGGGAGCGGATTCCACTGACCCAGCGCAGGTGAAACAGGTGCTGCGGTATATTGAATCCGCCAGCCTTGTGATCTATTGCATCAGTTCGCGTACCGGGCTGCGGCAGTCGGACATTCAGTTTTTAACCCGGATTGAGCGGCTGGGACGGCTGGAGAATATGATTTTTGTGATCAACTGTGATCTGTCTGAACATGAGACCCTTGATGATCTGATCCGCATCGAAACCGCCACCCGCCAAACCCTTGAGGCCTTGAAAATAAAACCGCAGATTTTTTCATTTTCAGCCTTGTATAATCTGTTTGCCGCACAATCATCCAGATTAAGGAAAAAAGATCAGGCCCGGATGGAATTATGGCAGACAGAAAAAAAGCTGGTCGATTACTGCACGCGCCAAACCCATGAATTTAACACATATTTTAACAGGATCATTGAAAAAGATGCCTATGGGCTGTTGATTTCAAATCATGTGAACCGTCTTGCCATGCTTTTACATCACCTGGATGATCAGGCAGACATGGCCCTGGATCTTTTATCCTCGGACGCAACCCGTCAGGCCCAGGCGGCCCGAAAGCTTGAAAGTCTTTATCAGTCCGCTTCCCGCCTGGAAACAATTGTAAACCGGTCTCTGGATGGTGTTGTTACAGATCTGGTCAAAGAGATCCATTCAGATATGCGGACATTTTTTGATCAGGATGATCAGGATATTTTAAACGATGTCCGCAATTTTATAGAAGCCCTGCCTGTTGATGTGGAAAAATATCGTTCCGGTCAAAAGGATTTCGGGTTTAATAAAATCTTGTATCTGCTGTTCCAGGATCTGAAGAACCGGTTGGATATGTATGTGATCCAGACGGTCCAGCCAAAAGTGAACCAGTTTGTCAAATATGAGCAATCCCGGATTTCATCCTATTTTAAATCCCTGTCTGATACGTATCGCATTGATCTTCTGGAAACGGATCAAAAACCCGAATCGTCCCGGCACATCTTTTCAGATACAGTGGATATCGATAAAATCATAAAAATACTGGGGCTTGAACTGCCGGAATGTATTTTTTCTGCAGTGTACACCTCAAAAACCCGGTTGAATGTGTTTACAGATTTTGGTCTTCACACCATTTTTAATATTCTCAAGGCCGCGTATAAAAAGCAGGAGACAGTATCGTTTACTCCGGGCCTGAACAAGGCGGTTTCAAAGATAAAACATGAAACTGTCAAGGACCTGAAAAATCAGTTTGAAGCCTGTGGTTCAACACTGCACCAATATTATTTTACCCCCCTGATAGATGCTGCAGTCAGGGATTTCAAGGAGAAAATCAGTCAGCAGTTTCATCAGTATGATGCATTTAAAAAGCAGATGGATGAGCAGATTTTATTAAAACAGTCTTTAAAACAAGAACAGAAAATAAAAATTGCAGACATTAAAAACCGGATACAACGGACAGTAAAAGATATCCGCGAAACAGGTGAAATATCACCACGCTGAAACCCGAAAAAAGCCCAGAAAAAGATTTGATTAATCCAGGATATATGATATTACGGATAACGATTTTTTGAGACTATTATCCTTAAAAGGCGTTGAGAATGAAAAAATTTGGTTGTCGTAATCATCCGCTCCGGTCCATGAACGAAAACGATCTGTTTTTATTACGGCTTCATTTTTTAATTATTGTTGTCAAGGCCGCCTTGCAGGGATATCCCGTGGGCAAATATCGTAAAAAAGCCAGTCTGAAAAATGCCGGTGAAATCAGCAAGATGATATCCGGAATGGATCTGTCCTTTCTGGGCATGGAAACTTCCCAGCATCTGTTCAAGGAAAGAGTAAGGCTGCTGGCGATTATGGTTTCAGCCATTATCGGAGAAAACTATCCTCTGGGTGTTCACCGGCGGGAAGCTGTGCTTGACAATATTGAGATAATAGAACGCTGTGCATTTCCCCGGAGCAGGCTTGTATTGTTTGACAAGGTCCTTAAAGTCGCTTAACTGTTTTTGCAAGGAGAGTTAAAGATTATTCAGGATGTCAAAATAATGGTGGTGGATGATGATACCCAGATCAGGGATCTGACCGTGACAGCGTTGACCTATTGTGTGAACCGGGAAGTCATGTCTTTTGAAGATCCGCTTTCTGCCTGGGACTATATCCAGAAAGGCAACAGGGTGGATATTGTTATTTCAGATGTGGACATGCCGCAGATTGACGGTTTTGAACTGATGAGCCGGGTGAAGCAGAAATATCCGGAAAAGATTTTTATCATCATGTCCGGTATTGCGGCTTATGAGGAAAAATCCAGGGTTCAGGGGGCAAATGCCTTTCTTGCCAAACCCTTCGGGATAAATGATCTGTTTGATATTGTTCAGCATTATGTCGTGGCGTAATCTTTACGTCCAGTCTTCTTTTCTGATTTTCTGTTTTACGTGTTCGGCCAGCTGATCCGGTGAAATATCCAGAAGATCAAAAATTTTTTTCTCAAGCGCCAGGGTGTTTGTTATCATCATGCGAAACCGCTCTTCAAGTGCATTATCCGCATTATATCTGCACTGGATGTATTCCATTCTGTTTTTCAATGAAACAACCTTATCATGCAGGGTTCTTTTGTCGGCGTAGTTGACAATCTCCTGCTCGGAAACCGGTGTCTGGGAAGCGTAGGAATCCAGAAGAACATGCTGCCGGATGATGTTCCCCACTTCCGGATACCCCAGGTCTGATAAAATGTCTGCACCGGTCTGGGAATGGATTTCTTTTGTCTCAAAGCTGCGTGTTTTGGTGATATCATGCAGAAGGGCGGCAGACAGTGTCAGCGGAGTGTTGATCTGGGGATAAATCTTTTTAAGCTTGAAACATAAAAACACAGCGACATTTGCAACCGCAATGGAATGATCAACGATATGATCCATCATTTTCATATCTTTCATGAGCTTGAAACATTGGATTTTTGACGGTATGTTCATGGTCTTATCGGGTCTGCTCAAAAGTGTAAAATTATATTGAAGTTATACCTTTTGCTGGTATGATAGAAAAGTGTTTTTTAAAAAAAAGGTATAATTGATATCGATTATGATAAAAAAGATAATGTCAGGGGGACAGACCGGCGCAGACAGGTCTGCACTGGATGTCGCCATTAAATATAATCTTGATCACGGCGGCTGGGTGCCAAAGGGAAGAAAAGCCGAAGACGGGGTTTTGCCGTCAAAATATGCGATGGATGAGATGGAAACTGCGGGTTACCCGGAAAGAACCCGTCAGAATGTAACGGACTCCCAGGGCACGCTCATTATTTCTTATGGACCGCTGACCGGCGGCTCAAAGCTGACCCTGGGGTATGCCAGAGCGATGGGAAAACCCAGTTGTTATATTGATCTGATAGCAACAGAAGCGTTTGAAGCAGCGCTGATTGCACAGTCTTTTGTTCTTGAAAATCAGATCCGGGTGCTGAATGTTGCAGGGCCGCGCCTGAGCAATTTCCCTGGTATTTACCAGGATGTGAAAATCATACTGGAAACCATGCTTTTTCTGTTGTATTCGGATTCGCATGCAGATGATTTCTTTAAGGATTGTCTGCCGACCGGCCCGGTTCACGAGGCCTTTCCTTTGTCCATGGAGGATGCACTGGCACTTTTGAAAGAGGATTTGCCGCTGAAAACAAAAACAGGTATTGCAAGGGCAAGAACACAGGATATCCCTGGCCTGTATTTTTCCCTGCTGTATTATTTAAGACGACGACTCGGGTTTGATTCACAAAACAGCATTCTGCTTGAACAGTGCCGTCAGCTGCTCAACGATGATGCCGTCACCATTGAAGATGCGGTGATGGAAATTTTAAAGCAGTTGAAAAAAAGCCTTGAAGATCAATATCGTTTAAGGGTGGTCAAGTGATACCCATCCGGGACCATCAGATATCCGGGTCTTTTCCTGTTGTTACCTATGGTTTGATTGCTGTAAATCTTCTGGTGTTCATGGTTCAGCTTCAGATCGGGCTGGATAATCAGGCTTTTTTTTATTATTTCGGGCTTGTACCTGCAAAATATACCGTGTATGAACTTTCCCAAAGGTTTTCGCTTTTCAATCATATTTATTCCATGTTCACGTATATGTTTCTGCATGGCGGATTCTTGCATTTTTTAGGGAATATGTGGTCTTTATATATTTTTGGTGATAATGTTGAAGATCATTTCGGATCAGTCAGGTTTTTAGGGTTTTATCTGCTTTGCGGTATTATTTCGGGGCTGTGTCATTTTTTTCTGACCACAGACCCCATGATGCCGACCATTGGTGCAAGCGGAGCCATTGCAGGGGTTATGGGCGCATATTTTCTGCTGTATCCCAAAGCCAGGATTTTAACATTGATTCCCATTATTATTATTCCCTGGTTTATTGAAGTTCCGGCGTTTATATTCCTGGGCTTCTGGTTTTTTCTTCAGCTTGTCAATGCTGCCGGAAGCTCAGCAGGTGCGGGTATTGCCTGGTGGGCGCATATTGGCGGATTTATAGCAGGAATTATTCTGGTGAAGATGAATCAGGGACTGCCGCAAACCGGGGTGCAGAAAAGTATCCGTCAATATACTGAAAAGAAGCGGACACCCAGACTTCAGATGATTGCGGCAAAAGGATCACAGGACAGTTGGGATCTTCAGGGGGAAATTGAGATAACACCCTTTGAATCCATTATCGGGGCAAATAAAACAGTGACCATCCCCTGGGGCTTTTACAACCCTCTGTATACAGTGAAGATTCCTCCGGGCGTAAAACAGGGCACCCGTCTGCGGCTTGCCAGGATGGGAAAAATCAAGCCGGATGGTGCAAAAGGGGATATGTATTTAAAGGTGAATATCAAACATGCCGGTTAAAAAGAGTGTCATATATACTGCAGCGTTTGCGGCCGTGGTCACGATTGTTCTGCTTATCGGGCTGGCAGTGCTGCCCGCTATTGTTGAGCCGGTGCTGCAAAACCGGCTGCCCGGAATTGCACAACAGTATCCGGTTGAATTCAAAATTGAAAAACTGGGAATTTCAAGCACCTATATTTCTGATATCCGGGTGACAGAAGGAATATCTGTTGACGGAATTGATATCCGGTATGCGATTTCCTTTTCAAGGACCCCCAGAGTCAAAAAGATCATCGTTTCAGGCTTGACGATCCATGCACAGCTGGATAAGGACAATCAGATACAGATTGGCGGTGTGAACGTGAGCGCTTCGTCAGAACAAAAAAAACCCATGGACATATCGCCTTTTCTGCCCTACCTGCCGGAAAAATTTGTTCTGAAGAACGCAAAACTTGTTTTAAATATAAAAGGACAGGTCTTTTTAATTCCTTTGGAAGCGTTGTCCACAATCCAGGCGGACAACGGAAAAGTCTCGCTTTTAGCTTCGGTGTATCCCTTTGGAGAAAAAATAGATGCACAGGTGGACTATGATCTGGAAAAGGGCGTGGAAAGGGTAAAAATTGATGGCAAGGCATTTGACTCCGGGCATCTGGGCCGGTTTATATCCAAAATTACAGACAGCGCCCGTATTGCAGGACCAATAGATTTCAGTCTTTTTTCTTCAGCACCTCAAAAAAAATGGGATCTTGCTGTTTCTCAGGTTTCAGTAAAAGACCCCTTGAATGTCCGGGTGGATAAAATCAGGGCAACAGCTTTGATAGAAAACCAGAAGGTTCTGGTTCAGGGTGATTTCAAGCTGCAGTCGCGGCAGATCCCTTTGATTCCGGTTGAATACACGGCTGGATTTGATCTGAAAAACCTGGGTGTGTTTGATGTGGATATCAAAACAGGCGATATGAGCACGCTTGATATCCCCCAGGCATCAGGCAATCTGTCCCTTGTCTCTCCGCAGGTCACAGCCAGATTCAACGGCACACCTGAAGCAGTTGCCGGAAACATCAATATCAACTGCAAAACCGGCATGTTTATCCTCAAAGATCAGAAACTGTCCTTTAAGAACGCTCTGCTTCACTTGAATGTTAACACTGCGCCGGCAGACAAAAAAAACAAGATTCAGATAAAAGGCAGTTTCAACGTCCCCCATATAGCATATAATCAGGAACATGTTTTTTCCACAAAGGGGAATATTGTCCAGACCGACCAAAAACAGTTTGCTGTTGCAGGGGCCTTGAATATTGATGCGCTTAAACAGGTTAAAACCGAATTTAAAATTCACATTGGATTAGAAGACAAACTGAAGATTGCCGCACAATTTGATGCACCGCCGTTTAAGCTGACCCATAATGATATTAAAAAATGGATGCCTCAAAACATGAAATCAGGTAAGTTTGATGTGATGGCCTCAATTTCAGGCAGCGCTGACTGGACAGATAATACGCTGAAAACAGCCATGACGCTTGATCTTAAAAACGGGAATGTGCATCTGCCGGATACAAAATTAACTGCCAGCGGAATAAACACCTCCATGCAGTTCAATGATTTACTGGTGCCGGAAACACTGCCGGGCCAGACATTGACCATTGATTCGGTTGTTGTGAGCAAGGTGAACATCAGTGATGTGAAACTGCGGTTTTCCGTTGAGGACGGGGCATCTGTCCTGGCTGAGAATATCCGCTTTAAATGGTGCAATGGTACTGTCACCACAGAAGCCATCCGGTTGCCCCAGGAAACTGATGGATATGCCTTGTCCCTGTATTGCGACCGGCTGGAAATGACACAGCTGCTTGCACAGATCGGGGCGTTCAAGGCAGAGGGGAAAGGGACACTGAACGGCCGGATACCGATCCGATATAAAAACGGGGATATCTTTTTTGATAATGGATTCTTGTTTTCCACACCGGGCAGCGGCGGAAAAATCAAGGTCAGCAATACCGATGTGATCACTGCCGGTATCCCGCTGGACAGTCCGCAGTTTTCAGAACTTGACCTTGCCCGTGAAGCCTTGAAGAGTTTCAATTATCAGTGGGCAAAGATTTCATTCAATACCGCAGGGGATATCCTTTCTGTAAATATGGAGCTGGATGGAAAACCCACAGGCGTTATGCCCTTTGAATATAAAAAAGAAGTGGGCAGATTTATCCGGGTGGATACCAAAAGTCCGGGTTCAAATTTCCAGGGCATTAAACTGGATGTGAATTTAAATCTTCCCTTTAATGAAGTCATGAAATTTGGTAATAAATTAAAAGCATTTTTAAAATAAAAAGGAGAGCGTATGCCCAGAATCGTATTAGTCATTGCATTTGGCCTTGTCATGTTTGTTTTTTCGGGCTGCCAGACCAGTCATCAGGTCGAATTGAAACCCGTTGAAATAAAACCCATTCATATCACCGTTGATGTTAATGTCAGGGTGCAAAAATCATTGAATGATCTTTTGGATGAAATCGAAGAATAAAAGTTGAATACACACAGGAGGAAAAATGAAAATATTCAGGACAATTAATATCTGTGCGCTGCTGATTGCCGGCCTTGTTTTTTTGACATTTTCACAGGCATCTGCAAGGGAAAAAGAGCAGATTGTTCAGAGCATGAAAGACAGAATCGGTGTTGTAAATCAGCTGAAAGCATCCGGAGTTGTGGGCGAAACGTACAATGGTTATCTGGCTTTTGTGGGAAGTGCAGAAAAAGCAGAGGTCGTAGACGCTGAAAATAAGGATAGAAAAGAATTGTACGGGCTTGTTGCAGAAGACGAAGGCACCTCTATCCAGATCATTGAAAAAAATATGGGAGTGGTTAAAGCCCAAAGGGCGAAGCAAGGAGAATTTTTTCAGACCTCGGACGGGAAATGGGTTAAAAAATAATTTTAAGACAAAACCTAATTAAAGCGTGTTTGTGTTTGGGCTGCAACCTGCTTGTTTTGCAGCCCAAATGCTTTTTTAGTGTTGACTTCTTTTGGCAGAAACGATAGGACGTACTTAATTTCAGGCTGAAGTCTGAAGATGCATAGAAAACATAAAATTACACATTTAAGCCACGAAGGTTACAATCATCGAAAATGAATTTTCGAATATGCCTTTGGTGGTTTTTTTATTTTTCAGGAGACGTGGGATGAAAATTTTTAAAATCTGTTGTTTAACCGGTCTGGTTCTGTTTTTTTCTTTAAATTCGGCAATGGCGCATTTTGGTATGGTGATTCCTTCAGATAATATGGTAATGCAGGAAGACAGCCGCAGAATTGAGATGCAATTGTCTTTTTCCCATCCGTTTGAGATGGTGGGCATGCCTCTGGATCTGCCCAAAGCCTTTTATGTTGTGAACAATGGCAAAAAAACAGATCTTTTGGGCAGTTTGAAAAAAATAAAAATCATGAACGATGATGCGTATACATCATCGTTCACAGTGAACCGCCCCGGCGCCTGCAGCTTTGTGATGGAGCCTGTGCCATACTGGGAACCGGCAGAAGACTGTTTTATCATCCATTATACAAAAACAGTTGTGGCTGCATTTGGCGATGATGAAGGCTGGGATGCCGAGATCGGCCTGAAAACAGAAATTGTGCCCTTGTCCAAACCCTTTGGGCTGTATGCAACCAATGTGTTTCAGGGCATTGTAAAACTGGATGGCAAGCCTGTGCCCTATGCCGAGATTGAAGTGGAATATTTCAATCAGGATAAAAAAGCGCATGCACCGACAGATTATATGGTTGCCCAGACAATCAAGGCGGACCAGAACGGGGTGTTTACCTATGCTGCGCCTGTGGCAGGGTGGTGGGGATTTGCAGCACTTTCGACATCCGATGAAAAAATGATGCATGAGAAAGAAGAAAAGGATATCGAGCTGGGTGCTGTGATCTGGGTGAAATTTGAAGACTGGCAGGTAAAATAAAAATGCATATTTCAGAAGGCGTCCTTTCTGCTCCGGTGCTGGTATCCGGGGCAGTTATCGCAGTGGCAGGCTGCGCAATCGGATTAAAAAAAATTGATTATGATCATATCGTCCATGTGGCCATGCTGGCAGCGGTTTTTTTTGTGGCATCGTTGATTCATGTGAATATCGGGCCTTCCAGTGCCCACTTAATCCTGAACGGCATTATCGGTCTGCTGCTGGGATTTGCAGCGTTTCCTGCCATATTTATCGCTTTGCTGCTCCAGGCGGTTTTTTTTCAATATGGCGGATTGACAGTGCTGGGGGCAAATGTTGTGATCATGGCACTGCCTGCGGTAATGGTTCATTATCTTTTTTTGCCCCTTCTGGGAAAATCACCTCGCTTGAGCATTGCTGCCGGGGCTTTATCCGGGGCCGGGGCCATTTTCCTTTCGTCACTGATCCTTTCAGCAGCCCTGTGGTTGACTGAAAAAAATTTTTTTGAAACCTGTGTCCTGGTCATGGCCGCGAATATCCCAATCATGATTATTGAAGGAATTGTGACGGGCTTTTGTGTGACTTTTTTATTAAAAGTATATCCTGAGATCATACCCGGACAAAAAAATGGCAATACGTCTGACAGAAAATCAAGGATAGAAAAAGGACAGAAAAATGAAGTATAAAGCGCTGTGGGTTTTATGTGTTCTCATCTGCCTGGTGGCAGCCAAAGATGTGTCTGCACACAAGGTGATTGTGTTTGCCTGGGTGGAAGACGGCATGATTCATACCGAGAGCAGTTTCGGTTCCAAAAAAAAGGCAAAGGACTGTCCCATCCAGGTGATTGATGAAAAAGGCACTGTTGTCCACGAAGGCGTGACAGATGATCAGGGCAATTATGTGTTCAAAATTCCGGATCAGGTGGATTCAGACCTTGTGATTCGTCTGGATGCCGGAACCGGGCATTCCGCAACCTGGAAACTGTCCCACGATGAACTGGTAACGCCGGGTGATGAAAACCATTTGGCCGCATCCATGGAAGAAAAACAAAAGTTTGAATCCGGCCCCTCGCCATTGAAAATTATGGGGGGTATCGGCATCATTTTTTTGCTGGCGCTCCTTACTGGTTATCTCAGAAAAAAAAAGAAAACCCATGATTGAAGAAAAATTTGCCTTTGGAAATTCCATGATTCATGGTCTGTCACCGGCGGTCCGTATAGTGTCCGCCGGTGTCCTGTCTTCCTGTGCAGCCCTTTGCGACAATCTGTATATGAGTGGCGCATACCTGGGGATTGCCCTGGTTTTATGCTGTATGGCAAAGCTGAACTGGAAAGATGTTCTGCTGCGGTTGAAACCGGTTTTCTGGTTTTTATTGATGATCTGGATTGTTCTGCCGCTGACGTTTGATGGTGAGGTCCTTTTTAAATACGGGATACTGGAATTCACCCGTCCGGGAATTGAGCTGTGTGCCAAAATAACCGTCAAGTCCGTCAGTATCCTGTTAATGTTCACCGCATTGATTGCAACCATGTCCATTGCAAGTCTGGGAAATGGACTTCACAGGATTCATGTGCCGGACAAGATGGTGTTTTTACTGCTCATGTCCTACCGGTACATTGCGGTGATTCAGGAGGAATATCACCGGTTGCTCCGGGCGGCAAAATTCAGAGGGTTTGTTCCCGGAACAAATCTGCACTCATATAAAACCTTTGCCTATCTTGCAGGAATGCTGTTTGTCCGGGCATCCTTAAGGGCCAGAAGAGTTCACAATGCCATGCTGTGTCGCGGCTTTCATCGAAAATTTTATACGCTTGACCTTTATCAGCCAAATGTATTAAATACTGTGTTTTTAACCGGCACATGTCTGGCAGGAGTTGCCCTTGTCTTATTTGAAAGAGTCTGGATGTGACAGTGAATGATCCTATAAATGTAATCCGGCTGGAAGATATCTGTTATGCATATCCGGGCACAGATACAAATGTGCTGAATCACCTTGATCTTGAGATCAACAAGGGCCACAGGATCGGGATGATGGCCCCGAACGGATCAGGCAAGACAACCCTTTTGCACGTGATCATGGGGCTGTGCCGTCCGGATTCAGGAACCATTACCATATTCGGCAAGGTCCTGAAAGAAGAAAAGGATTTTGTTCCGGTCCGGTCTAAAATCGGTCTGCTGTTTCAGGATTCAGATGACCAGCTGTTCTGCCCCACGGTGCTGGATGACGTGGCTTTCGGGCCCCTGAACCTGGGATTCTCACGGGAAGATGCCATTGATATCGCCCGGATGACCCTTGAACGCCTTGGCATTGAAGCTTTTGAACGCCACATCACCCATCGGCTGTCCGGCGGACAGAAACGGCTGGTGGCAATGGCCGCAGTGCTGGCAATGGGACCGGATGTCCTGCTGCTGGATGAACCCACGGCAGGTCTGGATAACAAGGTTCAAAAAAAACTGATCCATATTCTGAATCGTCTGGATATTCCGTATTTTGTGATTTCCCATGAATTTGATTTTGTCAGTTCCGTGACAGACAGGATTTATTCCATGGAAAACGGCAGGATTCTAAAGGATGATGAAATTCATATTCATCGGCATGAACATGTTCATAAACATGGCAGACATCCCCATATTCATAAATAAGTTCTGAAGTTGGTTTTTTATAGCAAAAGCAATTATTTGATCAGCGCATTGACTTCTTTTTGAATGCAAAAATAAATATCTTCGTCACTGCCGTATATATCAACAACATCTCTGTGGTTGATCAGTTTTTCAACGACAAATGCGGTCAGATACAGACTTGCAATATTGGGGTTGGAAATAAGGGTCCGGAACGGTGCGATCATATAGTCAATATCAAAATCTTCTGCTTTGCAAAGCGTATCCAGGCATCTTGCGATCTGATTTTCAACGCTGGATTTTGAAGTGGTTTCAATCAGGCCGGACTCAATAAGTTTCATGGCAACTTTGCTGCTAAAGGTATCTACGTTGTCCCGGATCACGCTGATTGTCTTTATTCTTTCACGTTCCTTGGATGATTCTATTTTTGAAAGAAGTTTTGCTTCCCTGTTTCCGGTATAAAAGATTTTAGCCATTAAATTTTCCTTAAGGTTATCAAAAAACAATAAAATATTAATCAATCTTTATATACTACAACAGGGATGTTTTACAAGGTTAAAATCTATGGATTTTCAATAATTATCTGGATTGCGTCTGCTTTGAATTTATTGATTTTAAGCCGGAAGACAATTTCAGGGTAGAAATCCGGCAGATCGTCTATATTGTCAACATTAAAATGGAAAGCTTCTATTTTGTTGCCCAAAGAGTTTTTGGCCTGTTCTAAAATCATTTTTCTGTGATTCAGGCCAATGATGTGGGAAGCGGCAACATGAATGTTCTGGCTGATAAAAACCGGTTCCGGGTTATCTGTCCCGAACGGCCGAAGCCGGTCTATGTCTTGTGCCAGTTCAAAACTGATGTCTTCAAAATTGAGAACGGCATCAATGGGTAAGGTTTTTTGAAAATCTTTTTCAGAATAGACTGTTTGAATATGATGTTCCAGGTTTTTGTGCAGCAGTGGCAGATTCTTTTTCTTGATGGTAAGACCTGCGGCCATGGCGTGTCCTCCGAATCTTTCAAGGATGGACATATTTTCCTTTAACGCTGTGTGGATATTGATCCCGTTCACGCTTCTGCCTGAACCGATGGCGTCTTCCGCAGCCGTGGATAACAGGATAACAGGGAAATGATATTTCCGGGTCAGTTTTGAGGCGGCAATTCCCAGTACACTCGGGTTCCATTTATCATCCCATAAAAACAGCAGCCGGTGATCAAGCAGTGTGGGATCTTTGAAAATTCTGTTTTCAATGTCAGATACAATTTCCTGCTCAATGATCTGCCGTTTGGAATTTAACTGATCCAGGATGGCAGCGGTATTCTGGGCCTGGAGACTGTCGGCAGCGGTCAGTTGTGATACACAGATCCGTGCATGGGAAATTCTGCCGGCCGCATTGATTCTGGGAACAATTTTAAAGGAGATGTCGTCTGAATCCAATTTGGCAATATCTGTTCTGGCGCTCTGGGCAAGGGCTTTTACCCCCGGACGCAACCCCTTGCGCAGGGTATCAAATCCTGCAATGCAAAGGCGTCTGTTGTCATGGATCAGCGGCACCATATCCCCGATGGTTCCGATGGTGAACAGGTCCAGACAGTGCATCAGATTGGGTTCTTTCAGGTTTTCCCAGAAATGATGTTCCCTGAAATATTTTCTCAGGGCCATGACAAGGAAAAATGCAACCCCGACCCCGGCCAGGTATGAAAGGTCTGCATGACAGTCTTTTCTTTTCGGATTGATAACCGCAACAGCATCCGGCAGATCTGTCTGTGGTTCATGGTGATCTGTGATGATCACATCGATATCTTCTTTTCTGGCAAGTTCAATGGCTGCGTGACTTGTAATGCCGCAGTCAACAGTGATGATCAGATCGATGTCCTGATCTGCAGCCTGATGGATATGATCCGGTGCAAGGCTGTATCCTTCCTTGATCCTGTGGGGAATATACCAGGAGACATTGGCGCCGCAGTGTTCAAAAAATTCATAAATCAGTGCGGTTGACGTGACACCGTCTGCATCAAAGTCTCCGAATACAAGAATTTTTTCTTTGTTTTCAACTGCTGTAAAAATACGTTCAACCGCTTTGTCCATATCTTTGAGCAAAAAAGGATCTGTCAGGTTTTCAAGTGTGGGATGTAAAAAATGCCGGGCTTTTTTAACATCCGTAATTCCTCTGGCGGTCAGCAGGGTTGCCAGAATGGGACTGCAGTTCAGTCCCTGACTCAGTCTGCCTACAATATTTTTATCCGGCTCAAAATATTTGAATACGGTGGTATGCTTCATCTATGCACATTTTGAAATGGACAGTTTCCGGTCTTTAATCCAGGTTTTCTGCAGCACGGAAAATATGCTTTTGGGCATTCCAAAGGGAAGGTCCACAAATGAGAACTCTGCATTTATATCCACATTTTTTATGTATTTGCTTTCCAGGCCGGATTCGTTTGCTATGGCGCCGACAATATTTCTGGTATTCACACCGTGGTTTCTGCCCACTTCAATGCGGTATCTTTCCATGCCCGGAACCAAAGGAACAGATTCTTTTGGCCTGGTATCAGATTGTTTAGCATCAGATATTTTAGTATCCGTTTTTTTTGTATCCATTTTTTTAACATCAGAGGGTTTAGCATCCGATGGCTTGGCCTCAGGGAGCTGCGCTTTTGTTTTCCGTGGGGCAGGCGCTGGCTTGTCTTTGCTTTTTGCAGCAGCGGTTTTCTTTTCTTTTCGGGGCAGCGGTTTTTTCTCCGAAGAAGGGGATAACGGTTTTGTGCGCGCTGTTTTTTCTTTATGCTCGGGTAAAAGAAACGGAGTGTCGCCGTGGGCTGCTTTTGCAAGGGCTGCGGCTATTTTTATGACATCCATTTCCTGTTCTTTTGCGTACGCTTCCACCAGATTTTCAAAAATATCAAGATCCTGAGCTGTCAAGGCATGTGTGATGGCTTTTTTGAAATCATCGATTCGCTTTTTATTGATTTGGGTATTGGACGGCAGCGCAAGTTCTTTGATGGGTTGTTTTGTCGCCCGCTCAATGTTTTTAAGCATCCAGCTTTCATTGCGGCCCACAAACAGGATGGCCTCTCCGGTTCTGCCCGCTCTGCCGGTTCTGCCGATTCTGTGAATATACGGCTCGACCTTTGAGGGCATATCATAATTAATAACATGGGAGATTCTGTCCACATCCAGACCGCGTGCAGCAACATCTGTTGCCACAAGAATATCAATATATCCGTTTTTTAACCGCCGGACCGTTCTTTCCCGGGCAGCCTGGGCAAGATCACCGTTAAGGGCCTCGGCTTTAAATCCTCTGGCCTCCAGCGCCTTTGCCACATCAAGGGTGGTGGCCTTGGTTTTGACAAAAACAATCACCCCTTCAAAGGTGGTGGCTTCCAGTATCCGGATAAGTGCATCGGCTTTTTTGGTGCCCTGGATAAGCCAGAATTTCTGGTGGATGGTTCCTGTTTCGCTGTTGTCCGGTTTTACAAATATTTCCTTTGGCGCGGTCAGATATTTTTGTGCGATTTTCCGGATCGGGGGCGGCATGGTTGCTGAAAAAAGAGCGGTTTGTATATTATCCGGTGTCTGTTCAAGAATCCATTCCACATCTTCGATGAACCCCATATGAAGCATCTCGTCTGCTTCATCAATGATCACGCTGAACAGGTCTGCAAGGGTGATGGTTTTGCGGCGCATGTGATCCATGAGCCTGCCGGGAGTCCCGACAACCACATGAACACCTTTTTTAAGCTGGGTGAGCTGCACACTATAGCTTTGTCCGCCATATACGGATAAAACATTCAGACCTTTCATTCCGGATCCATATGTTTTAAAAGATTCTGCCACCTGAATGGCCAGTTCCCGGGTGGGGGTCAGCACCAGTATCTGGGGCCGTTTGTTTTCAATATCGATCCGGGACAAAAGGGGCAGGGCAAACGCGGCTGTTTTACCGGTCCCGGTTTTGGCCTGGCCGATCATATCCTTTCCGGTGTTCAGGTGGGGAATGGTGAGTATCTGTATGGGGGTGGGGGTATGGTAGCCCTGTTTTTGTAAAACAGGATATATGGTCGGGTGCAGGTTCATCTGTTCAAACCCGGTCACGGGCGTATTCATTTCTGACATCGCGTTCCTTTAAAAAATTCGGCATTTACAGCCAGTATAGATAAAATATTGAATTATATAAGAATATTGTAAATTTTACAAGTTTTAAATATTTAATTTTCCACAAAGACCTAAAGGCGGTTGATACCCGTATGCCGGGATTGATTTTAGGTGTTTGAAGTTTTGATCAATAATGATATATCAGATGACGGAGAAAATAAAAATAAATGAAAACACATCATAAAGAATATATAGTGGACAAGACCAGAATCGGATTTATCCGGTTTATTTTTGAAGCCCATGAGGGGATTGCCATTGCAACGACAATTGATGCTCAAAAAGGCCATATCCGCCTGGCCATCGCACCGGACCGGATGGAATCCGCACAGATGATTATCCAGGATTTGCAAAAGGATTTTATGTTTAATGAAATATAGTGAATTTGCCTATATACATACCATTGGCTGTCAGATGAATGTATATGATTCTGAAAAACTGATGGCCATACTCAGTTCTCTGGGATATGAGAAAACCGATGATATTCACAAGGCTGATATGGTGGTCTGCAATACCTGTTCAATACGGCATAAGGCTCAGGAAAAGGCATTCAGCTTTTTAGGCAGGCTGACGAAACTGAAGAAGACAAAGCCTGAACTGATCGGGGTCATGGCCGGTTGCGTGGCCCAGCAGGAAGGTGAAAAAGCATTTGAAAGAATACCGCATCTGGATATTGTCCTGGGAACCCGGGCTTTTTCACGGTTTGCCCGGCATATCGAGGCGGTGAAGTCAGGCCGTCAGAAAGTGACGGATACAGCGGATTCATCAGTGATTTATGAGGTTATGCCGGAAACTCTCGGGTTTGATGAAAATCAGATTTCCCGGTTTGTGACCATTATGCAGGGGTGTGAAAATTTTTGCACCTATTGTGTGGTGCCGTATGTCCGGGGGACTGAAAGAAGCCGGGAACCTGAAAATATTATTGAAGAAATTACAGCCATGGCAGCGTCCGGAGTCAAAGAAGTTACTCTGCTGGGTCAGAACGTCAATTCATATGGGAAAAAAGAAGGTAAGATTTCTTTTCCCCGGCTGCTGGAAAAAATAAACCAGATACAAGGGATACAGCGAATCCGGTTTGCCACATCTCACCCCAAGGATCTTTCCATGGACCTGATCTGCGCCATCCGGGACATGGACAAGGTCTGCAACCATCTTCATCTGCCCGTGCAGTCCGGGTCAAACGCCATTCTCAAAAAAATGAACCGGGGATATACGCGGGAAACCTATCTGAAACGGATCATTGATTTAAAAACGCAGTGTCCGGATATCGGGTTGTCAACAGACATGATTGTTGGATTTCCTTCTGAAACCCGACAGGATTTTGAAGATACCATGAATCTGCTTGGCGAAATTGAATATGATTCAATTTTTGCATTTGCCTATTCAGACAGATCGTCGGCGCCTGCAGCAAAATTTTCTGATCAGATTGATGAGGAAATCAAACGCAAAAGGCTTAATGAACTGTTGGAACGGCAGGATTATTATTCCCGGAAAAATAACGAAAAATTGACAGGAAAGACTGTGGACGTGCTTGTCGAGGGTGCAAGCGCTAAAAAAAGGGACGGGTTTGAAGCTGAAAATAAAAATATAAAACAGATGTCCGGAAGAACCCAGTCCAATAAAATCGTGCATTTTCCGTCGGAAAATGCCAGTATAGGCGATATTATAAAAATAAAAATTGAAAATGCATATCTCCATTCATTATGGGGCACTCCGGCGGAGATTGGGGAAAAATGAAAAAACAGGCAGTGAAAATCGGTCGCAATGATCTGTGTCCATGCGGTAGTGGGAAAAAATATAAAAACTGCTGCAGAAACAGGAAAATAGAACTCAGTATTAAAGAAGAATATGAAAGAAAATACGATATCCGGTTGAAAACGCCTGAGCAGATTGAAGGCATCCGAAAATGCGGCCAGCTTTTGATGTCCATTCTGGATCAGGTGGAAACCATGATCAAACCCGGCCTTAGAACAGAAGAGATTAATACTTTTGTCCATGAGCAAACCATTAAGGCCGGTGCAATCCCGGCACCTTTAAATTACAAAGGATTTCCGAAAAGCGTATGCGTGTCAGTCAATGAGGTGATCTGTCATGGCATCCCCGGAGATCGTGTTCTGGCAGACGGGGATATTGTAAATGTGGACATCACCCCCTATTTTAAACGGCTATTATGCAGATGCCAGCAAAACCTTTTTTGTGGGTACACCTACACAGCAGGGGAAAAAAATCGTGAACGTGGCAGCTCAATCCTTAAAAAGAGGCATTGAGGCCATAACCCCCGGAGCAACCCTGGGCGATATCGGATATGCAATCCAGTCCTATGCTGAAGGTCAAAAGTGTTCTGTGGTCAGAGAATTTATCGGTCACGGTGTGGGGATTGATTTTCATGAACCGCCCCAGGTCATGCATTTTGGCAGAAAAGGAGAAGGGATTGTGCTTGTTCCCGGCATGGTGTTCACCATTGAGCCCATGATCAATCTGGGGCGAAGAGATCTGCACGTGCTCGAAGATCGCTGGACAGCGGTCACAAACGATGGTTCCTTGTCTGCACAGTTTGAGCAGACCATTCTTGTCACCCAGGACGGTTGGGAGAGTCTGACGCCTTATGAGCTTTAAAAATATTGCGGTCTTTTTTTTATCCTATGGGTATATTCTTTTTATCGGGCTGTCTTCAGCTGTTTTCTTTTTAATTGCTTTAATCGTATTTCTTTTAACATTTTTTTTTGATCGCCGCCGGATCATATTAAGCCTGTTCAGTTCTTTCTGGGCATCTGTTTATATCTGGTGCATGCCGGCCTGGTCGGTCAATATTATCGGCCGTCAAAAGATGGATATGAAAAAAAGCTATGTCATCGTGTCCAATCATCAGTCTCAACTGGATATCCTTGTTGCATTTTATCTGTTTTTTCCGTTTCGCTGGGTGTCAAAAGCCGAAGTCTTCCTGCTGCCGTTTATCGGCTGGAACATGATACTGAACGGCCATGTAAAGCTTAAGCGCGGAGATAAACACAGCATAAAAAAAATGATAGCCCAATGTGAAGATCTTTTGTCAAAAAATATTTCTGTCATCATCTTCCCTGAAGGAACGCGATCAAAAACAGGAATTCTGAAACCCTTTAAGCCCGGGGCATTTATTCTGGCCAAAAAGATGAAAAAACCCATCCTGCCGCTGGTCATAAATAATACAAAAAATGCACTGCCAAAGCATTCGTTAAGGATTCAGGGCAGGCATCATATTGAAGTGAAAGTTCTGGATGAAATCCCCTATACCGTATTCGAACATATGGAAATAGAACACATTTCAGACATGGTCCGCGCAAGGATTGCAGCGCATGTGCAGGAACATATGGCGCTGGACACGTTTTCCGGTTCAAGAACGCTATGATTATTTTCTTTAAGAAGTCACTGTTAAGAAAAGCATTTATTGTTTGTCAAACATCTATTCTGTGTATATTGTATTAAAGGAAAATATTTTTTAAACATAGAGAGGATATATTTATGCAAACGCTCTCAATACCTTACAGTGATGACCTTTTGATATCCACGGGAAAGTCAAAAAAAGCGCTTGAACAGGAAATGCTTTTTTTACTGGCCGTTAAACTTTTTGAGCTGGGCCGTCTTTCTGTCGGCAAAGCAGCGGAACTGTGCAATATGAATAAAATCAAATTCATGGATGAGCTGGGCCGTATGGAAATACCTGTAATCAATCTCGATGATGAACAAATCCTGGATGAATTAAAAAATGCGTGAACCCATAGTCGTTGCAGACAGCGGGCCTCTCATCGAAGCCCTCATCCAAAACGGTATTTATATCCGTCGGCAACTGGTTGATGCGGTACTCAATGATGCTGGCGAATAAAATTTTCTACTTCATTCTATTGGACTGCTCCATAAATTTCTTTTTGTGATCAGGCTATTTGAACTATTTTATTCCGGCAATTTTCAGGGTTTGAATTTTTTGAGCAAAATTCAATGCAAGGTCTTTATCAATATAATGGTCAAAAACAGTCCCGTCCGGCTGTACGCCTCTTATTTTTCCATCATGTAAAAACCATTGAAGCAGTTTGACGGAAATGTCTGTCCGGTTTAAATCCAGCAGTTTCTCATGATTTGAAAAAGCCTTTGGCGCAGGTATTTTGCCAAAGGTATCTAAAATATGTTTCATAAAATTCAGGATTCGTGAAAGCCTTAACAGGGTTACAGCTTCACGTCTTGAAGTGGTATGATCCAGGGGCAGGGCAGTTGAGCGCATCCGGCTGAAGGTATCCGGCAGAAGATTGCGGGTTTTGCATATTTCATAATCCAGGCTTCCGGGGGCTGGATAAAAAACAGACAGTCCTACAAGGGTTCTTTTCTGTGCCAGATACAGCAGATCGTCCAGGGAGCTTTGCGCATTCTGGTCCGGGCCTGCTGCAATGATATAGGAGACACATTCAAGACCCTGTTTTTGTGCATACGACAGCGCAGATTCAAAGGATTTTCGCACATCCGGCCGTTTGAACCGGGCCAGCTGATCTTTTGAAGTGGACCCTAAAGACAGGTTCAGTGTTTTAAAACCGCTGTCTTTCATCAGGCAGACAATGTCTTCATCAATGGCCGGAGGAAAAAGCCCGTTCATGGCGCGCAGTTCTGCAGATTCTTTTAGATTCTGCGCAGAAAGGATATCTTTGATTTGCGTAAATAATTCCATAAACCATGATTTATTCAGGCACAGATTTTCATCTTCAAAATCAATGAATCCTGTTTCATGGCTTTTTAAAATCTGTCTGATTTCTTTGATCACATGTTCAACATTTCTTTGTCTGAATCGGGCATAAGAAGATGTTGCGGAAACACAGCAGTATGAACACTGCATGGGGCATCCCCGGCTGGAGACCACCATGGCGGAATATCTTTTTTTGCGCTGGTAATATTCGTGGTGGATCAGGTCAATGGCGGGCAGGGGCAGGGTGTTGAGATCATCCTTCCAGGCAGGCGGTGCGATATGGCAATCTGCGCGCTGAGGGTGCGTGTTTTGTGTGTCGCATTTTGGATCAGAATCCTTCCGGCGAAAAGCGATTCCTGGAATCTGTTGAATATCTGAACCGGATGCCAGTGCACAGCACAGTTGCGCCATGCTGTCTTCTCCTTCTCCGCGGATAACAAAGTCCACCGCCGTGTGTGACAGTACCTGTTCGGGAAAAACAGTGGGGTGATGCCCGCCCATGACAATATAGCACCGGGGGTAAAATGTTTTGATGGTCTGGGCGGTTTTGATCGCAGTATCTGCATAGGCCGTGAACAAAGAGGAGATTCCCACAATGAACGGTTCTTCTTTTTTGATTTGCGCACCAATATGTTCAAAGCTGTATCCAAAATGCCTGAAGTCATGGAAAAGGGAAAACAAGGACATATCCTTGTGACCGTAAAAGGATTTAAGGTCAGCAAATTCTTCCGGGTATGCAATGATTCTGGATTTGTCTGTTGCAAGCGCATCCAGAATATCCACCTCAAAGCCCTTTTGTCTGATGCTCGACGCAATGGACGCAAGCCCGTAAGGAAGGGTTCTTTTTTTTGTCAGGTAAAAATCCTGGATCGGCGGCTGAACCAGGATGACTTTATGCACAGGTGTTTTAACTGTCTACATCCTTTTTCGCAGGTCCTGAATCGTGGATGTGTAGTCTTTTGTATTGAAAATGGCAGATCCTGCAACAAAAGACGTGGCACCGGCATCAGAAATTTCTTTTATGGTGTCTGCATTGACGCCGCCGTCCACCTGGATAATGGCATTTGAATGGTTTTCTTTGAGCAGGCGTTTTAAAGATGAAATCTTTTCAATGCTTGACCGAATAAATTTCTGGCCGCCAAATCCTGGATTTACGCTCATGATCAACACAAAATCAAGCTGGTCCACGACCCACTGAATTGACGACAGAGGGGTTGCAGGATTCAGTGCAACACCTGCTTTTTTACCCAGACTTTTGATCAGTTGAAGGCTGCGGTGAAGGTGTGTGCAGGCTTCGGCATGGACTGAAATATAATCCGCACCGGCTTTGGCAAATTCAGGAATGATGGCATCGGGTTTTTCAATCATCAAATGCACATCCAGTTCAAGGCTGCAGGCGCGTTTGCATGCATCCACAATAATTGGACCATAGGTGATATTGGGGACAAACTGTCCGTCCATGACATCAATATGAACCCAGTCAGCTCCGGCATCTTCAATTGCGGTCAGTTCATTTCCAAGTTTTGTGAAATCGGCGGATAAAATTGAAGGGGCAATGATTCCCATAATAGGTCTCCTGTAATATTGTCCTTGTTCCAAGGATCAATGGTTATCGCTTTTATAAGGGTCTGGTCAATAAATATATTCACCAGGGTTCTTTTATTTGTCGGTATTAAAAAATAAATTTCTTTTCCGGGTGTGATAAAATCATCGTAATAGTCCAGCATCGGGCCCAGCCGATCCGTTTGTACCCGGACATGGCGCTTTAAAAAACCAGGGTGTATGAACTGGGTCAGCAGGATCATGCCGGAAAGTTTCTCCGGGTTCATCTGCCTGTTTTTTTGAGAATAATTTACCACCAGCGTGATCGGGGTGTCCTGAGTCACATGGCTTCCGGATTTGGGCTGGTGGGACAGAACCCTCCCATAAGGCTGTCTGACATCTGTATCAGATATGATTTTTGAAATCTCAAGATTTTGTTTTGCAAGTTTTAGCCGGGCATTTTCAATATCCATTTGAGTAAGATCCGGCATGATAAACCCTGCAACAGGATCACCCCTGCTGACAAGCAGATGGATTGCAGTCCCTTTTAATGCACTGGAAAAAGGTTCTGGATAGTGTGAAATAATACTGTCTTTCCGGGTTTTTGAAGAATAGGTCAATGAAATATGCCCTTTGGTGAATTCTGCTTTTTCCAGAAGAATCAAGGCCTGGCTAAGCGGCACCTGTCGAAGATCCGGCACAATATTTTCTTTTTTCCCTTTGGATATATAAATGACTACATCCCGCCCTTTTTTGATGGTGCTTCCGGGAAGGGGATCCTGGGAGATGACAGCGTATCTGGGATGGGTCTCATCATATTGTGTTCCGTATAATTTTGCATTCAGGCCCATGTTGGTCAGGGTTTCCAGGACATAAATAATATTTTTTCCCCGAAGTTCGGGAAGGATGATTTCTCCTGCGCTTTTGGTGAAAATCTTTACAGCATAGTAGGCAATACCGCCAGAAAGAAGAAAAGCAAGGCAGAAGACAGATATGTATTTTATGGCAGATTTCATTTACGTCTTTGATATCCTTGTAAGGCGGGCAGCAAAGAATCCATCCATCGTGTTTACTGCCGGATATGTTTTTAAAAATCCTTCATCTGTCATGAATACAGAATACGTATCAGATCCAATATTTTTATCAATTGAAAAATCTTTTCGCTTATTTAAAAAAGAATGAATGACATCTTCATTCTCTTCTTTTTCACATGAGCATACCGCATAGACAAGAACCCCTCCGGGTTTTACCAGGTTTGCGGCAGCATTGAGCAGTTTTTTTTGTTTTGCTGCCAGCCGTTCAATATCCTTTTGGGTGCGTTTCCATTTTGTGTCCGGGTTGCGCCGAAGAACGCCCAGGCCTGAGCAGGGGGCATCCAGAAGGACCCTGTCAAAATAGGTGTCAAAATCTTTTATGGTGGCCTGCATTAGATCCACAGGGCGTGTCTGTATGATATGAAGCCCCAGCCGCCGGGCTTCAAGATTCAAGGCTTCCAGTTTGCCCGGGTCTATATCCAGGGCAGTAATGCTTCCTTGATTATTCATTAACTGGGCAATATGGCCTGTTTTTCCGCCAAGTCCGGCACAGGCATCCAGAACAGTTTCGCAGGGTTCAGGGGCCATGAGTTCTGTGACAAGCTGTGCTGCCTCGTCCTGAATTTGAAACAGCCCTGATTTAAAGGCGTCCATTTCATGGATGGCCGTATCCGGGCCTGTGAAATTCAGACCGCAGGCACTGTAAACTGTGGGATGAACCGCTTTGGTATGGGGTGTTATCAGTTCCGTAAGGCAATGGATATCAGCTTTTAACGTATTGACCCGAAGGGTGATGTCAGGAATGGTATTGATCTGAGCGCAAAGTGTGCATGTTGTTTCAAATCCAAATGTTTTTTCCCATTTTCTGGCAAGCCACAGTGGCATGGAATAGCGGACACTGATAAACAGTGCCGAATCCTTTTTGGGGTCTGGCAGACTGATTTTTGAGGCATTTTGGCAAGCATTTCGCAGAACTGCATTCATAAACCCGGCTGTTTTTTGGCCCAGTGTTTTTTTTGCAATATCAACAGCCGTGTTAATGGCAGCAAAAACAGGAATTCTGTCCATGTGCAGGATCTGGAACAGGGTGATTCGAAGCAGATACAAGGCAAAGGGGCTGATCTTTTTTAAGGGCATATCCGAACAGTGTTCAAGAATCCAGTCAATGGACGCTCTTTGTCTGAGAACCCCGAAAATTAATGCATTGCAAAGATTCTTGTCATTTTTTGAAAGCGCTGAAATGGTCTGTGAAAATTTTTCAAGACTCCGGTCAAGGGTCTGGGAGGATGCCTGCCAGTGGAGTAAAACAGTTACGGCAATATGTCTGGGGTCCTTGCGCATTTAAAGATCAAACGGGATGGGAGGCGTAATTTTGGCACCGCGTAAAAAATCCATGGCTGCAAGATGCTTTCCTGAGCCGCCCATCAGTTCCAGAATAATCAGACTGCCTTTTCCGGTTGAAACATGAATGCCGTCTTTGTCGCATTGAAAAATGACTCCGGGTTCAAAGTTTGAATGGGTGTCAGAGGCAAGGGCTTTGAAAATTTTTGTGGGTTTGCCCCTTAAGCGGGTGAATGCACCGGGCCAGGGAGTCATGGCATTGACATGGGCTACAATGTTTTTTGCAGGCAGTCTCCAGTTGATCTGCCCGTCTTTTTTCATCAGCATCCCGGCATAGGTCGCTTTTGCAGTGTCCTGGGGTTCCGGCGTAATGGTATGGTTCAGGATGCCGTGAATGGTTTTGATAATCAAGGACGCCCCCATTTCTCCCAGCCGGTTATGAAGATCCTGGGCAGTGTCCTGATCAGAAATCGGTGTTTGGGATGTTAACAGGATATCCCCTGAATCCAGGCCCTTGCTCATGACCATGGTGGTGACGCCGGTGGTGGCTTCCATATTTAAAATGGCTGCCTGGATGGGGGCAGCTCCCCTGTATTTTGGCAGAAGTGAAGCATGAATATTGATGGGCATGATTTTAGGAATATCCAGAATATCCTGGGACAGAATATTTCCATAGGCAACAACAACAAAAAAATCCGGTTCCAGGGACAGCAGTCTGTCTTTTGCCTGGGCAGTATTGATTTTTTCCGGCTGGAAAACGTCCATGCCCAGTTCAAGGGCAGCTGTTTTTACCGGTGGAGGAATCAGTTTTTTACCCCGGCCTTTTGGCCGGTCCGGCTGGGTGACAACAAGACTGATGTCAAAATCATCCTGAATTGCCAGGTGTTTTAACGCCGGGACACTGAAATCCGGTGTTCCCATAAATATGATGCTGGTTTTTTTCACCTGATCTTTATCTTTAATATTATAGGGTTTATTCTTTTTCTTTTAATTTTTTGGACAGCTTTTTTTTGTAGATGGATCTTTTTAAAACACTGATCCGGTCAATAAACAGAATGCCGTCCAGATGATCAATTTCATGCTGCATGATAACAGCAAGAATGCCTTTGGCCTCAAATTCAACAGGATTGCCGTCTATATCCTGTGCTTTTACGGTAACGGTTTCATATCTTTTCACATCGGATGTGTAATCTACAACACTTAAACAGCCCTCTTCTTCAGAAACAATGGATCCTGATGCAGCAGTAATTTCAGGATTAATCAGGGCGGTGAATTCTTTTTGTTCACGGTCAGCTTCCGGATTTCCGGCATTTGAGTCATAGACGATGATTCGTTTGTTCACGCCGACCTGGGGGGCTGCAAGGCCTACGCCCGGGGCTTCAAACATGGTTTCGCCCATATCTTTGGTTAATGCGATGACCTCGTCTGTTATCTCCTCTAAGGGTGCTGATGGCAGGGACAATGATTTTTCAGGGTATGTAAGGATTTTAAGAAGGGTCATTGTTTAAAATATCCTTTGCAATTTGAATATCTGTTCTGATCTGTTCAGAAAGTTCCTGGATGCTGGAAAATTTTTGTTCATCTCTGAGGCGCGCCACCATATTCACCCGGATGCGGGTATCATAAATATCATGATTAAAATCCAGAATATGAACTTCCACCGTGAATATATGGTCATCAAAGGTTGGAGAAAACCCGATGTTTGCAACACCCTGAAATCTTCCCTTTGTTGTTTCGACCGTTACCGCATACACGCCCGCTTTGGGGCACAGTTCATCATGAAGCTTGATATTGGCAGTGGGAAAGCCAAGCTGACTTCCGCCTCTTTTCCGTCCTTTGACGACTTTTCCTCTGATCTGATAGTGGCGGCCAAGATATTTCATGGCCTGGTCCACTTCTCCTGCCATGACAATTTCACGGATTCGTGTGCTGCTGATTCTTTCCTTGTGCGTGTCAGAGTCATTTATCCAGGGGGAAACAATGGTTTTAAACCCCAGTCGTCTGCCCTCGGATTTTAACAGATCAATATTGCCCTGCCGGTCTTTTCCAAATGAATAATCCGCACCAATAATGATGATTTTTACCCCTATTTTATCTACCAGCAGCTTTTCAATAAAATTATGGGCACTGATACTGGCAAAGTCTGTGTTAAATGGAATGCAAATCAATACGTCAAGCCCGCATTTTTCAATCAGTTCTCTTTTCTGGTCATTCCGGGTAATCAGAGGGGGTGCCAAAAGCCCTAATGCTTTCATTGGATGTGGATTAAAGGTGATCGCTATTGAAGTCCCCTGGATTTGCCGCGCTTCTTTTTTAACCTGTGTAAAAAGATGCTGGTGCCCTATATGAACACCATCAAAATTGCCTATGGTAACCACCGCATTTTCAAACGGGTGGTTAATCTGGTCTAAATTTTCAACTATCTCCATATTTTTCCTTTGCGCCTGGAACAATAATCTTGACAAAACTTTAAAACAGATATATAGCCTAACTGTCTTTTTTAAGCAATCTTTAATTGGCTCAACATCAGGCTGGTTAAGGCTTAAATCATGGATATGTGCCGAAGTGGCGGAATTGGTAGACGCACCAGTTTCAGGGACTGGCGAGCGTATGCTTGTGGGAGTTCGAATCTCCCCTTCGGCACCATATGCATTTAAAGGTTTTATTAAGAAGCTATGCTTTTTTATAAAACCTTTATTTTTTTATTTAACCGGTATTGTATTTATTGTTTCTTTTTTTATCCGGTTTATGAAAATGAATTCTTAAACTATGAAATTATTTTAATAATAAGAAAGGAGAGCTCTGTTTTTGGCCCTGAGATTTTCATTTGTTTTTTAATATTCCATGAAAGCTGTTTTAAACCACGATAGCTGCCAATAAACGTTTCTCAACTATTTATCTCTGATTGGAAAAAAGTATCGAACTTTAGTTTTTAATAAAAACAAATTTGGCACATAAATTGCTACCCTCGGGATATGAAGTGCAATTAATGGTGAGTTTGTGTTGTGTCCATAATCAAGAGAAAAATTTTGATCAGGCAGCAGCCAAAACACACTGTCACACTTTTAAATTTGCTTTAGGACAAAGCAATAAAACATATTTAATCTCATTTAAAAGGGGGGCGTTATGAAAAAAATTTTATTGTTAATTTCGTTTTTATTAGTTTCATTTATTGCAATTAATTCAGCACCTGCGGCACAAATTGTATTCGTTGTTGATGAATCAGGGTCAATGGGCGGAGAACATGCATGGCTGAATGGAATGGTAAATAACCTGCAAACTGCTCTGGTAGCAGCGGGTGTTACCAATAACGAATACGGCATTGTTGGATATGGTAACAGCAGTATAGTTCCGAGAACTGTGCGTGCTATGAGCACCCTGCCTGCTTCTGGTTTTACAAATGGTTTGGTGACAAGCGGTGGGACCGAAGATGGGTATGCAGGTATTAATTATGCATTTAACAATACAGGATTTGGGCTGGACCAAACTCAGGCGGTGAATGTCATTCTGGTCACCGATGAAGACAGAGATGTCTGGCCTTACAATAGCACGTTAAACAGAGCTGGTATCCAGGCTCTTTTTGGTTCAAATATGATCTTGAATGTTGTTGTGAATGGCTTTTTTTATGCAGGCAATGAAAGAGCGCTTGGTGTTGATGCTGACGGTAACGCTTACATGGCTGATGGTTCTGGCGGATTTACAGAGACAACAGGCGGCGTACCTACCAGTGGGTTCGGCACTACTATTACCGATTATGTTGACCTTGCGCTGGCCACAGGCGGCGCAGCCTGGGATTTGAATCTGTTGAGACAAGGTGGCTTAACCGCTCAGTCTTTTACCAACGCCTTTATCGACATTAAAGTACAGGAAACTGTAATCATTGAAGATAATAATCCTGTTCCGGAACCTGCGACCATGATGCTTTTCGGTCTTGGTTTGTTAGGCCTTGCCGGAGTGAACAGAAGAAAAAAATAAGTATATAAGTTGTTTTTGAGATTCTTAAAGGCAGGTATGTGAATCATACCTGCCTTATTTTTTTGAGTACAGAATTTTGATCTGTTTATCTGCTTGACATTCAAATGTGATTTTTATATAAGAATCCGCGTTGCATTATTTGCATATTGAACAAAAGTTTTTTTGCCGAAGTGGTGGAATTGGTAGACACGCTAGACTTAGGATCTAGTGTCGTGAGACGTGAAGGTTCAAGTCCTTTCTTCGGTACCAATAGTAAAGACGGGCATTTTGAGAGTTTTTAAACTCATCTGAATTGCCCGTCTTTTTGTTTGGGTCAACGATTAGGTCAACTTTTCCATTTTTAGGTCACTTTTTTTAATGACCTTTTTTTCTGTGTTGAATAAATATTTTTCCATTCTTTTAACAGCCTCGCATGCTTTTTTAAGGCTGGCCCGGATACTTTTTAGCGGTTTCCCTTTGTATAAAAAAATATGATCATTATGCAGCGCCCTTGGAATTTCAACCAGGGTTTTAAGCAGGGTGTCCGGGATAGGAACAAAACGCTTTTCCTTGTCTTTTGTCTGATCCGGTTCAAGCTCGAATCTCTTTTCTTTCAGGTTGAGTTGGTCCCAGGTTAAGGATGTGATTTCACCCATCCGCATACCCGTGAAAAATCCGGTTATAAATATGGTCTTTGCATGGTGGGGCAGCCACAGCCTGGTTTTTTTTGTTGCAACTCGTCCAGAGGAGAACGGAAAAGAGATAAAAAATTGACAAAAGTCTAATGTGGGGGTATCATGAGTACAAATATAGACTTTTAGCGAGGTTTTAAAAATGACTGCACCATTATTAAAAGAATCACAGTTAAGTATCCCCCAGATGATCCGGGTAATTGAAAAAGGTTTTCCTGTTTCAGTCTTTACCAAAATTCGTAACGAATTAGATTTGCCGGATAAAGAACTGGCTCAGTATATCCGGGTCCCCAAAAGCACCCTTGCGATCAGGAAAAAGAGAGGCAAATTTTCTTTTGAAGAATCTGAACGCTTATATCGGGTTCAACGACTTTTTGAAAAAGCCCTTGATGTTTTCGGGAATATTGAGCTATCCAGAAAATGGCTTAAAGAAAAAGCATATGGTTTGGGCGACATCTCTCCTCTTGAGTTTGCGAAGACCGAAGTTGGGGCCAGGGAAGTGGAAAACCTGTTAGGACGGATCGAACATGGGGTATTTTCTTAATGGAAATCATTGTCTATCGTTTGCTTAAGGGAATACATATTGATTCAGCATTTGACGGTGAAGGGGCCAGAAGGTTTGGTGGGCGGTGGAACAGCAAAGGGGTTCCAATGGTTTACACTTCTGAATCTTTAGCCCTATGCTCTCTTGAAATTCTTGTGCATCTGCCGTCATATGATTTATTGAAAGAATACTCTTATATTCGGGTTGTGTTTGATGCGAATCTGGTTATTGACGCACAGGTTAAGGATGGATGGAACGACAGGCCAGTATCTAAAATATCTCAATCCATTGGGGATCAATGGGTAAAAGAAATGCAAAGCCCGGTGTTGAAAGTTCCAAGCGTGATTATGCCGGATGGAAATAATTATTTAATCAATATCAATCACCCTGATTTTAGTAAAATGAAAATAGACAAGCCGTTATCATTAGATTTTGATCCCAGGTTAAGAAAATAGAGGCTGGTAGCCGAAATATAGAGATTGGGTATGAAAAATCAGGATAAAAGAGAATATGAACTTGCCTTACGGGTCGGCAAAATTAAGACAAGTGTAAAACTTCTCTTCGGTACCATATGAAAGAGGTTTTATTAAGACAGATTTTTGATAAAACCTCTTTTCTTTTTTGGGTAGTATTTGTTGGTGTCCGGGCTTATGATTTATTTCTGAAAAGTGATGCTGCTATAAATAGCTTTTTGATCCGATATAGTATTTTTTAAAATATGGATTATCAAGACGGGCATAGGTTATCGATCTGTTTTTTCCTGGCGCATGCACGAACAAACCATCTCCGATATATATGCCCACATGAAGATTTTTTTTCATATTTGGAATCTCGAAAAAGATAAGATCAGCAGGATTCAGATTTTGTTTTGAGATTGTTTTTCCGTTTTTAAATAAGGCTCTGGCGGTTCTGGGTGTCGTCAGCCCTGCTTTTTTATGGGTGTAAAAGATCAGGCCGCTGCAGTCGAAACCGGTGTCAGGTGAAATCCCGCCCCAGCAATAGGGCTTTCCTATGTTTTTAATTGTATGTTGAACAATGGTTTTTCTTTTGCTTTTTAAATCGTTTTGGGAAACATCAGGTGTGCGGCTTTGGGATATTTTTGGTGTTTGAGGCGGGATGTGTTTGTCAGATATCTGCTGGTTTTTGTTTGAGCAGGAAAACAAAGAGATGGATATGCTTATATAAAATAAAAATAATATTTTCTTCATATATCTATTTGATTTGCGGGTTTGTAAGCGAGATTTTTCCTTCTCTGGTCACATGGATGAGCGGATGCAGTGTGCCGGCATCCAGTTTGGCCTTAAGACTGTAAGTCAGTTGTTCTTTTCTCTGGTTTTGAATCATGTCTGTAAAAAATCCAATGCTGCTGAAAAGATCCACCGATGCATTTAAAATGACATCCCCCTCGCCGTAAGCTTCAATCTGGGGTAATTTGTTTGAGACGCCGGTCAGGATTTTATGGTTTTCAAGAAAAAGCGTGTATGAGACCCCTTTCAGGTTTAACGGGGTGCGGTTGGGATTGACAATATGAAGACCGATTTTAAACTGCGGAATCAAGTTCTGGGTGGGGATTGCTTCAAAAGAAGATATGCTGACAGAGGGTGTTTCATATCCCGGCTGGAGAGAGGCGCATCCGAAAATTAAAAAATTGAATACCAGCAAAATAGTAATGTGTTTTTTTGTCATGGGTGATGCGTCCTGTTTGAATATTTAGTTTACCCGATCATGTCAATAATGGAGCCGATGGTGTCTTCATAGGTCTGGATCACTTTTGCATTGGCCTTATATCCTTGTTCAACGGCAATCTGATTGACCAGTTCTTCTGCAATGTCTGTGTTGGACAGTTCTTTTAATTCTCCTGTCTCACTTAAGGGATCTTCCACCAGGGGGCCGGGGGTATTGATCTTTGTGATAACCGTATCCACCTGACCATTTTCACCTTCTGTGTTGATGGCCCGGCTTTTTTTAAAATCATCAGACAGCGCATTTGCAACATTATTGGCACTGACAGACATCTGTCTGGAAAAAGCCTTTAAAGCAGATGTATTGCTTTGAACTGAATTGATCATAAATTTTAGCTCCTGAAATATAAATTTCTTTTAAAAGCGTGTATTGCAATAATCATGCTCAAAGGGTATAAAAATTGTTATTGCAGGTATATGCCTTGTAAAATAAGGGAATACGCAATTTGTATATCCTGTTGGTTCATATAATGGCTGACATCAAGTATAACAAAAAATGATACAGATTACAAAATTTGTATCAAAATTTAATGAATTCAAGGAGCGCATATGTTCACGATTGACAGGACAGTGATGATTTTGATTGATGTTCAGGGAAAATTAGCCCAGATCATGTATGACAGGGATCATTTGTTTTCATCGCTTCAGATTATTATTCAGAGCATGCAGATCCTGGGTGTGCCTGTTATCTGGATGGAACAGATTCCCAAAAATCTGGGGAACACTGCCAGGGAAATTTCAGAGTGTATTGTGGATAACCAGCCGATTGCAAAATCTTCATTTTCCTGCTGCGGCGAACCTGAGTTTCTGAAGGCCTTTGAAAAAACAGGCAGAACCCAGGTGCTGCTGACAGGGATTGAGGCGCATATCTGTGTTTTTCAGACTGCATATGATTTGATCCATAAAGGCTGTGAAGTCCAGGTGGTTTCCGATTGCGTGTCTTCTCGGACAAAAGAAAACAAGGATATCGGGATACACAGGATTGTACAGTCCGGTGGCCAGATGACCTGTGTTGAGATGGCGGTTTTTGAATTGCTGGGGCAGGCCGGGGGAGATAAATTCAAGCAGATCATAAAACTGATAAAATAGATCGCAGCAGATAAAGGAGTGGTTTGTCAGGCAATCGCTAAACCGCTATTTCAAAAGAGGATGTGTCTTTTTCCGGCAGTGTGTGTATTCTTGTATAGGTGTCAGCCGCTTTTTTCAAACCGCCAAAGGCCTGTGTCTCATTATTTTGAGCCTGTGTTTTTGCCTGCATCATCATCAATTCTGACAAGGCTTTGGAGGCTTCTGCGGTTGCATTTGAAGCCACTTTTCGATCCTGGGGAGACGGGTCTGCCGGAGCCAGGGCTGCTGCTTTCACCTGTCTCATTTTCTGGAGGGTTGCCTGCGGGTCTCCCGGAACAGGGGATGTATCAATGCCGACCTCCCCACCCACTGCATAGTTTTTGCCGTCCGGTCCTTTTTTGTAAGTAAAATTGGCTCCAGAGGTAATGTATTTTCCACCTGCTGCCACATGCGCCATTTCATGCCGTCTGACATCGGCATCGGTTTTTTGGAGTTCATCCAGCAGGCGTAGATCATTTTGATCCAGTGCCCTGCCGTTGATTATTTCTTCGGCGGAATTTATTTGTGCATTTGGGGTGTTTTTATCAGCAGGACTGTTTTCGGGGCTCGGGTCAGCCGACCCGGAATTTACAACGGGATTTGTGCGGCTTTTCTCTGCGGAAGGTGGTGCACCAAAAGCACCTGAATAAACAGATGCAGCGTTTGAAAACGCTCCCAAAGAGTATTGATATGTTGAAGGTGAAACATTCATCAATTCACAGCCCTGAAATAAAGTATGTATAAAAATATTGCCTTATTATATCTTTAGCTTATCGGCATTGCAATATAAAATATTTAAGTTGCAGGGGGATGCGTTCTGATTTTTAATTAATAAAAACAGTGTGAAAATATTTGACAAAAAATCTGTATTTTTATATCTTAAAAGATTAGAATTTCTGGAAAAATTGGAAGATTTACCGGATTAAGTGCATATCAAGGACAAAATTATGAATCGAAAAGCAAGTCTTACCCGGAAAACAAAAGAGACACAAATCACAATCAATCTTGATCTGGATGGTTCAGGAAAGGCTGATATTTCAACGGGAATTCCTTTTTTTGATCATATGCTCACCGCATTTACGGTCCACGGTTTTTTTGATCTGAAGATCCTGGCCAAAGGCGATCTGGAGGTTGATTATCATCACACCATAGAAGATGTGGGGCTGGTGCTGGGGCAGGTGCTTTCAAATGCACTTGAAAAATCCAGACCGATTGTCCGGTTTGGAGACAATTGTGTGCCAATGGATGAAGCACTTTCAAGGGTAACCATTGATTTGTCAAACCGGCCGTATCTGGTGTACCATTTTCCGGAAAATCTCAGGGTCAACGGGGACTTTGATGCTCACCTTGCCAGGGAATTTTTCCAGGCACTCAGTGTAAAAGGGGCATTTAATCTCCATATCAATTCATATTACGGTGTAAATGAACATCATGTGCTGGAGTCTGTCTTTAAAGCGCTTGGAAGATCCCTGCACATGGCGACACGAATAAATGATGCCTTGTCCGGCGATCTGTCCAGCAAGGGTGTTCTGTAGATTTTGATTTACACGGTTCCAACCATCAAAAAAATAGTGAAATTTTATGATAATCATACCTGCTGTTGATATTAAACAAGGCAAATGTGTCCGGCTGCTGCAAGGCCGGATGGAAGATACCACGCTTTATTCAGATTCTCCTGTGGCCATGGCTAAAAAATGGGAAGTCAAGGGGGCACAGCTTATTCATATTGTTGATCTTGACGGTGCCTTTGCCAAAGGAGTGGTCAATTTTGATGCTATTAAACAGATTCTGGGCGGTATAAATGTCCCGATTCAGGTGGGTGGGGGCATCCGGGATTTAAAAACCATTCAGATGTATGTTGATGCTGGCGTTTCAAAGGTTATTATCGGCAGTGAGGCGGTGTATAATCCACAGCTTGTAAAGGATGCCTGTAAACAGTTTCCCGGAAAAATTGTTGTGGGGATTGACGCCAGAAACGGAATGGTTGCAACCGAAGGATGGAGTCAGACATCAAAAGTCCGTGCAGTGGATCTGGCAAAAGAATTTGAGTCCTGTGGGGTGGCCGCAATTAATTTTACAGATATACACAGGGACGGTATGCAGACAGGCCCGAATATTGAAGAAACCGCGGCTTTGGCAGATGCGGTAAATATCCCTATTGTCGCATCCGGGGGAGTCAGTACATTGCAGGATATTAAAAATCTGCTGAAAATAGAAAAAAAAGGTGTTACCGGAGTGATTACCGGAAGAGCAATTTATGAGGGTACGCTGGATCTGGAGGAGGCGATCAGGATCTCAAAATCATAATTATCTTATTGATGGTTATTGACAGGTAATTTTAAATACTTAGCTTATTGAGCTGCCGTAACAGTTAACTTTTGGAGTCAACACCGCCAAAGATGCATATACCTGAAGAAAAAATCTCGGAAATCTTAAATACTTCAGATATTGTTGAAATTATTTCAGAATCTGTGATTTTAAAAAATTCCGGAAGAAATTTTTTCGGCCTTTGTCCGTTTCATTCTGAGAAAACCCCTTCCTTTTCTGTAAATCCCGGCAAACAGATTTTCCACTGTTTCGGGTGCAGTGCAGGCGGGAACGTCATTTCGTATGTGATGAAATATCACGGTATTACATTTCCTGAAGCGGCAAAAATGCTTGCTCAGCGGTATAATATTGTCATTGAAACCAAAGATATCAGTCCTGCCAAAAGAGAACAGCTTAATCTAAAAGAAAATCTGTTTCGTTTGAATAAAAAGGTGATGGAAGTGTATTCCAGCCAGCTTTGTACATCCGCTCAAGGAGAAGCTGCCAGAAATTATCTTAAAAACAGAGGAACAACTGACGATATTATCCAGGAGTTTGGTTTGGGCTTTTCTCCGGATGCGTGGGAATGCGTGGTAAATGTATTAAAAAAACAAAAAGTTTTACGGAAAGTGGCAATTCAGTCGGGGCTTGTGATGGAACGCAAGCAGTCCAAAGGGTTTTATGACAGGTTCAGAAACAGAATCATGTTCCCGATCTTTGATATTAATATGCAGGTGGCAGGTTTCGGCGGCAGGGTGATGGATGACAGCATGCCCAAATACATGAATTCACCGGAAACTCCTGTATATAATAAAAGCCGGATACTATACGGGCTGCATGCCTCAAAGCAGTATTGCCGTCAACTGGGATTTGTTTATATTGTTGAAGGATATTTTGATTTTCTGTCTTTATATCAGCACGGGATAAAGAATGCAGTTGCAACATCCGGCACCGCATTGACTTCAGATCATGTGCGGCTGCTTAAAGGATATGCTTCAAAGATGGTGCTGGTGTTTGATTCAGATGCTGCCGGAATCCATGCGGCAAAAAGAAGCATCAAAACCTTTATGCAGGAAGGGGTGGATATACGGGTGCTGGTGTTGCCGGAGGGCAATGATCCGGACTCCTTTGTTGTCAAATACGGAGCAGATGCGTTTAGTGAAAAAGCGTCCAAAGCAAAAACGGTGATGCAGTTTTTATTACAGGTTTCTATTGATACGCATGGCTTGTCCGTGGAAGGCCGCATGAAGATTCTGGATGAGATGAAAGAACATCTGATGTTAATTCATGACGGTGCATTGCGGTCTTTATATGTAAAAGAGCTTTCAGAAACACTGAATATTGATGAAAAAGCAGTATTGGAAAAAGTCAGGGAGCAGGTTGTCAATCAGGTTGCAAAAAAAACATTTTTGCCCGGTAGTGAAAAAGATGATAAAAATGAAAAACAGTTGGAATCTGACCGCCGGGAAGAACAGGTGATTTCAATGATGCTCAATTACCCTGAAATTATAAAAGAAGTGGAGAAAACAGATACCCTGGATTATTTTTATTCCGAGAAACTCAAACGGATTGCCAAAAAGATTATAATGGTGGATTCCCCAAAAGATGCCTTTGTCACAAAAGTTATGGCAAGCATGAAAAAAGACGAGGACCAGCAGTTAATTGCTTCTCTGGCAATGAATGATTTTTTATGTGAGAAGGAAGATATTCACGAAACCGCATTGTCGATTATCAACCGGATTATCAGAGTAAGAACCAAACAGGAGAATACATTAACAAGTAAAATAATAAGTGCGGAAAAGGGCTGTAATTCTGAATTGATGGCGCTTTTAAAACAAAAGCAGGATCAGATTCGGCAATTACATGATCGGTAAACAAATTTAAGCCTTTGGGAGGCATTTTATGGCAGGTAAGACAAAGAAGTCTGGCGAGAATGTGATAATAGATGAAAAACAGTTGCAAAGGTTGATCAGAAAAGGGGAAAAAACCGGATCTCTGTCTTTTGCCGAAATTAATGACGCAATAGCAGATGACATAGACTCTCTGGATCAGATTGAAGATATTGTTGAGCAATTTAAAGAGTTGGGAATCAAGCTTGTTGACAAGCAGAAAGAAAAATCAAAAAAGACCAAGAAAAAAACCAGTATGAAAATAGGTGGCCTGCAAAGGGGAATAGATGATGAAGATATGAATCCATTGGATGAAGATGATGATATCGACAGAAAAGCAAATGTCAGAGAACTTTTGTCATCTAAAAAGGATCGCTCAGATGTGGAATTCGGCGCAGTTACCGATCCTGTTAAAATGTATCTCAAAGAGATGGGAATGGTTACACTGCTCAGCCGGGATGGGGAAATTGAAATAGCCAAAAAAATTGAACAGGGTGAAAGAGATATTCTCAGAGCCATGCTGGATTGCCCGCTATCTTTGTTTACCATATTTATGTATGGTGAAAAAATGGAAAGAAAGTCCATGCGGCCCAAACATGTCTTAAGGGATGTGGATGAAGGGGATGGAGCGGTTGATGAGATCTCCAAACAGGAAAAGTTTTTGGAGTCCTTAAAGATCATACGGGAAATTCATCAGGAAAATCAGGAAAGAAGAGATCAGCTGCTTATAGTTAAAAAGAATACAAAAAGATATCAAGTCCTGTCTCAGGAGATTTTTGACAGCACGGAAACTATTTTTGAGCAGCTGAAACAATGGCGGTTTGAGTCCAATGTAATTGACAATATAGAAAAAAGTATCCGGAATACCATTGCCTGGTTTGAGAAAATCGAAACCCTGATGGAAAAATGTGCGGCAACATTCAACGTTAAGTCCAAGACCATGCTGGATAAAATGACCACAGAAGACGAATTTGCTCAATGGGCCCAGACCCGTAATAATATTACCGGGGAAAGGGCGCGGATTTTATATCAGGACATCTGCTCAATTCAGACCCAGGTGGCCTTAAGAAAAAATGAGATTAAAGGGGATGAGCTGTTTTTGAAACAGATTGTCCAGTCTATTGATAAAGGACGGAAAGATGCGGATCAGGCAAAACGGGAGCTGGTAAGGGCCAATTTGCGTCTGGTAGTGAGCATTGCAAAAAAATATACCAACAGAGGACTGCAGTTTCTTGATTTGATTCAGGAAGGCAATATCGGCTTAATGAAAGCTGTGGATAAATTTGAATACAGACGGGGATATAAATTTTCCACCTATGCCACATGGTGGATCAGGCAGGCCATCACAAGGGCGATAGCAGATCAGGCCAGGACCATACGGATTCCGGTTCATATGATTGAGACCATTAACAAGCTGATCCGGACATCCAGATATCTGGTTCAGGAAATGGGAAAAGAACCTTCACCTGAAGAGATCGCAGAAAAAATGGAAATTCCCATAGAAAAAGTGCGGCGGGTTTTAAAGATTGCAAAAGAACCCATTTCTCTTGAGACGCCGATTGGAGAAGAAGAAGACAGTCATCTGGGTGATTTTATTGAAGACAAAAAATTTGCCATACCCTCAGATGCTGCCATTGATTTCAGTCTGGCGGAACAGACCAGAAAGATTCTTGCCACATTGACCCCCAGAGAGGAAAAAGTCCTGCGGATGCGGTTTGGTATCGGTGAGAAATCAGATCATACGCTGGAAGAGGTTGGTAAGGATTTTACAGTGACCCGTGAGCGTATCCGGCAGATAGAGGCAAAGGCGCTCAGAAAGCTGCGGCATCCCACGAGGAGCAAGAAACTCAAGACGTTCATAGAGAATTAAATCTTGACACAAAAAAGGTATTTATATATATATTGCAAGTTTTAGTAAATATAGGGCCCATAGCTCAGTTTGGCAGAGCCACCGGCTCATAACCGGTCGGTCCCTGGTTCGAACCCAGGTGGGCCCACCAGCAAAAAACGGTAAAGGGAATTTCATATGACAGCAGGTGTACAAAAAAAAGGATACTCACGATCCATATGAAAGTTCCTGAAGAATATCAACTGGATATCAACAAAAAAAGCGTGGTAGTTTACCACGCTTTTTTTGTTTTCAGGCAGGCATGTTATGTTAGCGCTTAAAGACATACTTTCGATTCTCAATGCAATAGCCCCCTTTGAGATTGCCGAAGACTGGGATAATTGCGGACTTCAGGTCGGCAATGTTAACTGGGGTGTAAAAAAGATCATGATCGGTCTGGATGTGTCCATGCCATTGATGACTGCAGCAAAAGACTGGAATGCCGATCTTGTTATCACGCATCATCCCTTGATGATCATGCCGGAAAAAAAGATTGATTTTGCTCAACTGCCCGGACAGATCATTGAAATGGCAGCAAAGCATCAGATTAATATTGTATCTGTTCATACCAATCTGGACAAGGCTCATGATGGCCTTAATGACTATTTTGCTTCAAAAATCGGAATGGTTGATGCACAGCCTTTTTTGACGGAAAAACCATTGTGTTCAACTGCAGTTCCAATGGCAGGAACCGGCATGGGTATTACCGGTATGGGCAGAATCGGTCTGCTTGAAGAGCAGATATCTCTGGGGGAGTTTGCCCGGAAGATAAAAAAGCATCTGAATTTAAAACATCTGAGACTGACAGGGGACAAGGATCTTTTAATCCGTACGGCTGTTGTTTGTACAGGCAGCGGGGCCTCTCTTCTGGATGCTTTTTTTGCTTCAGATGCTCAGGTTTTTATCACCGGGGATATGAAATATCATGATGCAAGGCGCGTTGAAGAACACTTCAGAGGATTGATTGATGTCGGACATTTTGCATCTGAACATATGGCCATTGATCTTTTGTCTGAAAAATTAAATGCAGCTTTTCAGAGTACCGGTATTGAAATACAGATTCTAAAATTTAAAAAGGAAACAGATCCATTTACCATAGTTTGAGGAAAAAATAATGAATGAAATTTCCAAACAGAATATTGAAAAACTGATTAAACTCCAGGAAGCGGAAACTGAAATTGTCCGATTGACCGCTGTTCTGGAAAAAATTGTTCATGAAAAAATAAAACTGAATGCAAAATTGATTCAGTTTGAAGCCGGATTGAAAGAAAAACAGGAAATTTTTTCAAAACTTGAAAAAGACTGTCGGGATCTTGAGATGGAAATCAAAATCCTTGACGATCGAATTGTTAAAAGCAATGAAAAACTGCGGATGGTTAAAACGAATAAAGAATATCAATTGTGTTTAAGAGAGGTGGATGACAGCAAAAAGCATAAAGATGCCCTTGAAACCCAGTTGCTTGAATATATGGATGAAAGAGATGCCACAAGGACAATTGTTGAAGACACCCTTAAAGAATACGAATTGCTCAAGGAAAAGATAACCCAGGAACAAAAAAATATTGAAAAAAATTCTTCCGATGACAGGGAACTTCTGGATGAATATGAAGCCAGAAAAGCAGATATCGGTCAGACGCTTGATAAAGCATTGATGACGCGGTTCGGGAAAGTATCAAAAATGAACAAGGGTCTGGTTGTTGTCCCGGTCAGGAATGAAGTCTGTATGGGGTGTTTTATGAATATTCCCCCTCAGCTGTATATTGAGGTGCAGCGCGGAGATGTATTGATTTCCTGCCCGCAGTGCAGTAGAATTTTGTATTATAGGAACTCATAAGGTTCGGCTTGACCAGAAAAAACGATCGCCGGGTTTGCAAAAACCGGGAGGAAAGTCCGAACACCACAGGACAGGACGCTCCATAACGTGGAGTCACGGTGACGTGAAGGAAAGTGCAACAGAGAGCAGACCGCCGGAATCAGGTTTTGATTCCGGTAAGGGTGAAACGGTGCGGTAAGAGCGCACCAGTTTTCCAGGTGACTGGAAAAGCTAGGTAAACCCCGTCCGGTGCAAGGCCAAATAGGGAAACGCTTGAGGGCTGTCCGCCCAAGTTTTCGGGTAGGTCGCTGGAGGTGTACGGCAACGTGCATCCTAGATGAATGATCGTTGACCTGCTTGAGGTAACAAGAGCAGGTAACAAAATTCGGCTTATTGACTGGTCAGGCCGAACTCAATTAATTGCTGGATAATGAATCATGAATTCAACCTGTGATATATCATTCAAGGAAAAAGCCAATATCTTTTCCTTTGAATACTTGAAATGTATGCTGTTCATTGTCAGTCTCAATGATGACAGTTATATTTTTACCAAAAAATTATATTCCAAATTGATTACCACTTCAGCTATCCTTGAAGATTTTCTGGATTTTCATGGCGCAAAGAAAAACAAGGAGTGGGTGTTTTATCGGGAATTGTCAGCAACCATTCGTCATTTATCCCTTGCCTGCTATTCACAACGGCATATTCTTAACCGGTTTAAATTTTATTCCTTTGAAGAAAACAGGTACGAAACCTTTAAATTAGAGGCGTTTGATACACTTAAAATTCTTCAGGAATCTATCCGGCTTGCCACCCCTGTGATTATAGATGAAGCGGTTCGTTTAGGGATTACGCTTCCTGAGTCAGGATATAACCTTGGTTATTTCCCGGGGATTTCATCCAGCCAGCAACTGGATCATAATATTGATGATTTTAATGAAAAGGATCAGCAACGGAAAAATCTGACACTGATTTCCAGTGAGTTTCTTGAAGTGGTAAAAGACTTTGAACAGTTTGCCTTTTATGAGCGATATGATTTGAAAAAAATCACAACGCTTGTTCCTGATAAGATCAATGAAGTAACCATTCGCCGGTATGAGATGCTGATACACAATCTTCAGTCTTCTTTTGACTCATATGTTGTCAATACCAGGTCTTCATCGGAAAATAACAAGCTGGAACAATTGCGAAGTCATTTTTCTGTTGCGTTCCATCTGCTTCAGGTGATGGGGCGGCTGCTGCATTTTTATGAACGGCATTTGTATGATATCGGATTTAAAGATGTTTATAAAAATGTCAGCGAATCATTAAGTGAGTTGATTGATCGGGATGTTCTTTTAGACCGGGCAGTCAATTTCTGTCTGTTTTATGCCTGGAAATTTTTATCTTCCGGCAAGGAACTTGCTGTCAAAATTTTAAATGAGAACATGGAAACCAGCACGCTCAAGGTCGGGATTCCAAAAGACCGGGGGTTTCACAGCAGGCCAAGTCTGTTGGTTGCCAAAATTGTTCAGCATTATGGCGGTGAGGTGAAAATGTATGTGAATGAGGACATGTTTGATGCAGCCAGTGTTCTGGATATCCAGTGGGCTGGCGGAAAGATAAAAAAAGAAGAAATAGAAGAAGTGGAATTCAGAGGGGATAAAAGAGCTTTGGCAGACCTGAAAATTCTGGCAGAAGTGAATTACGGGGAAGATCATATGGGAAAAGGAATTCCACTGCCCCGGCAATTGTCTTATCTGAGCTGATATGTATACAACCCAAAATTTTGTCATTATTGTTGCAGGTGGCCAGGGCCTTAGAATGGGGGCGGATATTAAAAAACAGTATCTTTGTCTGGACGCTGTTCCGGTTCTGACAAGGACATTAATGGCCTTTGACTCCCACGCTGATATTGACGAAATTGTTCTGGTGATCCCCCAAAATGATTATGACTACTGCAAAAGTCAGATCATTGCCCCATATGGTTTTAAAAAGAAAATTCATATTGTCCCAGGGGGAGAGCAGCGTCAGGATTCGGTTCTGAACGGGCTTGAAAAACTTAAAAAAGTTTGTATGCCCGATACAGATAAAATTGTTCTCATTCATGATGGTGTTCGTCCGTTTGTGGGAAAAGATGTGATCCGCGACTGTATTCTGGGGGCTCAAAAGAACGGGGCGTGTGTGCCTGCGGTAAAAATAACAGATACAGTGAAACAGGCAGATGAGTATTTTTGTGTGGAAAAAACAATTCCCCGGCAGCAGCTTTATTGTGTGCAGACCCCCCAGGCGTTTAGACTGGAACTTATCCTGTCTGCATTTGAATATGCGGGAAAAACATCTTTTACAGGAACAGACGATGCATCCATAGTGGAGCATGCCGGACAAAAGGTGATGATATCAAAAGGCTCTAAATTCAATATTAAAATCACCACTCCTGAAGACCTTGTTATCGGAGAGTCCTTTGTCGGACTGAAAATCTGAAAAACTTGATGCACAGGGTTTTTGAAAAAATTTTGCTTTACTTTGAATATAAATTGTGCAACATTTTATCCATTCACTAATTAGATTTGGTCATATAACTTGGCACATAACCTGGAGGGGACCACAATGGCGGATAAACCTGAAATAAAGATCGGTTATCTAAAAATTACAGATCATCTTATTCTTGGTGTTACTGACCTGAAGCTTAAAAAGGGTATGGAAAAATTCGAGCATTGTTCGCTTAAGCCTGTTGTTAAAAACGGCTGGAACGAAGTCGCTGATGCCCTGTCTGTAAAATCTCTTGATGGTGCCCTTATCTTAGCCCCCACTGCCATGGATCTGGTTAAATCCGGAGTAGACCTGAAACTGTTGCTGTTTGCCCACAAGTCCGGAAGTATTCTTGTTAAAAGCAAGAAGGCGCATATTGAAAAAGTTGAGGATTTTGCAGGCAAGACAGTTCTGATTCCGTATCAGTTGTCCATTCATAACATGCTGTTCCATAAACTGCTGTCTGAAAAAGGCCTTAAACCCGGCAGAGCAACAGAAACAGGTATTGACGTGACCCTGGAGGTTGTGGCCCCGTTTCAGATGCCTGAAGCCATCGAATATGATGAGGATGGCGAAATCGGCGGGTTCATTGTTGCAGAACCTTTTGGTTCCCAGGTCATTGCCATGGGGCATGGCGAAGAATTCTGTCTTTCAAAGGATCTGTGGCCCAATCATCCCTGTTGTGTTTTTGTGGTCAGAAATGAAATCATTAAAAAATATCCTGAAGCGATTCAGGAAATCTGTAACAGTTTCGTCAGATCCGGACTTGCCATAGATGCTCAGCCGGATGCTGCATCTGTTATCGGCGGGAATTTTCTTTCTCAGGATAAAGAAGTGATCAGAAAAGTGTTGACTGATCCCCCGGATCGAATTTTGACCGGAGAATTATTCCCCATTATAAAAGATCTTGAGACCATACAAAAATATATGATGGATGAGATGAAAATCATGACAAGCCAGATTGATATGGAAAAATTTGTTGATACCAGTTTTGCCAAAAAAGCCGGGGCAAAATAACAGGCGTATTATTTGGCAGAGTCTATAAATTTATAGATCTGTGAAATTGCTTTTTGACCCCATTGTGATTTTCCGGACAGGGTTTTAATATGATTCTTGTTTAAACGGTCCGTGGTTTGTTCTACGGTCAATCCTTCCGATTTTAATTCAATGATAATCTTTGTAACGGCTGCCTTGTATTTTACCAGGTCATCCTCCGGGTTAAGGTCAAGACTGATAGGCGCAGACGTTTCTTTTGCCGGATCTTCATCCACAACCGGATCAATCAGTTTCGACAAATCGTCAAGCTGCACGTCTGGTTGATGTTCAGGTTGATCGTCAGGGGAGTCAATCAGTCTGGACAAATCATCCAGTTCCATGTCCTTTGTGTCCTGCGGTTTGTCTTCTGGTGTCTCATCAATCAAAGCAGATAAATCGTCAAGCGGATCATCTGGTTGATCTTTTGGCTGATCGTCAGGGGAATCAATCAGTCTGGATAAATCATCCAGTTCCATGGCCTTTGTGTCCTGCGGTTTGTCTTCTGGTGTCTCATCAATCAAAGCAGATAAATCGTCAAGCGGATCTTCAAATTCCAGATCTTCAGATTCCAGATCTTCATCCAGCAGGTCTTCATCAAAATCTTTTAATGGATCATCCAGAGAGTCTTCCAGCTCCTGGTCAAACTGGATATCCAGATCATTGTCGAATTCAGTATCAATTTCATCTTTTAAAGGATCATCCTGTGTCAGATTTTCTGTCTGGATGTCTTCTTCGTCCAGCAGACCGGATAAATCCGTGACGGTATCATCCATCATTTCTGAATCCGATATAAGTTCGGAAAGATTATCAAGTTCGCCAGGGTCTTGGCTTTCATCTGTGATAATAACCGTACCGGTCTGATGGGCAATCTGCTGGGTTGCTGCGTCACTGGCACGGAGCTTGTTCATTTCCTGAAGAGCAGCTGCGATATTATTCATGGCCTGGGCTTTGTTTTCTTCAGCCTGGGCCCGTTTTTCAATTGCAAGAGCTTTCCTTTCTTCAACTTCAGCCCGCTTTTCATGTGCAGCAGCAATTCTTTCCTGTTGTTTTCCAATGTCATTGAATAAGGATTTGAGCATGTGAAGCCCGTCATGACTCAGGCGGATATCAGTATTCCCGGCGATGTCTTTCAGTGAAGATGCCAGTGAAGGTGCATCTTCAGGGTCTTGAGTTTTCAGCATGTCTTCAATTTCAGAAGGCAGAATCCCGATTTCCAGTTTTTCCTGAATCATAATCAACATGGGGAGTGCGCTCACAGGATACAGGGGTTGCCCGTCTATCAGTTCAAAAGGAATATGGGATTTAAACCGTTTGAGCAAGAATTTGATGGTGGCGTGCCCTGTATTTAATTCCCGGGCAATATCCAAAACAGATAAGCGGTTGTCCTGAGTCATTTTCCCCTCGATTGTGTTAAAGTTATTTAACATAGTGAATCGGCAACGCATATGAGTTTATTGAATTTTAACAAATAAATAAAGTATTGTTTAGCACAAATGGGTAAAAAATTTAAATAGCGCTTCCAAGTACAGGCGCTGATTCGGCGCCTTCTAATTTTGTGAACGGGTTTCTTTGAATAATAATCGAAAAACACCTAAGCTGTTGTTTCACGTATGGGTCTAACCCGTTCAATTTTTTCCATTCGTTTCGGCGAATGAAATGCTGTCCATAAATCATTTCGCTGCTGCAGATTGAGCCAAAAATTTGGCGTATTGCCGAATACCTTTGCCAACATGAGTGCCGTGTCAACGGTAATAGACCGCTTGCCCGTGCAAAGTTCATTTACTGTCCTGCGACTGACACCCATCGCAGAAGATAGTTGGCCTTGGGTAATCCCAAGTGGTACCAAAAATTCCTCTGTAATCATTTCGCCAACACTTACCGGCTGACGTTTGGTCAAAATCATTTTACACCTCATCTGTATGAATGATTATCAAGATAAATGCCATCGGCCTCTCCGTACCATGGGTGTAACGTACATAATTACAAAAATCAACTTATTAAAGAATATGACGGCGTTTTCAAGAGTGCCGATGAGCCAGTCCCGATTGAGATGATCTTGCGGAGCATATGGGACGGTTGTTACAGGTTTTGCCGGATGAAACGTCAAGGGGCGGGAATTGTCTGAGCGAAGCGAGTTTTTCCGCCCCAAGTGCAGTCCGGCGTAGAACCTGTCGACAGTCCCATCCTAGCGACAAAAGATTATCCCAATCGAGACGGCGGGCTTGCAGTGCGGGCATCTGTTATTTTGTGAAAACTTTGCATGCGATTGCCCGGACAGCAAATTGTTTGACACTGTTTTTTTATGTTGGTATATTTAAAACAATCATAAACACTAATCAAAACTTTGCTCTTAACATTTTTGATCAAAAAAATTTAATCTCTAATCTGGTGGCAGTAATTTATTATTTCCAGGTTGAACAGCGAAATTTCAAACATTTTTGAATGGCAGCATAAGCCTCCTTGCTGCCCTTAAGGAGGGTAAAATGGCCGGAAAACCAGATTCAAAGTCTTTAATGTTTCATGTTGATGCAGTCAAAAAAGGGAAAAGGGTTTTTGAGGATGCGTTCCAGAGTGTTTCAAGGCTGATTCTTGATGCAGGCATTCAAAAAATTACGGTAAAGGGGAAAACAACCTACCAGTTTGATCTGTTCAGTCAGGGGAAAAAACATCTGGTGGGCATGTATGATGAAATCAACAGTTTTGTTTCTTTTGTAAAAGACGCATCAGAAGGCGGATCTTCAAGGGAGATGGCTTTTGTCCTGGTCGGTGAGCCGGGCAATGGCAAAACATTTTTTGTGGAGTATCTGTGTGCCAGATACCGTGAATTCCTAACACTTCCCCAGAACAGGAAGTATTCATTCAAATATGTTGATCTTGAAAAACTTGGCGGGTATGGGAAAATTCAGTTTATTGAATCCCAGACCTATGAAGACCCCATGATTCTGGCGATGAGTCTGTGTGAAACCAAAGACCAGTCAATAGAATTTCTGGCCAAAAAGTTCAAGTTTACAGACAGCCAGATGGAAGGGCTGTATGATAAATACCGTCCCCTGGGTGCCTGCTCCGCATATATCCTGAATCAGATCAGGGAATATGCAGATAATGATATAGACAAAATCATGGAGTTTATTGAAGTGTTTCCGGTTCCATTGATTGAAAGTCTGGGAACCATCACCGGCAAGTATCCTGCAAAAGATAAAATTACCTCTTCTGCCGTTGATCTGATGGGTGAAGAATCCATTCAGCGACTGCTTCATATTTCAGATACCAACAACCCGTACCGGTTTGATCTGCGCCGCGGCGCACTCGCCCGTGTTGCCGGCGGGGGAATTCATTTCAGTGATGAGATTTACAAAAACAAAAAGGATCTGGTTCAGGTATATCTGGGCGTCATCCAGAACAGGATGATTGAACTGGACGGGTTTAAATGGCCGATTGATACCTTGATTATTGCCACCAGCAATAATTCGGAATTTGATAGTTTCCTTTCAGAAAGAGAAGAAGCGCCCATCATAGACCGGTGCCGGATTTGCTATGTGGCCCATAATACCGATTATAAAATTCAGCGTCTGCTGACAGACTATGCGATCGGAACAGATGTGAAGCGCTCCCTTGATTCCAAGGTGCTGCACCAGGACCCGAACCTGAATTACGCAGCATCTGTTGGCGTTGTATTAACCCGTCTGCCCCATTCGGATAAACTGACACCGGTTGAAACCATGAAGCTTGCTGCAGGAGAGGTTGCCGGTGAAAAGAGTTTAAAAACCCTTGCCGAACTGATTGACACCTTAAATCAGGACACGGATATCACCAGGCGGTTCGGCCAGAAAGGCCTGGGCCAGCGGAATCTTGGACGGGCAGTGCAGCTGCTGCTTGAAAGTTCCGAGACCAATGAAGGTCAGTGCATGTTTGCGCTGGATATTTTTAATGCACTGGAAAGAACCGTTCTGGACTATGTGCACGAACCGGCAGACCGGGCCAAATATAAAGAGGATCTCAAGATTGCAAGGGGTCTGTATCGCGAAAGAATCATGACCGAAATGTTCAATGCATATATGGACGAGCCTTTGGCCATCAAAAAAGATGTCATGAATTATGTCAATATGATTATCGGTGTTGATGCGGAACATCTGGGCCCGGATATGATGTGGAAATATAAGAATCCCCAGACCGGAGAACTTAAAGCCCTTAAAATAGATGAGCGGTATATCCGGAATGTTGAAGAACGTCTCGGGCTTAAAACAGACGAACAAAGAGCATCATTCAGAAATTCCATCCGAAAGATATATGGGCAGAAACTGTCTGTGGATGCCAATTATGATTTCATGGATAATCTTGAGCTGGTGAAGGCTATTACTGATGTCCGGCTGAAATCAGATATTGCCGGGGCAGGGTCGCTTATCGGGGCATTGGCCAACAGGACCAATGAAGAGAATCAGAAGCTGTACGACCGGATGACCCGAACCATGAATGAAAAACTCGGATATTGCAGAACCTGTGCCCAGAAAACCATTGAATATTTCTGCAGCCAGGAGGATGACAATTAAACAAGGCAGGTGAACCCCTATGATAACCCTTGATGAACTTCTTGAAAGAGACAGAAGACGGGAAGAGGACGGATTTAAAAGAAAGATCCGTATCGGAAGAATTGTCAGGCCTGGAACCGGGGCAAAAGGAAAGATCATTGTTGTGCCCACAACAGTGGAAGAAAAATTTGTGCACGATGAAATTGCACAGGACCGGGAACCCGGAGAAGGAGAACCCACTGGCGGAACAGGGCAAGGGGAACAAGGCGATATTATCGGAGAACAGCCGGTGCGGCCGGATGAAGATGCACAAGGGGAAGAAGGGGCCGGAGAAGGCCCGGGCCAGGGAGAAGGCGGTGAGCATGAAATGGAAGCCAATGCCTATGAACTTGGAAAAGTTTTATCCCAGGATTTTGCGCTTCCCAATCTGAAAGATAAAGGGAAAAAAAGAACGCTGGCGCGCTATGTGTATGATCTGACAGATAAAAACAAAGGTGTGGGTCAGATTCTGGACAAAAAAGCGACTTTAAAAAAAGTAGTGGAAACCAATATTATCCTGGGCAATATTCCGGATGTCGCAAATATTGATCCCACAACATTCATCATATCACCCCAGGATCTGATTTACCGGATTTTATCCAGAGAAAAAGCCTTTGAATCCCAGGCCCTGGTGTTTTTTTTAAGGGATTATTCAGGCTCCATGGGCGGCAAGGTTACCCAGACCGTTGTTTCCCAGCATGTGATGCTGTATTCCTGGCTGTTGTATCAATATGACCGGCAGGTGGAAACACGGTTTATTCTGCATGATACCCAGGCCAGGGAAGTTTCTGATTTTTATAAATATTATTCATATAAAGTGGCTGGCGGGACAAAGGTGTTCACCGCATTTAAAATGGTCAATGATATTGTTGAACGGGAAAATCTGGCCCGGGATTATAATATTTATGTATTCCACGGCACAGATGGGGATGACTGGGATAAGAACGGAAAACAAACCCTTGAAGAGATTGAAAGAATGCTGGGGTATGTCGCAAGAATCGGCATTTCCATTGTTGAACATTCCTATGTCGGATCAAACCAGACAGAAGTGGAAAAATATTTAAAATCTTCGGGAATCCTCAATAAGCACAGCAGTCTGATAAAACTGGATGTCTTAGGTGAAAATGCCGAGGATTCAAGGATTATTCAAGGCATAAAACAGCTTATTTCATAGGGGAGGGGGAACCGTTTTGGGTTCGCCCGAAAGGCAGAAAATTATGGAACTTGTCAGTCAGCATGTCAAAGGTATAATGGAAGAGTGCAAGCTTCGGGCGCGTGATCACGGGCTGGTCTTTGACGATGAAACCCTTGAATATGTTGTGACCAACCGGGATATGATTGAATTAAGCCCCAAGGTCATGATTCCCACCCTGTATGATTACTGGGTGCATGATGTCCGGGTGCTGTCCGGCAAAGGCATGTATGAGGCCTATCCGTCCAATCCCTATGAAACAGTTATCAATACGCGACCTGCAATTTCCTTTTATAATGATAATAATCCGGACTGGCTGAATGTGATGATTTTTTATCATGTTCTGGGGCATATTGATTTTTTCCAGAACAACCTGTTTTATAAAAATACCTGGGATATTGATCTGACGGGTCAGGCTTTGTCAGATAAACGGGTGATTGCTCAGCTTCGAAGTGAAAAAGGCAGATGGGTGGATTATGCCATAGAGTTTGCAAGGGGGGTGGATAATCTTGTCGGATATCATAAAGAACTCAACCACACCATTCAAAAAGATACCCGGCAGGCAATGACCAAAACGGATTTTTATTTTGATATTTTCCTGCAGGTCATTAAACATGTTTCCCACAATACATATTTAAAAGAAATCACCAGATATAATAAGGCCAATGATGGCAATGAAGATTTTTTTGAGCAGATCCTCAGCAGATACCCTGAATTTGAAGAATTATACCGAAAACAATTAATGTCCCAGATACCGCCGGCACTGGATGTGATGGAATATATCACCCGTCATTCTTCGTTCTTGAAGGAAGCTGAAAATGAATGGATGAAAACCGTCCTTCAGATTGTAAAAAATACGTCTCTTTATTTTCAGCCGCAGATCAGAACAAAAATCATGAATGAAGGATGGGCAAGTTACTGGCATGAATACCTTTTTATGAGAGATGACAGGATCTGCGGGCATGAAATTGATTATGCCAGGGTAAATGCCGGGGTGACATCCATGCCCAAGGTGGGCCTGAATCCATATGCGCTTGGCATGAGATTGTTTGAGCATATTGAACACATGGAAGACCGGGGATGCTATTCGTTTGAGTACCGGTTTTTAAAAGATGAGGTCAGAAAAAAAGGCTTTGACCTGAACAAAGGAACCGGAAAGGAGTATATCCTGAAAGTTCGTGAGAATTTCAATGATTTTACCTTTATAAACACATTCATTGATCAGGAATTTGTTTCTCAACATGATCTTTTTGTGGCAGGAAAACGCTTTAATAATGAACGCATGTCGTGGCAGTATTATATAAAATCCAAAAAGGCTGAAGATTACAAAGACATGATTATCGATACCCTGTACCATCCCCCGCAGATATCAGTGGATCCGTCCGGAACCAGAAACGGGGTACTGTATCTGAATCACAAGTTTGAGGGTAAACCTTTGAAAATAGATTTTATTGAAAATACCATGATCGGAATAGAATTCTTGTGGGGCGGTCCGGTGCACCTGGAAACCAGTGAGGTGGTTAGGCCCGGACAGCCTGCTGACAGTTTTGCAAATTTCTGGGATCCTTCATCCCCGGCAGCTGTCAAGAAGGCACCGGAACCGGTTAAATGGAAAAGAATGGTCTATGTGATGGAAAACCGGAAAATTCATAAACGGGAGTTATAACTGATATGAAATCCCAGACGCTCACAAACACATCCGTTGACCAGACGCTTGCGCTGCTCAATAAGAATATAACAGACTATCAGCGGCTCAAACCGGTGAGATTTGAACAGTTTTTAAAAATTTTAAATGAGAATCCATCCCGGATTCTTCGCAATGTTTTCCAGGCATTTCACGACATGATCACAAATTATGTGGATGAGCTGGGAAATGCGGATGGCACGGATAAAGACAAATTTGCCTTTACCAAATATGACTGTTCCCGCCTGTTTGTTGAAGGTTCTGAAGATCCTTATTTTACAGATATGCTGTTTTCCAACCGCTTTATGAAGCAGATGGAGTATTTAAGGCATGGCGCACAGCAGAACCGGATTTATATTTTTTATGGTCCGCACGGATGCGGCAAAAGCACGTTTTTGAATAACCTGCTTAAAAAATTTGAAATGTACTCTAATACCGATGAAGGGATTCGCTATGAAATCGTCTGGCGGCTGGATGTTAAAAAACTTAAGGATAAAGATACCAGTCTTTCGGTTTCAACGTTTGAAAAGCTGATTCAGTATGTGGAAAAAGGCAGAACAGAGGAGTTTAATCCCACAGAGGCGGAGGTGTTTTCAGGCAAGGACCCGGATTATATTGAAGTGCCGTGTATTTCTCATGACAACCCGTTTCTGGCAATTCCCAAAGACCAGCGCCGGGCAGCCCTGGATGAACTGATCAAAAATGATGAATTCAAATGGCGGCTATTCACTGAAAAAGAATATGAATGGGTGTTTAAAGAAGAGGTCTGCACCATCTGTTCCTCCATTTACAATGCACTTCTGGAACGGCTGGGCAATCCGTCCGAGGTGTTCAAGATGCTGTATGCGCGGCCCTATTATTTTAACCGGCGCCTGGGCAACGGCATCAGTGTGTTTAATCCCGGAGATCAGCCCTTAAAACAGAATATCCTGTCAAACGAAATGCTGCAGACCCGGATTAACAGTTTGTTTCAGGACAGTAACCGGATTAATTATCTGTATTCAAGATTTGCCAAGATCAATAACGGGATTTATGCGCTCATGGATATCAAGGCGCATAATACCGAGCGCATGGTTGAACTTCATAATATTATCAGTGAAGGGCTCCATAAGGTTGAGGATATCGAAGAAAGAGTGGATGCCTTGTTTTTTGCCCTGATGAATCCTGAAGACAAAAGAGTTCTGCGTGATTTTCCTTCCTTTGAAGACCGGATACAGTATATTGATATTCCCTATGTGCTTGATGTGAAAACGGAAGTCAAAATTTATAATAATATTTTCGGCCGTCATATTGACACAGGTTTTCTTCCCATGGTGCTGGAGAATTTTGCCCGGATTATTATTTCCACCAGAATCGGCAAAAAATCCCTGGCCCTGAGTGAGTGGATACAGAATCCGTTAAAATACAAGAATTTTTGCGATGAGAAGTTGATGCTGTTGAAAATGGAATTGTTTTCAGGGCATATCCCCAAATGGCTGGAAGAAGAGGATGTGAAATCCCTTGACAGCAAAATGCTCAAAAAGATTATCTCTGAATCTGAAATTTATGGAAAAGAAGGTCTGTCAGGTCGGGATTCCATCAAGATTTTTGATCAGTTTTATTCAAAATATGCCAAAGAAGACCGGCTGATAAACATGTCGGATCTGTGCATGTTTTTTAATAAAATTGACGATCAGGCCAGAAAAATGATTCCCCAGGAATTTCTGGAATCTTTATTGCGCATGTATGATTACAGCATCCTGCAGCAGGTGAAAGAATCGCTGTATTATTATAATGAAGATCAGATTTCAAAGGACATCAAAAATTATATCTCTGCGGTGACCCATGAGCTTGATTCAGTGATTCGATGCATCTTTACTAAAGAAGAAATCCATGTCACGGATGCCTTCCTGGAAAGCATTGAAAACAGGCTTCTTTCAGAGAATGCAGATATCAGGCGCAGAAAGGAAATCCGCAATGATGTTTTAAAGGAGTATACCACCCGGACCCTGACCCATGAGATGATGATTGAAGGAAAAGATATCACCCGGACGCGGTTGTTTGAATCCCTGTACGACCGCTATGTCCATAATCTTAAAAAGCAGGTATTGGAGCCTTTTATTGAAAACGAAAATTTCAGAAATGCCATAAAGGATTTTGACACAAAAAAATTTCACACCCATGATAAACGCATTAAAAAAGACGTCAGATTCCTGATGAACAATTTATCGGATAAATTCGGCTATACCCTGCAGGGGGCCAATGAAGCCTGTATTTATGTGATTGATAATGGTCTGGCAGGCAAGTTCAAATAAGGTTCGTCCATTGAGCACCGCCCATTTAGAACTTGATTCTTTTATAAAGTTCCTTTAAATCAGGGTCAGAATTTATTTAAAGGAAACAGGATTTTTGCCCTGCAGGGCATCTTCTATAAAACATGTCAACGCATTTATTCAAAGACATTCAAACCGCAGGATCAGGTATTGTCATTACACCGACAGACGGATCTTACAAGTCCTATCTGGTTTCCAGACTGTTCATTGAAACCGGACAATCCCTTGTGGTTATTCTGCCGGATTCCAAAAAAGCCTTGAATTTTGTAAATGAGCTTTTGTTTTTTTTGCCTGGACACAACGATCAGGTGCTGTTTTTCCCGGGATATCATATCCTGCCGTTCAAGTCCCTGTCGTATCATAAACAGACCTCCATTGATCGGCTGACAGTCTTGTCCCGCATATTGAATTCAAAGAACCACCCGTTAATTATTGTAACGGTCATGGAAACGGTTCTGCAGAAACTGATTCCGGGAAAGGCGCTGGATCAATACCTGCAGATTGTTATGGTCAATGAGGAAATCGATCGGGACATGCTTGTCCGGATGCTGGAGTCCGGTGGGTACACCAAGGTTTCTCTGGTTGAAGATCCCGGTGAATATTCGGTTCGCGGCGGTATTATGGATATATTTCCCCCGGGAGAAAAACATCCGGTAAGGATTGAATTTTTTGGGGATCTGGTGGAGTCCATCCGTTATTTTTCGCCTTTTACCCAGCGCGGCATAAAAGAAATTGATGAGATTATCATTCTTCCGGCAACCGAAGCCATTCTTACACCGGAAAACCAGCCCCATATGCTGGCGCGCCTTCGGCAGGCAGGATCTGATGCCGGGCTTTCTGCACCCGGCATCAGAGAATATGTGAATCAGGTGCGTGAGTTCGGGCGCTTTCCCGGAATAGAAAGCATGCTGTCCATTGTATATGAACACCTGGATACGTTTTTTGATTATTTGGGTGAAAATACCTGCTTTGTTGTGGATGATCAGGAAGAACTGGATGCATATGCTCAGGATTTTGAAAACAAGGCATATTTGAATTATAAAACAACCGCATCTGAAAACCGGCTCTGTGTTCATCCGGATTCCATTTATTTAAAATGGGAAACTGCCAGATCCTGTATCGAGTCGAAAAAACATGTTTTTTTCAAGCCCTTTTATGTAAGACCTGACGTAAAACAGGAGAATCTTTCTGATCCTTCGCCAATATATCAATTTCACTGTCAGGACAATTCACAGTTATCCGTATCGCTGAAACGGCAAGGAACAAAGGATAACCCTTTGCTGCCGCTGGTTGAATGGTTTGAACATCATGCCGAATTTAAAAGAAATGTACTCTGTGTGCTTTCCCAGGAAGCCCAGGTCAAAAGGCTGGTGTCCCTGCTTGCACCCTACGGGATTGAACCTGTGGTATGCCGTCAGTTTTCTTCTGCTGAATTTAAAACTCCGGGTGTTTATATCCTCATCGGGGATGTCTTTTCCGGATTTGTGCTGGAAGAGCACGCTCTTGCAATTGTTACTGAACATGAAATCTTCGGCAACAGAAGAATCCGGCGGCAGGGCGCATCCGGGCGGGATCTGAAAACCCAGTTTATCACGCCTGAGGAATTGAAAAACGGAGATATCATCGTTCATGCCGAGCATGGACTCGGGCAGTACGAGGGATTGTGCAACCTGAAAGTCAACGGGGTTTCCCAGGATTTTATTCTGCTGGTATATCAGGACAATGACAAACTCTACCTGCCGGTGGACCGCATAGAAATGATCGGTAAATATATCGGTGTGGACGGATATCAACCGGTTCTGGATAAAATCGGGTCCAAGGCCTGGATCAAATCAAAGGCAAAGGCAAAAGAGGAAGTTGAAAAGATGGCAGCAGATCTGCTGGATTTATATGCCCGGCGGAAGGTGAACAAGGGATTTTCCTTCAGTCGGCCGGACAATTATTATAATGATTTTGAAGCCGCCTTTGCCTATGAGGAAACACGGGATCAGCTGAAAGCCATAGATGATGTTCATCTGGATATGGAGTCCAGCACGCCCATGGACCGGCTGGTCTGTGGGGATGTGGGATACGGTAAAACAGAAGTTGCCATACGGGCGGCCTTCAAGGCAGTCAATGACGGCAAACAGGTGGCTGTGGTGGTGCCCACAACGATTCTGGCTGAGCAGCACCTTGGGACATTCAAGGAACGATTTGCCCGGTATCCGGTTCAGGTGCATTGTTTGTCAAGGTTTCGTACCCGTAAAGAACAGACACAGATCTTGAAAGCCATCAGCACAGGACAGGCAGATATTGTGATCGGCACGCACAGACTCTTGCAAAAGGATGTGGATTTTAAATCTCTGGGGCTTCTGGTGATCGATGAAGAGCAGCGCTTTGGTGTAAAACATAAGGAAGCCTTGAAAAAAAAGCGAAGCTCAGTGGATGTCCTGGCACTGACAGCCACTCCGATTCCACGAACGCTTCACATGTCTTTGACCGGGATGCGGGATATCAGCATTATCACAACACCGCCTGCGGACCGGCAGCCCATTGTCTCATATATTTCAAAATATGAAGATACCATTGTCAAAGATGCGATAAACAGAGAACTGGCCCGAAATGGTCAGGTCTTTTTTGTGCATAACAATATCAAAACCATTTCAAAAATTGCCCGGGATATAGAAACGCTTGTCCCCGAAGCAAAGGTGGGGATCGCCCATGGCAGGCTTTCTGAAACACAGCTTGAAAAAATCATGCTGCAGTTTGTGAACAGGCAGATCAATGTTCTGGTGTGCACCACCATCATTGAATCCGGTCTGGATATTCCTTCTGCCAATACCATGATCATCAATAAAGCTGAAAACTTCGGTCTGTCACAGATTTATCAGCTGCGGGGAAGAATCGGGCGGGGGGATCATCAGGCCTATGCCTACCTGTTTATCCAGGACGAAGACCGGATGACCAAGGATGCCAGAAAAAGACTGGCAGCCTTGATGGAGCATAAAGATCTGGGTTCGGGATTTCAGATTGCCATGAAAGACCTTCAGATCAGGGGCGCTGGAACCGCACTGGGGGCATCGCAATCCGGACATATTGCAGCTGTGGGCTATGATATGTTTTTAAAACTGCTGGATCAGGCGGTTCACGATTTAAAAGGCGAGGATGTGATTGAACCGCTGGAACCTGAAATTAATGTGGCCATGTCTTCAGGGTTTCCCGACGCGTATATAGAATCCGTGGAGCAGCGCCTGACCTTGTACCGGAGATTATCACGGATAACTCAAGTTTCCGATATTTCTGAAATGAAAAAAGAACTGGCAGATCGGTATGGCCCCTTGCCTGCAGAAGCCCAGAATATGCTGCTCAAAATTATGTTAAGGGTTCTGTGCATCCATGCCGGCGTCAAAAAACTGGATATCACGCCGGACAGTATTGCATTGTCTTTTTCCCAGCAGCATATGAAAAAACCGCTTCATGCGTTGAACGATATGCTCAAGGATCTTGTCCGGTTTGAATTTATCCGAAAAGACAGTATCAAAATACCGTTAATCCAGAAACGCATGCCTGTAACCAAAGCCCTGCTGCAGGCCAGAGATATTCTCAAGGCCATTCAACCATCCCTGCCCTGAATGGGATTCATAGGCTCTTTACATATTCAATAGAAAAATATAGAATCAGGTTCAGTTAAATTAAAGAATTTTTTGGAGAAATATGCCATGCAAACGGTAATGGATGAAGGGAGACTTAAACAAGTCTTTAAAGAAGCCCTTATTGAGATGCTCGAAGAGAAACACAGCCTTTTTCATGATATTGTTGTAGAAGCTATGGAGGATATCGCTTTAAGCAGGGCTATTCAGGAAGGTCAAGAAACAGGAAAAGCTACGAAAAAATCAGTGTTTGACATACTGGAAGGCCGGGCGTGATCCTTGATTTTAAAAAGAGCTTTGTCAAAGATTTAAAAAAGTTTAAAACTGATAAACCCTTTCTTGAACGGGTTCGGCAGGTTATACAGCAAGTTGAAGCGGCTCAGGATATCCACAGCATCCATAATTTAAAAAAATTAAAAGCCCAGGGCAATCACTACCGTATCCGGATGGGTGATTATCGCCTGGGTCTTGTTATTGAGAATAACACCATCTGCTTTGTCAGGTGCCTTCACAGAAGCGATGTTTATCGATATTTTCCTTGAGAATATGAAATAACGCCCCTCTTTTTTTTGTTCCCTTTTTGAAAAAATTAAAAAATGTGTAAAGTTTTTAAGTTAAACCTTTATCTTTTGATTTTTTTTTATATAATAGGGCAAAATTTTATATTCTTGATAAAAAGTCTTATGATTGAACCCTTTTACGGTAAAGGCGAAATGATGAAAGCATTCATTAACAAAGAATCTTTTTTTCTGGAAAAATTTATTCAGATACTGAATCAGGAGCAGGTTCCCCTTGAAATTGTCGACACAAGTGGAAACACATATTCAACTTGTCAGGAAAATGTAAAACATAAAATTTTCATCAAGGACCCGAAGTTTTTCAAGGCCCTTGTGTCGCCCGATGCGTTTTCCCTGGGAGAGGCCTATATAAAAGGCTATTTTGATATCTCCGGCAGTATTAAAGAACTTTACGAAATGGTATATCGGCGGCTGCTGAGTACCCACCAAAAAAAAGGCCCTTTGAGTTTTCTGGCCAGGCTGTTTGTAAAAATAAAGGAAAAAGAAAAAGAGAATATTGAATATCATTATAATGTGCCAGGCCGCTTTTATCGCCTGTTTTTAGGCAAAACCATGGGATATACCTGCGGGTATTATGCAGATGAGACCACCTGCATGGATGATGCTCAAAATGAAAAAATGGATATTATCTGCCAGAAGCTTCGGTTAACCCCTGGAGAAAAACTTCTGGATATCGGGTGTGGGTGGGGAAATTTCGCCGTGTTTGCGGCAAAGCATTATGGCGTGAAGGTGACCGGCATTACCCTGAGTTCTGAGCAAAAAAAATATGCACAGAAATGGATCAGCGATGAAGACTTATCCCATCAGATTCAAATCCGGCTTTTAAATTATCGGGATCTGGGAGATGAGCAGTTTGACAAAATATCCTGTGTGGGCATGTCCGAGCATGTGGGAAAAGCCCATATGGCGCATTTTTTTAACTGTGTATACAACAGCCTTAAAAAAGGCGGCATGTTTCTGCAGCATACCATTACAACCAATATCAAACGCAGGAAAGGGTATGAGAATTCTTTTCTGAATACATATATGTTTCCCGGAGGCGAACTGATGTTTGAGCATGATCTTGTGCATATAGCTTCCAGAACCGGTTTTGAGCTTTTAAATGCGGAAAATTTCAGACCGCATTATGTCAGGACACTCAATGACTGGATTGTCCGGATGGAACAAAAAAAGGAGGAATTGCTGGAAATTGTTTCTGATCATGTATTCCGGATTTATCATGTGTTTTTTATCGGTTCCCTGATTTCTTTCAGGCAGAAAGACATCTCCCTGTTCCAGAATCTTTTTTATAAGACAGATCAGGAGAATGCGACCACAAGACTGTTTTCAAGCCCCTATGCGCAAAAGGAGGCCTCCATTGCCAAGTCTTGAAAAATTTGAGCGCAGAATTTTCAGAAAAAAAAATGCATTATCGCTTCTTTTGTCTTTTTCCCTGAAACTGATGCAGGCAAGACATTCAGGACTTCTGATCGGCACCAACCGGTCCTATGCCGGATTTCTGCCCCCGGAAAAATGGGACAGGGGAGTGATCTATAAATTTGACGGCAGAGGGCTTTCCGGGATGCTGTTGAAATGCTTTGGAACCTTTGTTGTCAGATATAAAGGCCTTTCACCGGTCAGACTGTATAAAGATACCCAGTTTGGCAATAAAATAGACAGTGACGGAATTATCCCCTTTGTTTTGCGCACGCACAAGGAGTTTTACCGCAAAGGGGTAAAGATTCTGATCTGTGATCATCTCGGCGAAACGGTTAATAATAAAGGGCTGCAGTCAAATATTTCCATCCTGTCCTATGATGGCAGGTCTTTTGAAAGTGTTTCTGAACTCAAAATTATTAAACGGATTGTAAAACTGTTTAGGGCTAAAAATTTTGTTTCTGCCTACATCCCGGATTTCGGAGCCATTGTTTTTAATACCATTGATGAAACCCTGCTGGAAAAAGAAGACGGCCGGTTTGTAAACGAAGCGATGTTGAAAGAAAAACTCAATATTTTGATTTCCGCCATTGAAATGGCATCCCTTGCAAATATCGGTCAGGCAAAAGGCAGACAGGCGGCCCATATTATCTGGCGAAAAGAAAAGAATTTAAGAAAGACCGCTTTGGAGCTCAAAGAAAAAGAACAGCAACTTGAAGAACTCAAAAAATATTTAAAGGCTGTGGGCGCTGTAAATGAGCAGCAGCTGAACATGGAAGCGGTAAATATTACAGACGGGGTGTATGCATTTATGGACATGGTGGGTTCTGCAACCATACGAAAAAAATTCAGTCCGCGGGATTATTTTTATATTTTGAATTTATGCCACCAGATTACAGCAAATAACGCAAGCCGGTATAGCTGCCGGGTGGATAATTTTATGGGGGACTGTGTATTTTTACTGAATGCCGCTCCCTTTGATTTTGAATACAAAGGGTTTGCCCTGGGGCTTGAAGAAAGAATCATGCTCATGGTTCTAACAATTTGTTCAGCCTTTAATGAAATAGACCGGCTCAAAAAAGGACAGCATGAAATGGATCCCACCGGCCGGGTTCAAAAACTGATATCTGATGCACAGATAGATATCGGCTATCGGGCGGGAATGGAGATCGGTTCCGCCATGATAGGCCCTTTGGGAAGTCAGAGAAGAAAAATTGTAACCGCAATCGGAAAAGCGGTAAACAATGCGTCAAGACTTGAAAGCAGCGGAATTAAAGAGTGGATTCATACCAGTGAAAAGGTTGTCGCCATTTTAAAAGAAGCATATATTACAAAAGACACCACGATTCTCAAAGAGGCCATTGAACAGCCGCCCAACTGGGGAAAAGAGGATTTTCCTCCGGCCCGGTCCATGAATTTTCTTGAATATTATGCCCGTATGATCAACAGTTCTGAAAATATTATTGAGGAAAGAAAGAATATTTCGTATAAAGAGTTTTCAAAAGAAACATCACATATGATCCGGTGTCTTTCATCACAGCAGAATACAGGGGTTGAGGAAAATGAGTTTTTATTACGGCATAAAATATAATTTAAAAGGGGTTCTTCTGTCCCTTAAAACACCAAAGCTTTTAATGCTGGGGATTTTACGTTTTTTTGTGGTGTTGATCCTGACATTTTTTCTGTCTGGCCTGGTTCTGTATTTTCATGACGAAATTCTATCGCTGATATGGAAAATGCCGGAATCGGGTTTGCTGATTTATCTGTGGAAAGCGGTTTCCTGGATATTGTCTTTTTTTCTTGCTGCAATTGCGGTTGTGCTGGCGTATCTGGTTTCGCAGATTCTGTTCTGTGTCTTTATCATGGATTATATGTCCAGAATTACAGAAGTTATGGTCTCAGGCAAAAATGCCGAATTTGAACCCGATTCCTGGCTTGTTTTTTTCTTTTATCTGATTAAACAGGAGATTCCCAGGGCAATTATCCCGATTTTAATATCTTTGCTGGTTATGGCGCTTGGCCTTTTTACACCGGCAGGTCCCTTGATTGTCATTGTTTCATCCATCACTGCGGCTGTTTTTCTGGCCTGGGATAATACAGATCTCACCCCTGCAAGACAGATGCTTCCCTTTAGCCAGAGATTTGATTTTTTAAAAAAGAATGTCATGTTTCATATCGGGTTTGGCCTTTTGTTTCTGATCCCGTGGCTGAATATTGTATTTTTATCCTTTGCGCCTGTCGGCGCTACGCTGTATTATATTGAGCATCAAAAATAATCTGAATACCTGTATTTTATTCTTGAGAATTGTTCAATCCTTGTTAAAAAAAGGTTAAAAAAGTTTTGACAATTTTTAAATATTTCATATAATTGGTTTATATATCAAATTCATGTTTCTCAATTGTTCATCTCTGGTGTTCTTGTATTCTCTTTATTCTTTGATGGTTTGTGAATGATCTTTTAATTTTTTAATAGGGGAGGGTGTAATGGCTCAGACACAAAGTGTTTATGTGAAAAGAATCCCTGTGGATCGCAGGTCTCCTGTAGACAGGCGTATTCTTGATATGGGTCCAGGATATCCCGGGCCTGAAAGGCGAACGCATAAAAAAAATCGCAGAAGAGGCTGGGAAGACAGGTATGGCTGGGAAAGAATCAGCCGATGGAGCAGCTCACCGACATATTCTGATTTACCATAGCAGTGCATCCCGAAAGTGATTACCCCGCAATTGAACCTGTTTTTTATACTTACGATTTTTTAAACTTTTAACAAAAATTTAACCGGCAGACAATAAAACATTCACGTATATGTGCGTATAGTGAAATGCGAATGTATTTGTCTGTGCATGGCGTTGCCTGTATTGAGATTGAGAATTTTCATTGCGTTTTTGATTTTTTTTATGGTAAACCGGTCAACAGGCTTTTGCATATTTAAAATCAATCTTTAGTTTTGATAGGAAGTGTCATGAAAATTCTTGTAACAGGTGCGGCAGGGTTTATCGGATTTAATTTAAGCCGCCGCCTGCTCAAAGAGGGACATCAGGTTTGCGGCATTGATAATCTCAATGATTATTACGATGTGAATCTTAAAAAAAAAAGACTGTCAATTCTCGAACCCGAGGATGATTTTGAATTTGTTCTGGTTGATCTTGCAGACAGGGAAAAAATTAAAAAATTGTTTGAAGACAGGCAGTTTGACTCTGTTATCAATCTTGCGGCCCAGGCAGGCGTGCGTTACAGCCTTGAAAACCCGGCCTCGTATATTGACAGCAATCTGGTCGGCTTTGGCAATATTCTGGAAGGCTGCCGTCATTCAGGCGTAAAACATCTGGTGTACGCATCCAGCAGTTCGGTTTACGGCCTGAACACCCTTATGCCGTTTTCTGTCCGGCATAACGTGGATCATCCCATCAGTTTGTATGCCGCATCCAAAAAAGCCAATGAACTCATGGCCCATACTTACAGTTATCTGTATAATCTTCCAACCACAGGCTTAAGGTTTTTTACAGTTTACGGCCCCTGGGGAAGACCGGACATGGCGCTTTTCCTTTTTACCAGAGCCATTTTAAATGATGAACCCATTAAAGTCTTTAATAACGGGAATATGCAGCGGGATTTTACCTATATTGATGATATCGTGGAAGGGGTTGTCAGGGTAATGAACACGATTCCCCGGGCTGACCCTCAATGGTCGTCAAAAGCACCGAATCCATCCACCAGTTGTGTGCCGTATAAGCTGTATAATATCGGCAACAATAATCCTGTGCCGTTGATGGATTTTGTGGGCGCTATTGAAAAGGCGCTGGGTAAAGAGGCCATCAAGGAATACCTGCCGTTACAGGCAGGAGATGTTCCGGCAACCTATGCAGATGTGAATGATCTGATTGAAGATACCGGCTTTAAGCCCTCAACATCCGTGGACGAGGGGATTGCTGAGTTTGTCAGATGGTACAAAGGCTATTATAAACTATAATTTGAGGATAAGACGTTTTCATGGATAAGAATACAAAGATTGCAGTTATCGGACTGGGATATGTGGGCTTGCCTCTGGCTGTTCATTTTGGTGCAAAATTTCAGACCATCGGCCTGGATTTAAAGGAAAGCATCATTGAAAACTGTAAAAAATTTAAAGATCCCACAGGCGAAGTCTCGCAGGAAGAATTTGAAAGCGCTTCTTTTTTCACGCCCACATCAGATCCATCAAAAATTTCAGATGCAGATTATATTATTGTGGCTGTTCCAACCCCGATAGATAAGGCACGCCGCCCTGATTTAAAATATATGGAAAGTTCTTCAACAACCGCGGGAAAATATATGAAAAAAGGCGCGGTGGTCATTTTTGAATCCACTGTGTACCCCGGTGTTACAGAAGATGTCTGTGTACCGATTCTGGAAAAAGAATCCGGATATCAATGGAAAAAAGATTTTCATGTGGGATATTCACCGGAAAGAATCAATCCCGGAGACAAAGAACATACCCTGCCCAAAATAGTTAAGGTGGTTTCAGGAGATGATGAAGCCACCTGTGATAAAGTGGCAGAGCTGTATGAATCCATTGTCGTGGCAGGGGTTCACAGGACAAGGACCATCAAGGAGGCAGAAGCTGCCAAGGTGATTGAAAATACCCAGAGAGATTTGAATATTGCCTTGATGAATGAATTGTCGCTTATTTTTGATAAACTGGGCATTGATACAAAAAATGTGCTTGAGGCTGCCGGATCAAAATGGAATTTTCTGCCTTTCAGACCCGGGCTTGTCGGCGGGCATTGTATTGGTGTTGATCCGTATTATCTGACCTTCAAGGCTGAGTCAGAAGACTACCACCCCCAGGTGATTCTGGCAGGGCGCAGAATCAACGATAATATGGGCCGCTTTGTGGTTGAAAAAACCATCAAGATGATGATTAACCAGGGCTTTACAATAAAAGATTCCAGGGTCGGGGTGCTGGGGCTGACATTTAAGGAAAACTGTCCGGATTTGAGAAACACCAGAGTGATCGACATTGTTAACGAGCTGAATTCATACGGAACAAAGGTTCTGGTTCATGATGCGCTCTCTGATCCCAGAGAAGCCAAAGCCTATTATGATGTCGATCTTTGCAGCTGGGAAGATCTTACGGATTTATCTGCAATTATTTTTGCCGTTCCGCACAAACCATATCTTGTGCATGACCTTTCTGTTTTTAAAAAGATGCTGCGCCCGCAGGGATGTTTTATTGATGTAAAATCCGTGTTCAGTCCGGACCAGGCCAAAGAATTAAATTTAAACTTCTGGCGGTTGTAAATAAATTGGAGAATCATTATTGTCAAAAACGGATTTTAGATAAAAATTGATTCTCCTTGTGAATTAGAGGAATACTCTGTAATCGACTTTTAATACAGTTGCAAATAATTTAGCATTCTTTTTTCCAATAGGGCGCTTGCCTCTTTCCATTTCAGAAATATGCCTTTGAGGTATTCCGGTCAGTTCAGAAAGGTTAACCTGCGTTATTCCTTCTTTGTGACGGCCACCTGCCAGGCTGGTTCCAGCTTCGTTGTTTTTAAATTCTGCAAAAGCTGTTCTCCGAGGAGTATGACCGTTTTCAGATGTGCGAAACCCCAGGCGTTTTAAAGCGGCAATGGCCTCATCCTTTTTTTCTGCCGGACCTTCAAAAAGAAGGCTGACTTTAGTATGGGGATTTTTCGTGTGTTCCAACATAAGTAACCTCAACTATTTTAATTTGTTTGTCTCTTATTTCCCAGACAACGACATAGGTTGGCTGGCCTTTTTTGATGTGACAGTGGTACATATTTTTTCCAAGTTTGCCGTAATTTTTCCAATTACTGCGGGAAGGGCCGGAAATCTCAATTTCTCTAAGCAATAACAACAAAGATTGCCGTACTGACTTTGGCAGTTTAGGAATCATTTTTGAGACCTTCTTTGATATGTTCACCGTCCAGCCCATGGTTATAAATATACCATTGTTTAGTATAAAGTCAACTCTCAAAAGCAGGGCCAACGCATATAAATATTAAAAAAGTTCTTCTGCTCTGCTTGGGTGTCAATTTATGAAATATGACAGTGCCCAGTGAGGGGTGGATTGCGTTGAGGGACGCGCATTTTATCCCAGCGCCCTTGAAACAATTTCATACACATTTTTAGAAAGAGCCTGGACACTGAGTATCCGTTCAAGCTCTTTTTTCATCAAGGCCTTTCTGGCGCTGTCATATTTTTTCCAGTGATTGAAACATGAAGACAATCGGGCGGCAATCTGGTGATTGATGGTATCCAGCAAAATGATCTGGTCTGCAATAAATTTATACCCCTTGCCGTCTTCTGAATGAAAATTGACAGGGTTCTGCATGGCAAACATATAAATCAAGGCCCTGACCTTGTTGGGATTTGTCATTGAAAAATCGGGATGGTCTATCAGTTTTCCCATTTGCTCAGGCGTATCTTCCAGGCTGGAACCTGCCTGTACCGCAAACCATTTATCCAGAACCAGTTTGTCGTGTTCCCATTTTACATAAAAATCACGAACCGCAGTCTCTTTAATTTCAGGGCTTATCTCTGACAGAATTTTAAACGCAGCCAGTTCATCTGTCATATTTTCTGCAGATGTAAAATGATCCAGAATCAGCTGGGTGGAAGCTTGTTTTTTCAAACTGCCAAGATAGGACAGTGCCAGATTTTTCAAGCTCCGATCTGCCATGGCAGACCCTGAGATACTCAAGGGATCAGATGTGCTGCAGCGCTCAACTGTTTTAATAAATGCCTGCTCCAGATGGCCTGCAAGGGTTGCTTCCAGAACGCATCTTGCCTGATGAATCGCATCCACATCTATACATTCAAAATGATCCTTGATTTCAGTTTCTGACGGCAGGGCCAGTGTTTTTGCTAAAAAGGCCCGATCCGCTCCAGTATCAGCCAGGGCCTGGTCAAATGCGGATATCAGATCAGAGGAGATATCAAGCCTGGTCCCATTCTGAATGGCATTGACAAGTTTTTCGATTTCCCGGATAAACAGGGTCTGGGCTGCATCCCATCGGTTAAAGCTGTCCGTGTCCCTGGCCATGAGAAAGGACAGTTCCTTGTCTGAAAAATCTGTCCTGATTTTTACAGGCGCTGAAAACTGCCGGAATATGGATGGCAGACTTTTGGGGGGGATATGATTGAAAGTGAAAATGTCTTTGGCTTTTTTAAGTTCAATCAGTTCCTGTCCATCCGGGGTGATATCCTGGCCATGTTCATTAATTATACCTATTCGTACAGGAATATGCAGCGGTTGTTTGATTTTCTGATTTCTGTCAGGGGGTGTTTCCTGGGAAAAGGTCAGTTGCAGCAGCTGTTTTGTGCTGTCATAAGATCGTGTCATGGTGACCGTCGGAGTGCCTGACTGGAAATACCATAATTTGAACTGGTCAAGATCAATGCCGGATGCTTCCTGCATCATTGCCACAAAATCTTCGATCGTGACCGCCATTCCGTCATAATTTTTAAAATATAAATCAATGCCTTGCCGGAATTTTTCTTCCCCTGTGAGCTGATGAATCATCCTGACCAGTTCCGCGCCTTTTTCGTAAACGGTCATGGTATAAAAATTATCCATTTTTATATATGAATCAGGCCTGACCGGATGCGCCATGGGGCCATTATCCTCAGGGAATTGATAGCCTCTTAAATTGCGGACGCTTGCGATTCTTTTTACACCCCTTGAATTCAGATCAGAAGAAAATTCCTGGTCCCGAAATACCGTTAATCCTTCTTTTAAGCTTAGCTGGAACCAGTTTTTAAGCGTAACCCGGTTACCTGTCCAGTTATGAAAATACTCATGGCCGATAACGCCTTGAATATTCATGAAATCTTCATCCGTGGCAGTTCTGGCATCCGCAAGTACATATTTTGAATTAAAAATATTCAAGCCCTTGTTTTCCATGGCTCCGGCATTGAAATCGTTGATCGCCACAATCTGGTATAAATCCAGATCATATTCCAGACCGAATCGGTCTTCATCCCATTTCATGGCCTGTTTCAAGGATGTCATGGCATGATGGCATCTGGTGATGTTTTCTTTTTCCGAATAAATTTTTAGATCCACAACCCTTTTGGAGCGGGTAATGAACTGGTCTTGAATATGGTAAAGATCTCCTGCAACAAGCGCGAAAAGATAGCTGGGTTTTCTGAACGGATCTTCCCAGCGCACAAAATGGCGATTGTTTTCAAGATCTCCGGATTTTACAAGGTTCCCGTTGGAAAGCAGAACCGGATATCGGGTTTTGTCTGCGATAATGGTGCATGAGTAAACAGCCATGATGTCCGGCCGGTCCAGAAAAGGAGTGATTTTTCTGAATCCCTGGGCTTCGCACTGGGTGCAAAGGACATCTCCGGATATGTACAGGCCTTCCAGGCTGGTGTTTTCCTGGGGCTTCAGAATATTGGTTATTTCCAGTTCAAATGTATCCGGGGTGTTTTCAAGGATCACAGATTCATCGGCTGTCTGGTATTCATGGGGCAGTAATACCATGCTGTCGGCAATGATTGATGATATGTCATAATCCCCCTTGTTTAAAACAAGCCGGGTGTCTTTTGGATCAGCAGATTTGTTCTTCCCCATGACCAGGCGTGAGGTGACCCGCGTCTCAGTCTTCTGAATGTCAAAAGTCAAATCCACCCGGTCAATATAAAATAAAGGGGGGGCATAATCTTTTAAGTAGGTTGCATCTGGTTTTTTCATGTGGTAGAAATTACAGTCTGAACAAAAAAAAGTCAATTGTGCAAGTGGATTGAGATCATTCAAAACAGGCTGAAAATTTGGCTGAAAACATGAAAATCATTGACTTGTAGGCGATTATAAGGAATATATACAGAACTGTTTTCTATCTTAAAATTATATAATAAGGTTTGGGAAAATACGGAATGGCAGATTTGAAAAATCAAGCAGTACCCATAAAACCTGAACAGATTCTTGACATCATCATCCGGCGCAGATGGATCATAATAATCCCGCTGAGTATTTTTCTTACACTTGGGCTTATTTATGCGCTTGTCACGCCCCGGACCTATGAATCATCCACAACCATTCTGATCCAGCCCCAGAAAGTTCCCACCGACTATGTCCAGTCGATTGTGACAACCGATACGGCCCAAAGAATTAATACCATTTCCCAGCAGATACTCAGCCGTACAAACCTTGAAAAGATTATTGATGAGTTCCAGCTCTATCAAGGCAAAGAAATACGTTATAATGAAGATAAATTTAATGATATGCGCAAAAGAGTTACGGTGACACAACAAAGCGCCGGCAAGCAAGAAGGCACAGCTGCTTTTTCCGTATCGTTTAAAGGGGACAAGCCTGAAACAGTCATGAACGTTGCAAACCGGCTGGCAACCTTTTTCATGGATGAAAATCTTAAAGCCAGAGAAGTCCAGGCTGTCGGGACCAGTGAATTCCTTGAATCAGAACTTGAGAAAATTCAAAAAAAGCTTGAAGATCGGGAAGCGCAGCTGGCATCTTACCGGGCAACATATATGGGGGGCCTGCCCGACGAACTGGAGACAAATTTAAGAACCCTGGACCGCTTGCAGCTTCAATATTCTGATGCCTTAAAAGCACTTCGGGACACACAAAATGCCATTGCCTTGTTACAAAGCCAGATTTCAAGGCTGAAAGAGATTGAGCAGAGTGGCTCCGGGACGATTCAGACGGACGGATCAATCAGCGGCCGTTCGAATTTATCCATTACCCAGCAGCAGCATGAATCAGAAAAACGGCAACTGGATGACTTGTTATTAAAATATACGGAAAAACATCCTGAGGTGATCAAATTAACCAAGAGTGTTGCCAAGCTTGAAGAAAAAATTGCAAAAGAAGCTGAAGAAAAAAAGAATCAGGCTCCGGAAGGTACTGCAGAAAAGTTTGCCCCTATCAGCAATAATAATGTCCTGGCCCAGCATGAATTTAATCTCAGACAATTGGAAAACGATGTCGTAAATATCCAGAGAAATATTTTACAGATTCAAGAAACAATGAAAGTGTATCAAAAAAGAGTTGAGGATACACCTAAAAGGGAGCAGGAACTTCAATCCATTCAAAGGGATTATAATAATATCCGGGACAGTTATAATTCTCTGCTTGCCAGACGTCTTGAGGCTGAACTGGCAGTGAACATGGAAAAAAAGCAGAAAGGTGAACAGTTCCGCATTATTGATTATGCCAGACTTCCTGAAAAACCGATTTCTCCGGATGTCAGAAAGCTTTTCATGTTCTCTGTCGCCATCGGTCTTGGGATCAGCGGCGGGATCATTTTTCTGCTTGAGTTTTTAAATCCTGTGATTCGAAGAGAAGAGCAGATAGAAATAGAAATCGGTCTGCCCATACTTGCGTCTATCCCACCATTGGGAAGACCTGGAGAAAAGACCCAAAAACGCATTGAATTAATTTTATTCAGTCTGGTCTCGATGTATGCTTCAGCAGTCCTTTTGGGGTTTGCCCTTTTAAATTTAAAGGGTATTGAAAAAACAGTTGAATTTGTTAAACCCTATATCAATATTTAGCACTGGAGTTATCTTTTGGGTAAAATTTTTGAAGCGCTTGAAAAATCACGGCACGGCATGAATGAAGACAAAAATGCAGAGCACAAACGCATGGCTGACAGTCACAGCCAATCCCATGCCCCTGGAAATGAAACTTTATTCAGAGCAGATGATGGGGATGGCCATGAAACCCCGGTGTTTGCGAATGAAGCCATCGCCATGAGAATTGACCCTATGCTGGTTGCAGGGCTTAAACCCCAATCTGTTGAAGCTGAACAATTCCGGCTTTTAAAAAATGCAATTCTGTTTCCTGAAAAAGGAAACCCGCCAAAATGTATCATGATCACCAGTGCGTCTCCCAGTGAGGGCAAATCTTTTGTGGCTGCAAATCTTGCAATCAGTCTGTCCCAGAATATTGATGAACATGTGCTTCTCCTGGATTGTGATTTAAGGCGTCCTACGATTCATTCGCTTTTTGGCCTGGAACCCACCAAAGGCTTGAGTGAATATCTTTTAAATCAAGAGCCCTTATCCACGCTGCTGGTTAAAACGCCTTTGAATAAATTAACACTTCTTCCTGCCGGGAAAATTCCGTCAAATCCTTCAGAGCTTTTATCTTCAGAGCAGATGCGGCATCTTATTAACGAATTGAAACAACGGTATCATGACCGGTATATCATTATTGATACCCCGCCGCCGTATTTAACCTCAGAGACCGGTGTTATTTCAAGACATGTGGACGGTATTGTGATTGTGGTGCGGCAGGGAGAAACCCACAAGAAAAGCGTTTCAGATCTTATTGATATCTATGGGAAAGAAAAAATTCTGGGAGTTGTCTATAATTTTGCCAGCAAGGGAGTCGGATATGGATATGGCAAATATGGATATGGTAAATACGGATACGGCAAATACGGGTATGGTTCGAAATAAAAAATGCTCAGGCTTTTAAAACAATATTTCCCGATCCGGAATATCCTTTTTATTATATTTGAAGGCAGTGTTATTTTCGGCTCGGTCTGTTTGTCATTTATGATTCTGACCCGATTTGATCTATCCCTGGTGGATCTGACCTTGTTCTTAAAAATAGGGCTTATCACCTTTATCTGTCAAACCTGTCTGTATTATAACGACCTGTATGATTTTGAGATTGCCGTTTCAATTCCCGAAGCCAGTATACGGCTTTTGCAGGCATTGGGGGTCACATCCATTGCCCTGGCAATTATTTATTTTCTATTTCCCATTGTGATCATTGACCAGAAAATTTTTATCCTGAGCATCATATTTTTATTTGTTTTTATCATTGGCTGGCGGGTGGTTTATATCTGGATTTTAAACAAAGGCTTTTTTAATGAAAGCATTATTTTAATGGGCTCCACATCCCTGGCTCTGGATATTATTGATACCATAGAGAACACCATTGACTGCGGCTATAAGATAGCACTTTTAATACCGGATTCTGAAAAAGATGAGATTGATGAGTCCATCAAAAATAAAATCCCGGTTGTGTATAACAAGAACAATTTATGTGCAACTGCCCTGGAAATGGATGTAAAAAAAATAGTGGTTGCCTTAAAAGAAAAAAGAGGGTCTTTTCCCACAAAAGAACTGCTCAACTGCAGGACCGAAGGTCTTGAAGTCCTTGAAGGCAGCAGTTTTTATGAAATGCTGACCGGCAAATTGCTGGTAACCACCATCAATCCCTCATGGCTGATATTTTCAGAAGGGTTCAGAAAATCAAAATTCAAGACTTTCATCAAACGGCTTGAAGACATTATTCTTTCTTTAATCATGCTGGTTCTGCTGTCACCCGTGCTTGCCTTGACTGCGATTTTAATAAAAATAGATTCCAGAGGCCCGGTGCTGTTTTCCCAGGACAGGGTCGGACAGAATAAGAAAGAATATATGATGCATAAATTCAGATCCATGGTGGTGGATGCTGAAAAAAAGACAGGCCCGGTCTGGGCCCAGGCAGATGATGACAGAATTACCCGGGTCGGCAGGGTGATCCGGAAATTCAGAATTGATGAACTGCCTCAACTATGGGATGTTCTGCTGGGCAAAATGAGCATGGTCGGGCCCCGGCCTGAGCGCAAATATTTTACAGATGAGCTTGAAAAACAGGTGCCGTATTATACTGAGCGCTTTAAAGTAAAACCGGGCCTGACAGGATGGGCACAGGTCTCATACGGGTATGGCGCAACACTTGAAGATACGATTGAAAAACTCAACTACGACCTGTTTTACATAAAAAACCTATCCATTCCCATGGATATCGTTATCATACTGAGAACAGTAAAAACTGTGCTGTTTGGCAAGGGCGCCAGGTGATTCTGTAAGACTGGCCGCAGGGATAATTTGCTTGTAATGATTTTCGATGTAATCGAAGGGGCGGAGCTATGTTCTTAAATTTAAAAAAATGGTTGATTGTTTGTATTCTGATTGCTGCTTGCATGCCGGCCATCTCATTGGCAGAAGAAAAAACAGCAGCATACAAAATCGGCGTTGGAGATGTTCTGGAAATCAATACCTGGAAAGAGCCTGATTTGTCTCTGGAGACAGCCATGGTTCGAAGTGACGGCAAGATCACATTCCCGTTGATCGGTGATATCCAGGCCCAGGGGGCGACCACGCTTGAACTTAAAGACGTCATTGAAAAAAAGATTAAAGAATATGTGGAAGCACCCAATGTCACTGTCACACTTACAAATCCTGCCAGCCAGAAATTTTATATTCTGGGCGAGGTTGCAAAAACAGGAGAGTATCAGATCTTTAAAAAAATAACAGTCATGCAGGCGTTTGCGCTTGCCGGCGGATTTACTGAATGGGCTGCAAAAAATGATATTCTTTTGATTCGAAGAAGTGGCGGAAAGGAAATCACAATCACCATCAAATATAAAGATATTCTGAATGGAGATTTCAGCAAGGATATCCCTTTGATCGCAGATGATACGATCATTGTGCCCTAAATCAAGATGTAATCAGATAAGGAGTGCTATGAAAAATTTAAATAAATTTATAATCATGAATACCGGCCTGACACTCTTTATTCTTTTGTTTTTAACTGCACCTGTTTTTTCTGAAATGAGAACCCAGTTTGTGCCGTCTGTATCCATCACAGAAAAATACACGGATAATCATCTCCAGACTGAAAATAACAAAAAGGATGAATTTTCCACAGCCTACAGTGCAGGGCTTTCCTTCGGGTTGATTGATAAAAATAAAAGCATGTTTCTGGAGTATCGCTCCGGATACACGGATTATGCCAGTTTTGACGAGGAAGATTCCTGGACCCATGCGCTTTCGCTGAATGGACAAAGCCAGGTATCAAAGCATGTAAATCTTTCTTTTTCTGAAAATTATGTCAGAGATTTAAGCCGGACCCTTCGAACAAACACTCTGGAAAAACATGATGTCAATACAACCTCGGCAGGCATGACATATGAATTCGGCCCTGAAAACAGGCTCGGTCTTAACTATACGTATTCTTTTGATGATTATGAAGATCCCAATGCAGATGCGCATACCTCGCATACCCCGTCAGCCTCTTTTTCATACTGGTTTACACCGCAATGGGGAATGAATCTTGGTGCTTCATACGAAAAAACAGAATATGATATTTCATCAAATGAATCAGAAACATGGTCAGGGAATATAAGAGTATTAAAAAGCATCACCCGGCATTTTGATACCTATGTTGCCTATGCCCATACGTTTACAGACCAGGTATCCGGCGATCATACCATCCATAATCCGTCAGTGGGCTTTGACTGGCGGCCAACGGACGATTCCGGTATCAGCATCGGGCTTGGTGTCCTGTTTCAGGAATGGGATAATCAGAATTCTGATGATTCCCGGGATCTTTTTTTAGATCTGGATATGTATAAGACGTTTGATTTCAGCAGAAAAAGCACACTTTCAATTACAGGTTCCAGCGGTTACAGATCAACCAGTGAAGATGCCGCAAGTCTGGGGTTTGAAATTTATTATAGGGCAGGTGCTTTATTCAGCTATCGTGTGACACGAAGATTGACTGCTGATTTGAATGCGTCATATCAGGTCAGCCAGTTTGATGAACCGGGTTTAAATCGACAGGATAATACCCTGGGGCTTGGTGCCGGCCTTGTGTGGGCACCGTTGCAGTGGATGAACACCCGTCTTTCGTACTCCTTTAATGATTTTGATACAAATGCTGCATTAAGAGACGATTATCAGGAAAACATGGTGTCATTTACCATCAGCTTTGTGCCGTCACAGCCTGTGAGATTCGGGGCATCAACCCCACGCGCCACACTGGAAAATCAACTTTTTGAATAAAATTTATCACAGGCTCTTGCCGCTATGTTAACTAATCTCCAAATCCTTATAGAAAGTGGTGAGTCTGAACATCTGGAGTTCAAAAGCTCTTTTGGCGGAGTAACTGGCGGAGTAACTGGCGGAGTAACTGGCGGAGTAACTGGCGGAGTAACTGGTTTGTTTGATTTTATCAAAAACAATCCAGGGAAAAATTCTAAAGAAATAAAAAAAGCATTGAATCTTTCTCAAAGAACACTTGAACGCGGCTTAAAGCAATTAAAAGATCATAATAAAGTTATGTTTAAAGGCATACCAAAAACAGGCGGTTATTACATAATTGATAAAGAAATTATAGCTTGGATGAATAAAAATGATTGAAATGAAAAGGATTTTGCTCAAATGAATCTTACGATTATTGGTACGGGTTATGTCGGACTTGTCACCGGCGCATGTTTTTCAGAAATGGGAAGCTGCGTTACCTGTGTGGATGTGGATGAAAACAAAATAGAAGGTCTGAAAAAAGGTATTTTACCCATATATGAACCGGGCCTTGAAAATCTTGTGATTCAGAACTTCAAAGAAGGGGTGTTGAATTTCACCACAAGCCTGGTTGAAGCCTCAAAGAACTCAGATGTGTTTTTTATTGCAGTGGGTACACCGCCAGGCGAAGACGGGTCTGCAGACCTTCAATATGTACTGCAGGTGGCAAAACAAATCGGCCAGAATATTCATCAGTACTCGGTGATAGTAAATAAATCCACGGTTCCTGTGGGAACTGCAGATTTAGTCAAAAAGACCATTCAGGATGAGCTGGACAAACGCGGCAAGGCAATTGACTTTGATGTGGTTTCCAATCCTGAATTTTTAAAAGAAGGCGCAGCTGTAAATGATTTTCTTAAGCCGGACAGGATTATTGTCGGTGTCAGTTCGGATCGGGCTGAAAAAATAATGAGAAGACTGTACGCCCCTTTTTCCAGAAACCGGGACAAGCTGATCCTGATGAATGTCCGGGATGCTGAAATGACAAAATATGCAGCCAATTCCATGCTGGCAACCAAAATATCATTCATGAACGAGATTTCCAATATCTGCGAGAAACTGGGGGTGGATGTCGAAAATGTCAGAAAAGGCATTGGATCAGACAGCAGAATAGGGTATTCATTTATTTATCCGGGGTGCGGATATGGCGGTTCCTGTTTTCCCAAGGATGTAAAAGCATTAATAAGAACAAGCCGCAACTCAGGTATTGAACCGGAGCTATTAGTTTCTGTTGAAAAAAGAAATGCATTACAGAAATTGGTTCTTCCTGAAAAAATAAAAAAAAGATTTGGACAAGATCTTTCCGGCAGAACATTCTGTGTATGGGGGCTGTCATTTAAGCCCGGAACAGATGATATGCGGGATGCCTCATCCATCGTTCTTATTGATGAGCTGCTCAAAGCCGGTGCGCATATAAAAGCATATGATCCGGTTGCCATGGATCAGGCAAAAAAAGAATTTCCAAAACAATGGTTCAAAGACAATAAACTTCAATTTATGGACAACCAATATGCTGCCACAGAAAAAACCGATGCCCTGGTCCTGGTAACCGAGTGGAAAACATTCAGGCAGCCGGATTTCAGGCAGATGTCAAAGACGATGAACCAGCATATCATCTTTGACGGCAGAAACCAGTATAATCCTGAAGAATTAAAAGAACACGGGTTTGAATACCATGGTATTGGAAGAGAAAAAAACAATTCTTCTGACATTTGATGTTGAAGACTGGTTTCAGGTAGAAAATTTTAAAGCATATATCCCTTTTTCAACCTGGAATTCACATGAACTGCGGGTTGAAAAAAATACACATCTTATTTTAGATCTGCTGGATTCTTTTTCTTTCAAACCCAAAGCCACTTTTTTTGTTTTAGGCTGGATTGCAAGACAACTGCCCGGACTGGTTCGTGAAATTCATGACCGTGGCCATGAGGTGGCAAATCACGGCAACCATCACCACCTTTGCACAAACCAGAATCCTGAACAAATAATTGAAGATTTAAAAACCGGCAAAAAAATTCTCGAAGACACTGTCAGCGGACCCGTCTACGGATACCGTGCCCCCAGTTTTGCTGTAAACAACGACATCCTGGAGATTATCCGCCAGACCGGCCATATATACGATTCCAGCTATAATTCATTTGCCATGCATGGCCGGTACGGACAGATTGACCTTTCCGGATGTCAGAAAACCGGGGCAGCTTTCAGGATCAATCATGATTTTTTTGAACTGCCATTGAGCAATCTGACCCTGGGGAAAAAAGTTTTCCCTCTTGGCGGCGGCGGCTATTTCAGGCTGCTGCCCTTTTTTTTGTTCAAGATGGGCATGCAGCGCGTATTAGACCAGGACAATGCATTCATCTTTTATTCACACCCCTGGGAGTTTGATCCTGGCCAGCCAAGAGTCGAACAAGCCTCAACAGGCTTTAAATTCAGACATTATATCAACCTGCATCGTACTCACAAAAAGCTGCAGGCCCTGCTGACCGGTTTTCATCATTTGGAATTCACCACCTGTATGGATTATCTTGCCCATGAACGAACCTGATATCCGCTGGAAGCAGCGCTTTGAAAATTATCAGAATGCACTGATCCAATTGACGGATGCAGTTGTGCTTTACCAGCAGCGGCCGCTGTCCGGAATTGAACAACAGGGGTTTGTCAAGGCATTTGAATTTACCCATGAACTGGCCTGGAAAGTGATGAAAGATTATTTTCTGTATCAGGGGAATACGAGAATCATGGGATCGCGTGATGCCACCAGACAAGCGTTTCAAAACCAGATCATCAGCGATGGCGAAGGATGGATGGAAATGATCAGAACCCGTAACAGGGCCGTCCATGCCTATGATAAAGCGATGGTTACCGAGATCATCCAGAAAACCGTTGAAGTATATTATCCACTGCTGATTGATTTTGAGCTGGAAATGAAAAAAATAGCTGCAAAAGAATAAAGATGACCATCAAGACGCCAGACAATCTGAAATCCACAGGCTTGCCCCCTCAAACCATTGAAAAGCTTCACCGGATTTTTGCACAATATCCGGAAATTGAAAAAATCTGTCTTTATGGCTCCAGGGCCAAAGGCAACTTCAGCAGCGGATCAGATATTGACTTGACCATTATGGGAAAAAAACTGACCACCACACAATTATTGGCCATTGAAACGCAGATCGACGATCTGCTGCTGCCATATACAATCGATCTTTGTCTGTTTGAAAAGATTGAGAACCCGGATCTTGTGGATCATATTCAGCGTGTCGGCATTGAGTTCTACAGTCGGCATGCGTATAACAGTTGATTGTGCTGGTTTGCCATGAATTTATATGAAAAAATCAAACATGAATTTGAAAAATTTCCTGAAATTGAAATAGTGATTGTTTTTGGATCAGCTGTAAAAAATCAACTTACCCGACAAAGTGATATAGATATTGCTTTTGCTCAAAAAAAAGCAGTTTCCTACGAAAAAAGAACACAGATATATATAGCCCTTGAAAAAGCGTTGAAAAGGGATATCGACTTGATAGATCTTCATCAGGTAAACGGTCATATTCTAAAAAATATTTTATGTGGCGGTGATGTACTCATCAAAAAATCAGTCCCGCTGTTTGCATTTTTTCTGAAAAAAATGTGGTACAATCAGGCAGATATGATGCCGTACACCCGGATGATTCTGGAAAAACAGGTCAATGGATTTATTAATGGATAAACAGGCTATATTACGGAAGATAGCATCCCTTAGGCGGTGTATCGAGCGCATTGAAGAAAAAGTGCCTGAAACCAGTGAAAAATTACAGTCAAATTATGATTCTCAGGATATTATATCGTTAAACCTTCAAAGAGCAGTGCAGGTCTGCGTTGATATTGCTTCCCACCTGAATGCCCAATCATCAGCAAAAGCACCGGAAAGCATGGCGGAAAGTTTTGATAATTTGAATCAGATGGGAATTCTGTCTGATAAAATATGTGACCGGATGAAAAAAAGTGTTGGGTTTCGTAATATTGCAGTACATGAATACTCAACCATTAACTGGGATATCGTTTTTTCAGTTTCAACCACCAACCTGGGTGATTTTAAAGAATTTGCCAAAGAAATCATCGCCTGGATGGATAAAAATTGATAATTGAAAATAGTTTCCCCAAAACAAATCCACTTGGTACATGGCGATACTGATGCACGTCATGCCCTGAGCCAGGCTCTAAATTGAACAGCCTCAGCCCCAGTATTTCAGATAAAGGAGGGGAGATTGCCATGACAACTGCAGAAAAACTCAGACAGGAAGGCATGCAGGAAGGCAGACAGGAAGCTATGATCGCATTGGTCCGCAATGCCGGCAAAAAAGGACTGACTGAAGAAATGATCGCACAGATCATTGATCTCGAAGTTGATCTGGTCAGACAGATACTGAATAACGAACCCGTCGAAATCCCGCTGCACCTGCTGTCAGACAAAGAACAATAAATCTCGTAATGCCGCCACACACGTTTAATTTGAAATTCACCATCTGTATGGATTATCTTGCCCATAACAATTAAATACCTGACTCAGAACCAGACCAGCCTTTGGGACAAGTACGTCCATGCCCACCCCCAGGCAAATTTGTACCATCTGTCCGGGTGGAAAAAGGTCATTGAAAACGCATACAACCATAAAACATATTATCTGGCAGCGTTTCGTGATGATACGCAAACCGTCATGGCTGGCATTCTGCCTCTGGTTCATTTAAAGCATTTCATCTTTGGGAACGCATTGATATCCATCCCGTTTTTTGATATGGGCGGGATTCTGGCAGATACAGATGAGATTGAAAAAGAACTTGTTTCTGCCGCCATTGAACTTGCAAAATCTCTGAAAGCCGACACACTTGAACTACGTCATACACATCCCATTGCCGGCGTTGAAGACAGCAGCAGTCTTTTTGATACCGCAACCTGTAACGTGAGAACCCATAAGGTCCGCATGCTGCTGGAACTTCCTGAATCCTCAGAAGTTCTGATGCAATCCTTTAAATCAAAATTGCGAAGCCAGATTAACAAACCCGTTAAAGAAGGGCTTGAGTCAAAAATTGGCGGAAAAGAGCTGCTGGATGATTTTTATAATGTTTTTCTTGTCAATATGAGAGACCTGGGTTCGCCTGTGCATTCAAAAAAATTGCTGGAAAATGTTTTAGAACGATTTAATGAAAACACAAAAATTATCATAGTGCATAAAGACAACCAACCCTATGCCGCCAGTATTGTTTCCGGGTTTAAAGATACTCTGGAAAACCCCTGGGCATCTTCTTTGCGAAACTACAGCAGGCTCAGCCCCAACATGCTTTTATACTGGGCCATGCTTGAGTATGCCTGTGACAATGGGTATCGTTATTTTGACTTTGGCAGATCCACCCCGGATGAAGGCACCTATAAGTTTAAGAAACAATGGGGCGCCAAACCCCACCCCCTTCACTGGTATTGTTTCTCTTTGAACGGTGAGCCTGTCTCAGAAGAAGCATCTGAAAAATCAAAATTCGACACTGCCATTCAATACTGGCAGAAACTGCCTGTTTCAATCACCGCCCTGATCGGCCCCATGATCAGAAAGCATATCGGACTGTAGACAATGCGTATTGGTCGAACCCTTCCACCGGCAGCTGCCCCTATCACCTTCAAAGATATTTTTTCCGGGCTCAAAGGCATTTGCAACGGCCAGACGGAAATAAAGCGCTTTGAATCCGAACTCACCCGTCACTTCAAGGTGAGCCACAGTTTTCTGGTATCTTCCGGCAAAGCAGCACTCACAATTATTCTCAAATCGCTGCACGAACAGCACCCTGAAAGAAATGAAGTGATCATCCCGGCCTTTACCTGCTATTCTGTACCCTCTGCCATTTTAAAAGCCGGTCTTGAGATCCGGTTGTGCGATATCAATCCGGACACCCTTGACTTTGATTTTGATCAGCTTGAAAATGAGATATCCCGCCCCTGTGTTCTGGCTGTCATACCCACCCACCTTTTTGGCATGCCTGCCGACATTGGCCGCATCCGCAATATCACCACTGCCAAAAAGGTGTGGATTGTTGAAGATGCTGCCCAGGCAATGGGAGGGGAGTCAAATCATCAAAAACTTGGAACACTGGGCGATGTCGGGTTTTTCAGCTTGGGCCGGGGAAAGGCGCTTTCCACTGTTGAAGGCGGCATTATCCTGACCAACAACCCTGGCCTGGCAGATCGGATAGCCAGACAGATGGCTGATCTTCCAGAATACAGCCGCCTGGAGACCCTGAAACTTTTGATTTACGCCGTTATCCTGAATATTTTCATGCGTCCGGCCTGGTTCTGGTTTCCCAAAGCCCTGCCATTTTTAAAGCTTGGCGAAACCCTGTTTGAACCGGATTTTTCGATCCAGAAACTCTGCGCATTTCAGGCAGGTCTTTCACGGGGCTGGGAAAAAAGGTTGAAACAGATAACTTTAGACCGGCAAAAGGCAGTCCGAAACTGGGCAGATCTGATGTCCCGTTGCCCGTCTGAAAAAATGCAGAATATTCACCTGGCTTGCCAGGCAAAACTGCGGTTTCCGCTTAAAGTAACCGATGCCGCAGCATTGGCAGGAATCCTTGCAGTCTCCGAACAAAACGGCCTGGGCCTGATGCGGGCGTACCCGGACTCTGTCAATCATATCCCGCAGATCCGGGACAGATTCAGGAACATGACGTTTCCCAAGGCCTCCGCCATCGCCGGGCAGGTGCTGACCCTGCCGGTTCATCATTTCATGAAGGCTGCAGATATAAGAAAGATTAAACAGATATTGACACCGTTTTTTCAAAAGGAAAACAAATGCCTGCCATAAAATTTACGCTATTGATAGTACTCTGGCTTACCGTTTTTTATCCGGTTTTACCCCAGTTGATTGATGCATGGCTGAACCACTCAGATGAATCCCATGGAATACTGGTGCCGCTGATCTGCCTGTACCTGGCATGGCAGAAAAAAGACCGTCTGGCAGAAGAAAATGCACAGACTTCCCTTACAGGGCTCTGGATTCTCATGGCATCCATGGCGATTTATCTTGCTTCTTTTGCCGGTAGTGTGGCAGTGGTTTCACGCCTCATGATCGTGACATCCTTGATTGGCATTGTATTGTTTGTTTACGGTCGCCGTATCTTTAAAATCCTTGCTTTCCCGATGATGTTTGCTTTTTTCATGGTTCCGGTACCGGAATCCATTGTTGGCATGATTTCCCTTCCGCTCCAGTTGTTTGCAACTGATATCTCTGCATTTTTAATCCACGCTGTAAACGTCCCTGTTTATCAGGAAGGCAATATGTTGTATTTTGCCCAGACACAACTGGAGGTTGCCGAAGCCTGCAGCGGAATCCGATCTATCACTGCCCTGACCATGCTGAGTGTATTGTTTGTTTACCTGCTGGAATTCACCCTCTGGAAAAAAGTGGTGATTTTATTGTCAGCCGTTCCCATTGCACTGATCGCCAATATCGTCCGCGTCACCGGAACCGGTATACTGGCCCATTTTTTCGGCGCCCAGGTGGCCCGAGGGTTTTTGCATGATTTTTCCGGAATGGTTGTTTTCATATTTGGCCTGGCTGTCCTCTTTATCGAGGTAAATATATTAAAAAAACTTTAACTATAAAGATATGCCCATGAAAACCAATCAATCATTTATTATTACCCTGGTGATTCTGGTGATGACCAGTATCGGTATTCTGGTCCTGGCCCAGAGAGGAACCCCTGTTGTGGTCCAGACCAACCTTGAAAATCTACCCATGGAAATACTGGGATACACCGGCACGGAAGACTTTTTTGACAAGTCCATATATGAAGAACTAAATGCAGACGGGCACGTATACCGCCACTACCGATCCGGAGACGGAAGACAGGTGGATCTGTATATCGGATATTACGGCACGGCAAAAGGCGGCCGAACCCCGCACAACCCCTATGCCTGCCTTCCAGGGGCTGGTTGGGGCATCATTCGGAATACAACAGTGAAACTTACCCGAAATAATTCAGATGATGTTGAAACCGTTAATTTTATCACTTCCCGGAAAGGAGAGGTGTATGATGTTGTGTACCACTGGTATCAATCTGACGGTGATAAAGTATTATCCAATGGAATCGAACAGAACATCCAGCGCTTTGTGGGAAGAATCCTGCAGAACCGGAATGACGGTGCCTTTGTAAGAGTATCTTCCATCACCTCAAAAGACAGGCTGGAGCAGACAAACGAGATGGTCAAAAATTTCAGTCAGGAAATGTTGAGGCTGCTTCCAGAATATTGGCCGGTTGAAGCGGACAGCCAATAAAAGAGTCAGAGGTATCGTACCAGATATGATGCAGTTTTCAATAAAAGAAAGGATTCCAAAAAAGCTCAAGACCAATTTGAAATACTGCCTGCGCAATATCTTGGATTGCCCACGGTATTTAATAAAACGGAGTCCTTTGCCGGGAAACACTTTCAAAAATATTGTTTTTGTTTGTCAGGGGAATATTTGCAGAAGCGCCTTTGCTGAATTTTATCTGCGGGATAAAACGAAGAATCCTTCTTTGCAGGTAACTTCATGTGGTTTGAACGTTAACCGCCCTATGCCGTCACCGGATTCAGCCGTGAAAGCCGGGCTAATTTTCGGAGTTGATTTGAAATCCCATTTTTCAAAGAGCTGCGCTTCCTGTGATCTTTCTATTGCAGACTTGATTTTACCAATGGAGTATGCTCAGTATCTCCAAATGCTTGAAAAATTCCCCGAATATAAGCATAAAATCTTTTTGCTGGCAGATTTTCTGCCGTGGCCCCAGCGGGCGATGTGTAATATTTATGATCCATACGGAAAAGATGAAAATGCTTTTATTCGCTGTTTTAAACGCATCAGAACAGCGTTGGATCGATTGGCGTTGAAATGTGAAGCGTGAAAAGAACATGATGGAAAAAGAAACAAACACACTGTACCAGATGAAATTAGGAGACTTGTGGAGATATATTAAAACACAAAATACACTTTTCTGGCTTGTGAATCTGTATCTTTTTTTTGAGTATGTCCGGCCCCAGACGCTCTACAAATCCCTCGATATCTTGCCATATGCCCAGATTATTATACTTATTGCGCTGTTTCTCCTAATCACTCAAGGCGGTTTTGGCAGAGTAAAAAATCCTTTAAATAAACTCATTGTTTTATACTTTATTGTCATTCTGGCCTCTTCTTTTTTTGCACTTTCTCCATCAATCTCGTATTCCAAACTTTCTGAGTTTATATCCTGGATGATCATATATTTCTTGATTGTGAATGTCATTAATACAGAAAACCGGTTTTTTATTTTTATTCTTGCTTTCATGCTTTATAGCTTCAAAATGTCACAATTTTCATTCCGAAACTGGCTTTCATCAGGGTTTAGTTTTATTAATATCGGTTCGGGAGGCGGACCAGGATGGTTTCATAATTCCGGAGAGTTTGGTATCCAGATGGTGATATTCCTTGCTGTGAGCACCTGTTTTTTCTGGAGTCTTAAAGAACATTGGCCGTTATGGAAAAAAGCACTTCTCTTTTTTTTCCCATTAACAGCGCTGACAGGTACAATATCTTCCTCTTCCAGAGGGGCTGTCCTGGGGGCCGCAGGGGTGATTTTATTCTGGGTGCTCAAAAGCAGATATAAGCTCAAAGCCTTTATTTTGGCGGCAATTATTGGGATCGCGATTTATGCAATTATTCCCCCTGAACAGATGGCTCGGTTTGATGCAATGGGCGAAGATGATACTTCCACAAGCAGAATAACCTATTGGAAAAGAGGAATAGAATTGATAGAACAATATCCAGTCCTTGGAGTTGGGCATGAAAACTGGATTTTCGCCCAGGAACGAGTATTTGGAATTGAAAACTCTGAGGTATCCCATAATATTTTTATTCAATGTGCAGTGGATCTAGGTTATACAGGTTTTTCAGTCTTCCTGTTACTGATTTTTTTTACTTTTTATAATAACTATAAAGTCAGAAAGATAATCCTCCAGGCACCGCAAGACAATAAATTTTTATTCTTTATGTCCCATGGGTTGGATGGCGCATTGATCGGATATATGATCAGTGGATTTTTTGTAACAGTTTTGTATTACCCGTATTTTTGGATTAACCTGGCTATGACGGTTTCTTTATCCGAGGCAGCGCAACGATGGGCGGATAATATCAGAGTCCCCGCCTGAAGAGAGAGCACCCTTTGCAAAATGAACATACACCCGCGCTACTTAAAAAGACCTTTGATCAACTTAAGACAGAAAGCACCCACATATTACAAAATTGGAATCAAAGACCCAAAGATTGATCAAGTTTTTTAATATAAGCAATTAAAATAATTGAATATTAAATCCATTTGTGCTATAAAAAATATATTCTAAATTCATAAATGGAGACCACCTATGGGATTTAAATCGAAACAAAAAAATTTAACTTTTTCCGAGTTTGAAAAAACTACGGTAAAAAAGAAGAATAAAAGCCTGGATACATTAATGGATATGGAAAAAGCCATTGAATGGGAAAAAATTGAATCCATTCTTTTAAAAGATTATCCGGTGGGATATAAAAAAGAGGGCAATAAAGCCTACTCGCCAGTTTTTTTGTTTAAATGTCTGTTGATTCAGAAATGGTTTCGGATTAAATCGGACCCCGAACTTGAGAATATGATCAATGATCGAGAATCATTCCAGAAATTTTTAGGATTGTCAGCAAGTGAATCCTCTCCAGATCATTCAACCTTCTCAAAATTCAGAAAAAGACTGACAAAAGGTAAATTTGAGCTGATTGTACAGAATATACTGAATCAATTTTCGGAGCGAGGTTTAGTTATTAATGAAGGGATAGCAGTTGATGCCCGGGTTGTTAAATCAGCCAGTCGCCCTGTGAGCAATAAGAAGCTGGCTCAGTTGAAAGCTAAAAGGGAAACGCCAGCGGGCAGACTCGATAAAAATGGTAATCCGCTAAAATTTTCAAGAGACATTGAATCAAATTGGGTAACGAAAAGAAAGAAGCATTATTTTGGACTTAAGGAACATGCTTCGGTAGATGCCACCCATGGATTTGTTCTTGCGACAGTCTTGAGTCAGGCCTCAGTCCATGATACCAACTACCTGGCATATTGCACGATATACAGCCGACATACAAAACAAAGACTTGCGTTTGTGTATGCAGACAAAGGATATCATGGAGAGCTCAACCGGGCCTTCTTGGCTATGAACAAACTTAAAGACGGTATCATGAGAAAGAATGAAATAAACGCAAAACTGACAGAGTACGAGATTGAACGGAATAAAAAAATATCCAAGATCAGATATATCGTTGAGCAGTACTTTGGATTAAGTCATCTTCATGATGATGGTCAACAAGCCAGATTTACAACCATAGCAAAAAACAACATAGATATTTGGTTCAGGCAGGTTGCGTTTAATATACAAAGAGGGTTTAGAATATTCGAAAAGCTGGAGGAAGCGGCATAGGTGCGCCCAAATAAATGGGCGAAACAGAGTGGAATTATCCCGTTCTGGAGCAAATAACACTCAAAATCAGTCATTTTTTTGTTGGAT
>JAHJLV010000029.1 GCA_018821535.1 Pseudomonadota bacterium | reverse complement strand
CCTACCATGCGGATAAATAAAATTGTTCGGTGTGAAAGAGGAATCAGTGCGGATACTGCTTTATGATTGGCGCATTATTTTGGAATGTCTGTTGATTTCTGGACGGGAATTCAGGTTCACTATGATACTGAAATAGCCAAAATGCAATTAGGAGACAGATTGGAAAGGGAGGTCAAGACATTTGATCCTGCCGCTTGATTTTTCTAAAGCCAATTTTACTGAACTCAATTGGCCCCCCCATACCTGAAAGAATAAAATGTCCACCCCCAACTTAAAAATGCACCGGATTTCACCGGTGATTTTGGTGTTAAATTTTGAGAATAATAAATGCTATCCAGAAAAGGATTTGAGCCAATGCCAACACCAATATATTACCATTTTAAGCAGCGATTCAATGTACCCGCCCGCAAGTCATTTGAATGGTGTACAACCTATACTCCCGGAGACCCTGCCCTCATGGGTGCGAAGGACGTTAGCCGGAGAATCGAGCACATCACTGACCAAACTGTCATCTTGACCGATACATTCAACATCGGCGCTGACAATCAAATTGAAAAGCAAAAACTCGTTCAGATTTATCCGGACATACTATTCTGGACAAGTACGCACATTAGCGGGTCGGCAAAGCATTCGCAGTTTATTTATCAGATCAGTGCAGAAGCAGATAATATCTCAAACCTATATTTTAGGGGTCTATTTCTTGACTATGGGGACAAAAAGATTAGTGAGTCAGATACCGCAAAACTGGTCGAGAAAACCTGCAAAGAGGACGCAAGAACCTGGGAGCTCTTGGCCAAAGCTATGGAACAGGACATTTGTTAATGTCACTTTTGGACGAGAAAATGGGCCTTTTAAGAATCAACTGGACTTTAATAGAAGGAATGAATCAGATTTCACCACCAATTTTCAGAATTGGAAATTTGCTAATTTATAAGCATATGATATAAATAGGCATGACAACCTTTAAACCAAAATTCTCTATAACCAACCGCATGACATCTGCTATCACACAGATTGAACGTGCCCGGGGATTCCTGGAAGCCGCAAGATTATCCGATGAGTGGGTGAGGGATATGGGAAACCAGGCCCTTATCAAAGAGGCCCATCATACCACTCACATCGAAGGAACACAGCTGACACTGGATCAGGCTGAGCGCTTATGGAAAGGTGAAGCCGTACCGGAGGCCGATCCGGATGATACCAGAGAACTATTGAATTACAGATCTGCCTTTGAATTCGTTTCCGAATGTCTGGATAGTGGAGATCCCATTACCGAAGGAATGATTCGGGAAATTCATCGAAAACTGGTAGAAGGTGTTCGTGGGGGGAAAGCTGACCCAGGCGCTTACCGACGGATACAAAATTATGTAGCAAATTCTAAAACAGGATCGGTGATTTATACCCCTCCATCTGCGGTTGAAATACCGATCATGATGTCTGAAATGGTAAAATGGCTTAATTCAGATCTTGAGATTCACCCGGTTTTAATCAGTGGGATCGCCCAATTCCAGCTAGTTCATATTCATCCGTTCCTTGACGGTAACGGACGAACTTCACGGTTATTGTCAACCCTCTGCCTATACAAAGCCGGATATGATTTCAAACGTTTGTTCACCATCAGTGAATATTACGATCGTGACAGATCTACCTTTTATAAAAAAATCCAAAGCGTTCGTGAAAACGACATGGACATGACCGGATGGTTGAACTATTTCATCACGGGTCTGGAAACACAGATGATCGAAGTAAAAGAGCGTGGGGAGCAGGTAATCCGCAGAGACATTCTGGTACAAAAACATGGATTGAATGAACGGCAAGGAAAGGCCTTGGAATTTTTATTAGCCCATGGAAAACTCACCATAAAAGATTTTGAAGAACTTTGCCCGGGAGTGAACCGGCGCAGTTTACAGAGAGACTTAAAAGCCTTTTTGGAAAAGGGTTTGATTAAAGAGACCGGAACCGGACCGACAGATCCAACACGCCATTATGTTTTATCATAACTGTGACAAACTGTGACACTAAGCTATGACACTGCTATGACAAATACTGTGACATTTGGAATTCAGATCGACAAATCACGACGTTGTTTTAATACAACATCCATGAATCGAAAGATTTCAATCGGGTAGCCGGGGGTTTTAATCCCCCAGCCCCCACACCACCCCACAAGCGGGTCCGCATAGGGCGGTTCATTAAGGTTACCGAGCCATGGCCCTCTGCGGCTGAGTGCTGTATAAATGGCCTGTCTTTTGAAAGTACCAAGTTTGAGAAGATTACGAACTTTTGTACGGGTGTACCGCCACTGTTTCCAGTAGCACATCCGTAACCGGCGTAACCGCCGCTTAAATTCCAGAAAGGATTTATCACTCCACCTGATTT
>JAHJLV010000028.1 GCA_018821535.1 Pseudomonadota bacterium | reverse complement strand
TTTTTCCAGCCACAAAATTAATTTTAGAATTTCGGATTTAAAAATTTAATTCTCCAAACTGAATTTATTTTTATAGAGAGGACTACTTGCAAAACAGGTTCAGATTTTTAGCAGAATGACTACCCAAGACTTTCCCTGTGAATCCGGACATTTTTAATAAACTCCCAAAAGGGGTAATACAAAAAGCTCACTATAGAATTTTGGATTACCCTAAGCACTGGAAAAAGAAATAAACGCCCTTATTGGCGGACCTCTGAGCGACACATTATGGACAAATTAAACACCTTATTCCTACCTCAATATCCCAACCCATAGGTGCTTTTTTTCGATCAAGTATTTTCAAGGATTCAGATAGTATCTTTCATAATTACAGACCCATAAGAATTTTGATAAGGATACTAAATCAAAACTTTTAACCTTTGGCCTCATCCAACACCTCTCTTACTTTTGTGGCCAGGTCCTGACTTGAAAACGGTTTGTTTATAAACTGCACTCCTGTATCCAGAACACCGTGATGAGCAATAACGTTGGCTGTGTAACCCGACATAAACAAACATTTAAGGCCAGGGTGCATGCTGAGGAGTATTTTCGACAGGTCTCGGCCGTTCATTTCGGGCATGACAACATCCGTCATAAGTAGATGAATTGTATTAATATTAGAGGCTTCCACAATTGATATAGCTTCATTCGGCGTAGAAGCTATTAATACGGAGTAGCCAAGTCGCTCAAGCATCATCTTCGTCATCCTCAGTATGCCCTCTTCATCCTCCACCAATAGGATCGTTTCATTACCTGTCAGGGATGTCTTCTTAAAATCTTTTTGTTTGGAAACGGCCGGTTCTGAATGAACGGGAAGGTAAATTTTAAAAGTGGTTCCTTCACCGGGCTCACTGTAGACGTTTATAAAGCCATTGTTCTGTTTTACAATGCCATAGACTGTTGCCAGTCCAAGACCGGTTCCTTGGCCGATCTTTTTCGTGGTAAAAAAAGGCTCAAAAAGTTTATCAAGGGTTTTTTTATCCATACCAGAGCCATCATCACTAACGGCCATCATTACATAATCACCGGGATTAAAGCCTGTATGTTCTTTGCAATAATTTTCATCAAAAGAAGTATTGTCTGTCTCAATAGTAACCTTACCTACACTCTTGATTGCATCCCTGGCATTAACACAGAGGTTCGCCAATATCTGGTCGATCTGGGAAGGGTCTATTTTGACAGGCCGCAGGTTTTTGGCCGGCTGCCAGGTCAAATCAATGTTTTCTCCGATCAGACGCTTTAGCATTTTTAGCATATCATCAAGGACATGGTTCAGGTCTAATACCTTGGGATCGATCGTCTGTTTGCGTGCAAAGGCTAATAATTGTCTGGTCAAGTTGGCGGAACGTTCAGCAGCCTTATATATTTCTTCCAGATTTGTGACAAGAGGATTTGACGCATCAATATCCGCCATGATTATTTCCGCATTACCAAGGATGATACTAAGCATATTGTTAAAATCATGGGCCACACCTCCGGCTAGACGGCCCACGGATTCCATTTTCTGGGCCTGATCCAACTGGGCCTGTAATTTCTTTTGCTGAATCTCGGATTTCTTACGTTCAGTAATCTCCACTATTGATCCTTCAAGAAATCCATGTTCAGGAAAAATAGTTGCCGAAAAGGATATCCAGATACTGGTTCCATCCTTGCGTATAATTTTCGTCTCGTAATCGCTGACAGATCCATTTTCTTGCAAAATCTTCAAAAGTTCGTTGCGCCCGTTGGGATCAACCCATGCATCGGCCGCATTGAATTCAGCCATACAGTCTTCAATATTTGAATACCCTGCCATTTTCGCATATCGTTCATTTATTTCAAGGACCTTGCCGTCAGAAAGTCTATTTCTGAACAGCGCTACTTGGGCATTCTTAAACAAGGATTGATACTTTTTTTCACTGGCCTTCAAAGCCTCCTCTGTCTGCTTACGCTCTGTGATGTCCTGAGCAACTCCCCTTAGCCCAACAGTGGAACCTATTGCATCATGAACGGCCTCTCCGTGAACCCACATCCATCCCCGGTTCCCATCCTCTCGCAATGTTTCCAACTCAAGCTCGTAGGGGATTCCGGTATCTTTAGTGTTATTCAGGGCCGTGGATAATTTGTTCCAACTTTCAGGGGTGAACAGTTTCTGATGTTCGGTGTACGGAGGTGGAGGGGATGTAGGATCAAAACCATACATTCTATAAAGTTCTTCCGACCAAACAACCTGATTGCTCGCAAGGTCCAAACGCCAACTGCCCACATGAGCGATTCGCTGAGATTCCTTTAAATCTTCCTCGCTCTCCCTTAAAGATTTCTCGGCCTGTTTGATATTGGTGATATCAGTAATCGATGTTACACGGACAATCCCTGCATCCTTATATGGCATGGCTTTAGCTCGAATGGAAATAGGGAAGCGAGTGCCATCTTTACGCATTCCAACAGCTTCATAAGGGTCGAAAGTTCCAGTCAACATATGCGATTTCACAATGCTATGGCTTTCTGGAGCAATTATATCTGTTCCGAAGATCCCTATGAATTGAGACCGATCATCATAGCCAAAAATTTCAGCTGCGACCTGGTTCGCTTCAAGGCAAAATCCATCTTTCGTAAAAAAGATCGCCTCCATGGCGCCATCGGAAAGGTAACGAAATCGCTCCTCACTTTCTTTGAGATCCTTCTCTGTCTTTTTATACTCTGTAATGTCTCTAAGAAAACAGACACATTGTCCACCTTTTTCTGGCCGGAATTGAATACTGACCTCAACATCGAAAACAGTTCCATCTTTGCGACGATGTTTGGACTCAAATCGGTCTGATCCTTGTAAAACAACTATTTGCATATGTTCGGCTACAATTTCAGGGTCCTCAGTTGCCTCCAGATCTGGAACTCGCATGCTCAAGAGTTCATCTTCACTGTATCCACTCATTCTGCAATATGTATTGTTGACCTCAAGTAGTCGTCCTTCTGTGTCCGTTAACCAATAGCCATCCATTGCCGATTTAAGGATGGATCTGTGTCGTTTCTCACTGATTTCAATTAGTTTTCTGTTTTCTGTCTCCTTAAGTTTTTTCAACCCACTTTCGGAAATAACAGCAATCAATCCTTTGATGAAAAAGAGATAGTTGTTGAGTTGTTCTTGTGTCCAGATGGGCACTCTTTTAACTGCATCAAGGTACGCATCTTCGTCAAACCCATACTTTTGGGCCTGACTTCTGAAAAAGGACAGATCCGGTTCATCAAGAAAAAACTGCCCCGTAAAAAAATTCCCATAATGGATTCCATCAATGATAATGGGTGTGGCATTATCCACCAATCCATGTGGACACTGATAACTTACAGCAGGGTTGGCCTCATGCAGATGATCTCGAATATATTGATCGCTTTTAATGCATTCTCGTTCACAGTCTTTATTTGTCCTGTGGAACTTCGTGCATACATCCTGCCAGGCAGTAGCAGTCAGAATATTGCCTTCATTGTCGATGATGGATGAAGGGAATGAGTATATCTTATTTAACCTGTCCTGTAAGGTTTGAAAGTGCTCTATATCGATCAGGTCTTGCAGCTTATATTTCATCTAACCTCTCCGGATAATAACTGCCCCAATATTCAACAATACAAATTATATCAGAAAAATTTATGAAAAACATTACATCAAAAATTCGGTGATTGCAAAAAAATGTTAATTTGATCTGAATTACTCGCGACTATAGATAGTATCAATAGTGACGAGCAAAATTTCCAATTGAGCGACAGCTTCCAAAAGAAAGGCTCAGGGGATAGGAAGTGATAGACAGTGAGGACTTCTATCTTTTTAAGCTTGATTTTCAGGTTTAAAATTCACCCAAGATTATCCCTGTTATTCATATCGGGGCTTGTATATTTTATTTGACTTTCTGTATTCGAACGATTACATACTTAATATGTACATAGTTAAAACATTACCCGAATTTGATAAATGGCTTGACAGCTTGAAAGACCGTATTACGCGGCTTCGCCTAAGCCGCCGTCTTGATAAGGCACAGCGTGGCAACCTTGGTGATGTAAAACCTGTTGGCGAAGGTGTCTTTGAAATGAAGGAACATTTTGGCCCAGGCTGGAGGATGTACTACACCAAGCGGGGAGACACTTTGATCGTCATGCTTGGTGGGGGAGATAAGAACAGCCAGGAAAGCGACATTGCCAAGGCTAAACAACGGGAAACCACTTTGGAGGATTGAACCATGAAAAAACGAATTGCAGACCTGCCAGGCTTTGATATGGCACAGCAGCTTAAAAGTGAAGAAGATATTGCTGCTTACATCACTATGGTGATTGAAGACGGAGATGCCGCAGAACTGGCCCACGCTCTGGGGGTTGCTGCCAAAGCCCGCGGTATGAGTGAAGTTGCCAAAGCGACAGGTATAACCCGTGAAGCATTGTATAAAGCGCTTAAACCCAACGCTAAGCCTCGATTTGATACAATCAACAAGGTGTGTGCAGCCCTTGGGGTTCGCCTGATAGCTCAACCTGCCAATCTTCATTGAGGCGAGGACTATTCGTCTGACAGATCCAATTTTTAAATCGGATGACCACCCCGGACTATCCCTGTCACTCATCATGCCAGGGATAGTATAGGAATTTTGAAATTTGGAACGGCTTTTACCCCACAATGCTTTCGTTATACCTTTTTGTTCGGGAGCTGATCGAATTTGACTACTTTTTCTAAAGCATCGTCCCAATTGGCTTTGTTCCTCCAATAAATATGGCCTTGAGGTTTTATTGGCACATCGCTGTCGAGACTCCCAGCAGGGACAACCAGCAGCCTTCCATCCATCTGCATATTTGGAAGAGCTGATCCACAATTCGAGCAAAAACTCTTTATATGCCCCTCTGATTTAAAATCAAAGATTTTGGCTTTCTCTTTACCCGATAGCCATATTAACTTGGCTGAAGAAGAAAACAGATTCGCTGCATGGGCGGAACCAGTGTCTTTGCGACAACGTTCGCAATGGCAAAGAAAAAAACTTTCAAACTCTCCGATTATTTCAAAAATAATTTCGCCACAAAGGCAAGATCCTTTATATTTCATGCGCATTTTCCTAAATTTTATTTAATTATAGTGCGTTGCTATATAAGCAGTTTTGAAGAATTTTTCATTTATCCTCTAAACAGCAGGAGAATATCTTGACTGCCACCAGAATGGCAATGGAAAATTTGAATTCCGGAAATCAGATTCTACAAATCGCCATTTTGAGTTGTGGCGAGGACTATTTGCGCGAAAGGATCTTTTTTCAGCAAAAAGGCCGCCGTAGACTTTCCCTGTTAAACCTGTTGAAAAATCTTAAGGGTACCAAAATTATAGATTGCTCAAATTATGTGCATATAAAAATTATTCTGGAAAAATCCCTTTTATTCAGCTAAATCACTATTTATAGGACAGTAATTTTTCAAATATAAAAATGGAAACCACATGATCCATTCATTGGTCGCTCCGAATCTTTATTTGATTTCTCTTGATCAAAAATTGATCGGATTTCGTAATTTCATTAGCGCCTGGCTTTATAAAAGTGAGGAAATCACCTTTCTGGTCGACCCTGGTCCCCGATACTCCGTCAATCAATTAATCAAAACCTTGAAAGAAATCGGTGTTAAACAAATTGATTACATCCTATTGACCCATATTCATATTGATCATGCAGGAGGCACCGGTGCTTTGTTGGAACATTTTCCAAAAGCCCGGATTATTTGCCATCCAAGGGCTATTGGCCATATGATTTCGCCGGAAAGATTGTGGCAGGGCAGCCTGAAGGCCGTCGGTAAAATTGCTGAATCTTATGGTGAAATAATACCAATATCAGCAAGTGCCATTGATTTCCGGAATCGAATAGACACGGAAGCTGGTGAAATTAAAATTTTTGAAACACCAGGTCATGCCATTCACCATCTCTGTTTCCAGTTTCAAAATTATCTTTTTGCTGGGGAAGTGGCGGGTGTTACACATTGTCTTAAAGAAGGGATTTATGCCCGACCGGCAACACCACCCAAATTCAAATTAGAGACCTCACTGGCTTCGTTGGATCGTATCATACCTCTTGACGCCTCCATGATCTGTTTTGGCCATTATGGTTTCAGAAAAGATGTAAAAGCTACTTTGAAACGGTCTCGCGAGCAATTGACGCTCTGGGTAGAAATTGTCCAGAATCAATTAGAAACAGGAGAGGAGAACTTAAAAAATAAGATCATCGCAATCCTGAAAAAGGAAGATGCCGCGTTTGCCAACATGAAGTATTTACCGGAAGATATTCAACAACGAGAGATTTATTTTGTTGGCAACAGCCTGAATGGGATAAAAGAATATTTACAGGAGAAATTAAATTATCACACTCAAGAATAATTATCTTATGGACAGTTGCCAGTAGATGTTCAGATTATCAATGATGCCATTAGCGCTTGGTTCCAAATTTTTCTATTTCAATGGGGTTATTTTAGATTATTTTCAGTACTATAAATAGATACAACCCTTTGATCCGTTTTTCTAAGTTATCAGGATAAAAATAAAAAAAATCCACTGGTTATAATATCAGGGTGTATAATTGCAGATCAAGGCGATACGATAATATCTTTTAAAATCCATGGAATAATAATCCTTGATTTTATATTCCATGGAATATATATTCGGCTTCACAAGGCTGAGAAATATGAATAATAAAATAAGGTGGAAAATATGGAAATGCATAAGGTATCAGGCAACTTAAAAGGGCTAACCGTACTAAATTTAAAGAAAGAAAGTGTGGCATTGGAATCATTATGGAAGGACAGACGTGTGGTCCTTATATTTTTCCGTCATTTTGGCTGAATGTTTGCCCGGCAGCAGGCTGCTGTCTTAATGGAAATAAAAAACAAAACGGATCAGGCCGGTATAGCACTTGTCGGTATTGGCAGCGCAAAACCGGATCAAGCAAAAACTTTTGTGGATTCGTTTGCCTTTGAAGGTGAAATATACTGTGATCCCCGCCTTGAAACATTCAAGGCTTTTGGACTGAATCGGGGCTTTTTCAAAACGCTGGGACCCGCATCGCTTATAAAAGGATTTTCAACGATGAAAAAGGGGTTCCGCCAGGGTAAAAGTGCGGGAGATCTCTGGCAGCAAGGGGGGCTTTTTGTGATCGGTCCAGGCAACAATATTCAGTTTTCTCATCGAAATCAATTCGCAGGAGATCAGGCAGATCTTTCATTAGTGATAAAAAACATTAACTTAAATAAGGAGTGAACAGATGGCACATAATTGTAAATCATGCAGTTTCAGGGCAAAATATGACAATAAACCCAATTCAATTTTTGGCCGAGTCTGGCGATGGCATGCTGGATGGTGCCCGGGCTGGAATAGATATATGAAATCCCTGCCACATGAGGAACGCATAAAGATAGCCTATAAATATCAGATGGGAAAATTTAAATAGGCTTGATGAATTTCACATAAGAATTTGAATTTTGGATAACGCTAAGCACGAGGAAAAAGAAATAAACGCCTTTTATGGCCTACCTATCCGTGACACACTGATAGTCAACGCTTCTTCTGGCCCAGAATAAAAAAATTGACAATTGCAATTTCTGCCAGGGGATGGTTAAACTCCAGAAATATTATTTATTTTAGGTGTTTAACTGGTAAGCCGTCTTGTCTCGGCGTTGACATGGTTTGCGGTGCCTGCCGCGGCCCTGATGTTTATTTTGGACTATTTACATACGTCTGCCAGTGATTTTAAAAACGGCATATTGACCAAAATCCACAGCAGGTCTATATTAACCGGTTATGAGCTATAATTTCAAACCATATGATGTCATTGTCATCGGTGCAGGACATGCCGGATGCGAGGCTGCGCTTGCCTCGGCCAGAATGGGGTGTGCAACACTTTTGCTGACCATAGACATGGATAAAATTGCTGCCATGCCCTGCAGTCCATCCATTGGCGGGATGGCCAAGGGCCAGATGGTAAAGGAAATCGATGCCCTTGGCGGTCAGATGGCAAAAGCATCGGATGCATCTGCCATTCAATATAAGACATTGAATACCCGAAAAGGCCCGGCAGTTCATTCCACAAGAACCCAGAATGACAAAAATGCCTATTCCCGCTATATGAAGCATATCCTGGAAACCACGGACAACCTGGACTTAAAACAGGCCATGGTTCAGGAAATAGTGCTGGACCAGAATACGGTTAAAGGCGTCATTGACAATACCGGCTTTGAATATGGGACAACAGCGGTCGTTGTTGCCACGGGCACGTTTTTAAAAGGCATGGTGCATATCGGCGCCAGCAAATTTGAGGCTGGAAGGGCCGGAGAATTCTCATCCATCTGTCTGGCACAGAATTTTGCAGACATGGGATTTAAGATGGGCCGGATGAAAACCGGTACACCACCCCGGCTTCATGAAGACACCATTGATTTTTCCCGGTTTATTGTTCACAGCTCAGATGCCTTTCCAAAACCGTTTTCCTTTTCCACGACCTTTGTGGATCCTGTTGAAAAGCCAAGTTTTATGGGCCACACCAATACCCATACTCACAAAATTGTCCGGGACAATCTGAAATACTCAGCCCTTTACGGCGGCCATATTAAAGGCCGGTCTGCCCGGTACTGCCCGTCTTTTGAAGATAAAATCGTCAAATTTCCGGAACGGGAAAGCCATCATGTCATCCTGCAGTATGAGGGACTTGACTCCAAAGAAATCTATGCATCCGGCCTGGGCAACAGCCTGCCGCTGGACATTCAATACAAAGTGGTCAGATCTGTCAAAGGTCTTGAAAAAGCAGATATCATGCGTCCGGCCTATGCCATTGAATATGATTATGTCAACCCGCTGGAACTGACACCCGCCCTTGAGACCAAAAAAATCAAAGGACTTTTTCTGGCAGGACAGATTAACGGCACGTCAGGATATGAGGAAGCCGGTGCCCAGGGAATATGGGCAGGAATCAACGCTGCCTGCCGGATCCAGAAGAGACCGGCCTTCATTCTTGACCGCTCCCAGGGGTATATCGGGGTAATGATAGATGATCTGGTTACCAAAGGAACCAATGAGCCCTACCGGATGTTCACATCACGTGCAGAATACCGGCTGATGCTCAGAGAAGACAATGCAGACTTAAGACTGTCTGAAATCGGACATGATTTAGGGCTTGTCAGTGACACCACGGTAAAGCTGTGCCGACAGATTCAGGAAGAAACCCGGCAGGAAATCCAGCGGATTAAAACTTTTACGGTCAAGCCGACAGATGCTGTTAATGCTTTTCTTGAATCCAGGAACACAAGCCTTATCAATAACGGCGTAAAGCTGGAGCAGCTTCTCAAAAGAGATACCCTTGATTACCCGTCGCTTAAGGAATTGTTCCCCCCGCCTGAACCCATTCTTCAAAGAACTGAACAGCAGGTTGAAATTGAAATTAAATATGAAGGCTATGTGCAGCGCCAGCTCAATGAAATCAAAAAATACCAGGATCTTGAACGGCGAAAAATACCGGAAGATTTTGATTATGGCTCCACCCACGGACTTTCCAGTGAATTAAAAGAGAAACTATCCCTGATCCTTCCCAAATCCCTGGGCCAGGCATCCCGGATCGACGGGATGACACCGGCGGCCATTTCTGTGCTCATGGTATCCATTTGCGCCATGAAAAATAAGCAAAGGGACTTGACTTCACCCAATTCAAACTTAATATGATATTCATAAATTATTAAATTAATTAGATTAATACACAAAAGGATTCAAGATGGCAGATGATTATTACAAAATTCTAGGGGTAGATAAAAAAGCAGACGCATCTGAAATAAAAAAAGCTTATCGGAAGCTTGCATTAAAATATCACCCGGACAAAACAAAGGGGGATAAGGCTCTTGAAGATAAGTTCAAAAAAATCAGTGAGGCCTATGCTGTTCTCAGTGATTCTGAAAAACGCAATCAGTATGATACCTATGGTTCTGCTGATTTTCAGCAGCGGTTTTCCCAGGAAGATATTTTCAGAAATTTCAATATGGGCGACATCTTAAGGGAATTCGGGTTTGGCGGCGGCGGTTTTTCTTCGGGTTTTGGCGGGAACCGCAGCAGCATGGGCGGAAATCCCTTCCAGAACATGGGAGGCGGCTTCAGACAGCAAGCTCCCCCAAAAGGTCAGGACATGGAATATGAGATCCCGTTGACCCTTTATGAAATCATTCACGGGACAACAAAAACCATTACATTAAACCAGGGCGGAAACGCCCAGGCCATTGATGTAAAAATTCCAAAGGGTTTGACTGCAGGCAAAAAAATAAGACTTGCGGGCAAAGGCGGCATCAGTCCCCATGGCGGGCCGGCAGGAAATCTGTATATCAAATCCAAGCCGATAAATAACAACGAATACACCATTGAAGGCAATGATGTCCTGCTCTCAAAACAGATCAGCCTTACCCAGGCACTGCTTGGAGATACCATTGAGGTCTTGACCCCTGATGGTACGGCGATTCATTTAAAAATTCCTGCTGGCACAAACCATAAGGCTAAAATGCGTATCCCAAACAAGGGGATTCCCCATATGAAAGGAAGTGGTTGCGGAGATCTTTTTGTTGTGATCAATATACATATGCCAAAAAAACTGACCGACAAGCAGACAAAATTAATTCAGCAACTCAAAGAAACAGGATTATAAACCGTATTATGCCTGAATTTATTCTTTTATCTTCCCAGGAAGAAATCCGCAGGCAGGTTCAAAAAACAGGGCAGAAAATCAGTGCCGATTATAAAGATAAAGATCTGGTAATGGTGGGGATACTGAAAGGCGCTTTTATTTTCATGGCTGATCTTTCCCGGCAGATTAATATTGATCATGACATTGATTTTATCGGCGCATCCTCTTATGAAGGAACAATCTCAAAAGGACAGCTTTCCTTCACGAAAAAGCCGGACCTGGACCTTGCAGGCCGCGATGTTCTGCTGGTAGAAGATATCGTTGATACAGGGCATACACTGCTTAAAATTATCGAATTCATCCATCTGTTAAATCCCGGATCAATTAAACTGTGCTCATTGATTGACAAACATGAACGACGTGAGGTAAATATTAAAGTTGATTATTCATGTTTTTCACTTGATAAAGGCTTTATTATTGGTTACGGATTAGACTATAATGAAAAATATAGAAATCTTCCTGCCATCTACGACCTGAAACTATAGGAATAAGGGGAGTCCAATGATTATTACCTGTGATAAATGTTCAACTCGTTTCAACCTTGACGATTCACTTGTCAAAGAAAACGGTTCAAACGTTCGCTGCAGTGTATGTAAAAATATGTTCACCGCCTACCCAATATCCCGGAAATCCGAGCCGGAACTGGAAGAAACCGACGGCCTGACTCTTGATACTGAAACTGATGATGATCTGGTCCTGGATTCAGACATGGATGAAGATTTAAGTCTTGATACACCGGATGATTTCGACATGGATGACAGCCAGTTTTCAATAAACGAGCCTGAACTTGAAATCGAAACACCCGAACTTGAAATAGATGGTTCCAGGCTTGAAATGGAAACTTCAGAGCTTAAGACAGATGAGCCAGTGCTTGAGATGGAAGATGACGATCTCGATTCTGTCACTGAATACACTGAATCAGAAGATTCAATCCTGGAAATGGACACTGATTTTTCCTTTGAAGAAAATGAGCTGGGAATTCAGGCAGACACGGATGACGGCTATCAGACGGAAGTCAGCAAGCTGGAATTTGAAAACAACGGAATTGAATTTGACACAGATGACGATGGCGACCTGGATGGGCTTGAATTTGAAGAATATAAAGAAGACGATGAGATTTCTGACACGTTTGACGGCATCTCCATTGAGGAAGACAAAGGAGAACTGGAATTTGATGCAGATGGTGATGACTTTGATGGTCTGGAGTTTGAAGAATACAAAGAAGATGAATCTGCCCTTGAGATGGAAGCCCCCCGGAATCAGGAGCTTAAATTAGAACTTGACAGCACGGATGATTCAAAAGATATGGATACTCTGGCAGACGATCTTAAGCTGGAAAATGAGGAAGAAGAATTCGAACTGGAATTTGATGTCGATGAGGAATCAGACTCCCAAACTCTTGAAATGGAACGCCGACCGGAAGAAGACAAGTCTGCTCTGACCGATGACAAAGACACTGAACCGGAAGACGAGTCACCCACCATCACCCCGGAAGATGATCTCAACACCTATGATGAAATGAAAAGCCTGGAAATCAGCAATGAATCATATGAGCAGGAAGAAACCATAACCATGGATGATACCCGGGAAGATGAAAGTTTTCTGCAGGCCAGTCAAACCGATCTGCAGCCCCCTCCTGTTCCCGGGAAAAAAAGAAGAAAAAAGAAACCATTGATCAGCGCTCCTGTTCTTGTTCTGCTGCTGATTTTCTTCCTGATTGCAGGCGCTTATATAGCCAGCCTCATGACCGGCTACAAAATTCCGTACCTGTCAGATGTGAAAATCCCTTTTATTGAAAATTTGCTCAAAAATTCCCAACCGCAAAAAGCCGCATCCAGCCTGACACTGACAGAGAAAAAAGACTGGAACGGCCGGTTTGTTGACAATGAAACCGCAGGCCGCCTGTTTATCATCACCGGCAGAATACAGAATATATCCGGCGCACCGCTGAACCATATTAAAGTTGAAGGCAGATTGCAGACAAAAGCCAACCAGATTATCAAAACCAAGGAAGTTTACTGCGGCAATATCCTGTCCGAAGAAACTCTGAAAAATGCGACTATGGAAACTATCAACAAACAGCTTAATATAAAGGAAGGCCGCCATAAACTGAATGTCAATATCAAGCCCGGTGCAACGGTTGATTATATGATTGTCTTTGATAACCTGTCAGATGATCTGGATAATTTTCTGGTTAAAGCGCCTTGATAAAACACAATCAAAATAATTAAATATTGACAATAAAAGATTATTTGTGATATCTTTTTCGGGTTTTGGCGATGTAGCTCAGTAGGTCAGAGCATGCGGCTCATATCCGCAGGGTCCGGAGTTCAAATCTCTGCATCGCTACCACGACACTACAATGCCCCCTGTTTTCAGGGGGCTTTTTTGTTTACCTGCCATATTTCCCGACTGTTTTATCTTCTGATCATATATAAACTCTGTGTTGAAGAACGCTTAAATTTTTTAATTACAAATCAGGCGTATAATGATATTGATATACCCATACGACAATTTTACAAGGAGGTCTTATGGCAGGTGTTTATGAAGTTTACATAAAAGATCATTTTGCCGCAGCCCATGTGCTTAAAGGGTATGACGGCAACTGCTCCAAAATGCATGGCCATAACTGGGAAGTTGAAGCATATATCCAGTGCACCAGACTGAGTAGACTGGGATTTGGAATCGATTTTAAAGATGCCAGATCAGTGCTTCAGGATATCCTGAATAAACTGGATCATACCACCTTGAATGATGTTGTAGAATTTTCCAGTATTAATCCGACATCTGAAAATATTGCAAAATTTTTATACACGGAACTGTCCCGAAGATTAAACACAGACCACATCAAGGTCACAAAAGTATCTGTTCTGGAAAGTCCGGGCTGCGGGTCTTCCTATCAGGAGATATAATTTGCAGCTAAAGGTGTGTGAAATCTTCTACAGTCTTCAGGGGGAATCCTCATTTGCAGGGCTGCCCTGTATTTTCATCCGTCTTTCAGGGTGCAATCTGGACTGTTCCTGGTGTGACACTGCATATGCCAAAGATGAAGCTCTTTCCCTGGAATTTGATGATATTCTGAAAAGAATAGCGCCCTACAACTGCAGTCTGGTTGAAATCACCGGAGGAGAGCCGCTGATACAGAAAAACACAGCAGCACTTATCGCACTGCTGATAAAAAATCAGTATCAGGTCCTGCTGGAAACCAACGGCAGCAAAAGCATTCAAAACATTCATGCGGACTGCATAAGGATTATGGATATCAAATGTCCTTCCAGCAATGAATCAAACAGCTTTTTATCTGAAAATATTCAGTATCTCACCCCGAAGGATGAAATAAAATTTGTCATTGCATCCCGTGAGGACTATGAATTTGCAAAAAACATCATAAACACTGACCTTGCGAATATTTCTCCAAAAAAGATTCATCTTTCCCCTGTCCGGGAAACTTTGTCCCTGAAAAGTATTGCCGAATGGATACTGGACGATAATCTGCCGGTGCGCCTGTCTTTGCAGCAGCATAAAATTATCTGGGGTCCGGACAAAAGAGGAGTGTAAAACCATTCTATGACACCCAAAGCCATTGTTCTTTCCAGCGGAGGAATTGATTCGACCACTGCCATGGCCATTGCCAGATCCCGCGGAAATCAGATTTACAGCTTAAGTTTCAATTACGGCCAGCGGCATAAAGCAGAACTTGAAGCCGCAAAAAAAATAGCAGCATCGCTTGGAGCAAAGGCCCATAAAATTATCCAAATTGATTTAAGACAGTTCGGTCATTCTGCATTGACCGATGACATTGATGTTCCAAAACATGACCATGTTGACCAGATCCAGACACAGACCGTTCCTGTCACCTATGTACCGGCAAGAAACACCATATTTTTGTCCTATGCCATGGCCTGGGCAGAAGTGTTAAAAGCCTCAGCCATTTATATCGGGGTCACGGCTGTGGACTATTCAGGATATCCGGACTGCAGACCAGCCTATATTGAAGCATTTGAAAAAATGGCCAATCTAGCCACAAAAACCGGTATAACAAATGAAATAGCATTAAAGATAGAAACCCCGCTGATCCATCTGTCAAAAGCACAGATTATCCAGACAGGCACACAATTGGGCGTGGATTACGCCCTGACCCTGTCCTGTTATGATCCGGATGATCAGGCAAGATCCTGCGGCCATTGCGATTCCTGCCTTCACCGGATAAAAGGATTCAAAGAAGCCGGAATCGCCGATCCTACGATTTACCATTGTGCATAAACTGCGGACAAAAGACTAAAAAACCGCTGTCTTACCCGAAATCCTGGGATTCCATCCTGCAGATCTGTGCTGTACTGTTTTTTATTATGCTTACCAGTTCAGCATGAGCCATTACAGCATATGCTTCATAGGAAACAAGGTTTATATCACCCAGCAATTCCATCTGCTGATTTTCAAACCTGAATGCAGCCTCTATCAGCTCCTCATGGTTGTAATCTTCTACTTTTTTGATGTTGTCATCAGACATACCAAGAGATACAACCTGCGATGCAGTTAGCTCACAGAGCTTTTCAGAAGTTTTTAATCTGTCCTCCAACCCCGGAGGAGCAAATCCTTGATCCAGTAAATTTTTTAATGATAGGAATAAAGGTCCTGGAAGCTCATTCCAGTAAAACCAATCCCATTGCTCACACATGTCCGGTTCTTTTACCTGAAGGGTTCCGCCTTGATATTCACAGACCACAAACAGGGTCACATAATGTTTTTGACTCTGATAAAAAATATCATTGGTCATTGCTGCAAAACGGCAATTTGTTACACGCAGGCCTGTTTCTTCGAACACTTCTCTTCTGGCGCAATCTTCAATGGACTCATTAAACTCCAGATGTCCGCCCGGAAAAGCCCATGATCCTGAACCATGAGCGCCCTTGCGTTTTCCCAGCAATACTTTCCCACTTCTAATAATAATAGCGGCCACCCCCACCGCAGGTCTATTTGTCACCGCATCTCCGTTATCATTTCTTTTTCCTATTTTTTCTTCCATACCTGTCAGACTGAATCATTTTTATTTTTGCGCATTTTCTGTTTATTGCAGACCGCAGAAAAACATACCGACCCCTGGATCAGATAGTAGTTTAAGACTTAAAGAATATATTGTGGAAAGGCGGCCATGTCTTTTGGCCGCACCCCGTCTCTGTATCCGGCGTTGCCGACAATAAATGCCTCATCCGGCATGTCAATGGTCTTTATGCCCACGTGCTCAAAAATATCACGGCAGTGTTTTCTTGCCCGGGCATCCAGATGCGGCACATGATCCGGCGATGCTTTAAGATCGGGGATAAGGCCGCCGTTTCCCCCTGTCAGCCATTTCATGTATTTGATGTGCATCCATGGATGCCCCCCGATTTCAAGACAGGGAGCCTGAAGTGCATAAAACGCACTGGCAATGGGTTCATATTTCCAGTACAGCTCATATGCCTGGCTGTTTCTGCCTTCACCCAGCAAGGCCAGAAACTGGTTAACCCATGGAACTTCCGGCGACTGCAGGGCATCAATGGCCCATTGCCCTGTCCACTGGATCGTATATTTCAAAGAAAGGGGCAGGATCATTTCCAGATCAATCACCCCCAGCAGAAGGCGATCCCCCAGCCGCTCTGCCAGGGCGTAAGCACTTGCCGGACGCAGCGTCTGGGTGAATTTAACGCCGATAACCATATCCAGATCTGCCAGTTTGTCAAAGGCATCCAGAGGCAGGCCGGTCGGGTCCATCTTCCGTATCTCATTGTCTGGCTTGGCATAAAGGATGATACCCATGGCGGTTTTTTCTATGATGGTTCGCATCTGCTCAAAGATGGCATTCTGATCCGGCAGCTTTGAATTGAAATACATCAGGGCATGGGAGACGCCCAGATTTTCCATGAACCGGATCCGGGGCGCCATCTCCTTCCAGCTTCCCGGCTGGATCAATGCCACTGTATGGATGCTGCCTTTTGCCTCATCTGAAACCACCTCATACATCCGAACCATGTTTTTTTTATCCAGGCCCATGGGCAGCGGCAGGATGGAACAAAACCCCTGGGCTACAGCATGGCGGACATCCTGCCGGAGTCCTTCCTCATCCAGATTTTTCAAATCCGGCTTCATGGAAGGCAATATAAAGGATTCTGCGCCTTTCAGGTATTTTTTTGCCCAGGCCTTTTTTGAACTTTCAGACATTTTTTTTTCCTTCAAGGCTGCATGCGTATAATTCAACCGGATGTTTGACCACAATATTCTGGCCTGATTGGGCCAGAATATCAGATATCTGCATCATGCATGCCGGGCAGGAGGTTGCCACAATGGGGCATCCGGTCTGGATAATGTTCCGGGCTTTTTGCTGGCCAATGGCAGATGAAAGATCATAATGATCAAGGTTGAAACTTCCCCCCATACCGCAGCAGGCATCGCTATCGACCATCTCGATCAGGGCATGCCCTGCTGCCTGAATCACCTTTCGGGGTTCAATTGATACACCCAGAGATTTTTTAAGGTGACACGGATCATGATAGGTCACCTTTTCAAGCTCAGGTCGGGAGGGTAAAACAGCGCCGGAGATATTCAACCGGTGTTCAAGCAGCCATGAAATATCCACGGTTTTGGCTGCAAGCGCCTTTACCCGGTCCAAAAATGCCGTATCCGCCGGATCCACAAGCGCAGGCCATAAATGAACAATCGTGGAGGTGCAGGTTGCACAGGCCGTCACTATATAATCTGCCTGCTGCGCTTCAAATAGCGCTACATTCAGACGAACAAGGGTTTCAAAGGTTTTCAGGTCTCCTGCTGCTGCCGCAGGAATCCCGCAGCAGCCCTGGTTTTCCGGGATAAAAATCTGTGTCTTGAAATATCTGAGCACATCCACCACGCTGTGGGCAATATCCGGAAAGGTTTTATCAATCAGACATCCGACAAAAAATGCGACTTTTACTCCTTTCCCATCCATCCTGTAATCCAGATTCACATCTTCAAAAGAAGCATTGAACGGATTTTTGTTCAAAGGAATAATCTGACGATGACGCAGCAATGGCGATGCGATCCTGGCGCAGGACGTTCCCTGGGTATTTGACTGTTTTTTGAACAACAGCGGCGCAAAGGGCGCTGCTATCTTCATCAATGTATTAAAGGTTTCAGGGTTGGCCAGAATTTTTCTGAACATGATTTTCTTTACAAACGGCAGCCCCAGATATTGGGTAATAATGCCCCTGGCTTTTAAGAATATCTGCAGGATATTGACATTGCTGGGACAGTTGTGAGCGCATGACCCGCAAAGCAGGCAGTTATGAAGACGATCATTGACCCCTTTTGCATCCGTGAACATTTCCTGTACCAGGCCGTTTAACAGGGCAATCTTTCCCCGGGAGACATCTGCCTCTTTTCCGGTCTGTTTAAACAATGGACATACGGCCTGACACATCCCGCACTGGGTGCAGGCAGCCAGCTGCGTTTCAAGCTGCCGGACATCCCGGGCAAGATTGTGCATCTTACCCATGAAAAAACTCTGAGTTCTGCCGGACTTCCTGCTTGATTTCGCGTTCATGGATACCGATCAGATACAGCAATCCGTCAAGACCGACGCTTGAAATCGTATTGGATGCTTTCTGGCGAACCACAGGTTTTGCATTAAATGCCACCCCCAGCCCTGCAATACTGATCATGGGCAGATCATTGGCACCATCCCCCACGGCAATGGTCTGTTCAAGCGCAATATTTTCCCTTTGGGCAAGCTCGCGAAGCAGGCTTGCTTTTTTCTCACCATCCACGATCTCTCCTACGACCTCACCGGTTACCACACCGTCTTTTACATCCAGCTCATTGGCAAACACATAATCAAAGTCCAGACGGTCTTTTAAATAATTTCCAACAAAGGTAAAGCCCCCGGACAAAATACCCAGTTTGTAACCCAGACCTTTCAGGGTTTTGGTCACAAGGTCTGCCCCGTCTGTCAATGGCAGATTTTTTGATATTTTTTCCAGTTCTTCCTGCTTTATTCCCTTTAGCAGTGCCACGCGCTTTCTGAAGCTTTCCTTAAAATCAATCTCGCCCCGCATGGCGGATTCTGTAATTTTTGACACCTGCTCTCCCACGCCGGCTATCTTGGCCAACTCATCAATGACCTCTGCCTGGATCAGCGTGGAATCCATATCAAATACCACAAGCTTTCGATTTTTCCGGTAAATATTGTCCACATGGAAAGAAATATCGATTCCGGCATTCTGGGAAATCTCCATGAACTTTTTGCGCATATCGCGAATATCCACAGGCTTTCCGCTGACCGAAAGCTGAACACTTGCCCGGGGGTTATCCTGTGGTTTTACAAGGGAAATCCGGCCGGTGAGCCGGGTGATATTATCAATATTCAGATTGTTCTGTGCTATAATGGATGCCACGGCTGTAATCTGCTGGGCTGTCAGGGTTCGTCCCAGAAGCGTGATGATCCGTCGCTCTTTTCCCTGGGCATGAACCCAGGCTTCATAATTTTCAGGATCAACTGTGTTTATATCCACCGAAAGTCCCATATTATGACCTTCATAAAGCATATCCTTGAATATGGAGGAAAAATGTTTTGAATCCGGGATCTCGGCCAGTATGCCAAGGGAGATATGTTCATGGATGACTGCCTGGCCGATATCCAGAATATTGACATTGTATTCTGCCAGAATGCCTGTGAATTTTGCATCAAGGCCTTTTCTGTCCTTGCCGGTAATATTTATTAAAACAACCTCACTCATTGCAGATGTCCTTTAAATCATTTTTATGTTAAGCCTTTATAGCTTTGCTCATCAATGGTTGCAAGCAATTGTTTCAAATTTTGTGTTGTGTTTAAATCCGGATCATCCAGCACCTTTTTAAAAAGATGATGTTTAATTTTCCCGATTTCAGGACCCGCTGTTTTCCCCGAAATCCGTATAATGTCTGTGCCGGAAATTTCCAGATCGTTTATGGCAAAAACTGCTTTTGAATTGATTTCATCAAACAGTTTTTTTAAGCGCTCACGAATCTGGGACAAGGTATATGGCGCTTTGGCCAGATTCCCTTTTCTGTCTGCAATCCGCATGCGCATAAAATCCGGATACTCCAGATGATAGTCTTTAAGCATGGCCAGCAGCCGTCTCACAGCTTTGGGTGTGGATTCCCCGGTCAAAGGACGCATATGGGACCGGGTCAATGCCTTGATATACTGAATCTGTCTGACAGAAAATCTTAAATTTTCCAGATCCCGAATCAGGGCCTGATCATGTTTTTCATGGCCGGCAAAGGTCAGATGGCCGTCCTTGATTTTTGCCGCATCAAATTTACCTGTGTCATGGAGAAACCCTGCAAGTCTTAAGATTGGCATGGAATGCGGCAGGGCGTCCCCCACCAGCATACAGTGTTCAAAAACTGTTTCACCATGATGGGGTCCGCCATCCAGATCATAACAGCGGTCCAGGCTGGGAAATATTTTTTTCAATATCCCTGTGGCATGCAGCGCCTCAAAAAACAAGGATGGTTTTCTGACGGCCATGGCTTTTATTATTTCATGCCCGATTCTCTCTTTTGCCGTATTTTTATCCAGAAGGTCAGCCAGACTCCTGATGGCTTCAAAGGCAGACGCTGCAAATGTTCCTTCAATCATGGCCAGGAATCTGCAGGCCCGGATCATCCGGACAGGATCTTCCTTGATCCTTTTTTCCGGGTCTTCTGTAAACCGGACAAGGCCGTTTAAAAGATCATCCCTTCCGTTGAACGGATCAATGATTTTTTTGTCCTGAAGGTCGCAGGCCATGGCATTAAAGGTAAAATCCCGGCGGGCAAGATCAGAAGCAGGAAAATGTGAAGACGCTTTATCTGCAGATGAGATTTCAACACCGTTCACCAGACAGACCGGAAAAGTCCTGCCGACAATCTTGACGTTCTGGTCCCCAAAAATGCGGATAATCTCCCGGGGGGCTGCATCTGTTAACAAATCCACATCCTGGGGCACTCTTTTAAGCATGGCATCCCGGACAGCACCACCCACAAGATAGACTTTAAACTCATTTTCACGCAAGGTATCCAGCAGATATCGGATGGTCTGTTTATTCAGGCTCTTTTTCACGAACTCCACCGCGGCAGCAGATCATGGGATATTTTCAGGTGATCCAGAATTCTTGCCACCACGGTATCCACCAGATCTTCAATGGTTTTGGGAAACCCATAAAATGAAGGTGAAGGCGCGAGAATCACCGCCCCTGCCAGATGTGCCCGAGTCATGTTTTCAAGATGAATCAGATTATACGGGGTTTCCCTGGGCACCAGAATCAAAGGTCTTCTCTCCTTGAGGCAGACATCGGCAGAGCGGGTCAAAAGCGTGTCTGCAAAGCCTGAGGATATGGCAGAAAGCGTTTTCATGGAGCACGGAACCACCACCATGCCGCAATGGATAAAAGAACCGCTGGCACTTGCTGAAGCCATCTGATCCTCATAAAATACTTCCAGCTGATCTTGTGAGCGCATCTGAACTCCGCAGGAAACCAGAAATTCCTTAAACGCTTCTGTTTTGCCATCAATCTTCTTGTAGCCCATCTCATGGGACAGAACCTCAAGTCCTGAATTCGAAAGAATCACCAGAACCTGCCGGTCTAATTCCACCAGCGCCTTGATCAGACGAACGCCGTATATAGAACCGGATGCGCCGCTGATGGCCACAATATATGGATGATCTTTCATTTTAAGATCCCCTGGACCAGAACACCGATGAATAAAAGGACGGAAATTGCTGAATTCATATGAAAAAATGCCATGTTGATATGGGTCAGATCATCCGGTTTCACCAGCCGATGTTCAATTATCAAAAGCACGCCAATGGCAAAAATAAATCCCCAGAATATGGGATGCATATCAAAGGCAATACACATCAAGGATAAAAACACAAGGGTGGCTGCATGAAGCCATGATGAGATGTGCATGGCTTTTTTCGGACCGATTCTGGACGGCAGGGAAAAAAGTCCTTCTTTTTGATCAAATTCAATATCCTGACAGGCATAAAGGATATCAAATCCGGCAATATAACTCATCAAACCAAGGCTTAAGAATACAATACTCCAGGATAAATTCCCGGTAATTGCCACCCAGGCGCCCACCGGGGCAAGAGATATGGCAAACCCCAGATACAGATGACAGTATTTTGTAAACCGCTTGGTATATGAATAAAACAACAATAAAAACAATACCGGAAAAGACAGGATCAAACACAATTGAGACAGCATGCCTGCACTGAAAATAAAAATAAGGGCAGATACAGCGACAAAGGCGATTGACTGCTTCTGGGACAGTTGGCCGGAAGGAATTTCCCGCATGGCAGTGCGTTCATTTTTTGCATCGATTTTTGCGTCCACGATCCGGTTAAATCCCATGGCCGCCGACCGTGCACTGACCATGGCAAAAAGAATCCAGACCATATCCCAAAATGACGGTGCATGGGTCTGCCAGGCCATAACCACTGCAGACAAGGCAAAGGGAAGGGCAAAAATGGTATGGGAAAATTTAATCATTCTCCCGTAAGTGAGTATATGTTCTTTTAAAGAGCCATTCATATTATTATTTTTTCATATCCTTTTGTGTCTTAAAACCGCCCGTAAACCGGCGTTCCGCATCCGGGGCATATATCTGTATCTTTCAGATAATTTTTTATGGTATAGCCATGCCGCTGGATCAACATTTTATTGCAGGAATGGCAGAAGGTATTTTCAAAGGACTGTCCCGGAACATTGCCGATATACACATATCTTAATCCGGCATCTTTTCCAATTGCATATGCGGTTTCAAGAGAGGCCAGAGGGGTAACAGGCCGATCTGTCATTTTATGTGTCGGGTGAAATCTGGAAATATGCCAGGGTGTTTCAGGGCCCAGCTCGCCTGCAATAAACCGGGCTGAGGCAGCAAGTTCTTCAGGGGTGTCATTAAGTCCCGGAATCAACAGGGTGGTGATTTCCAGCAGGATGCCCATCTGCTTCATCAGTTTGAGATTGGCCTTGACCGGTTCAAGCCGGGCATGGCAGTATGTTTGATAAAATTGATCATCAAATGCCTTTAAATCCACATTGGCCGCATCCAGGTAAGGCGATATCATGTCAAGAACATCTGAACTCATAAATCCATTGGTGACAAAGACATTCAACAGACCGTTTTTCCGGGCAAGCCGTGCTGTTTCAAGGGCCAGTTCAAAAAAAACCGTAGGTTCAGTGTAGGTATAGGATATGCTTTTGCACCCGCTTTCCTGCGCATTTGCAACAATGGTTTCAGGCTGCACGCGCGCACCGGGGATGCGTGAATTTTTCTCCCCGGACATCTGGGCAATATTGGCATTCTGACAGAACCTGCATGCAAAATTGCATCCCGGCGCTGCAATGGAGTACGAATATGAACCGGGTTTTAAATGGAATAATGGTTTTTTTTCAATGGGATCAATCCCTGCTGCAACCAGTTTGTCATACACCAGGGATACAAGCGCACCGCCGTTATTCTCCCGGACGGCACAGATGCCTTTTCGCCCCTCTTTGATGATGCAAAAATGGTGACAGATCCCGCATCGGACTGTGCGATTCTCCAGTTTTTCATATATCAGGGTTTCCATATCTTTACCCCAGGCATTTATTTACTGTCTCATGCGGGTGGCCATCCCCGGCGCCTGCTCATATCCTTTTGATTTTTTCACCCTTATTGCCAGGGGCCGGGTTCTGAACTTGGGTACAGGCTTTATTTTCATACAGATCAGTGTTCCGAAAAAAGATTTTTGCACCAGGCTCATATTTTCAAACCAGCCTGCAATTTTTCCACAGGCAAATGGAAACTGCAGGGTGGTTTTCCATTTTATCGGCACTTTTCCCAGAATGGCAAACAAAAGACGCTTGAGTTCCCAGATGCTGAAAAAATGGGCATGGATATAAATACTCGGGATAAAAAAGCTTTTAAACCGGTGCATCAGATTCAAAGGTGCATATCGATTCAGCACACACAGGATCACCTTATCTTTTGCCACCCTGCAGGCTTCTTCAATGGCTTTTGCCGGACGGTCAGTAAATTCAAGACTGGTGAAAAAGAGAACACAGTCAAAGGCATTATCCTCAAAGGGGAGGTCTTCAGCGCCCCCCCTGTGAAGGTCCACTTTACTGCCCAGACGTTTTTGAGCCAGATCCAGCATATAGGGGGACGGATCAATACCAGTCAGGTAAACACCCTTGTCCATCATGGACTCCAGGATAATTCCCGTGCCACACCCCACCTCCAGAATCCGCTGACCTTTCCGGGGGGATAAAAGATCCATCATCAATTTGATTTCAAGCTCCAGGCAATACCGGTTCTTTGCCTGCTCAAACCAGGTATCGTACGACCCTGCATCCTGAAAATCAAATACATGCCCCATGATTAATCTATAATCTCTTTTACCTTCTCCATCATCTGATTGATGGCCACAACCGCCGGAGAATCATCTTCCAGGTCAAGAAGAGATCTTTGCTCCATATCAAACTCAAGCAGATTCTGATCATCGGGTACGATACACATGATCGGAATGCCGATGCGTTCAACCTCATCCATAAACGCCTTGCCAAGGTTTTCCGGAGCGCGGTTTACAATCAAGCCCTTGTGTTTGACATCCAGCTTAAGGTCTTTGAGCATATCATTGATTCTGCCCACGGCCCGCAACCCCCTTAAGGCGTAATCCGTGACCATCAGCAGCATATCTACTTTTCCGCTGGTTCTCCGGCTTAAATGCTCCATCCCGGCTTCATTGTCCACCAGCAGATATTTATAATTACCTTCCAGCTCCTCAGCAAACCGGTTTAAAATATTATTGACCATGCAGTAGCATCCCTGCCCTTCCTGACGACCCATCACCAGAAGGTCGAATTTTTCCTGCTCGATCAATACCTGATTCATCAGCATCTCAATATACACAATCTTATCCATGCCCGAAGGAACACCCTGGGGATCTTTCATGAAATCTTCACGGATATCTCCAACAGTTTTTTCAATTTTCAATCCAAGGGTTTCGCCCAGATTAGAATTGGGATCAGCATCTATTGCCAGAAAGGCGTCTTTCTGATGGTGGGTGAAATACCGGGCAACCAGCGCGGAAACGGTTGTTTTTCCAACACCGCCTTTGCCGGCCATTGCAATTATTTTACTCATATATTCTCCATATCTGTCGATTAATTTTCATGTTTCACTAACATAACGCAATCTTTATAAAATGCAAATCAAGATATGGAAATCAAGCAAATTATTTTTTCTTTTTAAACCAGTCCTTTTCACCATACAGTTCTGTCAGGCAATCCGGACAGATGCCATGGGTAAAGGTCACAAGAGAATGCTCCTCGATATATTGATCCACCTGTTTCCAGAAACCTTCATCATCCCTGATCTTTTTGCATTTGGAGCAGATGGGCAAAAGCCCTTTAAGTATTTTCAGCTCAACCTGTGTTCGTATTCTGGCAAGCAGCTCAGGTGTATTAAATGGCTTGGTCACATAATCAGAGCCACCGACATCAAATCCTTTGACCACCTCTGCGGTATCACTTCTGGCAGTAAGGAAAATGACAGGGATATGCCGGACACTGAAATCGGATTTTAATTTCTCACAGACTTCATATCCGTCCATATCCGGCATCATGATATCCAGAAGGATCAGATCCGGTTTGTTTTTTTTTACAAAATTCAATGCCTGTTGCCCGTTTTGAGCCATCCCGACTTCATAACCGTTATCTGACAGCAGTTTTCCTAAAAACTGAAGATTGTGAGGTTTATCATCCACTGCAAGAATTAACGATTTGTGTCTGTTCATAAAGGCGGCTCCCGATTAAAACTGTACATTATGGTTCTTTATTAGCACAAAAAGATCTTCAACAAGAACAGGAAAATTATTCAGCGTATCCGGCAGCTGTGCCATATCAAATTTTTGCGCCTGAAGCGCAAGATTGTGTGCATAGGATGCAAGCGGCGGATATTCAAAAATGATTGAAAGCTCTGTCAAGCGCTGAGCAAAGGTTTTGACCCTGTCAATCACCATGGCATCCTTTAAATCATTCCATTCCGTCTGTTTAATTATCGTTAATGCTTCATGCAACTGACCCAACTGGGCTATGCGGTGTTCAGACAATAAATGTTCTTTTTCATCCTGCTGTTCTTCAGGATGCTGGGCCGGTGGGGTTGCACCAAATGTTATTACAGATGTGTTCTGGACCGCTTGTCTGTGCGGCCCGACAGGTGCCTGCCGGACATTTTGGATCAAGATTGTAAACCGGCTTCCTTTTCCGGGAAAAGAATCCACAAAAATATTCCCGCCCAGAATCTCTGTAAGCCGCCTGGAAATGGTCAATCCGAGGCCTGTTCCGCCGTATTTATTATAATTTTGTCCTTTCTGCTGGGAAAACACCCTGAAAATAGTTTCCATCTGATCCTGAGCAATGCCGATCCCTGTATCTTCAACGCAGATCACCAGATCATGATGATCCTGTGTTTCACTCCGGGCCGTATAATCCGCATGAAGGGTTACAGATCCTTTATCTGTAAACTTGATGGCATTGCCAACAATATTCACCAGAATCTGTCTGAGCCGGACCTCATCCAGAATAATAATTTCAGGCAGCTGATCAGATATATTCATATTGAACTTTAATCTGGCCTGCCTGATTTTATGGGTAAACATCTGTTCAATCTCAAACAGCAGATGACGGATATTAAATGCCCTGTATTCAATATTAATTTTGCCTGCTTCAATCTTTGACAGATCCAGAATATCATTTAACAAGGTCAGCAGGGTGTTTCCATTGGAGATAATCAACGATACATATTCTTTCTGGGTTTCATCCTGAATTTCTTTTTCAAGCGCCTGACTGAACCCTAAAATCAGATTCAGGGGGGTTCGGATTTCATGACTCATATTGGCCAGGAACTGACCCTTGGCCTGGTTGGCAGCTTCGGCTTCATTTTTTGCTTTTCTTAATTCTTCTGTTCTTGACGCAACCATATTTTCCAGGCTGTCACGATTTTTAATCAGCTTTTTTTCAACAATCCGCTGCTGTTCTAAAAGATCTGCCCGCATTTTATCAATGTGACGCAGCTGCTCTGATATTTTTTGCTCTTTTTTCAGTCTGGCCTCAAAATTTTTCGCCCGCACCCATGAAAAAACAACTCCTCCGCCCACAAAGAAAGCAATATACAGCAAAATCGCCCACCAGGTTTTCCATGGCTGGGCTGCAACATGAATATTGATGGCCGCTCCCGTATAATTCCAGAGTCCGTCATTGTTTGATCCAAATATTTTCAGGACATATCTGCCGCCGGGAATATTGGTATATTTTCCATATCTGCGGGTTCCACTAGTATTCACCTTATCTTCAAACCCTTCCAGAAAATATGCATATTGATTCTTCTGGGGTGAAGAAAAATTCAGAGCCACAAATTCAAACTCAAATGAATTATTTTCCCAGCCCAGGTTCAATTCTTTTACGGTTTCAGGAGACTGGTTCTCGCACAGATTTTTTCCTGCCTGGGTGATTGAAACAAATGCCAGCGGGGGAACATACGGATTGACGCTGATCCTTTCAGGATAAAAGGCATTAACCCCTCTCAAACCTGCAAACCACATCTGGCCATCCCGGGTTTTCGTGGCGCTGGTGGAATAAATACTGAAATTATCTCCCTGAAGGCCATCCTGACCATCAAAGACCTGGACCACTTTTTCTGAATTAATATCAAATTTGATCAACCCTGAATCCGAAGATATCCACAGATTAGACTGATCATCCTCAAGAATGGATTTGAGCGCTTTTGTCGAAAATCCATGTTCTTCACCATATCGCTTAAACCGGCCTGTTTTTCTGTCAAATTTATTCAGTCCCCCGTCCAGACAGGTCACCCAGAAATTTTTCATACTGTCAATATAACAGTCCACCACCGTATTTCCGCTGATGGTTGAAGGGTCATCCGGACGTGTTCTAAAATGGATGAATTTTTCTTTTTTGCGATCAAAAAGATCCAGACCCCCGCCCTGGGTGGGCACCCATAAATTCCCCGCTTCATCCTGAAACAGCCTGACAACAATATTGATGCTTAAACTGTCCGGATCATCTGCCTGATGAATAAACTGCTTAAAATGGCCGGTATCCTTTTCAAACCTGAACAGTCCATTTGCCTCTGTGCCAAACCAGAGGATATTTTTATCTGTCTGGTCTTCGATCATACCCCGGGCCACAACATCGGCATATGGATTTTTATATTTTTTGATAAACCGGCCTGTATCCGGATCAAAAATGCCGTGGAAGCCATCATTCATTGCCACCCAGATATTTTTTGCACTGTCTTCGAGCACACTGAAAACATAATTATCACTGATCCCTTCAGGATTTTTATCTTCTTTCCGGTATCGCCTGAATACACCCTCATCCCTGTCAAAACGATTCAGACCCCCCATCTGGGTGGCCATCCAGATGTTGCCCCTGCTGTCTTCCATAATACAGGGCACCACATTGGCGCTTAAACTTTGTGGATCATCTGCATCATGAACATATAAATCAAAAGGTTTTCTGTTTTTATCAAATTTATCAATGGCCCCGGTATTTTCAACACTCCATAAAATTCCGGACCGGTCTTCATACGTCCCCATAACAATATTACCACTGATTGAAGAAGGATCATCCGGATCATGCTGATGCAGAACTGCACGTTGAGTTCTGGGATCAAACTTTTCAAGACCCGCTGCCACAGCATAGGATCGGCCCAGCCACAGGCACCCTTCCCTGTCCCGGGTAATGGAATACACTTCATTGTGGGCAATGCTGCCAGAGGTTTCCGGATCATGAACAAAACGTTTGAATGTGTCTGTTTTCAGATCCAGCCGGTTCAGACCGCCATGACTGGTCCCCACCCAGAGACTGTTGTTATCGCCCTTTTCAATGGCATATACCTTTCCTTTACCAATGCTCTTGTCATCTGCAGGATGATGGGTATAGCGAACAAACCTGCGGGTTGCAGGATCATATGAATCAAGACCGGCATCCGTGCCGATCCAGATCCGCCCATCGTCTCCTGCCATCACTGTCCATACGCAATTATGACTTAAACTGTGTGGATTATCCGGATCATGGACAAAGCGTTTAAATGTGCGGGTCTGTTTATCAAAACTGTTCAGACCCCCAACTGTTCCCGCCCAGATGATACCATCCTTACCCTGACAAACGGTTTTGGGTGCCCAGTTGAACTGATCACTGCTCAGACTTGAGGCATTGCCCGGTATGTTTTTATACCAGATAAACCGATTGCTTTTTTTATCATATACGTTTAATCCCCCGCCCACAGTACCTATCCACAACAGGCCGTCATCATCCTCAAAAATTGTCGGTGCATAATTAGAGGATAATCCGCCAGGTCCGGCCTTGAATGTAATGGTTCCATATCCGTCATACCGTATTATCCCCTTGCTGCAGCCGATCCATAAAAATCCGTCTTTATCCTGAATCAGGCTGTTGTTATATGCACCTGTATTCAGCGCCTGCTGGAAGTGGACATCCTTGCATCCGGCCCGGGAATCCGGGCTGTAAAATACTGGGATAAAGATCAGAATTAAAAATATATGTAAATTTTTCTTTGCGAAAATAAGCATCAGCTGTCTGCCGGATATTTTTCAATGAATGTTTTTTCTGCATCAGCAGTGCCGATGAGTACCAGTTCATCCCCTTTTTTAAGGACAATGGCCGGATCCGGGTTGATAATAAGGGTTTCATTTTTTTTAACAGCCACCACACTGCAACCGGTTTTTTCTCTGATCTGGATATCAATCAACGATTTGTTTTCCAGCCTGGCGTGCAGGGGCATCCTGAATACGTTGAGACCTTCGGAAAGCATGAGCATTTTCTGGGGTTGAATCAGGTTCATGATGGTGGTGGTGAGCAGGGAACTGAAAGACATCACCAGATTGGCGCCGGCCCGGTGCAGGGTGTTGATATTTCTATCCAGGCTTGCCCGGCTGATGATCTGCACATCCGGCCGCAGACGACGGCAGTAGATGGTCAGGTAGATATTCAGATTGTCGTCATGGGTAGTGATGATGATTGACGGGGTGTTTTCCAGGCCCGCCTGGATCAATGTATTACGGTCAGCAGCACTCCCATGTATAAAATCAGGGTGCGTATCTGCAATACTGGAATTTTTTTCAACCACGCAAAAAGCAACCCCCCGGACACGCAGGGCCTGTGCCACGGCCTGGCCTACCCGGCCACCTCCCAGCACCAGCACCGGACGGCCGGGATCAGCCTCTTTGTTATCAGGCACTGCAATGGAACTGTCAAACTGTTCCAGCTGTTTTTTGGTCCCTGCCAGCACCAGCACGGTGGATTCCGTAATCCGGGTTACAGGGGTGGGAATATAAAATTTGCCCTGTTCCCAGACCCCGACAGCCGTTACCCCGCAAATTTCACGCAACCGGCTTTCCGCCATTGTTTTCCCCTGCAGCCAGGTCCGCATGACCGGAGCTTCGGCAATCAGCAGGTCATCAAACTGACCGATGATATTCGCCTGCATGTTGATTCCCAGAACCCGGCGGGAAAGTGCTTTTCCCAGCATCTGGGTAAATTGAAAAACATAGGTGCTGCCGGCCATTTGAAGAATATCCACCGAGTCTTCTATATCGGCATTGGTAACGGTTTTCACCTTGTCATTGGTTTCCCGGATGGTGTAAATAATGTTGGTGCTGGCAATGTCATCATTTAACACCACCACCAGTGCGGCCTGGTCAATCCGCAGACGGCGGTAGGTTTCCGGATCATCCAGTTCGCCCACCACCACACGGTAGCCCTGGTCATATAAATCCAGGGCATCCTGCAGCCCGGATGTGAGAATCACATAGGCAAATCCGTATTGGTTAAGTTTTTCAATCAGCGTGATTGCCACGGCATCAAAATAGGTGAGAATCACATGCCCGGACATGGTTTCAGGGACAGATCGGGGTGCCCGTGCCTTGTTCTGTTCCTCCAGCCACGGGGCATAAAAAAACTGGATAAAGGTAAATGGCAGCATCACCAGCAGGAAAACAATACCGCTGAACAATACCACTATGGAAAAAAGACGGCCCAAATCACTATGAAAGGTAATATCACCGAATCCCAGGGTGGACATGGTGGTCAATGTCCAGTAAAATCCGGTTATCCAGCTGTATTGACGACCTTCATACACCATCAGCACATGAAACAGCACCGAGAAAAGAACAAACAGAAATGCCAGTATCAATCCGAATTTGATCAGAATCCAGCCATTGCTTTTTTGGCTGCCGGTTTTAAAAACAAGGGTCAGCTGGGTTGCCATGGTTTTAAACATTGATATGTTTTCCTTAATCTTTTTCAGCCAAACTGATATTTTTAATCTGTTGTATACCACACCACACCTTTTGGGCCAATGGTTTTTCACTTAAGCGCTTTGCTAACCCAACATCCTTTTAATATTTACATGCATTGGCCCTGCTGATATAAATATGATTTGTTGTATCCTATATCAGCAGGGCAGTGATAATATTTCAAATTCTGGAGACTATTTATGGTTTGGTCAGCAAAAAAAAAATGTTTAATCTCCAGCTGGCACAGCAGACAAAAAAAAATAAAACTTGGTTTGCGTGAAACCTATATACATCGCATATTGGGAGAACGCCTCTTTGATAAACATATCTGGATGTTTGATATTGATTCACTGGCAGGAGGATTGTCCATAGGACTTTTTATTGCACTGACGCCGACCATTCCGTTTCAAATGTTCCTGTCTGCGGTCTGTGCGATTTTGCTGAAAGTAAATCTTCCCATTGCATTGGCTGCATGCTGGATCACCAATCCATTTACAGCACTGCCAATCTATCTGACCGCACATCAACTGGGTGAGTTTCTGCTCGAAGGTTCCTGCTTGGCTGAATTTATTTTTAATCTGTTTGATTTTGGAACCAAAACCGGAAAATTTATGAGACAGGGCCTTTATCTGTGGGTGGGATCTGTGATCTTTGCATTTGTTTTTGCGCTGCTTGGCAACATTACGGTCCGTGTTGCCGGTCTCATGATTCATCGGATCAAAGACAAATTACCAGATAGCGAAGACTGAAAACATTAAAAAAAGGAAGCTGGATTTAAAACCATGGACACGCTGACATCCCATGATATTGCAATGCTTTTTCTTTCTCTGGGCATTTTACTTGCCGTGGCCCGTATTCTGGGAGAGATTGCCCAAAGGATGCACCAGCCGGCTGTGATCGGTGAGCTTTTGGCCGGTATCCTGCTTGGTCCCACGGTTCTGGGTGCGATTGCACCGGAATGGAGTGCCGGTCTTTTTCCCCTTCATGGGGTGAATGCCATTGCTCTGGATACCATCAGCACGGTTGCCATTGTGCTATTTCTGCTGGTGGCCGGCATGGAGGTGGATCTGTCAACTGTCTGGAAGCAGGGCAGGATCGGCCTTAAAGTTGGAATTTCAAGCATTGTCATTCCGTTTTTCATCGCACTGGGAATGGCCTGGATATTTCCGGAACTTATGGGACGTCACCTGGATGCAGATCCCTTGATATTCTCATTGTTTCTGGCCATTGCCATGGCGATTTCCGCCCTGCCTGTGATTGCAAAAATTCTGATGGATATGGGACTTTACCGCAGTGATCTGGGCATGGTGGTCATCAGTGCGGCAATTTTTAACGATCTTGTGGGCTGGATTATTTTTGCTGTTTTACTGGGGTTGATCGGCGACAGCACCGGCAATGGAAATCATATCCTGCTGACCATCTCTTTAACATTATTGTTTGCTGTATTCATGCTGACGCTGGGCCGATGGCTGATTCACAAGACACTGCCCTTTGTGCAGGCATATACCCGGTGGCCGGGTGGTGAGCTGAGTTTTGCGCTTGTTCTGGGGTTTTTAGGTGCCTCGCTTACAGAATGGATCGGCATTCATGCGATTTTCGGTGCCTTTGTTGTGGGAGCCGCAGTCGGGGACTCGGCCCATTTGCGGGAACGCAGCCGTGTCATTATTGATAATTTTGTTTCCTTTATTTTTGCACCGATTTTTTTTGCAGGCATCGGGTTGAAGGTTAATTTTATGACCCATTTTGACCTGTCCCTGGTCGTTGTGATCACGCTGGTGGCCTGCATCTGCAAATTTTCCGGCGCCATGATCGGAGCCAGATGGGGAAAAATGGCTGTTCAGGAAGCCTCGGCTGTAGGATCTGCAATGGTGTCTGTGGGAACCATGGGTATCATTGTGGGCATGATTGCACTGGAAGCAGGCATTATTCAGCAGACCCTTTTTGTGGCTCTGATTGTCATGGCCATTGTAACCTCCATGATCAGTGGTCCGCTCATGCGAATGGTTCTGCGCACCGAAAAAAAACAGGAGCTTCAGGCTCTGCTGTCCCAGAAACTGTTTTTTCAACCCCTTGAAGCCAGCTCCTGCAGAGGCGTGATTCAGGAGATGGCAACTGCAGTCTGCGCCATCAAGGCACTGGATCTGAAGACAGTTTCCCAGGCTGTCCATGCACGGGAAGATGCCTTGAGCACCGGCATTGGGAATGGTGTGGCGCTTCCCCATGCCCGCATTGAAGGTCTTCAGAGTTCAGTGGTGGCTGTTGGAATTTCCGAAAAAGGCATTGATTTTGATGCACCGGATGGAAAACCGGCGCATGTTATTTTTTTGATTCTGACCCCTGCTGACGACCCCAGAGGCCAGCTGGAAATCGTTTCCAGGATCGCCCGGCTGTTCAGCAGTCCACAGATGGCAGAACGTGCCCGGGAAAACACCAATTTCACAGACTTTCTGGCATTGGTACAGACAGGCACAGGGGTTTGACCGGATCAGCACACGACTTCGTGGGCGTAATTTCCCCGTCTGCATACAAGGTCTGCCCACTGAATATATTGAAATGATAGGCATCGCCCACCTTTTTCCATCCTGCCTGGATTTGGCTTTGTCCTCTTTCGATTTCCTGGTTATACCGGATTTTTATATTCCGGATCGGTTTTTGATCCGGCCTCAGCATCTGGTCATAAAGGGTTTCTAAAAATCCAAAATACACGGCATTGTTCACATGGCGGTTCACATCAAAATCAGAATACCGCAGGCTGATATCAATCCTGTGTTCCGGTTGGATTTTCCCGCAGGGATTCCATGCATCAATTTCAGCATCAAACCATTTTTCCCCATCCACTTCGTACCGGCTCTGGATATCCGGAGGAATGGTTGAAATCCGGTTTCGCACAGCATCAAAAAATATCCAGATGCTTGTGCCCCGTGCGATCTGCCCCTGGTCAGATGTCATGAGATATTCTCTGAATCCTTTAAACCGTTTAAAGCCCCTTGACCATGTCTTGACCGTAATATCCTCATGCAGCAACGGATAACGGAAAATTTCAATTTCCAGACGGTTTAAAAACCAGATCACGCCTTTTTCAAAAAGCACCTGAGGCCCCACCCCGACAAGGGTTGAATGGTGCGTGGCAATTTCCTGAAAATAACGAACAATTGCCTGAACCTGGGATTTGAATTGAAAATCAACATCAGACAGACCTATCGTGTGCTTTTGCTCTATTTTCATCTTCCACCTTTTTTTGCGAACATCCCCTTTTAGCTGCAACAGCCTGAACCGCAACCGCACCCGGAATCCGTATCGCCTGAATGACAATCGCATCCTGAATCGCACGAACCGGAATGACATGCATGGACATCCGGTTCAAGCCCGGTTTCAACAATGGTGATATCAAATTCAAGGGTTTTTCCGGCAAGAAAATGATTGATGTCCATCCTCACGGTGGCTTCTCCGATTTGCGCAATGGTTGCGGCAATGGGATGTCCGTCAGGACTTTCCATGTCCAGCTGCATACCGATTTCAGGCTCGATTTCCATGGGAAAATGCACTTTGGGAATGTCCACAAAAAGTTCTTCGTTTCTCATCCCGTAGCCTTCTTCAGGTTCAATGACAACTGTTTTTTTCTCGCCTGTCTTCATCCCGATGACGGCTTTGTCAAACCCTTTGATCAGCATACCCGAACCCACTGTAAAGACTAAAGGCATCGAGCCTTGGGATGAATCAAATACTTTTCCGCTTTGAAGTCTGCCTGTATAATCCACTGAAATCGTATCACCGATTTTAATCTTATCTGTCATTTGTTTATCCTTTCTTTATTCTTTATGAGCGTGTTTACCCTTTTTCTGAAAATATTCCCTCTTATTTTCCGGCCGAAGCCAGATTAAAAACAATACTGTCATTATCCGATTGTTACCCTGTTCCGCCCGTTTTCCTTGGATTTATACAGGGCATTGTCTGCTCTGGCAATAAGCGCCTGACTCTCTGAGTCCTGATCCGGAACACAGGTGGCTGTCCCAAGACTTAATGTGGTCTTTATCATCTGACCTTCATATTCCAGAGAATATGCTTCAAATGCTTTCTGGGCTTTCAGGGCCAGCAGAAAAACATTTTCTTGCGTTTCACCCGGCATCAGGACAATAAATTCTTCTCCACCATACCGGGCAATAATATCAATTTCACGTTTAAACACCTGTCTTAACAGTTGGCCGGCTGCTTTTAAATAGTCATCTCCAGCCAGATGACCATATTGATCATTCACCTTTTTAAAATAATCAATATCCGCAAGAATGATGGATATGGATTGTTTTTTACGAACAGATCGGTTCCATTCAAATGAATAGACTTCATCAAAATACCGGCGGTTATAAAGTCCGGTCAGACCGTCGATCCGGCTTATTTTCTCAAGATCCTTTGATTTTTCCTCCAGCAGATACTCATTTTCCAAGGCTTTCCAGTATTCCTGATTTCCCCGGTATGCCATAAAACTTAAATATAAAAACATCAGAATAAATGCTGTGGCCAGCGGCAGATTAATCGAAAATAACAGCATCACAAAAATGCCCGGTACCAGTATAAAAATGTTAAAGATAAAAGCCAGCCTGAAATACGGAACATATGCCACAGACGCACCACAGGTCAGTCCGATCGTACACATGACCATCAAAAGATTTGCATCAGCATCACCCCTTTGAAGCAGAAATTGTGCAAAACCGACTCCCCAGATCAAGGCTGTCAGGGCAACACTTAAAAGAAAAAGGCAGTTATTGAGTTTTACAAATTCAGGCTCCAGCCATTTGGCAATGGGCCAATGGAAAAACCGGAACAGGCAGATACCCACAATCAGAAAGATGAGCCGGTTTGAAAAATCAGGGTGCTGGTCATAATAATCATTGGTAAACAGCACAAGATAGAGAATCACCATGTAAAAGAAAACACCGACATAAGACCGTCTTTTCAGATCATCCGCAACCCGCCTGTATAGTCTGTGTTTTTTAAAAGCCAATGGTTTTTCTCCGTAAAATAAACTTCCGTGTTATACACGGTCTATGCCATGATGGCAAAAAGAATATTAAAACAGAAGGTCAGAATAAAAAATACACGTAGATTTTTTTGTTCGCCTTGACTAACTTTTTTTACGTATTAGATTAAGTATCATGTTTAAAGCACATGTGAAAAGAAAACCACTGAATTTAATATATATAAAATTGAGGAGACTTTCAAATGAAACATATACTATCAAGAGATATTAATGGAAAATGTGAAGGCGAATGCAGAAATCTTGTCAGAGAAGGCGAAATTAAACGGCAAAAAGAAGTAGATCTGCATGCCTACAGTGGGGGATCAACCCGAAGTATTCCATGGGCCAAAAGCCGGAATGAACAGCCCGGCTTTTTCGGCGGTCACGTCTAAACACAAAAACTGAACCCGTAACCCCGGAGCGCTGAACAAAAGCGGTGCTCCGGGGTTGCTATTTAAAAACTGATTTTATCTCCCGGCTTTGGAACAGTGACATCATAGCCCAGTGTCTGCAGACGGTCTGCAAAGGCCGAACTTTGGGACACTTCTCCATGAACCACACCGATTTTTTTAATCCGCAGGTTAGACCCGGTTATTATTTTTTCAAGTTCGTGTTTGTCTGCATGGGCACTGAATCCGCCGATTTTTTCAACCTTAGCCTTTAATGGATATGTCTTGCCCAGGATTTTAAGCTCCGGAGCTTCTGCATTTTTATCATATGTTTTAGGATCTTCTCCCAGCTCCTGTATCCGCCTTCCCAGCGTATTTTCAGCCATATAGCCCACAAGCAGTATGGTATTCTGGGGCTGGTGAACCTTATAGCGCAGATGATGCAGAATTCTTCCCGCCTCACACATGCCTGAAGCAGATATCACCACGTGGGATGTCTTGTCCTGGGTCAACTGCATGGATTCCTGAACGGTCTGGGTAAATTTCATCTTTTCAAACTGAAAGGGATTTTTACCTTTTTCCAGAAAGGTTTTATGGGTATCTTTATTATAGGTTTCCGGATGTTCCACAAAGACCCTGGTAAGATTGCTTGCCAGAGGACTGTCCACATACACCGGGCGCCGGGGAACCTTGCCGCTTTCATAGAGTTCATGCAGGATATAAATCAATTCCTGGGTCCGGCCGAAAGCAAAAGATGGAATAATTACAGCCCCGCCCCTGTCAAAGGTTTCATTCAATACCTTGGCCAGGCTGGTCCCCAGATCCTGAACAGGTTCATGTTCTCTGTCACCATAGGTGCTTTCTGTAATAAAAAGGTCAATATCCCGGTCTTCTTCGTCAAACACCAGGGTCGGATCCCTTAAAATGGGTTTGCCAAATCTTCCCACATCTCCGGTGTACAGAATCCGATAGGTTTTTTCAGGGCGCTTGATGGTAACAAGACTGAAGGCAGAACCCAGAATATGCCCGGCCACATAAAATTTGACCGTGGTATCGTGACCTATGGTCACCGGAAGTTCAAAAGGATATCCATCAATGAAACTCAAGGACTGTCTGGCCTCGTCCATGGTATACAACGGGGTTATAATATCCAGCCCGTGCTGTTTCTGCAGTTTGTGAATCGCCTCCACATTCAGCTCATACGGGCTTTTTTTAAGCAGACTTTTAATCTGACTTTTTTCTCTGCCCGTGACTTTTTCTTTCACATTGTTCTGCTCAAGCTGATATAAAAAAGACCGCAAAGACTTATAATTCAAATACTGGGCATCGGATTCCTGGATATGCCCGCTGTCCAGCAGCATATATTCAAGCGCACTTGCCGTCGGCCGGGTGGTAATGACCCGGCCTGCAAAATCAGCGCTTGTCAGCACCGGTATGCGCCCGGAATGATCAATGTGGGCATGGGACAGGATCATATTGGTGATCTGTCCTCTATCAATTGGAAATGTTTTATTCTTTTCCTGACTTTCCTTCCGCCTGCCCTGAAACATCCCGCAGTCAAACAGAATACGATCCTTATCCGTGGTGAGAAGATGCATGGAACCGGTTACTTCTCCTGCTGCGCCAAAAAATGTTACGTCCATAAATACCCCATTCAGATTCAAAAATTAAAAAAACAGATCATTTGTCAAATACTTTTTTCAACAGTTCAGTGGTCCGCTTAACCGGATCTTTTCTGATTGCTGCCTCTTCTTTTGCCATATAATAAAAAATTCCGTCCATCCCTTTTTCGACCACATGTCCTGTGAGGTTGGCCTTTACATCCGGAACAAACGGAAGCGACGTGTATTTTTTCATCATTGTATCATACGCCTTTACTGCACCCACCTCTGACAGTGTGTTTTCAATCACAGGTTTCATCTCCTGTGCAAGCTGATCAGACATTTTCCCTTGAAAATATCGTGTTGCAGCATCCTCGGGGCCATTGTAAATACCCTTGACATCCTCAAGGGTCATCTGGGAGATCGCATCCATGAATAATTGTTTTGCCCGCGGGGTTGCCACTTCTGCGGCCCGGTTCAGCTTCAGCTCAAGATCTTCAAAAAGATAGGCCATCCCAATTTTATTGAGCATGTTTTTTACCGTATCCAGACTTTTGGGCAATGGAATATGAATATTTTCATCCCTGTTAAATCCATCTGTTGCTCCAAGCTGAGCCACCACATTCTGTGATCCCACCTTGAGCGCTTCCTTGAGCCCGGCACTGATCTCATCCACACTTAATTCTTTTACCGTGTCGCTGCCTGACAGGGATTTAAAAAACTGTGTTCCTTTGTCCAGCCATCCTGCACCGGCAGCACCGGGCCATATTCCCGCCAGAACCACCACAGTCAGTACCAGCATCAACCCTACAGATTTTTGTTTCATTCTTTTCTCCCAAATTTAAGCCGCCTTCTATTATTTTATCAAGCCTGGAATCAATCCCTTGATCTGTTCTTTCACATCTTCCTTGACAGATTCAAGCTTTTTTTCCTGTTCCTCTTTTGTACCGATCATATTTTTGAGGTCTGTTTTTCCCGGAATTGCCGCATCGCCGCCAAGCATGCCTTTTAAATCCGGCCGGATTTTGGGTTTGGCAAAACTGCCGGTAATCAGGATGGGAACCATTAAGCCTGAACGCTCTTTTGTATCCCCCTGGCCTTTTAAGGTGGCTACAAATTTTGGATCCACTCTTAAATCCAGCGATTCTTTAACCAGGTTTGCCTCCCCGTTGACCAGAACCCTGAGCAGCGGAGATGCCAGGTTTGCGTCATTAAGGTTCACCAGACCGTTTTTGGACGTGAACGGAACTTTAAGTTCTGCAAAATCAGTCCTGGGCTTTTGATCCATTTTTTGTGCAAGTCCCAGATTCACTTTCACATTTCTGACTGCGCTGGCCAGATCAATACCGATCACTGCACCATCCACAAACAAAAGGCTGCCTTTTCCGGAAAGCGTATTTTTGATCATATCCGGTGTTTCTCCAATCACAGTCATATCCATATCCGCGGTCAGGGTGCCTTCAATCAATTCCTTTTGCATGGCATCTTTTAACAGCGGCCCTGCCTGAATATTCTGCGCATTCACCGTCAAAGCGGTTTCCGGATCATTTTTGCGGACATCCAGCTTCAATTTTGATTCAAATTTCCCGCTATAAAGATCTGCACTCACAGGGTCCATGGTGATGATCCCGTTTCTGGCCTTTATATTTACGAGCAGATTTTCAACAATGGCACCATGGGCCTTTAATTGCCCAATGGCAATTTTTCCATCCAGGACCAGTTTTCGCACAGGGGTATAATCTGTTTTTTTCTTTGCCGCTGTTTCAGGCTTTTGAGATGAAGCGTCCCTGGAAGGGGCTGATGCCGCATTTTTATCAGACATTGGGAAATATTTATCGATATCGATTTTGTCCACTTGAATATCAAAGGCAAGATCTGGCTTGTCAAATTCTTTGGCTGCAACACTGAATAACACCTTGGTGTCATCGATCACGGCAACGCCATCGGACAGGGACACACTTTGTTTATCCCCTTTGGCCTGCATTTTAACGGAAACCGGTTTTCCGTCCACCACCGCCTTGAATAAAACATCAACGGGGTTTTCAAGACTTATATTGGCAAGCGTCAGATTCAGATCTGTAACTGTTTTTCTGGTATTGGCAGCCTGGTCCACATATATCAACAACCCGTCTGTAATGGCAAATTTACCCACTGCCAGACTTTTAACGGGCAACCCTGCTGATGCAGAGCCGGTTTGTGAAGGCGGTCGGGTTTTATCTGTTTTTTTCACCGCTGCAGATTTTTCTTTGGGCCCGATCCCCTCCCAGTTGGCTTTCCCGTTTTTGTCCTTTTCAAGATAAATCCGGGGCTGATCCATCACAAAGGTTTTGACTTCAATTTTCTTTGACAGCAGCGGCAGGACTTTAAGGCGCACCTCAAACGACTTTACGGACACCATATCTTTCTGGCCAAAGCCTGCAGGATTTCCCAGGTGAAGATCAGAAAGCCTTACCCCCACCCAGGGAAACACGGACAGATCAATATCATCTCCCATTGAAAACTGTCGCCCGGTATTTTCCATCACAAGCTTCTCAATCTCAGGCGTGTATTTTTTTACATCAAACGTTATTAAAAAAATAACAGCGGCTATTGCCACAATGGCAAACAATATGCTGCCAATGATTGCCAGCCATTTAAAGATCGTCTTCATGGGGCATCTCCAATTTTTTATGAATTATAAAACAGCCAGAGCTGCGTCATAATCCGGTTCATTTTTAATATCCTCCACCATCTGTGCATGCAGCACAGTATTGTTTTCATCCAGCACAATCACTGCCCGGGCAGTGAGTCCTGCCAGAGGACCTGTTTCGATTAAAACACCCAGATCTTTTGCAACCTCCGGGGTACGGAACAATGAGGCAGTGGTCACATTTTCAATTCCTTCCGCACCGCAGAATCGTTTATGGGCAAAGGGCAGATCAAAGGAAAGACAGATCACATGGGTGTTCTCAAGCGATGCGGCTTTCGTGTTAAATGTCCGCACCGACACGGCACAGACATCGGTATCAATACTGGGGAAAATATTTAATATTTTGCGTTTGCCCTTATAATCGTCGAGACTAAGGGGAGATAAATCTGATTTTACAGCGGTCAACCCTTTTACGATGCTTTGTTTTTCAGGGAATTCACCTGCCAGTTGAACAGGGTTTCCTGCAAGTTTTGTAGTAGCCATGGGGGTTCTCCTTTTTTTATTGTGATACATCATGAATATTAAAGAACGTTTGACGAATCTGATTTTTTATCTGAAAAAAAATCATAGGGTAAAAATAATGACTGGCCCGCATTTTTCAAGGGCAAGGGTCAAACAACGGCTGAATTGCTTACGATCATTGGCCTTTTTTCAGTGAAAGTGAAATTCTGTTCCGTTTGACATCCACTTCAAGAATGGTAACCATGACCGCGTCCCGGACAGTGACAATTTCACCGGGCTCTTTTACAAACCGGTCTGCCATCTGGCTGATATGCAAAAGCCCGTCCTGGTGAACACCGATATCCACAAAAGCGCCAAAGGCCGTTACATTGGTCACAATACCCGGAACCTTCATACCCGGTACCAGATCCTTTATTTCGTGAATCGTATCATCAAAGGAAAAAGAAACAAATGCTTTTCGGGGATCACGGCCGGGATTGGCCAGTTCTTTTGCAATGTCCTTGAGCGTGGGCATGCCAATGGTTGGTGTCATATACCGTTTCAGGTCCAGGGCATTGATCCGTTCTGTATTTTTCACCAGGTCTTTTACTGCGACACCCAGATCTTTTGCCATACGGGTTACAATATCATAGGATTCAGGATGAACCCCGCTTGCATCAAGCGGGTTGGCAGCACCATGAATTCTTAAAAATCCGGCAGCCTGTTCAAAGGCTTTGGGTCCCAGCCGTGGCACCTTTAAAAAATCTTTCCGGGACTTGAACGGACCGTTTTCCTCCCTGAATTTCACCATATTTGCAGCAATGGTATCATTCAGGCCGGCCACCCGGCTCAGCAATTGACGGCTGGCAGTATTGGCCTCCACCCCCACCTTGTTCACGCAGGACACCACCACATCATCCAGCGCCGTGTTCAAGGATTTGGAATCCACATCATGCTGATACTGTCCCACACCGATGGATCTGGGATCCAGCTTGACCAGCTCGGCAAGCGGGTCCATCAGACGCCTCCCAATGGAGACTGCGCCTCTTACGGTGATGTCATGATCCGGAAACTCCTGTCTTGCAATCTGTGATGCAGAATAAATGGATGCCCCGCTTTCATCCACCATGATAACATCAATGTTCTTATCCATGATTTTATCCAGGCCCATTTTGCGGATAAACCCTTCTGTTTCCCGTCCGGCTGTCCCGTTGCCAACCGCAATGGCCTGAATTGCGTATTTTTTTACCAGCCCTGAAATCTTTTTGGCCGCAGTGTTTCCGTCGCCCTGAAGGGGAAAGATCACATCATGATCCAGCAGCTTTCCCTGGGCATCCAGACACACCACCTTGCAGCCGGTCCTGAATCCCGGATCAATGGCCAGAATGGCCTTTTGCCCCAGAGGGGAAGACAACAGCAGCGAACTCAGATTATTGGCAAATACGGCAATGGCTGTCTCATCGGCCTTTTTCTTCAGCTCCCCTATGCACTCTTTTTCAATGGATTTAGACAGCAGCCGCTTATAGCTGTCCTTTACAGCCTCTTTCACCTGAATGGCACAGGGCGTGTTGTTTTTTACAACCTGTTTTTCAATCTGCTCGATCGCCTTTTCTTCATCGGGCAGGACATGAACGGTCAGCAGCCCTTCATTCTGGCCCCTGAGCATGGCATGTATCCTGTGGGACGGCGCATTAAATGCATTTTCCGACCAGTCAAAATAATCTTTGAATTTAACTGCTGCGTCTTCTTTTCCTTTTTTCACCCCGGATACCATCTGTGCCTGCTGCATGAACAATTTTCGGGTCGTTTCCCGAATCTGGACATCTTCGTTGATCATTTCGGCAATAATGTCCCTTGCGCCACTGAGGGCATCTTCTTTTGATTCCACGGCCAGTTTTTCAGATATATATTTTTCAGCCTCAGCCATTGGATCAGCAGATATCTGTTTCAATAAAAAATCAGCCAGAGGTTCCAGTCCTTTTTCCTTTGCCGCCTGGGCCCGGGTCCGTTTTTTGGGCCGATATTTTTCATAGAGATCTTCCAGGCGGGTCATGGAATCCGCCCCGTCAATATCTGTCTGCAGCTGCGGGGTTAAAAGGTCTCGTTCTTCAAGAGAGCTGATAATGGCTTCTTTTCTTTTATCCAGTGCAACAAGGGCTTCAATGCGGTCACGGATCGAGGTAATCATGACTTCGTCCATGGAACCGGTCACTTCTTTTCGATACCTTGCAATAAACGGAATTGTCGCTCCTTCATTAAACAATCCGGCCACCGCAGCCACCCTGGAAGCTGCAACATTCAATTCTGTGCTGATAATGTCGTAGAGTTTCATAACACCTGATGTGCAAATAAAATTTTTATGCCAATCCCCATCAAAACAAGCCCGCCAACAATTCCCATGCGTTTACCAAAGAGTGCCCCCAGACGCATACCCGCCTGAATGGCCAGAAAAGACATCATACAGGTAATCCCGCCGATCATTGCAGCAGGAAACCAGATATTGATCCCCAGCATGGCAAAACTTAAGCCCACTGCCAGAGCATCAATACTGGTGGCAATACTGAGCATCACCATGGTCATCCCTCTGGACGGATCTTTTTTCTGGACATCACCCGAGGTATCCAGGCCTTCGTAAATCATCCTGCCTCCCACAAGTCCTAAAAGACCAAAGGCAATCCAGTGATCAAAGGCCTTGACATAAGAGACAAAGCCGATGCCCAGATACCAGCCGAACAACGGCATGAGAAACTGGAACAGTCCGAAATGAAAGGCCAGCCGGAATTTGGCCCGACCGTCTTTTGCAAAGCCTGCAGCCGCGGCTGCAAGTGAAACCGCTGACGCATCCATGGCAAGCCCCGCAGCAATCATTATAATTTCAATCAATGTCATAAATATATCCGGTTTTCATATGATAATACCTTTGCAATTTATAGGAAACGGTCTGATAATGCAAATCTTAAAGCATTTCCACACCCGCTCTTGAAAATATATCCAGAAAATTTTAAACTGCAAAAAAACTCAAATACCCCAAAAAAAATTAAAGCATTTATCAGGAGCAAAAAAGAATTGAACCCCGTCGCATCAACCATCATACTTTTAATCTGCAGCAATATCTTCATGACCTTTGCCTGGTATGCACACCTTAAAGAACTTTCCGGCAGGCTCTGGATTATTGCTGCCCTTATCAGCTGGGGCATTGCACTGTTTGAATATTTACTGCAGGTACCGGCCAACCGGATCGGGTATACGGTTTTATCTGTGGGCCAGTTAAAAATTATTCAGGAAGTCATAACCTTAAGCGTTTTTGTTCCGTTTTCCCTGTTCTATCTGAAAGAACCCTTAAAACTGGATTACCTGTGGGCAGGATTCTGCCTTGTGGGCGCTGTCTTTTTTATATTCAGAAGTCGATTTTCATGAAAACCAAAAAACCGGGATATATATGAAATCAAAACACCCTTCAACACTGCCATCCTGGAAAATCTCCTCCCGGATAAAACTGTTTCCATTCCTGCAATGGCTGGAACTGGTTAATAAAAAATCCTTGCGGGCAGATCTGATGGCCGGCCTGACAGGAGCGTTTATTGTTCTTCCCCAGGGTGTTTCCTTTGCCATGATTGCAGGGCTTCCTGCAGAATACGGCTTATACACCGCTATTATTCCGCCAATCGTTGCCGCACTTTTCGGATCTTCGAGGCATCTGATCAGCGGACCGACCACTGCACTTTCCATCATTATTTTCTCAACCTTAAGCCCGCTTGCAGAACCCGGATCCGCAGGTTTTATCTCCCTTGTGCTGACCCTGACCTTTCTTGCCGGCGTTTTTCAACTGGCATTCGGCCTTGTCCGGCTGGGTTCGATTTTAAACTTTGTGTCCCATTCCGTTATCGTGGGATTCACCGCAGGAGCGGCCTGTCTGATTGCCACCGGCCAGATAAAATATGCCATGGGAATTGATATTCCCGGGGGCGCCTCTTTTCTTGCCAGCTGGTCGTTCATTTTAAAATCATTCAACCATGCCAACAGATATGAGCTTATCATTGCGCTGGTCACACTGATCTGCGGGGCAACCTTAAAAACGCTGTGGCCGCGCTGGCCAGGCCTGCTGATCGCAATGGTCATGGGCAGTCTGCTGGCGGTTGTCCTGCAGGCAGACAGTCACGGCGTAAGACTTTTAGGGGCGCTTCCCGGTCAACTGCCGCCGTTTTCAACACCGGATCTGACATTTGAGACCATCCGGATGCTGGGCCCGGGGGCGCTGGCCATTGCGCTGTTGGGACTGATAGAAGCCTCTTCCATTGCCAGGGCCATAACCGTACACTCCAGACAGCACATCAACGGGAATCAGGAGTTCATCGGTCAGGGCCTGTCCAACATCATTGGCAGTTTTTTTTCCGCCTATGCCAGTTCCGGCTCCTTTACCCGATCCGGTGTCAATTACGAATCCGGCGCTGTCACTCCTTTGTCCGGCATTTTTTCAGCGCTGATTCTGGCCGCCATTATTCTACTGATCGCTCCTTTGACCGCCTGGCTTCCCCTGTCCGCCATGGGAAGTATCATCCTGATTGTAGCTTTTAAACTCATTGATATCACCCATATCAAGGAAATTCTGAAAACCAGTCCGTCAGAATCCTTTGTCTTGATAACCACCTTCTGCGGCACCCTTTTATTTCAAATTGAATTTGCCATTTACACCGGCGTGCTTTTATCCCTTGCCATCTATCTTTCAAGAATGTCTCATCCGCATATTCAGACCCTTGTCCCGGATACGGTGAGCGGCAAACGCCGCATGAGAAATATTGCGGGCATGCAAACCCCTGAATGCAAAAACAGCCCTGAATGCCCTGAGCTGAAGATTATCCGCATTGACGGGTCTTTGTTTTTCGGCGCAGTCAATCATGTTTCAGAATATCTTGAGGATCTTGATCAGGAAAGTCCCGGGCATCTTCTCATTGTAGGATCCGGGATCAGCTATATTGATATCTCGGGTGCCATGATGCTGGTTGAAGAGGCGCAAAGAAGACGGGCCTTTAAAAAAGACCTGTATCTGTGCCGGTTGAATCAGCAAATTCTGGACTTCCTGAAAACCGGCGGCTATCTTCATGAAATTCATGAGCAGAACATCTTTGACTCAAAACAGGACGCCATCTGCCATATCATTTCAAAACTGGATAAAGCGACCTGTCAAACCTGCCCGTTAAAAGTTTTTGATGAATGTCCGGTTGATTGACATTCCCGCCAGACTGAGTAATATAGACAGATTTGAAAGGAAGAAAATGATACCTGAAACCGAAAATATGAGTCGTCAGAAAGCTGCTGAATTTGTCGTCAATATCGGCCTTGCCTTTAATGCTGTCCTTGCGTTTGTAAAGGTTCTTGCCGGGATACTGGGACACAGCCAGGGCCTTTTGGCGGACGGTATCAACTCGGTCTCTGATGTTATTTATTTTGTTGTGGTTAAAATCTTTGTCCGATTGTCGGGAAAACCTGCAGATTCTGAACATCCATATGGCCACCATCAGTTGGAAACCATTGCAGCGTTAGTTGTCGGGGCTTTTGTCATCACCACAGGCGCTGCGATATTCTGGGATTCGGTGAATTGTGTATTTGATCTGTTTTCCGGCGCGGCTCCTGAACAGCAGGTCCGCGTGTTTGCACTTGTTGTTGCCCTGATAACCATCCTCTTTAAGATTTTTCTCATGATGCATGCAAATTTTATCAGCAAAAAAACCAGAAATCTTGCCATCAGTGCTCTGGCAAAAGATCACAGAAATGATATTTTCGCTTCTGCAGGTGCTGGAATCGGTATTGTGTTCAGTCTGGCAGGGTTCACCTGGGTAGACCCGGTTGCCGGTGCCTTTGTTGCCGTGATCGTGGCAAAAACCGGCATGGATATTCTTCGGGAGGCCTCTTCAGATCTCATGGACAATATTCCCTCCGGAGAAATTTCTGAACGGATTCATGAACTTCTTGACACCATGGAAGATATCAAATCCATTGAAGACATTCATGCCCACAGATTCGGGCCCTATCTTGTCATGAACCTGACTATTTGCATTGATGGCAGCCTGACAGTGGAACAGGGGAATAAAATTGCCGATGCCGCAGAAGACATCCTTATCAAAGAGATTGAAATGCTTCGAAAAGTTTATGTCCACTATCATCCGGTGGGCAGCAACATCCTTAAAAATTAAAGGATGCTTGTGTGCTGGAGCAGATTCATATATAAGAAGGTTTACATCCTGTTTCAACTGCCATTATTAAATTTTAAGGAGAATATATAATGAAAAAAGTGTATGGAATGATGTTATCTGCCGCAGTACTGACTGTGTTTTTAATCGCCGGCTGCGGATCAGGCAGCAATGAGGCTGAAGCAATCATAAAAAAGCAGGTCGATATTACCGAAGCCTATGTCAACGGTCTTGAAAAGGCCGGCAATGCAGATGAAGTTGTCAAAACAATTGAAAACTACACCCGGGAAATGAAAGCGCTGATTCCGGAACTGATGGAATTTGAGAAAAAATATCCTGAGTTTCGAATGGGCAAAACACCCGAAGGAATGGAAGATGAATTCAAACGCATGGAAGACGTTTCAGCAAAAATTCCAGGCACCATGATGAAAATCACCCAATATATGATGGACAGCAAAGTTCAGGCAGCCATGCAGCAGATGGGCGAAGAAATGGGCAAGATCGAATAAATTATTCAGATGATGATTTAGATCTTCACCTGGGCCTTTGCCATTTCCACCACAGGAAGCGGACCGATTTTTTCACCCGGCAGCAGATTTAAAATATACTGAGGGGCACCCCGGTAGAGCAGACGCACCGACACCCGGCTGTCTTTTTCAGGCACAATCGGCAGGTCAATGGTCTGGATCACGCGCTGATTGGGCTTGATCCGGTTATCTTTAAGAATCTGCCGGGCCTTGGCAATATTGATCACTTTGTTTCCCTTGCCGTCTCCAAAGACGGTATTAAATATGACTGCAGTATCCGGCAGGATATGATTGTCATCCAGAACCCCGGACTGATATATTGTTTTTCCGCCCCTATCCTGAACAATGATTTCAAGCCATACCTGACGGAAATCCGTCAGACCTGTGGGAATACAATGACCGGCACCCACATTGGCGATTGTAATCTCCAGTTTTTTCTGACCGGTTTTTGAGGTATCCACGGACACTGTGGCAGCATTTTTCAAGCGTTCTTCTGCCATGGTGGCTTTCAGTTTTCCACCGAATCCGGCCGGGACAAAGGTGTTTGCCCCCACAAAATAATGGGTAAAAATATGGGGTCTTTCCACACTGTAGTCCGTTGCAGAACCCGGATTTTCAGGCCGGGGGGTGGACCCTGTGGCAGGTATGCCGGGGCGCTGATACATGTGGCATCCCTGGCAGGCAATCTTTTTTTCAGGATCCGGTGAATTGTAGGCACTGTTTTCCCATTCTGTGTATGTCGTCTCAAGATCCGTACCAAAGGCAACATGTTTTACATTATGACAGGTGCCGCAGATTTTTGAATCTGTGTGCAGCTGTGAATACTGTGCCTCATGGAAATCCGGTTCAGAATCATCAAACGGACCATATTTAACACCCGGGTCATCTTCACCCTGACCGGGTCGGATCACCAACCCGTTATTATGAATCTGGCGTACTGACTCAGCCGAATGACAATAATCACACTGAATTCCCCGGGTGGCGATCTCAGGGGTTTTACTCAGATCATCAGATACCTTTTTGGGAAATCCTGTCACATATCCCACGGGCGTATGACATTTAACACAGGATTCTGCTTCTTCGATTTCCCCTGCATCTGTCAGCCCTTTTCTTAAAAACTGAGACACCCGTGAATACACAGGATCTTTATGGGAAAGGTGATGCATGGAATTTTCCCATTGTTCATATATCTGAGCGTGACAGTCGCCACAGGTGTCCGGTGAAATAAACTGATCAATCTGGAACGTCTGTTCCGGTTGAACGACTGGAACCGTATTCTTCTGGGTTGCAGAGACTGCAGTCACACATAATGAAATACCTGCTGCCAGCAGGCAGAAGGGAAAAATAATTTTTTTAATTATATCCATCATTGTTTCTCCTGTTTTATAAACCCGCCCGGGTATTCTTTTGTTTCGCCGTCAAGAGTCAGCACAGTCCAGTTTCCGTTTTCCTCTTTTGCCGCCACCAGACAATCCAGTCTGGTTCCGTCATTAAAGGTAATATAACATTCACCGGTCTCATTCAGGGTATTTACCTGAATGAATTTTTTATCCTTTGAAATCTGCGAAAATTTCCGGGCTGCCTGTTCAATGGCAATGATCTTTGCATACTCATCCTGGTCTGTTTTTTGAATTTCCATGCGAAGATCTTCAATCTGCTGTTTGAACCCGGCAATTTTTTTAATTACTTTTTCCATTTCATGTGTTTCTTTTGTAGGAATGGACATCAGGATCTGTTTGTGCAGATTCATATCTGTTTCAATAAAATTTATTCTCTGCAATATGCTTTTTACTATGGAACTGCTCATACATTACACTTTATTTTCTCTTTTTATTTGTTTTTTCATGCCGACCGGCATACGTTTGTTCGGCGTTCAACTGCCGCACAGATCCCCTTTTTTCATGGCAGACCGGTTTCCCCGGGCCAGCCAGTCCAAGATCCTGGACAATATGTTTTTTTTATTGGTTTTTTGATTTTCCATAATTTTTCACCCCTGCCATTAATGCCAGAATATGCGCAAAAATGCAATACGAAGAAAACCGGCTTTGTGGCATAAACGTGAACCCACGCCTTTATGGAATCAATTTTTTTCAATATCAGGCGTGTCACTGTATATGGGCTTGCCTGCTGCAAAAAAAATTAAAATTGAGACAATATATGCAAGGATAAACAGATACAGAGCATATTCGTAATTACCCAGAACATCATAAAGCAGGCCGGATGAATACGTTCCACAGGCGCCGCCAATCGCATTGGCCGCCCAGACAATACCCAGAAGCACACCGTATGAAACAAGTCCCCAGTAGTGCGCCACCACCAGAGGGATAAGCACCACAACGCCCCCCATGGAAAAACCGAACAGTATCACATAAAGCCACAATGCGATCACCGTATGGGTATTGATAAGAAGCACGACCCCCAGTGCCTGAAGCCCGAAACAGATCAGCACCACGTATCGGAAAGGCAGTATTTCAGATAGCCTGCCAAAACTCAGCTTGCCGATGCCGCCGACTCCGGCGGTGACCCCGAGCGCTGCTGTGGCCATGGCCCCGGAGATTCCCGAATCCATAATAATCGGAACCTGATGCTGCAGAACCCCCATCTGGGAAAAAGGTGCCAGAAAAAAGGCAAGGAATATGCACCAGAAAGAACGGCTTTTCAGCACCTGATGTGCCGGCACACCGCCAACCATATCAAAGGACAGTTCATTTTTTTCTTTTTCAACAGATTTAAGGCCGGAAGCGCCATTCACAAAAGCCCCGATATCAGAGGGTTTGTCCCTGACAAAAAAATGAATCGCAGGAAGTGCTGTGGTCCATACAATAAGACCGATCCCTAAAAATGCATATTTCCAGCCAAAGTGAACCGTTACCCATCCGACAAAAGGAGCCAGCAGCAAACCTCCTGCAGAAATTCCCACCATGGCGATGCCCACCGCAGTCCCCCGCCGTTTGTCAAACCAGTTGGCCAGAAGACTGCTCACGGGAATAACAGCCATATGACTGATAGACAAGGCCAGCAATGCATATGTTGCATAAAAATACCACAGCGACTGTGTCAGACTCACCAGCATAAAACTGATTCCGGCAAAAAATGCGCCTGCCCGCATCACTTTTCTGGGGCCGTACTGCTGGAGCACCCTGCCCACAACCGGACCCATCAAGCCCCCCAAAACCAGATAGATGGACATGGTCAGAGAAATTGCCGAACGGCTCCAGCCGAATTCCGCTTCAATGGGTTTAATAAAAATACTGAACGAATAAAACCCGGCACCGGCAAAAAGAAAACACAGCAGAAAACACACCGCAACCATATACCAGCCGTAATAAATTTTTTTATACATCATTGCTAAAAACAGCTCTCCAGTTCCCTTTTTGAATTTCCGGACCACAAGACAGGCCGATCACTGCAAATAGCAGGCATCAGATATTTTTGGGCCATATTTATACACGGGGTATAGTTGTAACGCTTATGGAAATTGCTTGTCAATTAAAATAGAGCAAACGCTCGATTTATTGTTCATAAATCATAAAATTTAACAGCATTGCATTTTCTGTATGATCATTTATAAACCCGTGTGATATTTCTCCGTTAAACCGGATGGCATCACCTTTTTGCAATTCCGTTTCAGAACTTCCCAGCACCATTTTTACTTTCCCTTCCATAACAAATATAATTTCGTCCACACCATTCATATGGCCATCATTAGACAATTTAGAAAAGCCTGCCATTTCAATTTTATATACCTCTGACCTATGCGGCTCGTAATAAGGGAATATACTGAAAATATTTAATTTTTCGTCTTCACTCATCAATTTATTTTCATCTTTTTTTACAACCAGATACTCTTTTTCTTCCTCTTCAATTAACTTGGTCAAAGGAATTTTTAAACCCTGTGCAATTTTCCATAATACAAGAATAGTTGGATTTGTAGCGCCTCTTTCGATTTCACTGAGCATACTCTTGCTGACGCCTGAAATGTTTGACACATCTTCCAACGTAAGACCTTTGTTTTTACGGAGCAATTTTAAATTTACTGTAATATTTTCATTTATTTTTTCCATAGGCGCTCCCCATTGAACATTATTTTATTATATTGAATTTATTTCCATTATATCGTATATTCCACTTTAAAAGAATAAAATATAACATATTATATCGAGGAGGTGCAATATGGACAAATTCAATATCCCGGTTTCATTTAACACATTGGAAAAGGATAAAGAATCAGATATTCAGATTAAAAAATTAATAGATGGCCACACTTGCGTTTTCATTGCCAGGCTGCTGCCGAAAAAAACACTGTCAGCCCATTACCATACTGAAGGTTCTGAAATATACCAGATCCTCTCCGGAAAAGGCCAGATGAATACAGGCAAACTATCAGAAGGGCGTATCATTTGGCATGATAGTTTTCATATTGAATCTGGGGATATTTTTGAAATTAAGCCCGGCATTGTCCACCAGCTTTCAAATAAAAATCAAAAAGATTTGGATATCATATTCATCACTCCTCCGTCACATCTTGGGGAGGATAGAATTTTCATACCGTCTTAAGGAGATTGTCAAACATGAAGACCTTGAAATTTAAAAAAATTGACGCATTTACAACAGGCGCATCTTCAGGCAATCCTGCCGGATATATTCTTCTGGAAAATGAGGATATATTGACTGAAAATCAAATGCTGCAAATAGCCGGACAGCTTTCAGGATTTGTTAATGAAGTTGGATTTGTCAAACAGACTGGAGATGAATTTAATTTAAAATTTTATTCTTCAGAATGCGAAGTTGCATTCTGCGGCCATGCAACCATTGCAATCATGTATGATTTATTGGCCAGCCGCAAAGAGCTGTTCAACAAAAGCGAAATATTCATCAATGTAGCTGCCGGAAAATTATCAGTGTTTAATCATATTCAAAAAGATGATGCAGTCTACATCATGGCGCCGGAGCCTGAATTTCTTCAATGCCCCGTAAACATTTCGCACGTGTCCGATGCCCTTGGCATTCGTTCATCTGAAATAGATGATTCATTTCCCTTGAATCTCATTAATGCAGGGTTGCAAACCTTAATCGTGGGGATAAGGTCTTTGGACCAATGCTTAAAGATATCCCCGGATCAGGAAAAGCTTAAAAGATTCTGTTTAAACAACAAAATTGATATCATCCTTGTGTCAACAAAACAAACTCATACGGCACACAGCAGATACCGGAACCGGGTGTTCGCACCCAAATATGGATATCTTGAAGATCCGGCAACAGGATCAGGGAATGCCGCCTTTGCCAATTATTTATGCAGCCTAAATCTATGGCAGGGAGATTTTGTGGTGGAACAGGGACCGGACAGAGCAAACCCCAATTTTATAAAACTGAAAAAACATATTAAAAACAACAAAGAACGCATCCTCTTTGGCGGCACTGCTACCATCAGGGTAGATGGAAACTTTTTTCTGCAAAACTGATTCCTCCAAGCCGGGACAATGTTAACTTTTTTAAAAAAAGGAGTGCATTATAGCGATGCTCTGGATTGATCCGAAAGCGCTATACCGGCCTTTTCATCCACACGACTTAATACCAGGGCGCCGAACACAAAAAATAAAATTACCGCTGCAACCCCTGCCCGCTGGGAGTTAAAAACTTGTGTCAGAACACCCAGCAGCAATGGCCCCATAAAAGCGGTCAGCTTTCCTGAAAACGCAAAAAATCCAAAAAACTGGGTTTCATTTTCTTTGGGGACAAATCTGCCCAGAAGTGATCTGCTGGCAGACTGATTGGGTCCTGCAAACAGCCCGATCAGGATGCACGCAATCCAGAAGCCGGTTTTCCCGGGAGACACCGCAGCCAGAAAAGTGGCAAACCCCAGTGCAATATTTGAAATCTGAATGGTCTTTTTGCCGCCAAGCCTGTCATCAAAAAATCCCATGATCAGCGCACCGATCCCGGCGGCAATATTAATGCAGATACCAAATATCATGATCTCATTAAACGAAAACCCGAAGGTTCCGGCCGCATAAATTCCGCCAAAGGCAAAAATGGTCACCAGACCGTCATTATAAATCATCCGGGCCAGTAACAGTGTGGCAATCTGCTTATATTTTTTAATCTCCCGCACGGTGGTGATTATATCTGAAAATCCCTGTCTGGTAATCTGTCCGATACTGTCTTTACAATGATTGAACGGCTGACGGACAAAGGCAAACAACGGAATGGCAAACACAGCAAACCATGCCCCCACCAGAAGATTGGTTGCGCGGATATTGGCACCGGCCTCCCGTGTAAAACCGAACCATGGCGTTTCCGGGCTGACAAACCCGACCATGGCAATCACCATGGCGGCAAGTCCCCCGATATATCCGACCCCCCATCCGATTCCCGACAGCCTGCCAATCTTATCTTTTGATGCGATCTCAGGCAAAAACGCATTATAAAACACATTGGTCAGTTCAAAGGCAATATTTGAGATCACAAATCCCCAGAGCGCCAGCATGACCTGGCCGGGCTTGACAAAATAAAGAAAAACCGTACCTGCAACCGTTACGATGGTTGAAATCAGTAAAAACCGTTTTCTGAGATTGGTCTTGTCTGCAATGGCGCCCAAAAACGGGGACAGCAATGCCACGCTCAAGGCGGTAATGGTGACCCCCCTTGACCAGAGGGCTGTTCCGGCGATTTCATCTGACGCTATGGCCTTGACAAAATAGGTTCCGTAAATAAAGGTCACCACCAGCGTGGTATAGGCGGAATTGGCAAAGTCAAACATGACCCAGCCAAACAGTGTTTTTCTGTCTGCACTTTTTTCAGGTATCATTTTTTCAGGTTCCATTTGGGGCATCCATTTTTATAGCCATTTGCAGGCAATCTGCATAACATGTGTTCAAGATTCTATTCATAACCGTTCAAACCGTAATTTCACTGTATTCACTGTATAATTTTCGTCTGATATCCATATCCCCATGCCAGTGCATAAATGACCGGCAATCTTCCGGCAGACAGGGTGAAATTTCCGGCAGATGCGGATCGAAAATCACATCATCCAGATTTTTTCCACCCAGAATCGCAGCTTCAATGACAGACAGCAGCAATAAAGTGTTTTTGACTGCTTTGTTGCTCAAGGACTCAAGCGTCTGGCCATATTCTTCTCCTGAAACCGGATGTTTAAATTTAAGAATCCCATCAAAAAACCGGAACCTGACAGGCTGTTTAAACGGGTAGAAAAGGACTTCGTATTCTGTCAGAAAATTAAAAGCAGATACCATATGCGTCAGTTGATACAAGTGATGATTTGTGAACAACGCATTTGCAAGGCAATGTGATCTGAAAGCATACAGCAGATATTTCTGGTATTCCGGATTGTCCTTGCAGAATATATGTTTCAGCAGGCAGCTTAAACGCTTGTCTGATATTTCAAGATGCTTTGACATTCTGTGAAACGGAATCAGGCGCCTGCGGGTATGCATGAGTGATCGAAAATGCAGATCAAGGGCGGTTTCAAACATCCGGTGCCGGGTATCTGCATTACCATGAATGCCTTTGGCCCCGGAAAAATAATACACCATGGGGTGAAATACCGTGTCTGTCATAATATGGCAGCACAGGCCAGCTGCAAAGGCAAGGGCATCCGCATCTTTATGCGGAAAGCGATTTAAGAATTCAAGGACAGGAACAAGCGAAGATGCATCTGTGGTATGAAAAATCTGGCCCGCAGAATTGACCGCAGCCCTGCCGGGACCAAGAATATAATGAAAGCAGGTGTCCGGTGCCACTGCCCCGTATGAAAAAAGATTCAAATAACGATGAATGGCATCACAGAATATTGAATCCGCTGGTATTTTTCGGGCCACTTCCTGGGCCAGTCCCATATGAACGATTTCCTTTGGCATTATTTTTCTTAAGCCAAAGGAAATCTAAAGTCAATGAGACAACTTGGCCTGCCTAAAATAAAATCAAGACTGTACTAAATCCTGAACTGGCCCACGGTCTGCTTTAACGCCTGGGCCAGCCTGCCCAGTTCTTCGGTTCCGGAATCCACTCTGGAGCTGTTTTCAGACATCCCCAGGGATACCTGATTCAACTGGGCAATGTCTTTGGCAATCTCGGCGGACACACTGGAACTTTGAGCCACATTTTCAGTAACTTCCTGAATTCCCTGGGCAGCCTGGGTCACGTTAGAGGCAATTTCCTTTGTGGTAACCGATTGTTCTTCAACCGCAGCCGACACCGTATCAATCATTTCATTCACGTTATTGATAGCAATGACCACCTCTTCAATTTCAGCAACAGTCCCCTGGGTTGAATTCTGGATACTTTTAATTTTTTCTTTGATGTCCAGAGTGGCTTCTGCTGTCTGCCTCGCCAGTTCTTTAATTTCATTTGCAACAACCGCAAATCCCTTGCCGGCTTCTCCGGCTCTTGCAGCTTCAATGGTTGCATTCAGCGCCAACAGATTTGTCTGCTCTGAAATATCATTGATTGTTTCAACCACCCTGCCGATTTTCTGGGCTGATATGCTTAAAGTATTGATATTTTCAGATGCATTCTTTGTCCGGGTCACTGCATGATTACTGCTTTCTCTTGTTTTCCCTGTATTTTGGGCGATCTCGTTAATCGTAGACGTCATTTGTTCTGCTGCCGCAGAAACCATGGCAATATTGGTTGAAGATTGTTCAGCAGCTGCTGCCACAGATGTCAAATTGGAACTCATTTCCTCTGCTGCGGCCGCAACGGCTGTCGAACTTTCAGAAATAACCTGGGATCCTTCGGACATTTTTTGAGAAACAATTAAAAATTGCGCAGTTGAATTATCCAGTTGCTGTGTATTGCCGGCAATATCCCGAATAATCTTCTGCATTTTTTCCATAAACGTATTAAAATTCTCACACAACTGCCCCAGTTCATCCCGGGTTCTGATTTCAAGACGCGTGGTCAGGTCCCCTTCGCCCTGGGCAATATCTTTCAAGCCGTCAACTGCCGCGTTCAGCGGAAGGGTAATACCCCGACCGATAAAAAAGGCGATGAAAATACCCAGAATTATGCCAATGGTCAGAATACCAACCAAAGTCACAATGGTCGTCCTGTATACAGAGGCTGCGTTCTGATGATTTTTTTGCGCAATATCAAGCGTAATCCCTGTCAGTTGATCAAGATAATCACGCATGTGCTCAAATTTCTCCTGGGCAAGACCCAATGACAGATCAAGGGCTTCCCTTCGGCCCTCACGGGTATCTGCAATCCGCCCGTCAACCACTTTTCTGGAAACCACCAGCCATTCTTTTCTTGCAGCATCATATTTTGGAATTAAAGATGTTTCTGCCGGTGAAAGCGCCAGCGCCTTATATTTTTTCCAGCGGTCATCTGACTGCTCCAGATTCTTTTCATATTCCTGGACAAGCGATTTAAACGCATCTGATTTGACATTTGCAAATATCATCGAGCGTTCTGCAACCAGAAGCTGCTGAAGGTCACGGTCCGCCTCAATCAGGTTCGAAATCCCCGGCAGTCTGATCTGAAAAATATCATCCAGTTGCCGGTTAATATTCACGGCACTTTTATAACCGGTAAAACCGATGATCCCCATAAAGACAATCATCACAAAAAAACCTGCGAACAATTTGGTACTGATCTTCAACTGCTTAACCCATTCCATCTGTGGCTCCTTTCCTGTGATTCCTTCCACATGCATACCAGAGCTGATCCATTAGATCAGACCCGACCTGATTATTCCAGACTGTCAATATCAATGCCGAATGTAATCGCCCCGATTACTTTATCACCATCTTTGACAGGAACAGACACCTGTACAAGATAGGCCTGGGAGCTGTCATCATATTCCACTTCATCAATAAAAACAGCGCCGGTGCCATCAGCAAAGGATTTTTGGAATTTTGCTTCATCACCCTGCCAGTAATCTGACGTTTTATCTGTCATTGCCACATTTGCACCCTGGCTATCCATAACAAAAATTTCAACATAATACGGTTGTGATTTCTGAATCTTGTATAAAAACATGGCGCACTCGGATTCCATCATCGCCTTCATATAATCTGCGATACCTACGTGAGCCTTCCATGAGGCATCCATATTCTTGATCTGGTCCAGCGTCATGTTTTTTGCATTCTGAGCCTTGACCGCATCAATGATAACCGGGTCTGTGCCTATCTTGACCAATTCAGAATTGGCAAGCGCAACAACTTTAGGAGGCGCTTTTTCTCCAGCACAAATCTGGCCTGAAATACTTGTCAAAAACATGATCACTAAAACAAAAACGACTGATTTTTTCATGGTATTACCCTCCTGGAAATTAAAATTCTGTTATGGTTATTTTAAAAAAAATACAAAAACAAAAACTGACAATTTACCACGGCAGATAAAACAACATAGCGCCGTTCGCAAAAAACAATAATGACTTGAGAATAATCCAGATAATTTTTTAAGCAGTCTATCAATATTCCAATTCAAATTCAATATTAATATTCATCCTGCCAGTAACAGGACACTCCCCTGAAAATGAAATTCATACCATCCAGCCTTGTTCTGACATTCATACCGGCATTGATTCCATTTAATTTACCATAACCGTTATATTTTATATGGGTATTCCTTGACATCTCATGGTATTTCCGTTTATATATTTCGACTTGAAACAGTGTTTTGTATTTGGGCGGTTTGCTGAGAACACTTCAAGTTTCAGCAAAATTAATGTTGAACCGGTTTTTGACCGGTTTTTAAAGAGATAACAAGTTTTAATGGTAATTATTTAACGATGAAGTCTAATAAAAAAGTGGGTTTAATTTTGTTGCCGGTTGTTTTGATTCTTGCCTGCATGATATATGTATCAGGGTTATATGCCTACTCTGAAGATATTGAATTCGGCGGAGAAAAAACTCGCGGTTCCGTGGCATTTCCGCATGAACTCCATATGGGCAGCTTTGATTGTCTGGATTGTCACCATGACATGAAAGACGGTGAAAATGTTCTGGATGAAGCTGATCTGGAAGAAGACAATCCGGATATATTATGTGCTTCCTGTCATAATGCCGATTCAAAAATTGAAAGAAGAGAAGCATTCCATTATCAATGCATGGGATGCCATAATAAATTCAGGCTGACTCAAGAGGCGACAGGCCCCACCCTTTGCGGCGAATGTCATATCCTGAAAAAATAGTATATATATAATTGATTATATGCGTGGAGGCGATAAGTGGTTAAAGCAAAAAGAAAACCGATTGAAGAAATAAAAGAAGCCATCAATGGGTATAAGAACATATTGATTGTCGGCTGCGGCGGCTGCGTTTCCGTGTGTCTTGCCGATGGCCAGCGGGAAGTCAATGCACTCAAAGTAGAATTGAATGTCCATATGAAAAAGGACAATACCCCTAAAAATATTTCCGGGTATACCATTGAACGTCAGTGCAATGAGCAGTTTATCGAAGAATTAAAAGGAAAAGTAGATCAGTATGACTGTATTCTTTCCATGGCTTGCGGCGCAGGCGTCCAGAACATGGCAGAACAGTTTGCTTCCATCCCTGTTCACCCGGCGGTGAATACTGTTTCCATCGGTATTGACAGGGCACTTGGCATGTATGAAGAAAAATGCCGGGCCTGTGGTCATTGCGTTCTGGGATACACCGGCGGCATCTGCCCTGTGACCCGATGCTCAAAAGGCCTTTTCAACGGTCCCTGTGGCGGAACAAATAACGGCAAATGTGAAATCAGCAATGAAGTTGCCTGTGCCTGGTATGATATTTACAACCGTTTAAAAGAACAAAACCGGCTGGATGATATTATGAAAGTTCATCCGCCCATGCAGTGGCAGAACCAGACACCCAGAACCATTATTCAGGAGCCTTACGAAAAACGGTACCGCGCCTGATATAAAAACTGGAATTGGTTTTGAACTGTCAAAACAACCTTTAATTTTAAGCATTGGTATATTATGGAACTATCAAATATTTTATCCTGGACATTTGCCTATGATTTTGTAAGGGGTCCCATGGTCTGGATCGCTTTTATCATATTTATTCTGGGCACCGTGTTCCAGATTTTCAGATTTTTCTCACTGAGCCACAAACCGGAAAAGATCACACTGCAACCGGGACCGGGTAATTTTATAAAACCCCTTCCGAAAGAACCGCAGAAAACCGACTGGATGGTGTGGCTAAAACTGTCCGTTGCAGGCACAAACCCGTTTGTCATTATTGTCAGTACCCTGTTCCACGTACTTTTAGTTCTTCTTCCTTTTTTCGTACTGGGTCACAATATATTATGGGACAACGCTTTTGGAATCAGCATGGTTTCTTTACCCGAAGGCATTGCTGACATTGCCACGGTTATTGTTATCATCTGCGGCCTGATCTTTTTATACAGAAGACTTTTTCTGGACAGAGTGAGAGCCATTACCACCTGGACAGATTATCTGTTTCTGTTCCTTGCCGCAGCACCGTTTATCACCGGGTATTTTGCCTATAATCAGATGATTCTGGATTATAAACTCATGATCACACTGCATATGCTGTCCGGTGAAATCATGCTGATGGCAATACCCTTTACCAAATTTGTCCACATGATCTATCTTGTACTGGTCCGGTTCACCGTTGCCAGTGAATGGGGTCTGGGCAAAGGAAACAGAGCCTGGTAAATCAGAGCTTTTAAAAAATAATTATTTTTCGGACCGGAGAGTCAAATGTTCAGAAAAAAAAATACAGCAGGCGTTAACAGCGAAGAGATCCGAGCCATACTGGATGAAAAAAAGGCAAAAATGAAACTGTCTTTAAAAGCATGTGCTCACTGCACCCTTTGTGCAGAAAGCTGTTTTTTGTTTATGGCCCGCGATAAAGACCCTAAATATATGCCGTCCTATAAATTTTTAAATTCAGTCGGTGTATTATATAAAAATAAAGGAAATGTGGACAAACTGGATCTGGGTGAAATAAGAGATCTGGTCTTTGAACGGTGCGTTCTGTGCACCCGTTGCTACTGTCCCATGGGAATTGATATTCCTGAAATGATCGCCCTTGCCAGAAGGGTTTGCCGCAGTCAGGGTGTTTTCCCGCAATATGACAAAGAATAAAAGACCTGCATTGCGTCAGTGTCTAAAACATATGTATGAATAAAGAATTCAAATAAGGATCCATGGAAATGAAATCAGGAAGTAATTTTGAAAAGATTTTAGAGGCCGGACATTTTGCTTTTACAGGCGAACTTGGACCACCACGCGGAAGCAATATTGCTGCAATAAAAGAAAAAGCCGAACCGTTAAAAGGCATGGTCGATATGGTCAATATTACCGACAACCAGACTGCAATGGTCAGAATGTCAAGCTGGGCTGCGGCAATGATCGTTAAAGACCTGGGTCTTGAACCCAATTACCAGATGGTATGCCGGGACAGAAACCGCCTCGCCATGCAGGCCGATATCCTGGGTGCTTACGCTCATGGCTTAAGAAATATTCTGTGCCTTTCCGGTGATCATCAGCAGTTTGGAGATCATCCCAATGCAAAAGGTGTTTTTGATATTGATTCCATGCAGCTGGTTGCCATGATCAAAAAAATGAGGGACGAGGGAAAATTTCTGGGCGGCGCTGATATTGATGAGCCCCCGAAAATGTTTATCGGTGCAGCAGCCAACCCCTTTGCAGATCCTTTTGAATGGAGAGTACATCGACTGGCCAAAAAAGTGGCAGCCGGTGCTGATTTCATCCAGACCCAGTGTGTTTATAATATGGAAAAAGTCAGGGAATGGATAAGACAGGCCAATGACATGGGCCTGACTGAAAAAGTAGCCATTCTTCCCGGCGTTACCCCCATGAAGAGCATCGGTATGGCAAAATATATGAAAGCCAAAGTTCCCGGAATGGATGTGCCTGACGAAATAATCAAACGCCTTCAGGGTGTGGACAAAAAAAATGTGGCGGATGAGGGCATCAAGATCGCCTGTGAACAGATTGAAGAGTTCAAGGAAATGAAAGGCGTTGCCGGCGTTCATCTCATGGCCATTGAGTGGGAGCACATGGTTCCTGAGATTGCTGAAAGAGCAAAGGTTCTGCCAAGACCCATCGTTTAACCTGACTGCTTTTTATTTGGGTTGAATTTTATATTTT
>JAHJLV010000027.1 GCA_018821535.1 Pseudomonadota bacterium | reverse complement strand
TTATTAGAAGTGCAAAATATAATTCATTTATGTAATTTGCTGTTGACGACTTTGAAAAGCAGAAAGATGAAATAGTTTTTTTTACGGAAATTGAATTAAAAAATACAGAATTTGATTTTTGATAATTCAAACAGTGATGCTGTATGAATGGATAAAAAAAGATTCAACTAGTCCTTATCAATCTGTTCAGGCTCTTTTTCCGCATCTTCCGGTTTGGGATCTTTGATTGCTTTTTTAAAATTTGTAATCCCTTTGCCAAGGCCGGCGCCGATCTCAGGCAGTTTTTTAGCCCCGAAGATAATAAGGATGATAACAAGAATAATGATCAGTTCCTGGGTTCCAAACATGGTATTGCACTCCTGTTGCATTTAAGTGAATCAGAAAAAAAATATATCATCTGGTGGTGGTGGTGTCAATCATTTAGACATCTGGCTGAAAATGCGGGCGATTACATTTTTGTAACATCATTCCGGAGCCATGTGGATAAAAAAAGCTTGTGAATCCTGTTTATATGGTTATTATAATAAGCTTCTATATTTTAATGATAAAGGTTCTAATACTAAAATAATTTTAAATTACATATGGAGAAAATATATGGATCAGGAATCTAATATTCAATTCCAGGGCGCAAAAAAATATGTTCTGGATCAGGAACTTGCATCAATTGTCAATATTTCCATGAAGCTTGAGATGCCTCTTCTGCTCAAGGGGGAACCCGGGACCGGCAAAACCATGCTGGCGCATGCCATCACAGAAAGTTTGAACATGCCTTTGATTATATTGAATGTAAAATCCAGTATGAAGCTGATTGAAGCATTATATCAATATGATACGCTGACCCGCCTCAATGATTCACGGTTCGGGGATTCTAAAAGAGATGTCAGCAATATTGACGAATATATCAAAATGGGAAAGATCGGCCAGGCCTTCTGTGCCGAGAGGAAAACCGTACTGCTGATTGATGAGATTGACAAGGCGGACACTGACTTTCAGGATGACATGCTGGATGTTCTGGATCAGATGCAGTTTGATATTATTGAAACCGACAAAACCATCAAGGCGATTCACCGGCCGGTGATCATTATCACATCCAATGCCAAAAAAGACCTGTCTGATCCATTTCTGGGCCGGTGTAATTTTCATCACATTGCCTTTCCTGAACCCAAGATGATGCGAAAAATTATTAATGTCCATTTCAAGGATATTGATGATACTCTGGCCCAGAATGCCATTGACGCATTTTACAGCATGCGTGAAATTGACGGCATTGAGAAGAAACCCGCCACCCGTGAACTGATCAACTGGATACGGGCCCTGAATGCTGATCCGGATTTCCATGCCAGGGATCTGATCAAGGGCAAACTGCCGTTCCTGGGGGTTTTGTTCAAAAAGAGCCCGGATTATGAAAGAGCAACCAATATTACATCCCGAAGACGCATTTTTTAAGCGCCGGTGACATATGTTTTTAAATTTTTTCTACATATTAAAAGAAATTGGCATTCCCGTGTCCCCAACTTCTTTTCTGACCCTGCAAAAAGCCCTGAATCTGGGGATTATCAATAATCTGGATGATTTTTATACCTGCGCCAGATCGATTCTGGTGAAAAGTGAACGGTATTTTGATCTGTATGATCAGGCCTTTGCCCATCATTTTGAAGGGGTGCCCATCCCTGATAATGAAGGATTTGAAATTGATGAAGTTGCCCGGGCCATGCTGGACGAGTGGCTCAAAAATCCTAAAGAACTTGCAGATGCACTCGGGGTGGATGAAGAAACGCTTAAAAAAATGTCTCCGGATGAACTGATCGAATATTTTAAACAGCGGTTAAAGGATCAGGATGGTGAACATCACGGGGGAAATAAATGGATCGGCACGGGCGGGACTTCGCCTGTGGGACACTCAGGATATCATCCCGGCGGTATGCGGGTGGGCGGAGAATCCAGAAACAAGTCTGCTGTAAAAGTGGCCAATGAGCGCCGGTATAAGGATTATTCTGCAAAAGGCCCTTTAACCCAGGCAAAGATCGGCGAAGCATTAAAATATCTGAGAAACATGCGGCCTGCAGGTCCTAAGGACCAGATCAATATCGATGACACCATAAAGCAGACCATGAAAAATGCAGGAGAGATCGAGCTTGTGTTCGATGCCTCACTCAAAGACCGTCTGAAGATTATCCTTGCCATAGATAATGGTGGATGGTCCATGGACCCGTATATTGATGTTGTTCAGACAATTTTTGATTATGCCCGGGCCCAGTTTAAAGAAGTGAAAACCTATTTTTTCCACAATACAGTTTATGATTATCTGTGGGAAGATCCGGCCAGATATAAAAAACCCAAAAAAGTAATTGAATTTTCACGGCTTGACCCGGATACCCGGCTGATCATTGTCGGGGATGCCAGTATGGCGCCCTATGAGCTGATGGCTCATGACGGATCCATTCATATTTCTGAAAGAAGCGGACGGCCGAGCCTGGAACAGTTGAACTTTTTAAGAAAGACATTTCCGCATTGTGTCTGGCTGAATCCGGTTTCCGAGGGGATGTGGGGGTATACGCATACCATCATGGCGATTTCAAAAATCTTCCCCATGTATGAACTGTCTCTGGAAGGTCTTGAAAAAGCGGTCGGCAGGCTGATGACGAAAAATTAACAGGCCGGATCATCGATTCGGTACAAGCGGGTTGTGTTTGTATAGATGATGTCTGAAAGCGTGTCCGGATCAGTTTCTTTTATCCGGGCAAGCCTTAAGAGAACAGATTTGACAAATGCCGGTTCATTGCGCCGGTATTTGTTTTTTTCCGGGGCCGGAGTCAGGTACGGGGCATCTGTTTCAATCAGAATCCGGTTTTCCGGGATCATGGAAACCATCTCGCGTAATTCTTTTCCCCGGCTTTCAATGGTCAGTATCCCGGTAATGCCGATATGGTAGCCCAGATCAAGATATTTGATCAGCTCTTCTTTTGTCCCTGAAAAACAATGGATAACGCCTTGCCGGCTTTTTGGGCCATGGGCTTTTAAAATATCAAAAAAGCGGCCATTGGAATCCCGTTCATGGAAAATCAGGGGTAGATCCAGTTTTTCGGCGGCTTCAAGCTGTGCCATCAGACAGTTTTCCTGGTCTTTCTGCGGAGAAAACATCCGGTTAAAATCCAGCCCGGTTTCACCCCAGGCTTTTACGCATGGATTTTCACGGGCCATGCGGACAAGGGTCTGTATATCGCTGGCTGACCAGTTTTTTGCGTCATGGGGATGGATGCCCACGGATGTATAAATATGGGTGTGCGCTTCGGCAATCCGGATGGCTTTCAAGGAGGTCCTGATATCAACACCGACGATCATCATATTTTTGACATCGTTGTTTTCTGCATTTTCAAGGACTGCATCCAGGTCTTTGGCATAGGATTTATCATCAAGGTGGCAATGGGAATCAAACAGTTTCATTTTATTATCTCATTTCAAGGACTTATGTAAATAGTTTAAAATTACTGAGCCTTCACTGATTGGAAGAAGCCGTTTTACGGTGACAGTGAAGGCCCGGTGTAAGAAAAACTGTTTTGCAGCATTCCTTGACACGGACAATTTATATCAGTAAATTCATTTTCAGTCAATTAGGGACAAATGCTCAGAATATTTTGTTAACAAATGAATGACATAGACACTAAAAATTCAATCATACGCCTGTTTAATGTCAGTAAGAGATATAAAGGTAAATTTGCACTGGAAAATATCAGTCTGGATATTGAGCAGGGAGAATTTATTTTTATTTCCGGACCGTCAGGCGCTGGAAAATCTACCCTGCTCAAGGTTCTGTATCTTGCTGAAAAAGTATCCGAAGGCCAGATTCTGATTGACGGAATGAATCTTGCCAGGATTTCTTCGGCCCGGCTGCCGTTTTTAAGACGAAGATTCGGCATGGTTTTCCAGGATTTTAAATTAATTCCCACCCGTACAGTATTTGAGAATGTCGCTCTTGTTCTGGAAGCAGCCGGAGAAAAACCTTCTTTTATAAGAAAAAAAGTCATGCAGGTTCTTCGAACCACGGGAATGGAGAAAAAAGCCAAATACTATCCTCCGACGCTTTCCGGCGGAGAACAGCAGCGGGTTGCCGTTGCCAGAGCTGTTGTGGGAGACCCTTCTATTATTCTTGCAGATGAACCCACCGGCAGTCTGGACACAAAATCGGCCCAGGCGATTCTGGATTTTTTGATGGAATACAATAAAAGAGGTGCCACGGTTCTGGTGGCAAGTCATAATCTGCATCTTCTGGAAAGTTCGGTAAGGGGCAGAAATATTGAAATCAAGAATGGAAGAATAGAACGCACGGCAAAAATGCTATAGGTAAAACGGATAAATGGTATGGCACATTTTGTAAAAAAAGCATTTTCAGATATTAGATCCAACCGGTTTTTAAATCTGATCACCATTATTACCATTGCACTTTCAATACTTGTGGTCAGTATCTTTCTGCTGTTTTTCGAAAACTCAAGCCGGATCATTGAATCCTGGAATCAGGGCGGCCGGGCAATGGTGTACCTGGTGGATAATTTTACCCTGGATATGCTGCCGGAACTCAAAACAAGAATGAAAGCGCTGGGAGATATTGATGAGATGGTTTATATCTCAAAAGAGGAAGCATTTGATAAATTGAAAAACGAGATGTCCTCCCAGACCACCTTTTTAAAAAATTTAAAGGAAAATCCGCTTCCGGATGCTCTGGAAATCCGGATGAAATCCTATAACAGTTTTGATGAGATTCAACAGTTTGCCGAAAAAATAAAAGCGCTTGAGATGGTGGATGATGTTGAATACGGTCAGGGATGGCTGGGTAAATTTTTAAATATTTTTAATCTGTTTAAAATTACCGGATATGCCATGTGCAGCATGTTTTTTTTAATCGCCCTGTTCATTACCTCAAATACAGTTCGTCTGGCATTTTATTCCCGGAAACTTGAAGTTGAAATCATGCGGCTTGTCGGCGCTTCTGAAAGTTTTATCAAAGCACCTTTTTATGTGGCAGGGCTTTTTCAGGGGTTTTTCGGCGGGCTTTTGGGACTTTTGGTGCTTCTGGCAACCTATCTGATGATCTCATCGGGAATTTCACAGAACCTGGCATCTTATATATATATTGACATACGGTTTCTGTCTGTAAAAATGATTCTTTTGATCATTATGGCCAGTACTTTTTTAGGTTGGTTCGGATGTTATCTTTCCTTAAAACAGATTTTAAAATAGCCGTTTTAATCGTCGGTGTTTTTTTATTCTCCAACAGTATGGTGGCGGCTGCAGAGGATCTTGTCTGTAAAGGGGTTGTCACTTCTTTTAAATTAAATATCAGACAGCGTCCTTCCCAGGAGGCAGATGTTGTGATCGTTGCCCAACAGGATGAAATACTGGATGTTGTCAGTGAGCCCAGAGACCCGGGCCAGTGGTTGAAAGTCAGGTATAAAGGTCAGGAAGGATATGTCCGGAACCGGTCGCATTATATTCGTTTGAAACCGGCAGTCAGTGAAGCCCAAAAACAGGCCATGGAAGCAGAAAAAAAAGAAAAGGAAAAACTTGAGGCCAGAATCCAGACCCAGGAAAAAATTGTTGAAACCTTTTCTCAAAAAGAAATCGAGATGATAGACGGGTTGAATGAAACAGATTACACACTGAATAAAGCCCGCCTTAAACTGTCTGCACTGACTTTGGAAAGAGAACAGCTTGAAGCCAGAATTAGCAGTTTGAACAGCGATTGGGATCAATTGTCCCGGGAAATTTCCCAAAACCGTGAATATGCCGGGAAGCGGCTGCGGGCTTTGTACAAAATGAATATGATCGGCCGTCTGGATGCGGCAGGACTGCCCAGCTCTGTATTTGATTTCTTTTTACAGCAGAATTCAATGAAACGGGTGATAAAATCCGATTTTCAGCTTCTGGAAAAACAGGACCGGGATCTGAAAAGATTTAAAATTCTGGAAAAAGAACTTCAACAGGAGATGGCAGCCAAGACAGAGCTTGAGGTCCAGGTCAGGGATCAGGTGAGAATCAGCCAGAAAGAGACTCAAAAAAAAGAAATGATTTTAATGCAGATCCGTAAACAGAAGAGACTGTCGCTTGCAGCGGTTGAGGCATTGAAGGATGCCGCAATCCAGCTGGATAACCGGATGAACAACCTTCAGGAAGAGGATTCAACCGCTTCGGATGAATTTTCTTTTTCAAATTATAAGGGGCGTCTGCTGCTGCCGGTTAAGGGGGAAGTGATATCAGAATATGGGCCGTCCACTACCGGAGACAGCAAGGCCTTCACTTTTCAGAAGGGAATTGATATAAGGGTGGAGCGTGGTGAACCTGTTAAATCCGTATTTAAAGGTGAGGTTATTTTTGCCCAGTGGCTCAAAGGCTACGGGAACCTGTTGATTATTAATCATGGTGACAATTATTACACATTGTATGCGCATATTGAAGAGTTCTTTAAGAAAAAAGGGGAGCGCGTCGAAACCGGAGAAGTGGTGGCGACTGCTGGAGATACCGGATCAATCAAGGGAATGTGCCTGCATTTTGAAGTCAGATATCATGGTAAGCCTGTTAATCCAATGAAGTGGTTAAGAAAAGGAGCATAACACATGAACAAACAATTCCAGAAAATATTCATGTCCGGATTTCCCCTGATGATTGCGGCCTGCCTGTTCATTTGCGCAGGCTTTACCGGACATCTGCAGGCAAATGAACAGACCTATACTTCCATAAAACTATTTACAGATGTGCTTGAAGAGCTGGAAAAAAACTATGTGGATGATATTGATACTCAAGCCTTGATCCATAATGCAATCAAGGGCATGGTGGGAAACCTAGACCCGCATTCAAGCTTTATGCCGCCGGAAGCTTTTGAGGAACTTCAGGATGATACCAAAGGAGAGTTTTCCGGTATCGGTATTGTGATTACCATGAAAGACGGGATATTAACCGTGGTGTCTCCCATTGAAGGGACGCCTGCCTATAAAGCCGGCATGCAGGCCGGCGATGTTATTGTCAGTATAAATGGTAAATCCACCAAGGATATGGCGCTCTGGGAGGCGGTGAACATGATGCGTGGCCCCCGCCATGAGGAAGTCATTATTATTGTTTTCAGAGAGGATGAAAAAGGACCGCTTGAATTTTCGCTGAAACGGGATCTGATTCCCATGGAAAGTGTCAGAAGTGCAACCCTGAAACCCGGCTACGGGTATCTTCGTATTACCAATTTCAGGCAGACAACTCTGGATGATATCAAAACGCATTTAAAGACACTTGAATCTGCAAATCCGGGCGGCTTAAAAGGTCTTGTCATGGATCTGCGGGATAATCCGGGCGGTCTTCTGGACCAGGCGGTTGATATCTCCGATCTGTTTCTTGAACAGGGACAGATTGTTTCCATTAAAGGCCGGCAGGAAAGCCAGACCAGAGTGTATTCAGCGCATAAAACAGATGATGACAGAAAATATCCTCTGGTGGTTTTGATCAACGGCGGTTCCGCGTCTGCTTCTGAAATTGTCGCGGGTGCGTTGCAGGATCACTCCAGGGGTCTGATTCTCGGGACGACTTCATTCGGTAAGGGATCAGTCCAGACCGTGCATCCGTTAAATGATGGATTTGGTATTAAATATACCATTGCAAGATATTATACCCCGAGTGGCCGATCCATACAGGCAAAAGGGATTGAACCGGATATCGAGGTGGAATATGAGATTCTGGAAAAAAAAGAAAAAAAACAGTCCAATTTTGACAGGATGATCAGGGAAAAAGATCTCAAGAACAGTCTCAAGCCTGAGAAAGCTGTGCCGAAACAAACAAAAAAACAAACAAAAAAACATCCGAGACTCATTGATACAGACAAGCTTCATAGTGATGCCCAGGTTAAAAGAGCCCTCGATATTTTGATAAGCTATGGAGTGTTCAGCAAACTAAATGGCAGTTAAAAAAAAGGTCCTGTCCAAAAAAAATACACTCAAAAAGGCAGGGCCCAAAAAAAAATCTGTAACCAAAAGAGCACCCCGTATTCTGAGACAGAATTCCACAGGCCTGGATGAATTTAAAAAAGTTTTTTTAGGGCTGGCAATTCTTCTGGCATTGTGCCTCACCGTGGCAATGATTGCAGATATTTTTCTCAAACCCGGTCTTATTAAAAGGCAATCTGTTTTAAAAAAAACAGAACCTGAAACTATTCAGCCGATCCAGGAAGGCATTGTTGCCGAAGTTAAAAAAAAGGCACATGTTAAAGGCCTCAAAGAAAAAAATAATGTGCCGGACTTAGCAGACAAAGCAGTAGAATCGCCGAAAAAAACACCACCACCGGCGGAAAAGACCATAGAGTATGAGGTGTTCGATGATGTGGACCACAGTCCCACCAAAAAACCGGTGCCGCCAGTAAAGGATCATGTGCCTAAAATCGCCATTATTATTGATGATATCGGCTATGACAGAAAAATTGCAAGAGCACTGAGTGATTTGAATCCGGATATTACCTTTTCTGTGCTGCCGTTTTCACCTTTCGGAAAATCCATATCTGAGAAGCTTCATCAAAAGGGCTTTCAGCTCATGCTTCATCTTCCCATGGAACCGGTTGAATATCCGGACGTCAACCCGGGGCCCGGTGCCATTTTATCAACCATGCCTCCGGATGTTCTGCTGGAGAATCTTAAAAAGGCCATTCAGGACGTCCCCTATGTCGAGGGCGTTAATAACCATATGGGATCAAAGCTGACAATGCAGTCTGACCAGATGAACCAGATTTTTACAATTCTGAAAAAAGATAATCTGTTTTTTATTGATTCAAGAACCGCCCCTAAATCTGCCTGCAAGGCTTCGGCACGGCTGCTTCAGATCCGGTTTGCCCAGAGGGATGTGTTTTTGGATAATGTGCAGGATGAAAAATATATCACAGGCCAGTTCAAGCAGCTGATACGCCATGCCAGAAAACACGGGTTTGCCATTGGCATCGGTCATCCTTACAAGGCAACTCTGGATGCCCTTTCAAAAGAAATCCCAAAACTTGAAGGTACGGTTCGTATTGTAAGAGCCAGGGAATTAACAACAGTTCTGGAAATGTAGAATCAGTCACAGGGTCTGAATATCGTCTTTTAGGACGATATGTCGTCCCTATCTTTTAAGATCGTCCGCAGCCCGATTTCTGAAAATTTAAAATATATGATATAAATCCAATCGCTTATGCGAATTTTTTTCTTCTGGCATAATTCTGGCATTCTTTAAGGGCATATCGTGAATCCGGCAGAATGAACCCAAAAAACGAATTAAATCAAGGAGAAAAAGAACATGGAAAAGATCTGGATGAAGCACTGGCCCGAGGATTTGCCCAAAAAAGTTATATTTTCCGAGGGAGAAAAACCCATATTTGAATATCTCAGGCTTCATGCCAGAAGAACACCGGATAAGGCGGCCATTATCAATTACGGGACAACGATCACGTATAAAGAACTGGATGACGCTTCAGATGCGTTTGCAGCCTATCTTATTGAAATCGGACTTCAGAAAGGGGACCGGGTCGGGCTGTTTTTAGGCAATTGCCCCCAGTATATTATTGCCCATTTCGGTATCCAGAAAATGGGTGGAATTGTCTGTCCATGTTCGCCGCTGTTTAAAAAAATGGAATTGAGTTATGAAGTGAATAATGCACAAATGAAGTGCCTGTTGACACTGGATATATTCTGGCCGGTGGTCGGGGAGGCCCTTAAGGAAATGCCGACACTGGTTTCAATCGTGACCACAAATTTCAATGATTATCTGCCGGAAAAACCGCAAGTTCAAATTATGGATTATATGAAAATTCCAAAGCAGGAAATTGCCGGGACAACAGCATTTTCCGAGATCATACTCAATTATGCCGGAGCGTCTGTGCCAGCAGTGGAAATTGATCTGCACGAGGATATAGCCCTGTTTGAATATACCGGCGGGACGTCCGGTCTTCCCAAAGGCGCAATGCTCAGCCATTATGCGCATTTATACAAGCCATCCGCCGCAAATATGATCATGGGAATCAACAGCGAAAGCCGGGTATTGACAACAATGCCCTTTTTCAATATTGCCGGCATGCTGTTTCTGGTGGGCCCGGTATTGCAGGGAGCCACCAATATTCTGTTGACGCAGTTTGATCCGCTTTCCGTGCTGCAGGCAATTGACCGTTATAAAGCCACACAGTGGTACAGTGCAGTACCCATGAATCTTGCGGTCATGAACCATCCGGATGCGGGTAAATATGATCTGACCAGCCTGAAACTGAATATGTGCACCTCGTTTGTGGTCTCATTAAATGAGCAGATATCAAAGCAATGGCAAGCGTTCACCAATGGATGCCTGCTGCTGGAAGGCGCTTACGGACTGAGCGAAACCCACACGCTGGATACATTCTGCCCGCGCCATAAAATAAAATACGGCAGCATGGGAATTCCCGGTTTTGAAGAAGAATTTAAAATTGTTGATTTTGAGGATAATACCAGAGAACTTGCCATTGGTCAGACCGGTGAAATTGTTCTGCGAAATCCGGGCTGTATGAAAGGATACTGGAACAACCCCGAGCAGACGGCAAGTACGCTGGTTGATGGATGGGTTCATACGGGAGATGTGGGCAAATTTGATGAAGACGGCTATCTGTACTGGCTTGGGAGGCATAAGGAGATGATAAAGGTTTCAGGTTTTTCTGTGTTTCCTGAAGAAGTCGAATCCCTGATCAACCAGCATCCTGCTGTTCTTGAAAATGCCGTTATCCCGATTCCTGATGCCAAAAAAGGAGAGGTGATCAAAACATTTATTGTATTGAAACCCGATCTGGATCTTCAGGTGGAACCTGAAGATATTATCAAATGGGCAAAAGAAAACATGTCATCACACAAGGTACCGGTGTATGTCGAATTCAGGGTGGAGCTGCCCAAGCAGGGTGTAAAATTGCTTCGAAGAATCCTCAGAGATGAACAAAGCGCTGAACAAAAATAGAGGAGAGATAAACGTGAATTTGCCGGTAAATGAAAATATCCGTCCGGAGCTTTCCGAACTGCTGTATCGTCTGTCATTTGGAAGTGATAAAAAAAGACCCCATGCAGTGGAATCCCGTCATCGGAAAAATCAGCGCACCGCCCGTGAAAACATTGAAGACCTTCTGGATGCAGACAGTTTTATTGAATACGGGGCATTGAATATTGCTGCCCAGCGCAGCCGGAAACCAGTTGAAGAATTAATGGCCACCACACCGGCAGATGGGTTGATTGCGGGTATCGGAACCGTGAATGCCGCAGATTTTGGCGACACTGTATCCCGATGTATGGTTCTGTCCTATGATTATACGGTTCTGGCCGGAACCCAGGGATATTTCAACCATAAAAAAATGGACCGTATGTTGAAACTGGCAAGCGACCAGGAGATCCCTTTGATATTTTTTGCAGAAGGCGGTGGCGGAAGACCAGGGGATATTGATGCAGAAGGCGTGATGATCACAGGACTTGATCTTTCCACCTTTGGTCTGTTCGGCAGTCTGAGCGGGAAGATTCCGCTGGTGGGCATTGTTTCAGGGTTCTGTTTTGCCGGGAATGCCGCCCTTTTAGGGTGCTGTGATGTGATCATTGCGGCCCAAAATTCAAATATCGGAATGGGCGGGCCTGTGATGATTGAAGGCGGGGGCCTGGGAAAATTTGCCCCTGAAGAGATCGGTCCTGCCCATGTGCAGTCCCAGAATGGGGTCATTGATATTGTTGTAAAGGATGAAGCCGAGGCCGTGGCAGCTTCCAGACAGTATCTTTCCTATTTTCAGGGAGAAATAAATCACTGGGAAGCCGAAGATCAGATTCTGCTGCGGGATCTGATTCCTGAAAACAGGCGAAGAACGTATGATGTCCGCAGGATCATAGAGGTTCTGGCGGACACGGGGTCATTTCTTGAGCTTAAACCCATGTTCGGACTTGCCATGATTACCGGTCTGTTGCGGATAGAAGGAAAGCCATTCGGGGTCATGGCCAATAACTGCCAGTATATGGGCGGCACCATAGAGGCGGATGATGCAGACAAGGCATCAAGGCTGATGCAGCTTTGCAATGCCCATGGACTGCCGGTAATCTCCCTGATCGACACGCCCGGTTTTATGGTGGGCCCGGAAATCGAACAGCAGGCCCAGGTCCGCCATGTCTGCCGGATGTTTATCAATGGGTCTCATTTAATTGTTCCTTTTTTCAGCATTGTGCTGCGACGGGCCTATGGCCTCGGGTCCATGGCCATGGCCCGGGGCGGCTTCCATGAATCATTTTTTACTGCGTCATGGCCCACCGGAGAGTTCGGCCCCATGGGGCTTGAAGGTGCTGTCAAGGTGGGCTTTAAAAGAGAACTTGAAGCCATTGCCGATCCTTTGGAACGTGAAGCGCATTATCATAAACTGGTTGCCAGATTATATGAGAGAGGCAAAGCCATAAATATTGCCTCGCATATGGAGATTGATTCTGTTATAGATCCTGTAGACACACGAAAATGGATTATGCAGGGGCGCAAATCTGCCTTACCGAAAGTGAACAGACCGGAGTTTAAACCTTTTGTTGACAGCTGGTAGCAATGGAGACATGTTTAAATAAACAACTTGAGTTTGAGCGGCTGCTTTTTGAGATATCCTCTCAGTTTGTGAATTTACCGGCAGCGGATGTGGATAAAAAAATTAATGATGCATTAAAAAAAATTGTTCAATTCCTTGATTTTGATCAGATTGTTTTCGGAGAATTCAGGGGCAATGACGGCACTTTGAAAATCATTCACGGGTATACGTCTTATCAGTGGAAAGAGCCCAAAGGATTATTGCTCAATACCATTGCGCCCAATTTTACAAAGAGAATACGCTGCGGTGAAGTTATTAATTTATCCCACCTGCCGGATGATCTGCCTGACAACTGGGAAACCGAAAGAGCGTATGTCATAAAAAACGGTTTAAAATCATGTGTGGGGGTGAGTCTGAATGTAGGCGGGTCTGTTCTGGGTGTTATTATTTTTGAATCCTACAGGCGGTATCAGCAATGGACAGATCATTTTTTCAATCATTTAAGACTGCTTGCCCAGGTTTTTGCCAATGCTCTGGAGCGCAAGCAGGCAGATATCAAGCTCAAGCAGGCGTTTGGTAAAATTCAGGATCTGTCTGATCGATTAAAAGCGGAGAATGAGTACCTGCGCGAAACCATCAGCACCCAGAATCTATATGAAGATGTCATTGGGAAAAGCCCTGCGTTTCAGTATGTTCTGGGAAGGATCGAACAGGTTGCAAAAACAGCATCCACCGTCCTTTTTGTCGGGGAAACCGGAACGGGTAAAACGCATCTGTCACAATTGATTCATCGCTTAAGCCTGCGAAAGAACAAAACCATGGTAAAGGTCAATTGTGCAACCCTGCCTGCGAATTTATTGGAAAGTGAGTTGTTCGGCCATGAAAAAGGCGCATTTACCGGTGCTGTTGCCAAAAAGGTGGGCCGTTTTGAAATTGCAGACGAGTCCACACTTTTTCTGGATGAAATCGGCGAGCTTCCCCTTGATCTTCAGGCTAAACTGCTGAGGGTGCTGGATGACGGTGAGTTTGAGCGTCTGGGAAGTGTAAAACCGCAAAAGGTGAATGTACGGATTGTGGCTGCCACCAACCGGGATCTTTCCCAGATGATGAAAGAAAGAAAATTCAGGGCAGATCTGTTTTATCGTTTAAACGTGTATCCCATAAGCATCCCGCCATTGAGAAAGCGCCTGGAGGATATTCCGGAAATGGTCTGGGCATTTGTGAAAGAATTTTGCAAAACCATGGGCAGAAATATCAAAAGCATCCCTCAAAAAGACATAGACGCTATTGTCCAGTATCCATGGCCGGGTAACATCCGTGAACTGAAAAATGTGATAGAAAATGCCATGATATCAACCCAGGGAGAGGTTCTGCGCCTTTTTCCGCCGGAACTTTCCCTGCAGGAAAAATCAGAAGAACTAACATTTGATCAAACCCAGAAAAATCATATTTTAACGGTTCTAAAGACCACTCACTGGCGGATAAAAGGGCCTGACGGGGCGGCAGAGCGTCTTGATCTGAAACCGTCCACGCTGTACTCCAAAATGAAGAAACTGGGCATTGTCTCAGGCAGATACCCAAAAGAAAAATTCCAGGACCGTTGTTAATTTCTTCGGCATTAATTCATCGAAGTGAGCATTCCCTCCTGGTCGGCTTTCAGCGCATAGAGCAATACGCCATCTGCTGCAGGCTGCTGAGAAACGAATCCTTTGTTTTCCAGGAACCGTAAGTGCGCCAGTGCTTCGCCCGTTGCAAACCATTGCTGCATCAGCGGGAACGCGTCCCATGACGCTGCCCTGATATCCCAGGTCATCTGGGAAGCCGTCTGCACAGCATGACAGCTGCCGTTTTTCAGGATGTCAATTACCTCGTTGCAGCGATTTCGATGGTGTTCCTTCAGTTCGGCCACTCGTTTTCTACAATCCGGAATCATGGTGCGATGACCCGGTAACGTCAATGCGATCTCCAGGCTGGCAATCTTGTCCAGACTGGTCATGTAGCTTTGCAGGGGGTCGTCATCCAGACTCCAGACCTGAATGTTGGGGGTGATATCTCCTAAAATGTGATCTCCGGAAAACAGAATCTTTTTTCCGGCTTCATACAGGCAGATATGGCCCCAGGTATGTCCGGGTGTTTCCAGGCAGGTCAGGGTGTAATCCCCGACCGTGATGGTGTCGCCTTCCACCACGTGATCCCATTTCATGTCGTGTTCGGGGCCGTGTTTGTGTCCTGGGTGATTGTCGATGGCTGTCTGCAGCATCTCCTGGGAAAATCCAGACATGGCAGCAGCATTCAGCATCTTTTTCCAGCCGCTTTGATCTTCGACACGCAGGGCATCCGGCTTACCCATATAGGTTTTCGCCCCGGGTTGAGCAAAGGTTGCGATCAACCCCTGGTGATCCGCATGCAGGTGGGTGGCGAAAAAGTCGGTGCGATCCAGATCCAGCTTTAGTTCGTCATACGCCTGTTTCAGAACTTCCAGGCACTCGGGTTGATTGAATGCGGTATCAATCACCAGGTTTCGCTCTGGTGAAACCAGCAGATAAGAGTTAACAGACTTTAACGGGTTTCCGGGCAGCGGCACCTCAATGCGGTATATGTTGGGCAAGACTTCTTCAATCATCGATTCCCTCCCTGTCAGGCGGTTTTGATATTTTGTTATAAACGGCTGTTTTTATTTCATCTGTTTTCTGGCCTCGGCAACCAGTTCCTGGTGTCGATCATTATCAGGGTCTTCCAGAAGTGCTTTTTCCCCCCAATGAAGTGCATTTTTATAATCTTTTTGCTGGCGGTAGTTTTCCGCAATAGCATACAGCACATGCTGCAGCGGTGCATTCCTGATTTCAGGCGGAATTTCCAGCACCTTTTTAAAATCAGTTACAGCCACTTTGTGATTCTTTTTAACCGTATAGCAACTTCCCCGGCCGATAAGGCTTTCTTCGTCATAGGGGTCTTGTGTCAGCGCGTTGGAGTAAAATACAATAGCGTCGTCAAGCCGCCCTTCGATTTCAGAAATTTTGCCCAGATAGAAATAAGGGTTGTCGCCATCCTTGTGGCGATACGCAGGATCTATCCTGATAACTGCTTCGAATGCCCGGACAGCGCCGATTCCATCTGGTTTGTTGAAACACCTTAGCCCCTCATTAAACCAATCTGTGGCTGAAAATTCTGTATTCTCTTTATCCATTATACCCCTCATTATAATATGACCCGCTCTCCAATAAAACCGGTGGAGGCAGGATTCAGCATTGTGCTCCAATTCAAAAAAATATTGTACACTATAAATGGCCGTGATTACAGCAATTAATAAAAACGAGCATTTGTTCCTGGTTCGGCCGTCTGGCTTTCAAAAAATCCATATGGTTTAAAATGGTTTTCCGCCATTTCCCCATAACGGGTCATCTCCAAATCTTTCAAGCCACCAGTCTTGAGCCAACAGATGCTGGGACGTGTTGGCAACCGTCTGTGCGGTTTCATGGTAAATTTTTTCTTCTATTATTCAAATAGCCAAAGAGTGTCAAGCGCTTTCCCCTGTATGGAACAGACAAGATGCTATTTCGTCTTTCGGGCTTGGATTTCGTCTTTATCCTGAGGTTTTTGTTTGTGTCTTTATCTTTCCGCTATCATAAATACTCTGTAAATATAAATAGTTATATCTAAAAATAGCCATTGGCACAGTTCTGGCAATATTTCAGGGCTTAATACAAACTGTGAATATGGATGCAGATTGATGAAATGAAACAAAGGTTGTGAGAAATTAGGCAGTTAACAGGCTTTGCGTACAGACCTGAGAGTTGATTTTTTTTAGCGCTCTCACGAATTCATAACGAGTTAATCACATTAGATCAAGGAGAACAACATGAAGAAAAAAATGCTATTGTCCATGTTAATTGTTTTTTCTGTATCAATCAGATTCTTTTCGTTTGATGCTTTTGCTGAAGAGCAAGCAATGGTGCTGGCAACCTGGGTTCCTGCCAAACACTATGTTTCTGTCCAGCAAACTGCCTGGGTGGCTGAAGTGAATGCTGCACTCGTTGGGAAGGTAAAGATTATTGAATATCCGGGGGGGCAGCTGTATGGCCCCAAAGATATGCATATGGCCGTTGCTAAAGGTTCGGTCCCCATGGGGCAGATACTGCAGACAAGCCTTGTGGCAACTGTTCCGATGCTTAAAGGGGTTTATCTTCCCTTTGCATTTGAAAATCTGGATCAGGTGGCTCAGGCGTATTCTGGAGAATCTCTTGCCATTATTGAAAAAGCCATGGAAAAAAAGAACATCAAATTGGTCTATATCAGCTTTATTGATGGCGCACATATTTTCAGTACTAAAAAACACATTGCAACTGTCAGTGATTTTAAAGGGCTCAGGGTGCTGACAACCAGCCCGATTGTCAGCGAAATATTTGCAAAACTGGGGGCTGCGCCTGATCCCTCTATCCCCCAGACAGAACAGTATCTGGCATTGAAAAGAGGGGTTTCTGACGGCGTTGCCCAATGCTCGGTTTCCGGTTTTCTTCAAAAAACATACGAAGCAGCACCTTATATTACCCAGATGGATATGAGTTTTCCTACTATTTTGACCTGTATGAATCTAAATAAATGGAATGAGCTTCCCAAGGAATATCAGGAAATCATGCTGAATGCAGGTAAAAAAGCCAGCGCAACAACACTGGCAACTGTAAAGGGGTGGGAATCTAAGTTTACAGAAGATATGATAGCACTGGGGGCCAAAGTCATTCGGATGGCTCCTGAAGAAAGGGCCAAACTCAAGGAGACCAGTAAATTTGTATATGAAAAATGGGCCGGGGAAAATGGGCCGGATGCCCAGCGGCTCCTTGAAATAAACAGTAAATTATAAATGTTTCTCTTCCCGGCGATTGCCACATGGGCCGTCGCCGGGCTTTATGCGATGATAAAACGGTTTAAACCTGATGATTTATCAGAATTCGTCAAGTATAAAAAGCGCCTGGGAAACAGGGATTCTGTCCGGCAGGTGGGTATGGGGGGTGACAGATTTCAGAAAAAGCTGATTTACAGCAATGAGGGTTTCATTTAACCGTTCAATAGACAGCAGGGTGTGTTCTGGAAAAGTGATGACCTGCTTGAAGTTTTCCGGGCAAAAATCAATGCTGACCTGGTTATTTTTTTCAATATAGATGGGAAAGCCGTGTGTCCGGCAGATGATCGGCCGAACCGGGTATAAAGCGCAGGCATGATCAATGAGCAGCGGACACGCGTCTTTGTGATGATGCAGCCGGTGGTTTATTTGATGTTTGATATTTTCGGGCAGTTGGGAATATGCATGGGATATTGAAAACGCTTCAACCGGGAACAGGCTTAAAAATCTGCAGCAGGCATCACACCCTTTTTTACAGACAATCTGGTCTGAAAATGCTGCCTCGACCTTTTGAATATGGGCATTCAACCGTTCCAGAAGCAGTCTGTAATTTTGTAAAACAGCATCTGTGGTCTTCGGGCCCAGCTGAGGTTGCAGCATGTTTTTATCCATCTTTATTTTACAGCTTTAAGAAAGGATTTCACCTGACTTACCCCTTTTACTGATCTGGCATGACGGATCGCTTTTTCGATTTCAACTTTTGATCCGACAAGCCCCCACAGTACCGTAATGCACTGCATGGTTTTAACATCGATATTGGTTGACCAGATATCTTTATCACCGATCAGTTTTGCTTTGACCTTTGCGGTCAGTTCCAGGTTCTGTGCTGTCCCGCACGCAGCTTTGGGGTTTTCGGGGATCAGATATGTTGTCATCCCTGTCACGCCTTCTTCCTTTTTTGCAAGTTCTATAGCCCTGTTTTTCTGGGCAGTGGTTTTATACTCTCCGATCAGGTACACATGCCCTTCATAGCTTGAGACAGAAAAATCCAGAACCCCGACAAGTTCATCATCTGTGAATTTTTTTAAAATACCGGCCTTGATCTGATGATCCGATGCAATGGTGCTGACATTGCGTTCATCCACAGCAGCCCCGTAAATAGTTCCGCAGCTGTTAAGCAGGGGAACCATAAACAATAATAACATAAAGCATAAAAAAGTTTTCATTTGAAACCTCCTGTTTTGTAATTGTCCGCATTAGGGATCTGAATAATTAAAGTTTAGGAGATTTGAGATAAATTGCAAGGATTTCATGTGTTCTTTACGGAATATTATTAAAAATAAATATTAGATATTTATCACCTTGACAAGCTTAATGAAATGTGAGTAAGTGTTACTTACCTCTATGAAATATGTATTTACCACGGTTATAAAAAGGCAGCGCATGAAACATAAAGGAAAGACAAATCCGCCGGGCAGAATAAAAATAATGAAATCTTTTTCCGGTTTAATGGCGCAAAAAGATTTTCATTCCATTACAACCGCGGAAATCGCCAGTAATGCCCGGGTGACAGAAGGATTAATCTATAAGTATTTTAAGGATAAAAAAGATTTACTCTACCAGGTGTTGAATGAACATTTTTTTGAATTTCAGGCCAAGATTGAAAATCGCATTGCCAATGAAAAAACTTGTATTGAACAGCTTGAGGTGGTAATTTTTTCAAGTCTGGAAAGTTATGCTGAAAACAGAATTTTCTCTAAAATCCTTTTGCTTGAAGTTCGCAATTCTCTGGAATTTTTTGATTCCTGCGCCTATGAAATGGTCCGGAAATATTCACGGACCATACTTGAGATTATCGAAAACGGGATTAAAACCGGAGAGCTCAAACCGGATGTGGATGCCCTGACGCTTCGCAAAGTCATTCTGGGCGCGATTGAACATGCCTGTCTGGGCGAAATCATTTTTGGAAAAGAACTTGATATTGATGATGTGTCTTCGGGGATTGCCAATATCGTATTTAATGGAGCAAAAGCATAAATGAACTATTCTGATATTCACACACTGATTGATGAAAAACTTTTGTCTGCTTCTTTTTCTCTGGGTGAAGATGAAGCAAAAAACATTTTTAAACGCTTTGATATCCCGGTGGTATCAGAGCACTGGGCTGTGGATGAGACAAGTGTGCTGGATGCCTGCACAAAGACCGGGTTTCCCGTTGTGCTTAAAGGCGCAGGCAAAACCCTGCTGCACAAGACGGAAATGGGGCTTGTCCGTGTGGGACTGGGCACCGAGAATCAGGTTCTGGATGCGGTCAGAGAAATGAAACAGGCTGCAGGCAATGCCCTTGAAGGATTTTTAGTGCAGCCGCTGGTATCCGGAAACAGGGAGTTTATGGCAGGGATGTTCAGGGACCCGCTGTTCGGGCCGGTGATTGTCTTTGGTGTCGGCGGGGTGCTGACCGAGGCACTGAATGATATTGCGCTTAAAATTGCACCCCTTGACGATGCAGATATGGACGATATGTTTGAGCAGATATCCTCAAAAAAATTACTGGGCGCATTCCGGGGTGAAAAAGCGGTTCAGAAAAAAGCAGTTAAAAAAATCCTCAAGGCCCTGTCAGATATGGCCCTTGCATTTTGTGACATAAAGGAGATGGATATCAATCCTTTAATTATTGCCCCGGATGGGTCCCCTGTGGCAGTGGACGGTCTGATTATGCTTGAAAAGGCGGTAAAAAAACAGGCCCGATCATTTGATATCGATTTTGCAAAGCTTGGGGCCTGCTATTATCCAAAATCCATTGCGTTCATCGGGGCATCAGCCACGCCGGGAAAATGGGGCCAGATGCTGTTGACCAATACTCTGTCCCAGGATTATAAGGGGAAAATTTATCCTGTGAATCCCAAAGGTGGAGAAATTTTCGGCCATAAGGTGTATGCCTCCATTGGTGAAATTGAGGGCGATATTGATCTGGCAGTGGTGACGGTTCCGGCCAGCCGTGTGCTGGAATTGATACCGGCGCTTGAAAAAAAGAAGGTTAAGGGGCTTTTAATGATCACCTCCGGATTCAGGGAGATCGGCGGAGACGGGATTCTCCTGGAAGAAAAACTGGTGCAGCTTTCAAAAGACGCCGGCATGCTGCTTCTTGGCCCCAATACCATGGGAATCTGCAACCCCCATGATCAATTTTACTGCTGTGCGTCCCATGTTCATCCGCTGCCCGGTTCCACAGTGCTGGTCTGCCAGTCCGGAAATATGGGAACCCAGCTTCTGGCATTTGCTGAACAAAAGGATATAGGCATCCGGGCGTTTTCAGGCTCAGGGAATGAAGCCATGGTGACCATTGAAGATTATATGGAAGCCTTTGAAATTGATACCCTTACAAAGACAGTGGTGTTATATCTTGAAAGTGTAAAAAACGGGGCTCGGTTTTTTGAAAGTTCAAAACGGGTGTCAAAAAAGAAACCCGTGGTTGTGCTGAAAGGCGGCCGGACAAAGGCAGGGGAAAAAGCTGCTTCCAGCCATACCGGAGCCATGGCATCGGATATCAGAGTGTTTGATGCCGCCTGCAGACAGGCCGGGATCATTCAGGTGGATGCCCCCATGGAACTTCTGGATCTGTCAGCGGTGTTTTCATCCCTGCCGCTGCCTCAGGGTAACCGGGTGGCGATCATGACCCTTGGCGGGGGATGGGGGGTTGTGACAGCGGATCTGTGTGCGGAGCACGGACTGATCGTCCCTGATTTGTCCAGGGATATTATCGAACGGCTCAATAAAATACTGCCACCGTTCTGGAGCCATGAGAATCCGGTGGATATTGTGGGAGAAGGCAATTTTGAGGTGGCCAAAATCTGTATGGAGGAACTGCTCAAATGGGATGGATGTGATGTGGTGCTTCATCTGGGCGTTCATGGCAAACGCATACTGGGAGACAAGATGATCCAGTCGGTTTTAAAAATTGATCCCAATGCAGATGAATTGCAGTTAAATGCGTTCAGAAAAATGATGCTGGATGTTGAACAGGATTATACACAGTATGTGGCCCGGTTAACACAGCAGTATCAAAAACCGGTGCTGGGGGTCAGTCTGTTAACCGATGGAATCAGCAAGACCTTATACCGGGTGGAAGGCTGTGAGTATAAAAGTGTTTTCTTTTCCTCACCGGAAAGAGCTGTAAAAGCGGTCCGGGGGATGTGCCAGTACAGTCAGTGGAGAAAAAATCATTAATTTGGGGAGACAATAATGCCGTCAAAAATAACAACATCAACATTGATGAAAATGAAAAAAGAGGGGCAGAAAATCACCGCGTTGACTGCATATGATTATCCGTTTGCAGGCATGCTGGATCAGGCGGGAATTGACATTATCCTGGTGGGGGATTCTCTGGGCATGGTGGTTCAGGGCAAGGAAAACACCCTGCCGGTGACCATGGATGAAATGATTTATCATACATCCATGGTATCCAGAGCCTGCCAGTATTCCATGGTGATCGGTGATATGCCCTTCATGTCCTATCACGGGGCTTTGGACAAAGCGGTTGAAAATGCCGGCAGGTTTTTAAAAGAAGCCGGTGCCGCTGCAGTAAAACTGGAAGGTGGCGCAGATGTGTGTCCTGTGATCACTGCCCTTTCAAAAGCAGGCATTCCGGTTCAGGCCCATATCGGGCTTACGCCTCAGTCCGTGCACCAGATGGGTGGATTTAAAGTTCAACGGGATGAAGACCGGCTGCTCAAAGATGCTGGAAATGTTCAGGATGCCGGGGCCTTTTCTGTGGTTCTGGAAGGGATACCATCTGATATTGCAAAAAAGATTACCCGGACACTCACCATTCCCACCATTGGCATCGGGGCAGGTGCGGATTGTGATGGCCAGATTCTGGTGCTTCATGATATGCTTGGCATCAATAACCGGTTCCTGCCCAAATTTGTTAAAAAATATGCAGATCTTGCAGGCGAGGCAAAAAAGGGTCTGGATCAATATATCAAAGAGGTGAAAGGCGGGCAGTTTCCGTCAAAAGAATATGAATATAAATAACAAAAACATGGTGTTTGGCATTATCGGATGCGGCAGGCTGGGGATTTGTCTTGCAGTGTTTCTTTCCCGGCAGGGATTTGAGGCAAAGGCGTTTTCAAGCAAACACCTAGAATCTGCAAAAACCGCCTGTGAATTTGTCGGAACCGGCAGGGTATATGAAGATCCGGTTGATGTGGCAAAGTCTTGCCCCATCGTCTTTATCACCACTCCGGATACCGTCATAGAATCGGTGTGCGAGCGCATTGCATCAAAAAATGGATTTCAAAAAGACGCAATGGTGTTTCATCTGTCCGGGGCGTTGTCGTCCAGTATTCTGGTGTCTGCAAAATCAAATATGGCGCATGTGGGTTCCATTCATCCGCTCCAGTCTTTTGCACCTTATGAAACCGGCCAGGAATCTCCGTTTAAGGGAATTAATATTTCCATTGAAGGCGATGCGGCTGCGGTTGAGCTGGGAAAGGAAATTGTGAATGCCTTAAAGGCCAATTTTTTTACCATCCCCACAGATGCCAAAACCGTATACCATGCAGCAGCTGTTGTGGCCTCCAATTATCTGGTGACGGTGGAGCATTTTGCGCTCCAGCTTTTGAAAGCTGCGGATATCTCGGAAGAAAATGCATATGAAATTTTAGAACCCCTGATCATGGGGACATTGGGAAATATCAAGGCAAGGGGAAGTATTGACGCGCTGACAGGTCCTGTGGCCCGGGGCGATGATGAAATTGTTTCCCGGCATCTTGTGGATATTGATAAAAAACTTCCGCAGTTTTCAAGCCTGTACCGGCTTTTGGGCAGTCATACCCTTGACATTGCAAAACAGCAGGGCCAGATCACCCCGGATGCGGTGAAAAAACTTTCAACTCTTTTTACATCCTGAGCCGGCAGGCATGTTCAGGCGGGACGTTCATTCTTTTAACAGACCGTCAACCGGTTGCGCCCGTCAGATTTGGAGCGATACAGCGCTATATCGGCAGATCGGATAAGATCATCCTTATCCGTGATGTCAGGCCCCATGGTGGCCATTCCAAGACTGATTGTGACTGACAGCAGCTCATCATTATAAACAATCCGCAGATTTTCCACTGCTTTGCGGATACGCTCGGCAACCATCTGGGCAGTATCATCTATAGCCATGCGTAAAATTACTGCCATCTCCTCTCCGCCGTATCTGGCAACGGTGTCGCTGATCCGGCAGGAGGATTTGATCACCTGGGCCACTTCTTTGAGCACCAGGTCCCCGGCCTGGTGGCCCCAGGTATCATTGAATTTTTTAAAATGATCAATATCGATCATGACCAGGGATAAATTATGATCATGCCGCCGGGCAGATGAAAATTCCTGGGTCAGAGAGTTCTGAAAATAATCATGATTATATAATCCGGTCAACCCGTCAATAACGGCTTTTCGGGATAATTCCAGACGGCCTGCTGCGGCCAGACAGATAATTTCCAGTGTATCAAAGCGTTCCTGGGTAAAGGTATCTGTGGCCCGATTGTTTTCAAGATAGAGAATACCGATCAGATGGTTCTGTTCATTGTTTTCCGTGTGGATGGGAAGACACAGAAGGGATCGAATGTTTTGATCCAGGATATAGGGATCTTTATTGAGTCCGGGTATCTGGTCATTTGGGTTTTGTGCATCCCCGATAACAATGCTTGACCGGGTTCTGCGGACATAATTGATGACGGCTTCCGGCAATTTTGAGGCTGTGATGGGAATGGACTGCAGAACAAGCGGTGCATCATCATCCACTGTTGATTCCGCTTCTATGGCCAGCTCGTTATCCGGTGTGCGCAGTAAAAGCGCTCCTTTCTGGGCGCCGGCAAACTCCAGAGCGGTGGAGATGATGGTTTCAAGCATGCGACTGTGCACGGTCTGGTCAACAATGGCTTTCAACGCCTTGATCAGTGAGCCCACATCAATATTCGTGCGGGTGGTGCCCCAGGTGGTTGTGGCATCACTTTGCCGATGTGTTTTTTCAATAATCTGCGGATAGTGCTGTTCCATATCGTCTGCTTTGGCTTTGGCCCCCCAGTGAAAATACAGGTCCCGGGCCCGGGCAAGATAGGGGTGTGCAAGGGTTGTTCTGCCGGCAGTTGCATGCATGATGCCGCATAATTCACTGGCCAGGGCTTCTTCATGGATGAACCCCTGTTTATGCGCAAGAAGAATAGATTCATCATACAATTCATGGGCTTTAAAATCATGGCCTGAAACCCGAAGCTGTTCGGCTTTTACCAGTTTGTGTTTGTTCAGGCAGTTATCCGGATTGGCGTTTGCCCAGCGGTTTAATCTGGCCTGGTTGCTTTTTACCTGCCGGAACAGTTTTTTCCCGGCGGTTTTATCGGCGTTCGGAATATTGGCCAGCCGCACCAGAGAATCCAGCAGGCAGTATGATACCTCATAATACATGCCGTTCGAGCTGCTGTGGGCAAGGGCTTCTCCGCTGTCCAGAAAGGTGAGGGCCTGTGCATGATGTCCAAAATAATAGCAGAGAAATATCTGGTTCATATAGTCTGAGATGACCTGGCTTTTATCCATGGCATTTTTATGGATGCGTGTCATTTCATCAATGTCATAAAACTGTCCCTTTAAAACAGCCGGATTCTCTGAATTTCCAGTCAGGTTGTCTATTTTCTGCAGCATGCTTTTTAAATAATGGATTCGCGGGCCTTGTCTGAGCGGTTTCATGATGGCCTGGATCTCAAGCACTTCATCCTGTAACTGTTTCAAATCTTTACCAGCTTCAAACATATATCCCAGCCGCAGGACTGCGGCATGGGCAGCGTATTCAAAATCGCCGTTTTCCAGACAGAGTTTGAATGTTTCATGAAGCGGTTCCAGACTGTTTTTCAGCGGCTCTTTCCAGTGACGAACCAGGGCGTGATAAACATGGTGTATCCGGCCTTCCAGGGGTTTTGCCTTAAGTGGCTCCATCAGTTCCAGCCCCAGCCGGGCAAATGCCAGGCCGCGGTCAACTTCTCCTAAGGATTCAGCCAGTATCATGCCAAATGCACCGTATGTGGTCAGGGATTCAGGGGTATGACCCTTTTTTACTGAAACTTTAACCCCGTTAAAAATCATCAAAGGAAGCAGATTTGCCTGGGAAAACATGACTGCACTGCCGATGCGCTGGCCAATGGCCATGGCAGCCCGATGCCTGGGATCACTGGCTTCCGGAATTTTGCGGATATCTTCGACAGTTGTGTTTCGCAACGTCCATTTGAGTGCAAGCAATTTTACAATGACATGCCATTTTTTAGGGTGCATCGGATAGCGGTGTCCCAGTTGCGCAAGAACCGGTCTGGCAATATTGATGGCGTCAATCAAAAGTCCCCGGGACATGCAGGCACTGATCTGCACCAGGTGGAGCTTGACTTTGTCCAGCAAATTGTCTGCCCGGGCAATGCCTGTTTCCAGCAACAGGTCCATTTCTTCGTACCTGCCGGTAAGATAGGCTGTGTCTGCGGCTTGAGTGTAAAGTTCCAGGGTCATTGAATATTCTTTTTGCCAGGCATCTTCCTGGTACACATCATGCAATAATTGCAAGGCTGTTTTGAAATGATCAAAGGCGGTCTGGTAGGCGTTGGAACGCTTGGCATGCTTTCCGGCATTTAAATTCAGCCGGCATAATGCCTGACGCTCAGCCGGCACAGTTATCAGATTCATTCCTAAATTCAGATGATTGGTGATTTCAAATATAAGGTCTTCCTGCTGGGCCGGTGTCAGGCTGCTTTGCAGGAGGCGGCCGATCTTTAAATGGGCGCAGCTTTTGTCTTCTGGATTTAAAAGGGCATATGCAGCCTGGTGAATACGGTCGTGGGCAAAGGCCAGTTCCATGGTGATCTGGTCAAGATCCGGGGATTTTTCAATTTCAAGCATCTGATAGGCCTCGCCAATGGGCGCAATCAGTCCCTCGGTCATGCCTTCCTGCAGATATTGGGCCACTTGGGCAGGGGGCAGTTCAGACACGATGGCCAATGCCTTTAAGGGAAAACGAAAACCGATACAGGCTGCCAGTTTCAGCAGCTCCAGACTTTCCGGCCGCAGACGCTGCAGCTTTGCTGTCATCAGTTCCACGACATTATCGGTCATGCCTTTATCAATAATGCTGATGATATCCCAGGTCCATTTGTCTTCAGTGCGCGAATAATTGATTAAATCCGCCTGGTGAAGCGCCTTGAGAAATTCTTCGGCAAAAAAAGGATTTCCGGCAGTTTTCTGTTCAAGAATCTGCGCCAGAAGCTCAACGCTTTTCGGGTCAGAATCAAGGGTGTCGCACAGCAGGTCGGATAAATGATTAAAATCAAGGGGGACCAACCGGATTTCCTCCAGCTCCAGATCCCGCTGGCGAAGTTCCTTGAGCCAGACAGCAACCGGGTGCCCTGCCTGAACCTCATTGTCGCGGTATGCACCGATCAACAGCAGATGGGTTGTGCCGGATTCATCCCGGGTCAGCAAATCGAGCAGACGCATGCTGGCGCTGTCTGCCCACTGTAAGTCATCCAGAAAAATGACCAGCGGATGCCGGGAGTCACAGAAAACCTGGATAAACTCCAGGAAAACATGGTGAAACCGCTGTTCCGCCTCAAGAGGGGAAAGCTTCGGGACAGCCGGTTGTTCGCCGATGATCAGTCCCAGCTCCCGAATCATGTCGATGATGAGCTGGTCGTTTATCCCCACCGCATCCAGTATCTTTGCCCGCCACCGGGCCAGTTCTGATTCGGGAGCGGTCAGCAGCTGCCGGACCAGATCACGCAGGGCGGCTGCCAGTGCACTGTAGGGGATATTTCGGTGAAGCTGATCAAATTTACCGGAAACAAAATGACCACGGCGTTCTGTGACAGGTTTGTAAATTTCTCTGATAAGGCAGGTTTTTCCAATGCCGGAATATCCGGAGATCAGCACCATTTTGCATTTGCCGCAGCTGACGGTTTCAAAATTTGTCAGCAGCTGTTTTATTTCCTTATCCCGGCCGTACAGACGCTGGGGAATCTGAAACCGGTCGGAAATATCCTGTTGTGCTATTGTAAACAGCGCAATGGTGCCGGTTGCGTTCAGCTGATCCAGGCATTGCTGCAGATCCGCCTGGATTCCCTGGGCACTCTGGTACCGGTCTTCAGCTGTTTTTGCCAGCAGCTTCATGATAATGTCGCAAACCGGCCCGGGAATATCCGGATTGATCTGCGTCAGGGAATCGGGCTGTCGGGCAATATGGCAGTGAAACCATTCAATGGGTTCATTCACAATAAAAAGAGGCCGGCCAGCCACAAGTTCGTAAAGTGTCACTCCGAGAGAATAAAAATCAGTACGGTAATCAATGGAACGGTTCATGCGGCCGGTCTGTTCCGGTGAAATATACGGAAGGCTGCCCTCAAACCCCTGCGTACTGGTAAGGGCTGCCTGCTCCCGGGTTAAGCGTGTGGAAATGCCGAAATCAATGATTTTGGCCACGCCGGTGTCAGCATTATAGATAATATTGGACGGGTTGATGTCTTTGTGAATAATATTGGCGGCATGGATTTCTGCAAGTCCCCGGCAAATCTGAATGGCAATATTCAGAATTTCTTCCAGAAACAGTCTGCGCTGGCTGGCGATATTATTCAGGGAATTGCCGCCAAAATCCTCCAGCTCAATCACCGGCAGGTTATTATGCCGCTCCAGAGAAAAAACCTGGATAACGCCGGGAACATCCAGCCGCCGGGCCATTTCGTATTCATGTTTTAAAAGCGCAGACGCTTCTCTGACAGTACGTTCGCTGCACAGCGTCTTGAGCATGACCGGCATGCCGTTGGACCGTCTGCGCGCTTTATAAATACGGGTTGGATCGCCATAAAACACAACCGCATCAACTTCATGGGTGGGAAACTGTTCCTGGGCTGCTGCTTCATCCTGCACTGAAACGGGGGCCATGGTTATTTTCCTTTAAATTTTTTTTTCCGGCTGGACATCATATGGCTTATACAATTCTTCGAGAACCTTTTCATGGATCAGCCGTTTGATGACAGGGGTGATCTGATCCACAAGCGGTGCATGCTTTTTGTTCAGACAGGGGAACAGCCCTATAGAGTATAACGGCGGTTCAAGAAGGGTGATATTTTCATATTTGGGAAATTCTTTTAAAAATCTGAGAGTTTCCCGTTTCATGGCAATGGCAATGTCAATTCTGCCCAGTTCAAGGATGGTTAAAAGGGAATCATGGTCGTTCACGATCTGCCGGTTGATGCCCTGGGTCAGTTTTTCCGCAATGGTATATCCCCTTATAATTCCCACAGTATAGTGTTTTATGCTGTCCATTCCCTTAATTTCAATCTGGCGGCCATTGGTGATGGCCACAGTATGAATGGTGGTCAAAGGTTCCGGGATGAGAACCATATTTTTATATATTTTTTCCAGACCTTCGGGTACCATGACCATACCGTCAGCTTCACCTGTATCAACAGCCTGATAGGCCCTTTTCATGGGCACTTTGGTCAGGGTCAGTGAATACCCCAGTTCCGCAAAGGCAATTTGCAGAAAATTAAAATAGACATCCGTAACATTTGATGAGGCATGCGTGCCGACAATAAAGGACAGTTTTTTTTCATCCTGGGCATGAAGCGGTGTAAGATAGAGCAGTACCAGAGAAATTAAAAGAATGATGCTGATGCACACAGTGTTTTTATTCATGGCAATTTTCCTTTTAAATTCAATAGAATTTATATGTTCTATGGCAAAAAAAGTTTACAATCTTTTAAATCTTGAACAGGTTCAGCTGTTTTCCTTCCTTTGCAAGCTGTTTATTGGCCTCATCCAGGCCGGTTTTGCTGGAAATAACAGCTGTGCCCTTCTGGCTGTCATCAACACTGAAATAGGTCCGGGCAATCGTCTGGATCTGTTTTTTATCCAGTTTCAGCAGATTATCCTTGAATTTTCGCCGGATATCATGGCTCAGTTTGGTGATATCCCTGTAAAATGCTTTCATGGCAGCAGGGCCGGGTGTTTCTGGCTTGTCAATTTCTGAACAGACCTGAAGGATGGCTTCTTTAACATCTGTCTGGGTGTATGATCCGCTGATGATAAAATCACAGGCATTTTTGTATACATCAAGGGTGCGTTTGATATGCGGATCTCTGTAGGAACCGAATGAAAACAATCCTTCCTCGGTATTATAGATGGCAAATCCGCCGTAGGCACCGCCCTTTTCCCTGATTTCGCGATGAAGATACAAGGAGCGCAGTAATTTGGCAATCACAGCAAGACCCGGAGAGTCCTCATGGTTGATTCTTACGGCATTAAAGGATTGTCCCACAAAGGATACAGAGGTATTGGTGTGCCATCCGCTGAAAGGGGCTGTCTTTTCAAAGGGGATATCCGGGGTGAAAAAAGAAGGCTCTCCATTTTCCGGCAGGGCGCTGTGGATGGCCTGTATTTTATTTTCCGCAGCAAGAATGGATTTTCTTGCGCCAATGACAGCGGGCTTAAAATTGCCCTGGTTTAAAACAGATCGGGCGATGTTGATCAGATTTTCCGAGACCTGTTCAATGGCTTTTTTATGATCAGAGCCGCTTATTTTTTCGGTAATTTCTTTAATAAGACGATACTGGGCAATGCCATGCCACAGTTCATTGATATACGATGCTTTTGACAGGTGCATGGAAGACAGGGAAATGGCATACCGGTGTCCGGCAGACACAATGGAAGCTTCCAGGCCGGATTTATACTGGAGCAGCAGACTTTTGAGCCGGTCAAAATCCTGAAAACTGTATTCCTGAATAAATTCTGTGATCAAATCGAACAGGGGTTCAACGTTGCGGTCAAGGGCTTTTCCCTGAACCGCCAGAAAAGAATGGGCCGTGGCTTCTTTTGAAAAATAAGACCCGGAAAACGCAGAGAGGCTGATCCCCCCGGTATACCGGTCCATGAGTCTTGCAGTTTCTTCATAGGAATTGAGTTTTGTTCCCGCCTGGGTGAAGGCCTGACAGAAAAACGGGATAAGCCCGAACAGATCCTGTGGTATATTTCCGGCTCCCACAGGGCAGGTGAAATAAAGAATGCCTGATGTGGCCCGGTTATAACAGGTTGCAAGGCTGACCCCTTTAATTTTTCCGGGTTTTATGATTTCAATTTCCGGCGGAACATCGGCAAGTTCCAGTGTCGGAAGCGCAGAAACATCTTCTTCCTCTTCCTGAAGCGCTTCCAGCTTTCTGGCATCAGATTTGATCTGCTCCAGATCCCGGGGGGTCATTTTCTTTAAAAGGGCTTTGAGCTCTTTTTTTGTTTTTTCCATCTGCCTTTTTTCAAGGTCGGCATCCGGTTCAAGGGTAAACAGCACCCGGTGGGGGTTATCCAGAAAATACTGCCGCAGCTTGTTTTCCAGAAAATGTCCTTTTTTGATTTCTGCATTGAGCTTTTTCAAATCTTTGTCAATATTTACACAGTCTATTGGATTGCCGTCATGGATAACAGCAGCTGCAAAAGACAGTAGAAGCTGAATGCCAAAGGGATACGGGGTGTTGGAGATCTCTTTTCGGTGAAATTCAATCTGGTGAATGGCAGATTCAATCAGGCCCGGATCAATGCCATCATCAGCGATTTTTGTAATGGTGGAAAAAATAATATTTTCAACAGTTTTGACATCCTTTTGGGTGATATCCTTTAATCCGCAGGCAAACAGGGTATCCCGGTTATCTGCATCAAATCCGGTTGAATCAGACAGGGCAGATCCCAGTTTTGAGTCGATCAATGCTTTTCTTAAAGGCGATGCGGAATTGCCCAGAAGAATCTGCTCTAAAACCGTCATGACCAGAATTTCAAAGGAATCCTTGATATCGCAGATCAGCCAGGCAACACAGGCCTGATATTTTTTTTCAATATCACTGGGGTCTGCATAGGCATAGGCCTGGGTTTTTTGGGCAGGTTTTTTCCACCTTGGCTGGGCCGGAACGCTTGTGTCAATATCAATGGCTTCAAATTCATCCAGGACTTTTTCACAGATAAATGACAGGGTGTTTTCCAGGGGCAGATTGCCATAACTGTAAAAATAGGAATTGGTCGGATGATAATATCGGGCATGAAATTCCTTGAGATTTTCCCAGGTCAGTTTCGGGATATCCTCGGGTTCTCCGCCTGAATTGTTCCGATAGGTTGTATCCGGGTAAAGCGCTGCAAGCAGGGATCGCCCCATGACCTGTCCGGGTGAGGACATGGCGCCTTTCATTTCGTTGTAGACAACGCCTTTGTATTCCAGTTCAATTTTTTTAGCTTCTGTATCGGCAATTTCAAGGCGGTGGCCTTCCTGTTTAAAGCTCAAGCGGTCTATTTTCGGGAAAAATGCAGCATCCAGATATACATTCATCAGATTATAATAATCTTTCGGATTCTGGGTGGAAAAAGGATACATGGTCCAGTCAGAGGCGGTAAAGGCATTCATGAAGGTGGACAGGCTTCTTTTTATCATGGAGAAAAAAGGATCACGGACATTATAGTTTCGGGAACCGCAAAGAACCGTATGTTCCAGAATATGGGCCACACCGGTGGAATCTTCAGGAACGGTTCTGAAAAATACGCCAAAGGTATTTTCCTTGTCCTTGTTTAAGATATGAATATGTCTGGCATTTGTTTTAAGATGCACAAGCTGGATCATGGTTGAGTCCAGATTTTCCAGCCGGGTAACGTGTTTGATTTTATATCCGCAGATTTCCTGTCCCTGTTTGAATGCAGTATCAGCCATGAATGTTTGTATCCTTTTAAACTTTTTTGTATATCCCCCGGGCAACCCGCGTGATCTTTTTTATATTATCCAGCCGGAATATGATATTTCTCAGCTTTTTATCATCATATCCGGTTGCCGCTTTAATGGTCTTGAAATCGGTTCCTTCGGGATGATTTGCGATAATATCCAGAACAACCGCAGACGCACTTTTCTTTGTGGAATCCTGAGCAGGTTTCTTTTTGCCGGAAACAGGCTGTTTTTTATAAAGCAGTTGTTCCAGTGTATCAAGCCTGTCATGCAGAAATTGAATGTCCTTTTTTGTTGGAATATCAAGACGTTTCAGCAGCGTTTTTATAAAAACTTCCCAATTGACTCCCTGTTCGATCTTTTCTACCATGATACATCTCCCAAAGAAAGAATTAATTATTAACAGGCATGATGCAAAAACACCAGCGTTGAATGCGCCGGGTGTGCAAACATAAAATAGCGAAATATTTTTAAAACATGCCCTGTTGACTATTGGCAGTTGAATCTATTTCTGTATTGAAGTATATACACAATGATTACGTTTGCATGATTTAAAAGTCAAGTTATAAATTCTGATAGCGCTTGCTGGAAAGGCAGTTGAATGACACATCCCGGACAATTATTAAAAACAAACAGCCTGTATGCCGGAAAAGAACTGGGGCAGAATTTTTTATCCGACCCCAATACCGCAGATATGATTGTCCGCAGGACGGGCATTTCAAAACACAGTCATGTTCTGGAGATCGGTCCGGGACTCGGGGCATTGACACTGCCCATTCCCGGATTACTGATCATGTGACGGTTGTTGAAAAAGATTTTCGCCTGGTTCCGCTGTTGAAACAGGAGCTTGAAAACGCCGGCCTGAATCATGTGACCATCCTGACTATGGATGCATTAAAGCTTGATATCCGCACGATTGTCAAAGATCAGAAACTTGTGGTGATCGGCAACCTTCCGTATAATATTTCATCCCAGATTCTGTTTAAACTGGTTGAAGACAGCCAGTATATTGAAAAGGCGTTTTTGATGTTTCAAAAAGAGCTGGCCACAAGAATCCTGGCTGCTCCCGGAGGAAAAGACTATTCGCGTCTGACCGCCGTGGTGAAGTATGCCGCTGATATCAATTTTGTTGCAGATGTCGGCCCCCATTCTTTTTTCCCGAAACCCGCGGTGGATTCAACGATTTTAAGATTTGATTTTTTTGAAGAAAAAGCCTTTGGCCCGGAACAGGAAAAGCTGTTGTTCAATGTCATCAAGGCTGCCTTTTCAAAGCGGCGAAAATCGTTGAAGAATTCAATGGAGGGCGGTGAATTTAAATTTGAAAAACCGTTTATTATAAACGCCCTGGAATCCGCGGGCATTGATCCTCAAAGACGGGCGGAAACATTATCCGTGGAAGAATTTAAATCCCTTGCCCGGGCCATATGGGAAAGCACCTGAAAGAGATGGGTATAAATGAATACCAGAATCTCCATAGACAATCTGATTGCAATCGTCAAATCCGGCGGCAGGGTCAAAACCGGTATTGATGTATACAATGGAAAAGGGGTGCTGCTGCTGGCCCGTGATATTGTGGTGGAAAAAACCAGGGTTCTTGAGATTATCAAGGCCAAAGGCATTAAATCCGTTCTGGTCAACACGGCACTGAACGGGGGTCTGTGGGACAGTGACGGTCATTTGATCAAGGTGTCCTCCGACGGGATTGTTGATTACAGCAATCCGTCCACAGATGATGAAATCATTGCCTCGCAGCGTGTCAAACAAGCGTTCGGGGATACCGCGGCAAAACAGATTGAAAACCGCCTGAAAGAAATAGAGGAAATCAGGCAGCAGGCAAATCAGAAATATGCAGAAGCCAAGCAGAGCGTTAAAAAAGTATTGGCAGACATAAAGAATACCGGCGGCCAGTTTGATTATGAAGAGGTGGAGTCCAATGTTTCAGAGCTGGTGGACTTTCTTTCAGGCGGGGATAATCCGTTTTCATATTTGACCCACGAGATATTTTCTTATGATGATTATCTGTATAACCATTCTGTAAATGTATGCGCTATAGGAACGGCCGTTGCCGACCGTTTTAACTCAAATTTTTCAAAAATTGTTGATGATCTGATCAACGGGACATCATCCGGGATAAACGATCCTTTTGAAAAAGACAAACCAGAGCCCATTCAGTCTTTCACCTGTTTTTATCCTGAGGATCTGTATGATATTTCCCTTGGATTTTTTCTTCATGATATCGGAAAGGTGCTTGTTCCAGACGCTGTTTTAAACAAAAAAGGCAGTTTGACAGAAGAAGAATTTGAAGAAGTGCGTAAACATTCCTATGAATATGGCGTGCAGATTCTTGAGAAAAACAAACTTAAAAATTCAGTGATTAAAAATATTGTTCATTATCATCATGCCCCTTTATTTGAAGGAGAGGGCCGCTGTTATCCGCTGGACAAAAACCAGACACAGGTACCGCTGTATGTAAGGATCTGCAAGCTTGCGGATATCTATGATGCCATGACCTCCAAACGGTGTTATAAAGAAGCCTATAATCCCATCAATGTGGTAACACAATTATTTAGAACCTATGCAAAAAAAGACCGGATGCTTCAATACATTCTTCATGCGTTTGTGAAAAGTATCGGGATTTATCCGCCCGGAAGTATTGTTTATTTAAGAAACGGTCAACTGGCATACGTTCTTGAAAGTGACGGCCCTCTTTTATTGCCGTTCACCGATGAAAAGGAAAACACCTTAAGACGTCAGCCTGATCCGTTCAGGGCAAATTCACCGGAACTTGAGGATGCAAAAACCATTGACAGCAGAAGAAGCGTGAAAGCCCCCAGAGATGTGAACAGCCTTCTGCCATCCTATATCCGGCAGATAGCAGTAAAATCCGCCTGAATATTGAGAATTATTTTAGACCGGGCATGAGGGCCACTATAATATGATGATGGGGCGTGAAGCATGATCAGCAAGGACAAGGACGGTATTGTCACACGGGACGTGTTGACGCGAAAATGGACAGACTGGATTGACTACTGGTCGGTAGACTTTGATTTTGAATCCAAGCGGGAAATATTGCGGGTGAACCATCCGGAAAGCAACGAAATAAAAGAGGTCTGGAGCGGGGATTATGTGTTTGAAAACGAATGGCAGTCTTTCAGGACCAAAAAAGACCGGTCTCTTGAATTGAAGAGTGCTTTTATGGAATGCTTGCCCGGACGGCGCAAGATTGCCGTGAAAGTGGTGGATATTTTCGGTAATGACACCATGAAAATTATTGAGGTGACAGTATGAGTCAAAAAAAAGGTAAAACTTTTTCTGTTCTTGATACACAAATCAGGGTTGTTCCGGTGGATAAAGAGGACCACATCTCTCTTACCGATATGCTCAAAGCAAAGGATGGAGACTTTTTTATTTCCGATTGGCTCAGGAACCGAAACACAGTTGAATTTCTTGGGATTTGGGAATCCGTCCACAATCCTGATTTTAATTATGGCGAATTCGACACAATTAAAAGTCAAGCCGGCTTGAACAGTTATCGAATCAGTATCAAAGAGTGGGTAAAAAAAACAAATGCAATCGGTCTTATGGCCAAAGCAGGGCGATATGGTGGCACCTATGCCCATAGAGACCTTGCTTTTGAATTCGGTATGTGGATCAGCCCCAAATTCAAAATTTACCTGATCAAAGAATTTCAGCGGCTCAAGGAAACCGAGAAGGCACAATTGGGTTGGGACATAAAACGCAACCTGACAAAAATCAATTACCGCATTCACACGGATGCCATAAAAGCCAATCTAATTCCGCCTGAATTGTCAAAAACCCAGGTCAATTTTGTGTATGCTTCGGAAGCCGATGTGTTGAATGTGGCGCTTTTCGGCATGACCGCAAAACAGTGGCGTGATACCAATCCCGGAGAAAAAGGGAATGTTCGCGATCAGGCCGATGCCGCCCAACTGGTTTGTCTGGTAAACCTGGAAAACCTCAATGCGCTGTTTATTAATGAAGGGTTACCCCAGGCAGACCGGCTCAAGAGACTGAACTCGATTGCGATACAGCAGATGAAGCTGCTGGTTACAGATCATGGCATCAAAAAATTAGAGGACAAAAAATAATGGCATTACATCCGGAGCGGTTTCTGCAAATATGTTTGACGAGTCATGGCGGAGATTTGTCATAAAAATGGCCACAGGTTCGGGGAAAACCACTGATTCCAAGGTTGATCTGGGGGATATTGTCCGGGATATAGAAGAGCTGGTGGTTTTTAATGATGAGGCACACCATATTCATGATAACCGCCTGGCATGGTTCAAGTCCATAGAAGATATTCATCACCGTTTGCAGCATAAAGACCGCTTTCTTTCCCTTCAGGTGGATGTAACAGCGACCCCCAAGCATAACAACGGTGCCATTTTCGTTCAGACGGTGTCGGATTACCCATTGGTCGAGGCAATCTCACAGAATGTAGTGAAGCATCCGGTACTGCCCGATTCCGCATCCCGTGCAAAATTGTCCGAGCGGAAAAGCTCCCGTTACACTGAAAAATATGCTGACTATATTCATCTGGGCATTGAGGAATGGCGTAAAGCATATAAAGAACATGACAAACTGGATAAAAAAGCAATCCTGTTTGTCATGACGGACGATACCAAAAACTGTGATGATGTCGCTCAATATCTGGAAGCAACCTACCCTGAATTAAAAGATGCGGTATTGGTCATCCATACTAAAAACAACGGGGAGATCAGCGAGTCAGCAAGCGGCAAAAAAAAAGAAGAGCTTGATGTTCTGCGGAAACAATCCAATGAGATCGACGGCTGGGAAAGCCCTTATAAAGCCATTGTATCCGTATTAATGCTAAAAGAAGGCTGGGATGTTAGAAATGTGACCACGATTGTGGGGTTGCGTGCGTATTCGGCCAAAAGCAATATACTGCCGGAACAGACACTGGGAAGAGGTTTGCGTAAAATGTATCCCGGAAATAACGTGGAAGAATATGTCAGCGTGGTGGGAACCGATGCGTTTATGGATTTTGTGGAGTCCATTCAATCCGAAGGTGTGGAACTTGAGCGCAGGGCAATGGGTGAAGGCACAAAGCCCAAAACGCCTATTATTGTCGAAGTCGATACTGAAAATACAGCCAAGGATCTTGATGCCCTTGAAATTGAAATCCCAGTTTTAACGGCAAGGATATATCGGGAATATAAAAATCTGGAAGAGTTAGATACAAGCTGCTTTGACTGTAAAAAAATAAAATACAAAATATTCAGTGAAGAAGAAAAGAAAGAGATCGTCTTCAAGGATATTACAACAGGCCAAATTAACCACACAACTATTTTGGATTCAGGCTTTGTTACGGATTATCGATCAGTTATCGGTTATTTTGCTCAGATTATCATGAAGGATTTACGCCTGGTCAGCGGGTATGATGTACTGTATGGCAAAGTAAAAATTTTTATTCAAAATGAGTTGTTTGAAAAGAAGGTTGATCTTGATAGTTTGAATACACTGCGCAATCTGTCTGAGCTTGAGGCAAGCAAATCCTTGATTGAAACGTTTAAAAAACAAATTAATGCTTTAACCGTCCAGGATAAAGGTAATGCAAAGATTAAAGACACCATAAAACTGAGAAAAACCCGTCCGTTTGTGGTGAAGGAGCAGGGCTACATAATTCCAAAGAAAAGCATATTTAATAAAATCATTGGGGACAGTTATCTTGAACTGAAGTTTGCAGCCTTTCTTGAAGAATGTGACGATATCATTTCTTATGTGAAGAATTACATGGCAGTTCATTTTCAAATTGATTATGTTAATGCTGACGGCAATATTTCAAATTACTACCCTGATTTCATTGTAAAACAATCTTCAAGTTCTGTTATTATTGTTGAAACCAAAGGTCTTGAAGATCTTGATGTGCCCCTCAAGATGAAGCGGTTGCATGAGTGGTGCGCTGATATGAATAGGGCCCAATCAGAGGTTTATTATGATTATGCCTTTGTTGATGAAGAGAGTTTCAATAAATACAACCCAAAAAGTTTTGAAGAACTGCTGGCAGGATTTCAGGACTATAAGCACTAAGAGGTATTCATATGGCATATATCAATCCGCCCGGGCGCATTCCATTCATTTTAAAAACAGCCATCAGGTTTGCAGAAAAGAAAGTCGGTAAAAAATTACTGGCCGCAAGGATATTGACCTGGTACCCAAAGGCTGCAATAGGCGCGGGCCTTATGGAAGCTCTGGTGGCACATGATGAAGGCAGGGCAACAAAAAGACTGCTTCAATTAATCCGGATGCAGGTTTCTTTCATGGCGTCCTGTCCGTTTTGTATTGATATGAATTCAAGTGAATTTTCAAAAGCCGGGATTACTGAAAAAGAGATAGAAGCGATTCAGGAAAAATATTCACTGGAAGAGATAAGCACCTTTTCAGAAGAAGAAAAAACAGCCTTGTTATTTACACGGTCAATAACCGCAACGCCGATAAAACTTGACGAAAAGATACTTGCAAAGATGAAAGCGTTTTTTTCAGAAAAAGAATTTGTCGTGATTTCAAGCACAATAGCACAGGTAAATTTCTGGACACGATTCATACAGGGAATAGGCGTTCCTCCGGCCGGTTTTTCAAAAAAAACCAGTATTATGAATTTTTCCGACTATCAGACGCTTATAAAAAAAAAGCTTTAAACTGAACTGTTCTGCGATTCATTTTCAAGCATCCGGAAACAGCTCAAGCTGTTGTTCCCGGTTTCGGGGTTTTGGCTGGAAAACGGTTTTTTCCAGTTTTGTCAGGTTTGTTTCAATATCATCAATAAATATGGATCGGTGCCGTTCTTCAGTGGTGCCGAACAGGGTTCTTTTTTTAGCATAGGTCAGGCAAAGGATATCCATGGCCCGCGTCATGGCTACATAAAACAGTCTTCGTTCCTCTTCGATATCCACAGGGCCGCCTGCGTGCGGCAGATAGGGGATTAGTCCCTGTTCACAGCCTGCAATAAACACCACTGCAAATTCCAGGCCCTTGGCCGCATGAATGGTCATCAGGGAAACATCCTGGGTGTTCAGGCCAATGACGTCGGCATCCTGATCCAGGTGCAGCGCATTCATCATGCTGCCCAGATCCTGATGCTGTCCGGCAATGGAAAGAATTTTCTCATAGGCGATCCGGTGTTTTTCATCTGATGTCATGATGTCTTCCAGACCCGCGGCCTGACAGATGCGGGCAACTGCACAGATCATTGTGTTTTCATGATCCGGCCCAGGCAGCAGAGGATCATGGCCTGCAGCTTTTATGGCAGTCGCAGCTTTTTGAACACTGCCAAAAATGTCCTTGCACATGGCCTGGTCAAGGGGGGAGTTTATTTTTTTTGAAAAAGTGTTCTCGGCCAGCATGCGGCAAAGAAAGATCAACTGCTGAATCCCTTTGGGTTCAAACAGTTTTTGCCGGTCTGCACTCCGGCAGGGGATGCCTTCTTTTTCAAAGGCCTCCTGGAAGATCCGGCATTGTCTTCGGGTCCGGCACAACACGGCAAAATCGCTGAACGCATAGTCGATGCCCTCTTCTGTAACCCGCCCTGCATCCATTGAAAAAAATGAGGTGCCGCCCACCATGCGCTCAATCATCCGTGCAATGGAGACCGCTTCTGATCTGTCCGTGGCGCATTCTTTTATGATCAACTGGCGGCGAGTGTTATCCCTTGCAATGATGCGGGTTTTTTCGGTGTTTGAATTCTGTTGCGTGATCATCTGGAAAGAGGCATCCAGAATCATCTGGGTGGATCGGTAATTACGGGTGAGTTCGATGGATTCGCACCCGGGAAAATCCTGTGCAAACTGTTTAAAATAAATATTGTCCGATCCTCTGAATCCGTAGATGGACTGGTCCGGATCGCCGATCACCGTGATGTGTGCCTCAGGGCAGAGTTTTTTGACCAGGCTGTACTGGGCAAAATTAAGATCCTGATATTCATCGATAAATACATGGGGATAGGCCTTTTGAACCGCTTTCAGAACATGGGCATCTGAATCCAGAAGCGCAACGGTTTTGAATATCAGGTCTTCAAAATCCACAAGACCATGCTCGCGGCACAGCTTTTCATAATTTTTGTAAACCGGTTTGAATGCAATGGCATTTTCAGGGCCGATCACAGGTGCCGGATCATCATCACAGGAGCACAACTGCTGCTTGCACAGGGAAATCCAGGTGTCAATCCGGGACAGCCTGGTTTTCTTTTTCTCATCTTTCAGGGCATTTTGCAGAAGCCAGCGCCGCTCCATTTCTCCGGCAATTAAAATTTTTGGGGTGCTGTAAGTTTTGAGCAACGAGAGGCAGAATGAATGAAATGTGGCGGCAAAGACCCTGCCCGTTGAGGGGGCCATGCAGGCTGCAATTCTTTCCTCAAGCTGGCGTGCAGCTTTGTTGGTAAAGGTCAGGGCCAGAATCTTTTCCGGTGGCACCTGTTTTCTGGTGATCAGCCAGGCAATTTTGGCTGTCAGTGTTCTGGTTTTTCCGGTGCCGGGTCCGGCCTGGATCATTGTCCGCAGGCTTTGGGACATCACAGCTTTTCTTTGTTCCGGATTCAATCCGCTGAGCAGGTCTGTGTCAGCAGGCGGTTTTTCTGTTGGCTTTTTTGTGCTGTCAGCTGTTTTCTGGGGCAAAGCTGCGGGCCGGGTTTGCTTTTTGGCCTGTGATTTTTTTTCTCCGGATTTGGGTAAAACATCCGTGAACAGAAAATATTTTTCCCCTTTGAGTGTATCTCTTTCTGAATTTGAGAAAATGCCCACTTTCCCGAATTCACCATCAAATCCGGGATCAATGCGGATATCGCCGTTGCGCATTTTATCAATGGCTTCGGGCAGCATGGGAATACCTGCGGATTCTATTTTTGCAAGTTCCAGGTCCAGAAGGATGGACAATTCCGGCCCCAGCAGTTCTATGGCCTTCTGGTAATGGGCAGTCACTTTTTTGGTATGGGGTCCGACACTGAAGATCTCCGACAGAATATCAGACAGCGGCACAAGATGTGAAAACCCCTGCCGGTGGTCTGGCACAAAACCCTGGGGCCGGCAGGCCAGTTCCTGTACCCGGTACAGAACCCCGCAGGTCAGGGGTTTGCCGCATTCAGGGCACAGCCCTTTTATTTCCAGGGTCTGGGACGGGTTCAGGCTGATGCCGCAGTTCCGGTGCCCGTCATAGTGATATTTTCCCTGATCCGGGTACATATCCAGGGTTCCCAGATAGGTTTCAGGATTCCTTGTTTTTAAGGCAGTGCGGATATTTTCAAACCCCGGGTCGGTATTGAAAACCGTTGCATTGCGGCCCAGATATCCCGGAGAATGGGCATCGGAATTGGATATCAGGCTGACATGGTCCAGGTCAGCCACCCGCCAGTTCATGGGCGGATCAGAGGACAAACCGGTTTCAACGGCAAAAATATGTTTTGTCAGTTCTCCAAAACATGCTTCCAGGGAATCAAAACCGGATTTGGACCCGAACAAAGAAAACCAGGGTGTCCAGATATGGGCCGGGATGAACATTCCTGTGTCATCAATCTCCAGCATCAGCGCCAGAAGATCTGCCGCATCCAGCCCCAGAATCGGCCGTCCGTCCGATCGGATATTGCCAATGGCATCCAGCCTGGCATTAAATTTTTTAACGGTTTCAATCTGTGAAAAATAAATCAGGTTGTGATTTTTACGCACCCTGCCGTCTTTTTTATAGATATTGCTGATCTCGGATTGAAGAATAAACCGGACAGGATTTTTGCACGATTCCGGAACAGTCTGGTCGATTTTTCGGGCAAATTCTTTTTTCAGGGCAAAAAGTCCCTGTTCAGCCGGTTCCAGCTTTTCTTCAATCTCTTTGATCCATGCAGGATAGGTAAAGTCTCCGGTGCCCACCAGAAAAACACCTTTGATCTGAGCTGCACGGTAAAGGTTTTCAAGATCAAGATTTTTAGCTGTCGCCCGTGAATATTTGGAGTGCAGATGAAGATCTGCTGCAAACTTCATGAATCCATCCGTCCTTATGTCTGCTGTTTTTGGTTTCAGGCTTACCCTTACCATGAATTCTCCTGAATTAAAACGCCGGATTTTTATGTGCGTGCAATATGCACTTGCTTAAGGATTGTCTGGCTGATAAACATCAAAATTATCCATATGAAATAATACCTTGAAAAATATAGAGGACTGAATTGCAATGAACCAGAGAATCCAGAAAGTTATAAATCATCCATTGCACCAATATCTTGGTGTTCGATCCATTAATACCAAAGAGGGTGCCGGAACATTTTCGATAGAGGTTTCCCGGAACGTTTTGAATCCTGCAGGCGCATTCCACGGCGGTGTGATTTATTTTCTGTGTGACGTATGTGCATATGCCGGGCTTTTAAGTCTTCTTGATGATAAAACTGAAGCGGTCACCCATGATATCCAGGTGTCAGTGATGTCTTCGGCAAAGCTCAAAGATATTGTTGAATTTAATTCAAAAATTATCCGTCTGGGCAGACGGCTTTGTTTTATTGAAGTCACTGCTATGGTCAAGGATAAGATCATCGCCACTGCAAAAATAACAAAAAGCATTCTCTGAATGCCTGCATTGAGGATGCTGGCATACTGACCTTGACAATCCTGATTTATAAATATGGGAGAGACTGTATTGGCGTTTCTCAGAAAAAAATGATAAACATCAGACATATTTATGTTTAAACCTGAGTTTTTATTCTGGATGTGGAGGAATTTTTATGATCAGAGCAAATGATAATTACAGTAAATTAAAAGCATCGTACCTTTTCAGTGATATTGCAAAAAGAGTGAATGACTATCAGAAGAAAAATCCTGATGCAGACATTATCCGTCTGGGGATCGGGGATGTGACCTGCGCCCTTGCCCCTGCGATAATCAAAGGCTTTCATCAGGGAGTGGAGGAAATGGCCCTGGATAAAAGTTTCAGGGGATATGGTCCGGAACAGGGCTATGAGTTTTTAAGACAGGCCATTGCAAAAAATGATTTTCAGGATAAGGGCTGTGATGTTGCCGCAGATGAAATCTTTGTCAGTGACGGGGCCAAATGCGATTGTGGAAATTTTCAGGAGCTGTTTGCCGGGGACATCAAAATCGCCATTCCAGACCCGGTCTATCCGGTTTATCTGGACACCAATGTCATGGCAGGCAGAACCGGGAAAAATGTTGATGGCAGATATGAAGGCATTGTGTATCTGGATTGTGAAAAACAAAATAATTTTCTTCCGCAGCTTCCCAAAGAACCCGTAGACCTGATTTATCTGTGTTTTCCCAACAATCCCACAGGATCCACAGCCACAAAGCAGGACCTTAAGGTGTGGGTGGATTATGCAAGGGAAAACAAGGCTTTGATTTTATTTGACGCAGCCTATGAGGCCTTTATCCGGGAGGATGAACTGCCCAGATCCATTTACGAGATTGAAGGGGCAAGACAGGTGGCAGTGGAATTTCGAAGCTTTTCAAAAACCGCCGGGTTTACCGGCACGCGCTGCGGGTTCACCGTGGTGCCAAAAGACTGCATGATCTATGATTCAACCGGTGCAAAAGTCTCTTTGCATGCCATGTGGAACCGGCGGCACACCACAAAATTCAACGGGGTGTCTTATCCGGTTCAGAAAGCTGCCGAGGCGGTGTATTCTCCCGAGGGAAAAAAGCAGGTTGCAGAACAGATTGCATATTATCTGAATAATGCGGATGTGATCAGAAAAACCGTGGCAGATCTGGGGTTTGATTATGTGGGCGGGAAAAATGCGCCATATATCTGGATCGACGGGAAAGGAAGGGATTCCTGGGAGTTCTTTGATCTGCTTTTGACAAAGGCATCTGTGGTGTGCACACCAGGCGGCGGTTTTGGCCGGTGCGGAAATTCTTATATCCGGATCAGTGCATTCAACAGCCTTGAAAAGGTGGAAACGGCCATGGAAAGACTGAAAAAGGCGTTGAAGTGAATCAGTTTTTCAAAGTAAAAACCCTTGAAGAAGTGCTGGAACTGCGAAGGGAATTTTTTGCGCTTGAATCTGAAACCATTCATGTGAAAGATGCGTATTCAAGGGTGCTTTTCCGGGATGTGGCAGCCCTGTCTGATCTGCCGGGGTTCCGGCGGGCAACCATGGACGGGTATGCCCTGGCGGCAGACGCCACCTTCGGGGCATCAGAGTCCAGTCCGGCCTGGCTCAATGTTCAGGCAACCATTCTGATGGGGGATGTCCCGGATTTTGTGCTTGAACCGGGTATGGCGGCAAAGATTTCCACCGGCGGGATGCTTCCAGAAGGCGCGGACAGCGTGGTCATGGTGGAGCATACAGAAGCTGTTGATGAAACGTCTGTTGAAATATACAAAAGTGTTGCGCCGCTGCAGAATGTGATTGATGCATCTGAGGATTTTGCACAAAACCAGGTGGTCCTGCCCCGGGGCAGATTTATCCGTCCCCAGGAGCAGGGCCTGATTGCAGGTCTCGGGTTCGAGACCCTGGAGGTGTATCAGATTCCCAAAGTGGGGATTATTTCCACAGGAGATGAAATCATTGCCATCAATGAACCGCCCGGACCCGGGAAAATAAGGGATATCAATTCGTATTCCCTTGCAGGGTTTATTCGCGAGGCCCATGCGATTCCCGTGTCTTACGGGATTATCAAGGATGACCCGGCAGCCATGAAAACGGCGCTGGAAAAGGCCCTTGAGGAAACCGACATGGTCCTGATTTCCGGGGGCAGTTCTGTGGGGGCAAAAGATTATACCCTTGATGTTCTGTCCAAAATTGTTGACACCCAGGTGCTGTTTCACGGCATATCGGTCAGTCCGGGTAAACCCACCATTCTTGCAAAATCAGGGAACAAGCCCGTATGGGGCCTTCCGGGACAGGTGGTTTCGGCCATGGTGGTATTCAAGATTGCCGTGGTTCCGTTCCTGGATCATATCAAGGGATTAAAAAAACAGCGTCCCCGGATACAGGTTCGCGGCAGGCTGACCCGGAATCTGTCCTCTGCCCAGGGGCGACGGGATTTTGTCCGGGTGCTGCTTGAAGAAAAGGACGGACAGCAGCAGGTGGTTCCGGTTCTGGGCAAGTCCGGCCTGATCAGAACCATGATTTTTGCCGACGGGCTGCTGGAGATCGGCGAGGATGTGGAAGGCCTTGAAAAAGATACCCTGGTGGATGTTATTCTTTTATAAAAAATCAGTTTTCAAACAGGCATTTAAAACATGAGTTCGAAAAAACAAATATCATCTAAACGAAATGTATATCTGGAAATGAAAACCATTGAGGAGGCCAGAAAAATCCTCTTTGATCATTTTAAAGACTATAAAACCCGGATACAGACCCTTGATGTGGTGGATGCCAAAGACAGGGTGCTTGCCAAACCTGCCATCGCAGCCATCTCGTCCCCTAATTTTCATGCAGCTGCCATGGACGGGATTGCGCTTGATGCAAAAAATACCTTTGGCGCAAATGAAGAGTCTCCTATCCGTCTTTTTCCCGGAAAGAATGCATTCTGGGTCAATACCGGGCATGTGATGCCGGAAAACACCAATGCGGTCATCATGATTGAACATATCCAGATTCTGGATGAACATACCATTGAAATAGAAGCCCCGGTTTTTCCCTGGCAGAATGTCAGAAAAATGGGCGAGGATATTGTGGCCACTGAACTGCTGTTCCCCAGGGGGCATCAGATCAATGCCTACTGCATGGGAGCTCTGCTTTCCGGCGGCATATTCAAGGTTCAGGTGTATGCGCAGCCAAAGGTTCTGATCATCCCGACCGGATCTGAGCTGGTGCAGTGGCAGGATATTGAGGTGAATCAGATGACACCCGGAAACGTGGTGGAATCCAATTCCCATGTGTTAGGGGCACTGTGCACGGATCACGGGGCCGTGTTTGAAATCGCCCCCATGCTCAAGGATGATCTTGAGACCATAAAAAAAGCGGTGAAGGATGCATCTGAACAGGCATATGACATGATCTGTATTATCGGGGGCTCGTCTGCGGGGTCTGAAGATTTTGCAAAACCGGTGATCCAGGATTCAGGTGAACTGTATGTCCACGGGGTGACCATGATGCCGGGAAAACCTGTGATGTTCGGAAAATTATCCGGCAAGCCGGTTTTCGGGATTCCAGGGTATCCGGTATCCGCCATTGTTGCCTTTGAACAGTTTGCAGGCCCGCTGCTGTTGAATATGCAGAACCGTCCCCTGCTGGAGCTGACCCGGGTTGAGGTGAGCTGTGCCCGGAAAATTGCTTCCAAATTGGGGCAGGAGGAATTTTTAAGGGTAAAACTGGGATCTGTTGACGGCAATCTGATATCGTCCCAGCTGCCCCGGGGTGCGGGCAATATCACCACCTTGACAAAAGCCGATGCAGTGATCCGAATCCCCAAAAATGTTGAGGGCATCTCTCAGAATGAACAGGTTTTGGCAACACTTTTGCGGCCCCTGTCGTCAATTGAAAACACCATTGTCATTACCGGATCCCATGATAATACCCTGGATCTTTTAGCCGATCATATCCGGCAGGTGAACGGGGCCATTAGTATATCCTCCAGTCATGTCGGCAGCATGGGCGGGTTGATGGCCATTAAAAAAGGGGCCTGTCATCTTGCCGGAGCCCATCTTCTGGACCCGGATGACGGCAGTTATAATATTTCCTATATCAAAAAATATCTGCCGGATCAAAAGGTGTATCTGATCAATCTGGTGATGCGGGACCAGGGGTTGATCGTGCCTAAACACAATCCCAAACATATTCAGAGCATTGCGGATTTAAAAGATAAAGGGCTGCAGTTCATCAATCGTCAGCCCGGATCCGGCACCCGGATTTTATTTGATTATAAATTAAAAGTGCTTGGCATGGAACCCGGGGAGATCAGGGGCTATGAAAATGATGAATACACCCATATGTCTGTTGCGGTCAGTGTGCTTTCCGGCCGCGCAGATGCGGGCCTTGGTATTCATGCTGCGGCACGGGCGCTTGATCTTGATTTTATTCCGGTGGTAACTGAATCCTATGATCTGGTCATACCGGAGCGGTTTTTTGATACCCCTAAAATTCAGGTGCTGCTTGAAACCATACAGACAAAATCGTTTAAAGATCAGGTCAACAGGCTGGGCGGTTACAGCACCCATAAAACAGGAACGCTGCTTTATCCATAAAAACGTCCCGGCAGATTTGAATCTGCCGGGACGTTTTCCTTGGTTTATACGATTTGGGATTTATACGATAAAAAAATTACTTCATGGGCGTAATCTCAACTCTTCTGTTCAATGCGCGGCCTTCATCTGTATCGTTGGTGGCAACTGGCTTGGAAAGACCATAGGCTTTGGTCTTAACGCGGCTGGCTGCAATGCCTTCATCAACCAGATACTGTTTTACTGCATTGGCGCGTCTGGCAGACAATCCCATATTGTATTGGGCAGATCCGATATTGTCGCAATGGCCGTCAAGCTGAACTGTCATGCCCGGATTTTTTTCAAGAACCTCAACAACATTATACAGCATGGGTTGATGTGCGGCTCTGATGTCAGCCTTGTTATAGTTAAAAAGCACATGTCCCAGGGTCCAGCATCCGGTATACGGGCTGACGCTTGCACCCAGGGGGGTATCAGGGCATTTGTCTTTTGAGTCCACAACACCGTCCTGATCACTGTCCATTGGCGATGCCGGCCCTGCAGGTGCCATGGGGGTTCCTTTTTTATGCAAAAGCGCGTTTTCTACAAAGGCAGCCATGCCATGGCCAGTCAGCAGGTCCTGGGCATCGGATGCAAATCCGCATCCGCCGATATCTGCAATCTGTTTTAGCAGTGCTTTTCCGGAGACGGATTTGCCGATATGGATGGTATAAAAGCAGATATTGTCTTTATATGTGTCTTTGAGTCTTTTTGCGGCATCCAGAACATCTCTTGGCATGTCTTTGCCGTCACTGACCAGAATGATGGCATTTCTTGTGCCTGAAAGGCCTTTGAGGTCTTTGCCTGCTTCATCAAGACCTTTGTTGATGGGGCTGAATCCGCCGGCTTTTTTGATTTTGTCAAAACTGCTTTGTAATTTTGCAGTGGAGTATTTTTCCATTCCATAGAATAACTGGGTCTCATTCATGGAAACACCGGGATCATGGCCGAATGATCTTAATCCGGCAGTCTGGCCCATCTCGGGGATGGTCTGGTTCAGCCGGGTCACAACCGCGCGTGCGGTTTCAAAGGTCTGGTCCATTTCCAGAGAGCTGGAAGCATCAAAAAGGATCAGAAAATTATCCACTTTGGAAGAATACATGTTTGTATCAAATTGTTTTGCCTCAAAATTTGGCAATGGGGTTTTTGTTGCACAGCCAAATAAAAAAATGACTGCAGAAAGTGTCAGCAAACTTTTAATTAAAAGTCTCATTTCGTCTTTTCTCCTTTTGATTTGTTTTTATCTAAATACACATGGATGATTACTCGAGAAGATATTTAACCCAAAAATATAATACTCATATTTACAGGAAAAACAAATGGGAATCAAGCTTTGTTTTTTTTGAGAAGGCAGAGGCGATTGCAGGCATTTTTAATATTTGACGAATCTATCAAGCAAGATATCTTCGACATTCCGCCTTGAATCGATAACGGACAAAACAAAAACAGCTGTATCTGATATTCTGTATATTATTCGCCAGGGAGCTATAATCAGTTCCCGGTAGGTGTGTATACCCTGGTCTCTCAACTCCGGAACAATTTTACCACGATCCGGCATGGCATAAAGACCGGATGCTTTTTGTTTGATTCTTTTGAGTATCCGGGACGCATTGCCCGGGCTATCTATCGCTATATATTCAATGATTTGTTTCAGATCATGTTGTGCCACTGCAGCCCATGTGACCTGATATTTCTTGTTCATTTCCGGCTGGCTTTCAATGCATTCTCGATTTCGTCAAAAACATCCTCCTGTGATTTAATGCGCCCCTCCCTGATATCGGCTTCCCCCTCCGAAAGGAGCTTTAAAATACCGATGGCATTGCGCATATTTTCATAGCTTTTTGGGTCTTGCAGGATGGCTCTTGGCTCACCGTTCTGGGTAATTATTACAGGCCGATGCGTTTCATTGATTTGATTAAGCAAGTCGGCTGCTCGTGATTTTAAATAGGTGACTGGCTTGATATCACTTGTAATATTCATTGTTATTTCCTCCGGTCCGAAAATAGTACCATAAACGGACCGCATGTCAAGCTTTTATGCCAACATGGATTATATATTCTGGTTGCAGATGATAATAATCCCCATGGCGTAAAAAATTTACATGCAATTGCCCTGTTTGAAAAGGATTTGGTTTTTATAAAAGCAAAAAAAAGTCCCGGCAGATTTGAATCTGCCGGGACTTTTAGGCGTTTATATGATCTTAAAATTATTTAATGGGCGTAATTTCAACTCTTCTGTTCAATGCACGGCCTTCATCTGTATCGTTGGTGGCGATTGGTTTGGAAAAGCCATAGGCTTTGGTCTTAACCCGGCTGGCTGCAATACCTTCATCCACCAGATACTGTTTTACTGCATTGGCGCGTCTGGCAGACAATCCCATATTGTATTGGGCAGATCCCATATTATCGCAATGGCCATCAAGCTGGATGGTCATGTCCGGATTTTTTTCAAGGACCTCAACAATATTAAACAGCATGGGCTGATGTGCAGCTCTGATGTCGGCCTTGTCATAATTGAAAAGCACATGCCCGAGGGTCCAGCATCCGGTATACGGGCTGACGTTGGCGCCCAGGGGGGTATCAGGGCACTTGTCTTTTGAGTCCACAACACCGTCCTGGTCACTGTCTACCGGTGCCGGTGCTGCGGGTGCAGCCGGTGCGGTCTGGGCAGTCTGGGCTTGTGATGAAGGTGTTGTCTGCTGTGCCGCACATCCGAATAAAAACAGGACAGCAGAAAAAATTAATAAACCTCTTGTTAAAAGCCTCATTTTTTTTTCTCCTTGTTGAATTGTGTTTGTATCATTGATAATCAAGTGAAGATAGCTAACCCAAAATACAGTGTTTATTTTTACAGGAAAAACAAAATGAAATCAACCTTTGTGCGAAATTAACTGTCAGATGATGATGCGGCCTTTTTAAAACCTTGCAATTTAGGCTCAGGAATTATATATCAAGGCCATTTGCTGGTCATTAATATTTAATAAGAAACGAATCAAATATGGAACTATATCAAGCAATTATTCTTGGAATTCTGCAGGGACTTACAGAATTTTTACCTGTCAGCAGCTCCGGCCATCTGGTTCTGGGGCAGATTTTTTTTGGCATTACAGAGTCTCAACTGAGTTTTGATATCAGTGTTCATATGGGAACACTTCTGGCTGTTCTGGTTGTTTATTTTCCTGATATCATTGCGATTCTGACATCTGTTTTCAGGTATTTTGCACAGTTGTTTTCATTTAAGACAGCCAGTTCTATGTTCAAAGAAGATGAGAATTTGAGAATGGCGGCCTTTATTATTATCGGTTCTGTTCCCACAGCCATTATCGGGCTTGTGATCAAACAGTTTGAAGCGGTATTGTTTTCCTCCCAGGTTCTGGTTGGGGCCATGCTGATCGTTACAGGAACACTTTTATGGCTTTCCAGAAAATATTATGTGACAGATGAAAAATCCTCCGTATTTGGAATAAAACAGGCCGTAATAATTGGTATTACCCAGGGGTTTGCGGTTATTCCCGGGGTGTCAAGGTCCGGCAGCACCATTGCAGCAGGCATGTTTCTGGGCATGAACCGTCATGTTGCTGCCAAATTTTCTTTTCTGCTGTCTGTCCCGGCCATCCTGGGTGCCCAGGTTCTGGGCGTAAAAGACATGATCGACGCCGGAACATCCATCGACATGATCACCATCTGGGCGACACTTGCTTCATTTGTCGTGGGGCTGATTGCATTAAAGACCTTGCTCAGACTTGTTCATGCAGGCAGATTTCATTTGTTTGCACCATATTGTTGGATTATTGGGACTCTGGTCCTTTTATCGAAATTTATGTAAACGAGGAGGCATTATGAATCCGGGAATTTTTAGAGAATATGATATCAGAGGCGTGGTTGGGAAGGATATTATGGAAGCTGATGTCATTAATATCGGCAAGGCATATGGAACACTTCTGGCAAGATCAGGCAAAAAAACAGTATCTGTCGGACGGGACTGCAGAAAAACCTCGGATATGTTTTCGGACCTGTTCATTCAGGGGATTACGTCCACGGGCTGCAATGTCATTGATATCGGCACCTGTCCCACACCCGTGCTTTATTTTTCGATTCATCATCTGAATCTGGACGGGGGCGCCATGGTGACGGCCAGTCATAACCCGCCGGAATATAACGGGTTCAAGCTGATGAACGGCCAGGATTCCATACACAGTCATGGGTTGCAGGATGTCCGGATTCTGATTGAGAACAATGATTTTGAGGAAGGCCGCGGCAATCTGACCCGACAGGATGTGATGCCCGCATATATGGACAATATTCTGGATATCATTAAAATCAGGAAAACCATCCGGGTGGGCATTGATGCAGGCAATGGTACCGGCGGGGTCACGGCATTGCCGGTATTGAAAAAACTGGGATGTGAAGTGCATGATATCTTCTGTGATATGGATGGCAGTTTTCCAAATCATGAAGCTGATCCTACACAGAAAAAAAATCTTGGGGATCTGATAAAACTGGTCAAGGAAAACCATCTTGATCTGGGTGTGGGATATGACGGAGATGCGGACAGAATCGGCGTGGTGGATAAAAACGGACAGGTGATTTACGGGGATCAGCTCATGATCATCTATGCCAGGGAAATTCTGCAAAGACAGCCCGGGGCCACATTTATTTCAGAAGTCAAATGCTCCATGGTCATGTACGATGATATCCGAAAGCATGGCGGAATTGCCATCATGTGGCGTACCGGGCATTCTCTGATCAAGAAAAAAATGAAGGAAGAAAATGCAGCCCTGGCCGGAGAAATGAGCGGGCATATGTTTTTCAAGGACCGGTATCTGGGATTTGATGATGCCTTGTATGCCACCTGCCGTCTGCTTGAGATTATGGCGGATACCGGCAAGGGAGTGGATGAACTGATCGCCGATCTTCCCAGGACCTATACCACGCCGGAACTTCGGGTGGAATGTCCGGATAATATTAAATTCAAGGTTGTTGATAAAATTGTCGCGCATTTTAAAGCCAGACAGGAGGTCATTGATATTGACGGTCTTCGCGCGGTTTACAAAGACGGCTGGGGACTTGTCCGGGCATCGAATACACAGCCGGCGCTGGTTCTTCGGTTTGAGGCACTCAGCCAAAGCCGTCTGGAAGAAATCAGGGCAGAAATCGAGTCTGCCCTGAAAACCATTATAGATGAGATTAAATAGGGGTTTATGCAGTTATCGCCCGCTCAGCAGGACGCAGTTGATCATGAAGGTTCCCCGGCACTTGTGGTGGCCGGGGCAGGCTCGGGCAAAACCCGGACCCTGACGGCAAAATTTTCGCATCTTGTGGACCAGGGCCATGATCCGAAACGGATTCTGGCCATCACCTTCACCAATAAAGCCGCGGACGAGATGAAATCGCGCCTGATGAAGATGACTGGTCTGGATTACAAGGATTTTCACTGGGTTCGAACCTATCATTCTGCCTGCCTGATGATTTTAAAGCAGCATTGTGATGTCATGGGATATGCCAGTCCTGTCCAGGTGTTCTCTGTTTACCAGCAGGAGAAACTGTCCAAGGAGCTGTGCGTTAAAAACAATATTGAAAAAAAATATGCCAACAGAATTTTATCGTCCATTTCACGGGCCAAGAATTTTGGTAATCCTGAAAAATATTTTGAATTAAAACCTGGATTTTTCGGTATCCGGGTTCAGGATATCTTTGTTCAGTATGAAGCGCGCTTAAAAGAAATGAATTCCGTGGATTTTGACAATATTCTTTTGAAAACAAGAGATCTGCTCCGGGATAATGAAAAGATCAGAACATATTATCAGAACTATTTTTCCTATATTCTGGTGGATGAATACCAGGACACCAATAATCTCCAGGATGATCTGACCAATCTGCTTTTGGGTGAACACCGGAACCTGTTCTGCGTGGGAGATGACTGGCAGGCGGTTTACGGATTTCGCGGCTCCAATGTGAATCATTTCCTGGATTTTCCGCAAAAATACAAGGATTCAAAAATTTTCAGGCTGGAGGAAAATTACCGTTCGGCAAACGAGATTGTCCAGGTGGCCAATGATCTGATTGATTACAATCCGGACAAGATGGAAAAAAAATGTTTTTCCCAGAAAAAAGGCGGTGTGGTGGAAATCTATGATTTCATGTCCGATACCCATGAGGCAGAATGGGTGGCCAGAAGAATCAAGGGAATGAACCGCCAGGGCCAGGGGATCAGCCTGGATAAAATTGCTGTGGTGTACCGGACCAAATTCTGTTCCCTGCCCTTTGAAAAGATTTTCAGGGCCTATCGAATCCCGTACAGCTTAAAAGGGTCCCAGGGGTTTTTTGAACGCATGGAAATTCTGGATATTAATTCTTATCTGAGCGCAGCGGTTTTCCCCGGAGATGATGTGTCCTTTGAGCGGATTCTCAATACGCCCAAACGAGGGATCGGGCCGTCCATGGTGAAGAAAATGGCCCAGATGAGATCCCAAACCGTCAGTCTCCAGGATGCGGCACGGATGATGATATCCGACCGTGTGCTGACCAAAAAAGTGCATGAGAATTTATCCCGGGTGTTGGAAATTCTGGATGAAATCTGCGCACTGTCGCCTGCAACGGCCATGGAAGTGGTCATTGAAAAAACCGGCTATCTTGATTATCTGGAAAAACTGACCAAAACACCTGCGGAATTTATTTCAAAAAAAGAAAACCTTGAGCAGTTGATTTTTACCGCAAGACCCAAAGACACCATGCTGGAATATCTTGAGGAAGCATCCTTGATCCGTGAAGATAAATCCGATGATGAAGATTCCGATACCGGTGGTGTTTCTCTTCTGACCATTCATTCTGCCAAGGGGCTGGAATATGATACTGTGTTTATTGTGGGCTGTGAAGAACGGCTTTTCCCCCACTGGCGCTCCATTGATGCAGGAGACGCTGCCATTTCCGAAGAACGCCGCCTGATGTATGTGGCCATGACCCGGGCAGAACGATTTTTGTATTTGACCCATGCCAATTACCGCAAGGGAGAGTTTAATGCCCCCAGCCGGTTTCTCGGCCAGATTAAAGAATGCATGTCCTAGATTCTCTGTCACAGTTTTTCAGAGCTGTGATCCACCATTCAAAAGGGATTATCCCCACAGATCAGAAATCTGTTTTTTTAACCCTGTTTTTTGCAATTTTTTCAACCATTACAGGCGTTGGCATTGTTGTGCCGCTTCTGCCGGTGTATGCCAATGATTTAGGGGCAACCGGCATCTATGTGGGGCTGATATTCGGGTCTTTTTCCATTTCACGGACTGTCCTTCTGCCCTATTTTGGCAGACTGTCAGATATGAAGGGCAGAAAGCCCTTTATTGTCATTGGCCTTTTTGTCTATACACTGATATCCATTGCATTCATATTTTCAAACACAGTGGAAACGCTGATTGTGCTGCGGTTTATCCAGGGCGCTGGTTCTGCCATGATTATGCCTGTGGTCCAGGCCTATGTGGGTGAAATTACACCGGAAGGTTCGGAAAGTTATTCCATGGGCCTGTTTAATCTGTCCATGTTTTTAAGCCTGAGCCTGGGGCCGCTTCTGGGCGGCAGCATAAAAGAAATCTGGTCTCTGGATGCAGCCTTTGTCTGCATGGGGATTCTGTCCGGTATCGGGCTTTTGCTCTGTATATTTTTTCTGCCGCCGGTGAACGCTGAAAAAGCAAAAACTTCCAGTCAGGACATTATTTCCTGGGGGCTGTTGTTAAAAGATTATGAACTGGTTTCAATTTTTTCCATCCGGTATGCCTATACCGCATGTATCGGGGTCATATGGAGCTTTCTTCCCCTGTTTGCCGATACAAAATTTGATCTGCCCGGATCTTTGATTGGTGTGCTTGCCACGCTGGGGGTCTTTGTGGCAGGGGTTTTGAGTCTTCCCATGGGATATGCGGCGGACAGGATAAATAAGCAAATAATGGCCGTGTCCGGCGGTATACTGTCCACTGTCGGCATGTTTTTATTATTTTATTCGTCTTCTTTTCAGGATCTGGTTGTCGGTGTTGTGATCTTCGGTCTTGGCGGCGGGATTTCCATGCCCGCTGTCATGGGCTATGCCGTGATCATGGGAGAACACAAAAAAGCCATGGGGTCTGTGATGTCCATCATGACCATGGCTCACAGCATGGGCATGCTGACCGGAGCCATGGCTGCCGGAATTGCCGTGGATTTTTTAAGCCTGCCCATGGCATTTTTATGCGGCTCGATAATGATGGCCGCAGGAACAGTCGCGTTTTTAATATTCCGGCATATTTCTTCTTTAAAAATAAGCTGAATTTTAAGCTGTGAAAAAAAGGTGATGATTTATGGTAAATTAATTCTCAGGTCACTTTTGAATTTTCATGCAAAACCATCTGGAAGCGCTTGAGTTATAAGTTTGACAGGTGTTTTTAAGCTCAATGTAAGTTGTGGTACCAATATTGCATAATTACCGGATAACATATTGATTATTTAATATTTATTCACAGAAATACGGTTAGTTGTTTTAAAATTTTAGGAAGATAACCATTAAAAAAAAGGAATTGTGATGAGAAATTTATCAGGTGTTTTGTTTTTGGTTTTCGTATTTTTAGCCAGTACGGTTGTTGTTTCCCAGGCAGCTATCACACAGGGGGTTTATACCGGTGGGCTTGCAACTACTGTTAGTGTTCAATCTTTGCCTGGAGGGGCGTTCGGTGTGGGGGATATCTCAACCGCTATGAGAATTGATGGTCTGGTTACATCAACAGGGACAAGAACGGTTAATATTCTGGGTGAATGGGTTCAAACAGATCTTACACATCTCCAACGAGATCTTTATTCTGAAAGAGTCGGGACAGCTACTGTTGCAGGTGAAGCATGGGGGGAACCTTCAGACACTTATAAAGTTTCATACATTTCTATTTCAAATGGCACGGAATATTATTATCGCGTAGATGAGGCGTCACCATGGATTTATGACGGTGGTTCTGGAACAATCGTAAGTAATGGGACATATATGCCAGGTGAACCGTTTATTTATACGTCGATATCTGAATATACATACGATAGCGATGATTTTTCACCAATAGATGCGGAGGGTTATAGATATCTTACTTTCCAGCAGATACCCATAAGTCTCACAGTAAGTGCTGTGCCGGTTCCGGGGGCCATGCTTCTTCTGGGCATGGGGCTTGTCGGTCTGGTAGGGTTGAAAAGAAAGCAAAAATAAAATTTTCGTCATATAGAGGCAGGGCCGGGAAGGTTCCTGCCTCTTTCAACAGTTTAAAACCGTCCAAAGCGTCATCTCATCCACTGCCTGTTTTCATTTTAAATTTTTTTTATAATCTTTTAATTTTCTAAATGCATTTTCCAGTTCTTCCAGGCAGGTTTGCACCAAAGACATGTCTTCTTGTTTTGCCGCATCTTCCAGATTTTTTGCAGCCAAGGACACGGCCATGGCGGTCAGGTTTCCGGAACCGCCTTTAATGGAATGGGCATTGTCTTTGATCGCGGAAAAATCTTTGACCTGAATTCCTTCTTGAATCAGGGGAATCTGGGTGTCCACCACCCGGATGAATTCATTGAGAACTTCAAAAAAGAAATCTGTGTCATTTTCAAATTCATGTAAGGCTTTATCCATGTCCAGGGGTGCAGTTTGAGAATCCTGTGCATGGTTTTGCCCGGCTTTGATTTCTTCAGATGGTCGGGGTTCCGTATGAGGGGTCAGGTTTTGATCTGTATTTTTGGACAGCCATTTGTTTATGAGCTTTAGAAGATCTTTTTTCTTGAACGGCTTGGCAATATAATCATCCATGCCTGCAGCAATGCATTTTTCTTTATAGCCGGTCATGGCATGTGCAGTCATTGCAATGACCGGGGTCTGCCTGAATGCTTTGTGCAGCAGCGGGTTTTTCTGTTCAATTTTCTGCCTGAGCAAAGCTTCATGCTCGCGGATTTTATTACAGGCTTCATATCCATCCATTTCCGGCATCTGGATATCCATCAGGACGAGATCAAACCGGCGGTTTTTAAATAAATCAACAGCGATACGCCCGTTTTCAGCCAGTGTGACCTGATACCCATTGGTTTTCAGATGCTGGGACACAATCACCTGGTTGGTCAGATAATCTTCTGCCAGAAGAATCTGGGGCTGGTCAAGCCGGGTTTCCAGAAGAGTATGCTTTGTGGTCAGTCCCGGCGTATCCTGAGGATGGGCGATATCCTGTCTGATCAGGATGGAAACAATGGCGGATTTTAAATCATTGCGTCTTACAGGTTTGGTCAGATACCCTTTTATGCCCAGCTCCCTGCAGATTTTATTGTCTCCGATGACTCCCATTGACGTTAAAATAATGATGGGAATATCTTTAAGAGAATCTGTTTCTTTTATTTTCCGGGTCAGTTCAAATCCATCTATGCCGGGCATTTGAAAATCACATAAAATAATGTCAACTGTCGGGTGTGGAGAATCCGGGTCAGACAGCATGGAAAAGGCCTGCTCCCCGCTTCTGGCTTCTATGGGGACACAGCCCCAGGATTTGAGGTGCTCAGAGAAGACAAACCGGTTATTCTGGTTGTCGTCAATGATGAACACCTGCAGCCCTTTCAGTTCATCTGACTGTTCCGGAAAAACAGGCGGTTTCATTGTGATGGTGTCTTTGAGGAAGACAACCGTAAACCAGAAGGTGGTTCCTTCCTGGAAAATGCTTTCAAAGCCGATTTCGCCCCCCATCAGGGTAACCAGTTGTTTGGAAATCGTGGTGCCCAGTCCGGTGCCGCCATATTTGCGGGTGGTGGAGCCGTCTGCCTGTGAAAAGCTGTCAAAGATTTTACCCTGTTTTTCTTTTGGGATGCCGATGCCGGTATCCTTGATGCAGAATTTGAATTTGACCTGGTCGCCAAAGTCTTCAAAAGAATCTGTCCAGATAAAGATCTCTCCTTCCTGGGTGAATTTTATGGCATTGCCGATCAGGTTGACAAAAATCTGCCGGAGTCTTCCCGGGTCGCCGATCAACCTTTCCGGGGCATTGGGGGGCAGAAAAGAGATCAGTTCAAGACCGTTTTTCTGGGCAGTGATGGCAAATGCCGCAGTCAGGTCTTCAAATAAAAATCGTAAATTAAAGGGAATCGTGTCAAGTTCCAGTTTTCCGGCCTCAATTTTGGAAAAATCAAGGATACTGTTAATCACGGATAACAAAGCCTCGGCTTCCGTGTTAATGGTCAGGGCAAGATTTTTCTGGTCTGGTTTAAGATCCGTGTCAAGGATCAGTTCCACCATGCCCATGATGCCGTTCATGGGAGTTCTGATCTCATGGCTCATATTGGCCAGAAATTCACTTTTGGCCTGGGTTGCTTTTTCAGCAGCGATTTTAGCCTCTTCCAGCTGCTTTTCAGCCAGCTTGCGTTCGGAAATATTTTTGATAATGCCTTCAATCCCTAATGGAACCCCCTGCCGGTCGCTGTAATAATTGCTGCTGGACATGATGGGGATGGCAGATCCATCTGAATGATAGATATTGAGCTCAAAGTTAATGGCTTTCCTGTTTTTTCTGAGGTGGGTTAAAAACTGGTAATATTGATCACTGTTATGATAAAAAAGCTGTGCGATATTTTTCCCCAGAATCTGTTCTTCTGACGTATATCCCAGAAGGGCAAGTCCTGAAGGGCTGATCATGGTCAGGTTCTGGTCAATGTCTGTACGGTAGAAAACATCCTGCATGTTCTCGATAATGCCGCGATGCTTTTCCTCGCTGATTTTCAAGCGCAGCTGGGCCTGTTTTCTTTCCGCAATTTCTTCTTCAAGTTCCCGGGTTCTTTCTTCAACCCGTTTTTCCAGCTCATCCCTGTGGCGTTTGAGCTCTTTTTCCAGGGCATTTCTTTGAGTGATATCTATAAATGTGCTGATCCATGCAGGTTTTCCCTGGTATTCGGTTTCGTCGGTTCGGACTTCAACCTCTATTTTTCTACCGGATTTTGTAAAATGGGTATACTGGTTTGATTCAGGTCTGTTCCTGTTGTTTATATTGCTAAGTGCTCTTTTTTTCTCTTCATCCGGATGAAGTATGACCGGTGTCATATCCTGGAGTTCTTCGCGCAGGTATCCATAGATATTTAAAAAAGCAAGATTGCAGTCATAGATCTGGTGCGTTTCCTGATCAAATACAATGGTGGGGTCTGCAATATGATCAAAAAGCTTTTTATATACTTTTTCAATTTCTTCTCTTTCTTTCTGGTTTTCATCCAGGTCGGTTTTGAGAATTCTTAAAGAATCAAATACGGCAATAAAAGGGTGGGAATCATCGCGGTTTGCAAACAGATGTTCTTCTTTATCCCAGTTGATGGCGCCAATGTATTTTAAAATTTCATTTGAATAGGTTTCCAGATCATTTCTGGTGAAAAATCTTTTGATTCGTCCGGCCAGGGATGCGAGCGACCATTTGCCCGGGGTGTCGCCTGTAATATTCCGGGATGCTTTATATGCACCGGCATAGGTATCATAAGCACGCATGGGTATTTGCGGCCGGTTGAATCGAGTTCCGATATTATACATCCATTTGATGTGCCTGGGGACATTGTAGATAAAATGGCCCATCAGCAGATTCTTTTCTGCTTTTTTCAGCAGACTGTCCATGACATATATCCGGGCTCTTTTGGATGGAATATTGGTGATCTGGCCGTAGTCAGACACCTCTGTATAGGGCTTATCCTTCAGTCCGACAGTATTCAAAAACCGGTCATATTCTATGAAAAGAGATTTAACGCCGTCAAAAGTGGCCCATCCTTTTGGAAAAACACTCAGGGTATTATCGTTTACAAGTTTAAAGGATACGGAAAAATTTTTGGTCAGAGGGATATTTTCCCAGGATTGATTTTCTCTGATTCTGGCGCCGGTTAAAGGACAGATCGATTCTGTAAAATAATCAAGAAGCGTGTCATTAGAAGGTGTATCCAAACCGACATCCTTTCATTGTGCGACAATGATGATAACCAAAGATAATAAACAATTCAGTTGACTATAATATAATTTTCTCAGGTATTACAAGTGGGTATCCATTCTTTTATTGCACAATTCACGGTTGCAACTTGATTTAAATTAAGTTATTAATAGAACAAATGTTCAGTTTTCACTGAAATTAATTAACCTTTAACATAATGAGGGAAAACAAGATGATCAAAACAAAAATGAATGAGTTGCTTGGTGTAAAACATCCTATCATCCAGGCAGGAATGGGCCCGTTCTGTAACAATATGCTCAGTATTGCTGCAGCAAATGCAGGTGTTCTGGGATTGATGTCAACCAGTGGTCTGCATGAATCCACCCGGACAGATCAATTTAAAATTTATGAACACTGGGCCAGAACTGTCGGTGCTGATCCGAGAGAAAGCAAAAAAGATATTCTGATGAAGGCCTTTCAGCAGGCAAATGAGCGAACCAAGGCAACCGGCGGTATCTTTGGTATTAATGTCATGGTGTCCGGGATGATGATGGAGCATGCGGAGCTGGCTGTTCAGACTGCCATCGAAGCCAGAGAGCAGGACCCAAGTCTTAAAGACCGTTTCAAGGTGGTTTTTACCTCTGCAGGAGATCCCATTCCCTGGGCTAAACCTCTGAAAGATGCCGGTTTTACCTGGCTGCATGTCATTCCTTCGGTTAAAGGTGCGCTTCGCTGTCAGAAAGCAGGCGTTGATCTGATTGTGGCTTCCGGTCATGAAGGCGGATTCCATACCTCATGGGAACCTGTTCATTCCATGGTTCTGCTTCCTGCTGTTGTAGAAGCCTTGAAAGAGTCAGGAACTCCGGTTGCCGGCGCTGGCGGATTCTGTGATGGAAAAAGTCTTGTTGCCGCTCTGGCTCTGGGTGCTGCGGGTGTTCAGATGGGAACCCGTTTCCTGGCCACAGAAGAAAGTGATTTTGCACCGATGTGGAAACAGGGCATCGTAGAAGCCGGTGATCGTGGTACTCTGGTTGCAAGAGGCTTTGTCGGACCTGCCCGCTGGATTAAAACCGACACTTCAAAAGTACATCAGAAAAATACACTGGAGTACACACCGGAACTGTTCCTTGACAGCCCTGGCCCGCTCACTGAAGGTGCCATGAAGTTGATGGAATATGAAAGAGTTGCAATTAATGCAGTTTATGATGGTGATAAAGACAAGGCCATGATGGCGGGTGGTGAATGTGCCCAGAGAATTTCTGATCTGCCCAAAGTTGCAGATATGGTGAATGATATTATGAAAGAAGCTGAAGCAGTTATTAAAAATATGCCCTCACTTCTTAAATAAAGAAAATACATCCATTGATCAGATAAAAACCGCCCGGCTTCCGTTTACGGTAAGTCGGGCGGTTTTGTTATTCCACAAGCCAGGATTCGTGGTTGTATATGCTTAGCAGGACCGGGAAAAGAAGAGTGTTGATCTGTGTATTCCGGGTTTCAAGCTGGCCTTTGCCAAAAACCAGTTCTGCCTTGAAAACCTCCGGGGTGATGTAGCGGGTGGGGATATCAAAGGTCAGGTGATCTATCCTGCGGGTGATTTTTGCTGAATCAATATTGGCATGCCAGGCCAGAAACCATCCCCAGTCTCCGAAACTGGGCACATTTTCATGAAAGGGCAGAATGGCAAGATCAGCGCTCTGGATGGTTCGGCCAATGCACAGATAGCTTTCTTTGGCAAGATACGGAGAGGTGGCCTGGACCACCATCAGACCGTGCTGTGATAAATGCTGCTTTATTTTTTTATAAAACTCCTTGGAATACAGCTTGGTCAGTTCCGGTGTGGAAGGATCCGGCAAGTCAATGATAATGACATCCCAGAATCCGGGAACCGCACTTAAAAATCTGTCCGCATCAATATTCATGACCTTTACATCGGCAAGTTTTTGGGTTTCAGACTGATTTTTCTCATTGTTTTTCCGGGGGGTATTCTTATAGATTCTGCGGTCATCCCCGGGACTGACACCAGCGCCTGCCATGTGTACCAGACGTGAATCCTTAAAGGCATTCTGGTTGATCCGGGTTAGCACAGGATCTGTTCTGGCCAGGTGTGTCATGTCCGGATCAAGGTCCACCAGCAGGATGTGTTTTACATCCTCATATTTTAAAACTTCCCTTAATGCACAGCCGTCACCGCCGCCCAGGATAAGCACTTTGCTCCGGACAGGGGCAAGATTCATGATCGGATGCACCATGGGCTCATGGTAGCGGGCTTCGTCTGTACTGCAGAACTGCAGGTTGCCGTTTAAAAACAGCCGGACCTCATCAAAGGGCGTGTAGTGGGTGATGACAATATGCTGGTACTGGGAGGTACGGCTTAAAATAATGGGGTCATCATACAGGGGCTGTTCAATTTTCAGGTTCCATTCCCGGTTGTTCCAGATACCGGAGGATACGGCAAAAAAGGTGATGACCATGATAATCGCCGGCAAAGCCTTTTTATGAATCAGTCCTGCTTTTGAAAAATAGATAAAGGTGATAAAAGCCAGCAGGAAATTGATGCCCGCGGTTAAAAACGCGGCTTCAGTGATGGGTGTAAACCTTAAAAGGACAAAGACATAGATCAACGCGCCCACCAGGCTGCCGATATAATCTGCGGAAAGAATATTTCCCAGGTTGGTGGACAGTTCATCGCTGAAATCATTGTTGATCCGGATGATGACCGGGATTTCAAGTCCGATCATGATCCCGATGAAACTGACGAAAAAATACAGGACAAGGCCGTAATGGGCAGTGTATCCGTATGCCAGATAGGTCAGGGTGGGAGAAAACCCGCCCACAAGGGCAAGACCGGTCTCAACGCCGATAAAGGTGTAAATCAGTTTTTCTTTGGGAATCTGTGCCTGGATCAGACTGCCGAATCCCATCCAGAAAAGCATGAGTCCGATGACCATGGCCCATTGTTCAAAGGAATTGCCAAGGATCATGGAGGCAAGGCTTGCCTGGACATATTCCAGTATGATGCCACAGGCCCCGCTTGCAAACATGCAGGCGCACAGCAGTACAGATGCAAAGCTGGTTTTTCGGGACAATCGGGTCATGGGTTACATGGAAAAGGAAATAATGATTGCAACCGCACTCATCACACTTGCCACAACAATCAGGGCAGCGCTGTTATGGTCTTCTGTAACCTCTACGGCAATGCTGGTGGTGGGCAGAAGAAGTTTGTCAACCAGTGTGCTGACGATCAGCAGCATGATGATGCCGTAGGCTGTGTATATGCCAAAACTGAGCAGATCATTTGACCATCCGGTAAAAGGCCCTGAAAGACTTCCCATTAAAATGATCCCCAGAGCGATCAGGATGCCGCCAAGTCCTATGCCTGCCGCAGGGTTGTTGTTTTTGATTTCATTTCTGATATTATAGGGCGTGATCAGTTCATACAGAAACCCGAAAACAAGCAGGGCCATCTGTCCCAGGATAAAAAAGACAATGGCACTGGCAATGCCCTGGAAAAAGGTTCCGCCTGCGCCGGAGAAGGCACCTCTCAGAATAAAACCTGTGGCAATATACATGCCGCATTCCACGGTTCCGACGGCCGTGTTTCCGATCACCCGGCTGCCGTCCTTCCGGGTAAAGGTCTTGATGCATTCAGCGTCATTATTGATATGGCCCAGCATGATAAAATCATTGATAAACCGGGAGGAAAACATGAATCCTGCAATGATCAGCCCGTCAATCAGCAGCTGGATCAGATCAATGAAAAATCCGCTTGAAATGCCGCTGATCACCCCTGAAAGTGCAATGGCAATTCCAAGATATAATCCGGCCCGCCTTAATCCCACAGCGAGGTTGCCGTCGTCTATATGGTCATCATCATTAAAATCTTTGGTCCGCCAGTCATCTATTTTTTTGACCAGTCCGATGAAACATATACCGGCAATGACATAGATGAATCCTTGACCCAGGCTGGTAAGCGTTACAGCAATATTCATTTTTTTCTCCTTGGATGGGTTTATTTGCCTTTGCTTTGTGGACCGCCGCCGCGAAGATTTGCGCCTGCGCCCCGGACAGAAGCGGCCTGGGATTTGAATCCGCCGCTTTTTGCAAAAGTTGAACTTTGAAAATCGGGTGACTGTTTTACAAAATTTCCGGATGTCCCGAATTGCTGAAATCCGTTTGCTGTAGCGCCAAAATACGGGCGGCTGTTTCTGTATCCTGAGTTCCAGCTGTTCCAGGAATTCTGGCCGTAATAAAAGGGCCGGGGACTGAAGAGCATTGAAAACAATGCATATTTCCCATACCAGGACCAGAACGAATTGCCTGAATTGTCTTTTTGCCATTCCCCGTATTTCGGATTGCCCACATAGGCCATGCCAGGCGGTGTTGCCTGGGTGATCCGGTCTTCTTCAAAAACGCCGTAAGGTTTTGAAAGAATGGCCATGCCTAAAAACTCCAGGTTGGCATCAAAAAAATTGGCATCCACTTTTTCCCAGTCGGTCTCTGTTGTTTCCCCTTCTTTTTCCAGAAGGTATCTATGAAAATAGGCTTCTGTTGAATCTTCAACATAAAAGGAAGCTGCATTATGTCCTCGTCCCGGCCAGTTTTCCGTGGGGTTGATTTTAAGTTCTTCCCAGATTTTTTGACCCACCTGACTTGAAAAATTTGAACCTGTAAATCCGGCCGTTATTGCAGCAATATTATCCACATTATCTGCAGTCAAAGCCTCATAGGTATCAGCATCCACTTTTCGCTGGAAGCTGGTAAAAACAGGATCATAGTAATCGGAATTTTCATTCCAGGATTCTCTTTTGATGGTAACAATATATTCTTCTTTCATGTCCTTGAGGATTTTTGTGTAGCTGGTATACAGTTGTCCAAGTTCCCGGGTTAATTGTGTTTCAAGGGTTCCAGCTGTTGCCAGGCCGTTGAAGATGGCCTGGGAGCTGTCCGTAAATGCAGCATAATCAGCAGGCTTGCCCATACGGTGCTGTTCAGATTCGCGGGTCACAATGTTCAGATGTTCTTTTGACTGATTTTCGATCTCGGATAATGGTGCAAACCGGTCATTGATTTTTGGTGCGACATCGGGAAAATCCAGCAGGGCTTTGGCAACAATGCCGTCTTTTAAACGCGCGACAATCCCTTCGATCTGCTGGGTGTTTTCCTGTGAGCGGTCTGCCAGGGGTTTTGCACTCCGGATGGTTTCCGTGATGTTTGAAAATCTGTCAACCGGATACCGGGCAAGGCGCAGGCCGTCATCCATTATCTTTTTTATGTGTTCCATCTGCTGCTTGACCTGGGGGCCCAGTTCGGGTTTGTCTTTTTTGATCAACGGTTTTAAACCGGTATTAAACAGGTCCTGGGCAGTTTTAAGTTCCTGATCTGCCTGGACAAATCTGGCAGCCCAGTTTTCTTTTTGTGCAAACCGTTCAATGGGGGCAAATTCTGAGGATTGAGAAAGACCTGCATATTTATGTTCAAGTTCTTTTACCTGATTCCGGGTGTGTTCGATACGATCCGGAATTGCTTTTGCTTCTTTTTTCAGGTCTTTTGGAAGTCCCTGCCCGCATCCGTTAAACATGAATGCCAGAATGAGGGCAAACACGCCAAGGATGATCCATTTATCCACCTTGAGATTGAATGGTTTTTTGGAAGTGATCATCTGTTATGTCTCTTTTTTGCTGGTGATAATAATGGCATTGGGGTCAATGGGTGCGGATGTGTATACCTGATATTCCTCCCTGCCGGAACCGGACCATTCTTCAATGGTCAGAAACTGTGTGCCGGTTTCGTTTTCAAATTCATACATATAGACTTTTTCTTCTTTAGCACCCCTGTAATAAATGGCTGCCCAGTCATCTTCATACCAGAAATTTTCTCCATTCACGACAATGACATCCCTGTCATCAACAATCTGGTCCAGATCATCCTCATCAATGGCAGTGCCTTCCTCATCCTTCAGGTTCCTGAAGGAAAGCCGGTCAAGTGTCATGGAAACTTCAAGCACATCATCAAATTCCCATTCAAAATTGACTGTCTGACCCGTCTCAAGACACAGACAGGTCAGCTCGTATATAAAATAGCCTTTTTTGTGTCTGTAATCTTCAGAGGTTTCTTCATACCGGTTCAGATCCTTTACAAAATACGTATGGCCAAGATAACAGAAAAAAGAATTTTTTCCGGCATCCCGAATGTCGGGATGTGTATTTCCCCCGGCCGGAACCAGATCTTTTTTCTCCAGCATCCGGATAGCACGAAATCTTTCCTGGAACGATTTTTGGGTGGCAATATCAAGCATCGGTGTTCTCCATAGTTACACTGAATCTCAAATTTTAATTATCAGGCATCCTGCCGACGGGAAGTCAATGCATCGGTTCTTGCCCGGAATCGTTTGTTCATTTCTCCAAGGGCGTTGGAGCTCTGGGATGCAATGCTGATGGTTTCCCGGGAGATCAACGCATAGGTTTCAAAGGCTTTTTCATAGGTCTGGCAGGCTTCTTCAAGCGCTGCAATATTTACGGTCATGCTCTGGCTCATTTTTGCGCCCTTGATGGCGGCACTGCCGATTACCCTGGCTGTGTCTTTCATGGTTTCAGCCGCTGCCTGCTGGACCATGTCCAGATGCTGCAGGGTTGCCATCTGCTGTTCTGCCGCCACCCGCACTGCCAGGGCATTTTTAACGGCAGTGGACAGGATCATGTCGGTTCTCTGGACCAGGCGTTTGACAAGATGGGAATTTCTGACCATCATTTCTCCGCCGAACCGGGTCTGGAGATTGGCATTGTCGATGGTCTGAAGATCCACCACTGCCACGGCCAGATCAGAGGTCAGTGTTGTCAGGGCTTCTTTATTTCTCGGATCAGTTTCCGTGGGGATATAATCCATCAGTTTCTGCCAGATAATCTGGCCAAGATAGATTTCTTCCTGCAGTTTGGGCTGGATTTCTTTTAAGGCATCGCAGATGGTGGACAGCTCCGCTGCATCCATTGCCACCTGGTCTGCATCATTTCTCAGATGGTCACGGATACCGTCAATGGTGGAGTTCACCGTTTCCCTTCTCTCGGCAATGATTCTCAGGATTTCATCTCCCTTGGGCAGCCGGTTGACTGTCCGGGTAAACAGTCCCATCATTTTTGTCTGGAACGGTGCCTGTGTCCTGGCAACCACCGTAGGGTTCACCTTGTCCAGCTCGGTTTTGATGGCCAGGATATTTTTGCCCACAGGTGAAGAATTATCCGTGGCCACATTTTTGAGCACGCTGCCCATTTTCCGGTCATACAAGCTGACCTGAGCCTGGGTTTCCTCCATGATTTTCTGGCCCAGACCAAAAACAAAATTGCCAAGCTGCCAGTCAGCCGGGTCTTTTTTTATTTTTTCAATGAATTCATCTGCTTTGGATTCAATTGCCTGGATATCTTCAACAGTCAAGTGGGAGGGCTGTACCGGCACAAGGTTGGACGGTGCCTGGACCGGGGTCAGGGCACCCTGACCCGATGCCCGGGTGATGTCGGAAAGCACAGGGGCTTTTGCCTGGTCAGCAACACGTTGAAGATCTAAAGCCATATCATTCATTTTTGATTCTCCTTTTTACGAAAATTTTCCCGAAAGAAAATTCGCCATGGTCTTAAATTCTGCAGTTTCATTTTTTTCAATGATATCCCTGGATCTGTGAGATACCTCATGCAGACTGTCTATGGTGTTTTCAAAGATGGTCTGCTGGGCTTTTCTGCTGTCTTTGGACAGGTCAAGATATTCTTTGACTGTTTTGTATAAATGGGCTTTGCCGATTTTTTTGACTTCATAGGTCAGGGTTTCAGCCGGATACCGCTCCATCATCTGCGGGATAATAACAGTGAGATCATCAATGATCGTTTCGATCTTGATGGTCATTGCATCCGGGATATCCGGGTCTTTGCGCAGAAGAATATTCAAGTTTAATAAGGAGGACAGGATATCATGATATTCCTGGCCCGGGGCATCTTTCTGGAAAGGCGGCACAGGGCTGTCAGCGTCTGGGCCTGTATCTTTTTTTTTATTTTTGATCATCACGCCGGCTCCGATAAGGCCAGCAAGAATGATGACGGTTACAATGATCATAGTCATTGTTTTACTCCTTGTTTTAATGGTATCAATTGGAACATTACCCTAAAAAAATAATGCAAAACTCTTCATTTACAAGGTTGGTAAATTATAAATTTTACCCTACCCTATATGGGCGGGTGCCAAAAATCAAGTTAAAGCCGTTGTCGCGGCTCGTTGATATATCCGGTTGTGTCTGTGATTCCTTATTTGAATATATAAGTTGTTCCGACGCTGTTCAGTATGAAATTATCCGGCATTGCCATGGCAAAGCGGTTGATCGCATTCCATCCGGTACAGTGCATGGGTACGATGATTTCCGGATTAATTTTTTTCATTTCATTTATTGTGGGTTCAATTATTCTTTCATTTCCCCCGCCGAGATGAAATCCGCCCATAACCGCATAGACACTGCTGATTCCGGTTTCTGATTTAAGATGTTCAACCGTGTTTATAATACCGGCATGAGAGCACCCTCCCACTACGACCAGTCCTTTGCTTTTCAAATTGATGGCCACAGCCATGTCGTCATGAAACGGATCTGGTATCCACTTTCCGTTTATCAGGGCTTCGGCACCGGGCATGCCTTTTTCAAAGTCAGTCTGCCGTTTTACATTTCCGGACAATAAAACAAGATCCGAACATACAGTCCGGGGTCCATTGATTTTCTGCAGATCCGCCCCGGCCTTTACCACTTCTTCTTCATCCATGGCAGGCAGATCCGCCTTGACCTCAGGCATGATCTTGACTCGGCGCAGGGCAAAGGCTTCTTCGTGAAGAATAACAGGCAGCCGTTTATCAACGGTTTTAAAAACATCCAGAAGTCCGCCGCAGTGATCGAAATGGCCGTGACTTAAAATAACAGCCTCCATTTCTTCAAATTTTGCTGTTACCTCTCCCATTAATACGGCCCTGCTGGATGCGAAGTTTTTTGTATTATGAAGCAGGCAGTACCCGGAGATGCCGGTATCAAAAAGCAGGGTGTGCGTTTTTTCGCCGGAACAGACCTTGATCAGGTATGACAGACCGGGTTCGGCCATGGGTGCAACCGGAGGTAGAACCCTCATCCGTTTGGCGATATCCGTGTCTGCCAGAAAGAGGTCTGCGTAATTGTCGACCAGTACGGTAATTTCAGCCTTGTCTGCTTCTTTTAACTGTGTTTGTTTCATATTCGACTCCCTATTTAAGCAGTTGATGTTTCGGAAAGTATTCTGTTTTTTATACAAAGTTCATTTTAAAAAGACAATACGCATTGGGTAAGAATATAGTTTTGAACGGTTAGCTTGACCAATGAGGATATAAAGATTATTTTTGTGATCATATGTGGATAGAAAGAGAAGAATTATTTTTTAAAAAAGGAAATATGTTATGAAAAATATAAAAAATTCAGTGGTTGTCTTTTGTTTGATGGCAATGGTTTCAATATTTGTTTCAGGATGTGCATCCAGCCGGTCGGGTCAGGTGTATTCAAGGGATGAGGCAAGGCAGGTGCAGACCGTTGAAACCGGGATCGTGGAGTCGGTAAAACAGGTGTTGATTGAAGGCACCAAAACTCCTGTGGGTACTGCTGCAGGCGGTGTGGCCGGCGGTGTGCTCGGCAGTACAGTGGGAAGCGGTTCCGGCAGAACCCTTGCCACTGTTTTTGGCGCTCTTGCCGGTGCAGCAGCAGGAACGGTTGCAGAAGAAGGTATTACCCGAAAACAGGGCCTGGAAATTGTGGTTAAAAAAGATGACGGCCAGACCATTGTGGTGGTACAGGAAGCAGATATGGTGATTAATCCGGGAGACCGGGTCCGGATCATCACTTCATCACAGGGTGCAACCCGGGTGTCAAAGTAATAGTTGACCTTTTTGTGTTTCATGGTTATCTTCCCTGGCTGTGAAAATTACAGGACATCAACAGGAGAATCATGAAAAAAAATACAGCACGTAATGATAAATTAAGAAATGTTGCCATTATTGCCCATGTCGATCATGGGAAAACGACTCTGGTGGATGCAATGTTTCGGCAGAGCGGGGTTTTCCGTGAAGGTCAGGAAGTCGATGAACGTCTCATGGACAGTATGGACCTTGAAAGAGAACGCGGCATTACCATTGCAGCCAAAAACTGTTCCGTAACCTGGAAAGATGTCAAGATTAATATTATTGACACCCCCGGCCATGCAGATTTCGGCGGTGAAGTGGAGCGTGCGCTTTCCATGGCGGATGGTGCGATTCTTCTGGTGGATTCCTCAGAGGGCCCGTTGCCCCAGACCCGGTTTGTCCTGAAAAAAACCTTTGAATCCAAGCTTCCGGTTCTGGTGATTATCAACAAGATAGACAGAAAAGATGCCAGGATAGATGAAGTTCTGGACATGATTTATGATCTGTTTATTGATCTGGATGCAACAGAAGAACAGCTTGATTTCACGTATCTGTATGCCATCGGCCGCGACGGAATCGTCAAACGGGAACTTGAGGATGATGTGGACAACCTGAATGTGCTGTTTGATCTGATCATAGAAGAGATGCCGCCGCCGTCCTACGATCCTGAAGCACCTTTCCAGATGCTGGTTTCAGATCTGGGATATTCAGATTATCTGGGTCGTCTTGCCATTGGCAAGATTTTTAACGGCAGTGTAAAATCCAATGAAAATCTGGTGTGCATCAATGAGGACAATGAGCTCCGGTCGTTAAAAGTTTCCAAAATTCAGACCTACAGCGGAATGACTCTGAATCCGGTGGATGAAACCCAGGTGGGGGATATTATTGTCCTTGCCGGTATTGAGGATGTAAAAATCGGGGATACCATCTGTACGAAAAACGATCCTGTCCCCCTCAAACGGATCACTGTGGATGAGCCCACTGTGGCCATGCAGTTTTCCATCTGTAATTCTCCATTTGCAGGGCTTGAAGGCAAGCTTGTCCAGTCCAGAAAAATCCGGGAGCGTCTGCTTAAGGAAACGCTTTTGAATGTTGCCATTGAAGTGGAGGAAAGCACCACCGATGAAAGTTTTATTGTCAAGGGAAGAGGAGAGCTCCAGCTGGCCATTCTCATTGAAACCATGCGAAGAGAGGGGTTTGAACTTTGTGTGGGCCGTCCCAAGGTCATATATAAATATAAGGATGGAAAAACACTGGAACCCATTGAGCATCTGTTTGTGGACTGCAGTGAAACCTTTATGGGTGTGGTGACCGAAAAGCTGTCCATTCGAAAAGGCAAAATGCTGAATATGGTAAACAACGGCAAGGGACGGGTCAGGGTTGAATTTTCAATCCCTTCAAGATCTCTGATCGGATACCGGGATGAGTTTTTGACAGATACCCGGGGTACAGGCATTATGAACTCCTATCTGTCCGGCTACGAAGAACACCGCGGAGAGTTTCCTGTGCGGTTTACAGGCTCCCTTGTGGCGGACCGGACCGGACGGGCAGTGCCCTATGCCCTGTTCAACCTTGAACCCCGGGGCCAGATGTTTATTGAGCCCAATACCCAGGTGTACGAAGGCATGATTATCGGTGAGCACAACCGCCATCAGGATATTGATGTGAATGCCTGCAAGGAAAAGAAGCTGACCAATATGCGGGCTTCGGGCAAGGATGAAGCCGTGATCTGTTCGCCGGTCAAGGCCATGACCCTTGAGAAGGCGATTCATTTTATCCGGGATGATGAAATGGTGGAGGTGACTCCCAAATCCATCCGGTTAAGAAAAAAAGAGCTGAATGCATCAAAACGTCAGATTTTAAAAGCCAAAAAATTCAAGGACGACAACCAATAAAAAATAAAGCAGGGAAGTGTTCCGGCTGAACACTGTCATAGCTGTCACTTCCCCTTTTCCTCCGATCCTCCATATCAGGGAGCAAACCAAATTGGATCAGCAGATTGAGTATTTTAATGACGGCGCTGAGTTTTATGAAATTGACACTTTATTAATAAATGCAGACAGCCTTATGGATTTTTCCATTTATGAAAGGCAGCCGTATACGGATAACCAATACAGATTCCGCTGCCTTCTGTTTGATATGGACATCACAAAACATGCCATGCAGGCGATTTTATACCATCATGAAAATGAAGACGGCAGCGGATACCCGACCGGGTTGAGCCATGAACAGATCCCGCTGATTGCAAAAGTCTGCCATATTGCCGATGTGTTTGACGCCCTGACATCCCGGCGCCATTACAAGGAACCGAAAACCCCCTTTGAAGCCCTGAAGATAATGACAGGAGATAATCCCCATCTGGATACCCTGAAAAAATTTGAGCAGGAAGTCAGTGAAAATATCAAGACGCCTGTATCGGCAATCGTCAGGGATGATTATGACATCAAGCTCAGACGGCTAAGAGAACGGGAAATGATAGAACAGGAAGCATTAAAAAGAGTTGAAGCCCGGGTGAAACTCAGGGACCAGGGGATGTCCCATTGTTTTGACAAGAGTCTTCTTAAGCGGTTTATTGTTACCATTAACCGGTCTGAAAGTTTTGAGCTCAGCGATCTGTTAAAATAAAAGTCCTGAAAAGCGCCTCAATCCGTTATGTCCCCATCAATATTTCCGGCAGCCTCTTGTAAATTAAATCAGGCCAGTGTAAAAGGGGTGGCCCTGATTCAGGGAGACGAGTTGAATTGTTTTTAAGAGGTATCCATGCACATTGTTCTGGTATTTGCTCCAAAGGCCAGTGCAACCTATGCCCCCCTTGGTATTACATCCCTTGCCCCGTTTATTGAGCAGACCGTCCCGGACGCTGCCGTGGGTGTTCTGGATCTGAATATTGAAACCTGGCATTTCCTGGCGCAAAAAGATCCCGAGGGAAAAGACCTGCTTGATTTTGTCCAGGGCCGTCAGGGGGATTTTTTTAACACCGCCTCAACCCTGTTTTATAAAGACATCTGGGACCGGTTGCGGCAGCAGATGGAATGCCTGTCAACCCAGGCCCGCCTGTATTCAGAAACCGGCCTGGCATCGGCAGAATATATGAAATTACTGGATATACAGGTTGGCCGCATTCTTGAGTCTGACCCGGATCTGGTTGGTTTTTCAGTCCTGTTCCCGGAACAGCTGCTCTTTGCTGTGGCCCTGGCAAGGGCTGTGAAGCACGAAGTTCTTTTGCGAAAAACAGGCAAGCCCTTTCGGGTGGTTTTTGGCGGGGCAATGATGTCTGCACTTTCTGTCCACGATCTTCTGACCGCTGTGCCGGAAATTGACGGTGTGGTTGCAGGAGAAGGAGAAACTGCTGCAGCTGCCCTCAGCGCAGGCGCTGACTGGTCCGGCATTCCAGGGCTTTCTTTCAGGACTGCCTCCGGGATCATTGAAAATCCCAAAACCCAGACCATCTCTTTAAACAGCCTTCCGGCTGCGGATTTTTCCCGTCTGCCCCTGCATCTGTATTTTAATCCGGTTCCGGTTCTGCCGGTTCTTTTTTCCCGGGGATGCTCCTGGCGCAAATGCCGGTTCTGTTCCCATAATTTTGCTTTTTCCGGATATCGCAAAAAAAAGGTGCAAACCTTTGTGGATGAGATTGAAGCCTGCTATACCACGCTTGGGGCACGTCATTTTTATTCTGTGGATGAATTCATTCCGCCACCGGATATGGATGCCATTGCTGCTGAAATCACTGCCAGGGGATTAAAGATTTTTTATCATGTTCTGGGAAAACCCATAGATACCTACACCCAGGACCGGATGGAAAAATGGGCCGCTTCCGGATTGCGCTGGATCGGATGGGGCGTGGAAAGCGGGTCCCAGCGTCTTTTGGACATCATCAACAAAGGAACCCGTGTTTCAGATATCAGACAGGTTATTCAGGCGTCTGCCCGGGCAGGCATTTCCAATCTGCCCATGATGATATTCGGTCTTCCAACCAGCACAGACCCGGATATGGAGGAAAGTTTCAGGTTTCTTGAATCTTTTTACGACTCTTTTGATGCCATGACCGCCAGTGCCTTTGTTCTTTTCAGTGGCACTCATTTTGCCCGAAATGCCCGCCAGTTTGGGCTGCATATTGACCAGCCCATGGAATTGCTCAGGATTTCAGGAAAACCGCTGAAAAGCAGCCGGCTCAGGTTCAGGGAAATATCCAGTGACGGATCTTTCCGGTCACCCAGAGGGTCTGTGGAAGTTGCGGCATGGAAGAAATTTCGTCAATGGCTGGGAGATCCGCCCCTGCTGGAACAGCTTCCCAGTGAACACTGCCTGCTTCATCTGTCACCGCGATGCCAGAAAGATGCTGGTCACACAGGTATTTATACCGGCAATATCAGTGATTTTCAGCCGGTGAACACTCCGATCATTTAAAGGCGGCTAGGCAAGGGCTGCGATTGCGCTGCCGATAAGATTGGCATCCTCAATGTGTTGAAATTCAAAATGGATATGTTCCAGGCCCGATTCATTCAACAGCTGTTTTAAAGTTGACTGTGCTGTTGATAAATAGCGGTTTTCATTTTTTATTGTTCCCCAGAACAGGCTGCCTTCTGCCACAATTCTGACGGTTTTGACAGCCTTTTTTGAATTTAACAGTTTAATGAGACCTGCCAGGGATGCAGCCACAAGTTTTGCCGAGCGGTCATAGATCTGTTCAGCCGTTAACCTGTATGCGTCATTTTTTGGGGAGCTGTTTAATAATTGAGCAATGCCCTGGGCACCTGTGTTGGCATTAAAATCAGATTCCGGATACACGGCTTTGAATATATTTCCCAGATATGCCCCGGACACAGCTTTTTCAAACCGTTGTTCCCCGCTGTCCTGGGTTGCGTTATCCACCATTTCATCCCATTTTGTCAGATGGGGCGGGAAAAAGTTGCCTGATTCCAGATTCACCGGAAGCAGACCCGGGGCAGCAGATTCTTTTAATTTGGGGATATGATGCGTATCCATAAAGGTTGCCATATTGGTTCCGGTGCCAACGATCAGCCCGATATATGCATCCACTTCGGGCATTAAAAGTCCGGCAATCAGGCTGGCAACCGTGTCATTCATCACCACGACTTTAGAACAGTTTACATTCGGGTAATTCCAGGCGATATGCGTTAACAGCAGACTCCCCACTTTTTTACCCACAACACCGGGCACTTGAATTTCTTTTGTCCATTTTAGAAGCACAGCATCGCCATCCTGCGTGGATTGCGCCGGGTATGAGAAACAATATCCCAATGGACAGGCTTTGTTAAAATTCAAAGATTCCAATGCCTTTGATTGAGTGTCCAGATAGATATTCCTGTCTAAAACCGTGTTTCTTTCCCAGGGCATGGCTGTTTTGCAAAGGTCCCGCTTAAAAAAGGGTTTCCCGTTTTTAAATGAAATCACGGCAGCACGGACATGTGTTCCGCCAAGATCAATGACCCAGGCATCCCCATTATCCGGAAGTTTAATGGACGGGATATATGTCGGAATACATTTTATCTGTTTGCCATCCTCGTTCAGCCCTTGTCTGGTTTTTCTTTCAAATGCCGCTGCGATATCCGTTAACTGATTTATCGTTAATTCAAAATTATCTATTGTTTGCCTCCTCAATGTTTTTGGCATGACTGACCATTTGATGGATAACTTCATCCCATACCTCAAGCGGAAAACTGTGCCCCATGCCTTCGATCAGACACAGTTTTGCACCCGGGATTGTCCGGGCTGTGTCTGCTCCGGCTTCTTTGGGAATAAGCGGATCCTGGGTGCCGTGAATCACCAGGGTGGGGATTTTTATTGATGCCAGTTGGTCTTTTCGGCTGCCCGAGGTCAGTATGCTGGTATATTGACGCAGAAATCCTGCGGGATTATACATGCGGTCAAAAGCCAGGGCAGCCATTTTGCGGACCCGCTGTTCATCCACGGGAAAAGTCCCGTTTATAATTCGTGCGACTTTAAGTGAATGCTCGATATTGGCTTTTCGTTCAGAAGGGGACGGGGTGGCCAGCACGGCTGCAGCTTCCGGAGTGGCTCTTGGCAGATCAGGATTTCCCGTGGTTGACATGATGGAGATAAGCGTTTTGACTCTTTGGGGAAAATGAATGCAGATAGTCTGTGCGATCATGCCGCCCATGGAAGCGCCTGCAATATGGGCAGATTTTATATTCAGGGCATCCATCAATCCTGTCACATCCTTTGCCATGTCAATCAGTGTGTATGCAACCTGTGGTTTTTCTCCTTTCATGAATGCCTGGAAAACCGCACTCAGATCCGGCGCGCCGGCGTCATTAAAATGCGTTGACAGTCCCACATCGCGGTTGTCGAATCGAATGACCCGGAGCCCATGCCCGGCAATTTTTTTGCAGAACGCCTCATCCCAGTCGATCATTTGCCGCCCGAGCCCCATGATTAAAATCAACGGAGGGGATTTCGGGTCGCCAAAGGTATCATAAACAATTTCAATACCGTTTGCCTGAACTGTTTTTTGCTCACTGTGCTCAATGTCGGGTGCCATGATTGTTGTCCTGTTTTTTTAAGGGTTAATTTCAAGCCGGTTTTCACTGGCCCTGGGATTCTATGAACCAGTCTATAAGCTGTCCGGAAAGTGAGGGTTTTTGGGGCACCAGCGGCAGCTGATCTCTGGTGAACCAGTCCGCTTCGGCAATTTCATCCGGATCAATATGAATGCTGCCGCTGTCATAAACGGCTGTAAACCCGATCATCAGGCTGTCCGGAAAAGGCCAGGGCTGGCTGCCAAAATAGGTGATCTGTTTCACCTGTATGCCGGTTTCTTCAAACACTTCTCTTTTTACGCAGTCTTCTAAAGTTTCTCCTGCTTCAACAAAACCGGCCAGAACAGAGAACATTTTTTTATTGGGAAAATTAACGCCTCTTGCCAGCAGGATTCTGTCTTCTTTTATCACGGCCACAATGATTGCCGGAGAAATCCTCGGGTAGCTCATCAGCCCGCAGCCCGGGCATGTTTTGACATGTTCTTTCGGGCTTTTTAAGGTTTTGGTGCCGCATTTTCCGCAGAAGGTAAAATTCATGTTCCAGTCATGGATCTGCCGGGCATATCCGGCGATCCAGAAAATATCAAAGTCCATTTTTCCGAAAAGACTTCTGAAATTGACAGGATGAAAATCAGGCCCCATTGATTCTGTTACAGGGGGTTTTGGTGCCTGGGCACAGTAACAGGCAATTTTCTTATATGTTCCGATATAGCAGACATGATTCAATCCTTTTTCCATTGCTGTCCTGTAACTGATACAGGGAATGACAGGGGAGTTGTCTTTTTCCTGTAAAACAAGGATCTGGTGGTCAGAAAAAATGAAGAACCATGCTGTTTCCGGGGGATGATCAGGTTGGGTCGCAGCTTTGATAAAATCCATGAGTATGCATTGCCTTAAAAAATTGCAGGGTGATTTTTATCTGGAAACAATGGCAGCTGGCCGGGGAAAAATCAAGATAAAAGTCCCGATCAGATACTGGCACGAAATATTATTGTTGAAATAATTGCCCTGCAATTTTCATTGGCATGAACATTCGTGCCTTACTATTCTGGCAGCACAATACTTCAAAACCGTATTTTGAATAAAAACTCCCAGCAGCTTCATTTAAGCAATCGACGATAATTGCATAGGCTCTCATGTGAGAATTTATTTCCCATAAATATTCAAGTGCTTTTATCAGGGTGATTTTTCCCAAACCCTGGCCATGATATTCTGACTGAACAGCTAACTGAGCTAGTAAAAATACTGGAACAGGATAACGCGGCAGCTTTTTCATACGTTTTTTGGGTAAAGTTTCTCTGCTGATAGAACTCGGTGCAATTGTATAAAAGCTGCAGATGGGGTATTTGCCGTTAGGAAGAGGAACACAGGCGGGTAATATCATTGTTCTGCTTATCCCTGCGACCATATGCTTTACAGCCTTGGTTTGGATGAATTCATTTAATTCACCTTCACCGCAATCAAAGGAATCCCGGTCGTGGATAGCCTTGTCAAGCTCTATGAATTCCTTTGCCCAACTCATTTGATCCCTTGTTCTTTGGCAAAAGATCTTGCATCCTGCAAAGCTTTATTGGGTTTTTGAGTTTTTTCACATGCACTGATAAAAAGATCAAAAATATCATTTTCAACGATGATGCTTTCATGTTGAGCAATCACCTGGGTTGCGTTGTCATCAATCAGTTTGACGATATATTCAGTCAGACTTTTTAATCCAAGCAAGGCTGTCGCTTTTTCAGCTTTTGCTTTAATGTCTTGATCTAATCTCATGTCAAGGCGAGTGGTAGCCATTGTTGTCCTCCTCTTTCTTTCGTACGGAAGAATTCCGTACTTCATTAAGAGTATAGAGTTTTGACTGCCTTGTCAATAAGTACGGAACGGGTCCGTACAAACGATCATCTGATCAGGACGGGCGGGCCTGTTTTCAGAATGATTCATCTTGACAAAATCATGGGCCGCTGCTATTGGATTTCTGCCTGAATCCGGTGCATATTCCATGCACAACTCTTATAGTGGGACAATTTATGAAAGACAATTTGTTTGTACCTTCTTCGGTTGACATTGAAGCTGTTGCCAGACTTCAAAAAGACTATCCGGATGTTTATGAAAAACTCAACTGGATGAGCGCGGAGACCGCCCGTGCTGCAGAAACAGAGCAGGCCAGACTGCTGGAATCCATATTCAGGCGGGAGGAGAGCGCCTGGCGGTTTTCTCAAACAAAACCCCATATTCATGACCTTTCCCCCGGGTGTATTCTGTGCGGAGAAGGGTCATGGTCGTGTCTGTTTATCAACGGTATCTGCAATGCACGGTGTTTTTACTGTCCTTCGGCCCAGGATAATCCAGGCCCTCCCATGACCAGTGCGCTGGAGTTCAACCGGCCGGAAGCCTATGCAGACTATGTGGAGCAATTTAGCATCAAAGGGGTCAGCTTCAGCGGGGGAGAGCCGTTGCTTGCGATTGACAAGGTTCTTGCCTTTCTTGCCGGGGTAAAATCAAGGGTTTCCCATCCGGTGTATACCTGGATGTACACCAACGGCATCCTGTCGGACAAAGATACATTCAAGCGTCTGAAGGATCAGGGGCTTGATGAAATACGGTTTGATCTGAGTGCAGATCAGTATAATCCTGCCGGTATTGAAAAAGCCATTGGCATTATTCCCCGGGTGACCATTGAAATCCCTGCTATTCCTGAAGATCTGCCCCGGCTTGAAATCCTGATGCGTCAATGGGCTGACATGGGCGTAAACCATCTGAACCTTCATCAGATCCGGTGTACGCCATATAATATTGCCCGGCTTCAAAAAAGGGGATATACCTTTACATACAACCAGGGGGTCACGGTACTGGAGACGGAGCTTGCAGCATTACGGCTGATGGATTTTGCACTGGAGCAGAAAATTGCCCTGCCTGTCCAGTATTGCGCGTATACCTACCGGCGCCAGTTCCAGGCCGCGGCTGCAAGAAAACGGTATGCGCCTTATGTGCAGGCCGGCTATGAAGATATTACAGACAACGGGTATATCCGGCGTCTGACACTTGCGGACGCTCCTGCGGAACTTGAAATGATGTGTCAGCGGTTTATCGAAAACGGCGCAGACCCTTCCTGGTACAGCCTGTCTTCGGGAAAAAACAGTCTGGTATTTTCAGCAAGGCTGTTACATCTTGTGCCCTCATCCAGTGCCCGGCTTTCAGTCTCTTACAGTGCGGCTGCAATTAAATCCAGTATTTCATACCGTAATTTGTTTAAAACCATTCATTTGAAAAGCGGTAAATCCGTGGTGGTGGAAAAACGGATGGTTCAGCCGGGACTGGCAATTAAAAGAGCGGTTTTTGAATCACCAGATTTTATCCCTGAAACAGTTGACCCGACTGATAAGGAAACCGTCAATGCGATTCTTGGCTATGAAAAATTTTCCAGCGGTCTGACCCGTTACAGGGACTGTCTTTTCTCCCTTGAAACACAAGACGTGTGTCCGGCATAAAATCAGGCATAATCTGATATTTTGTTTGACAGAAAGCCAGGGCCTATTCTACCGTAAATAAAATTAAATTTCATATCCGGACTTTTGGGTTTCATTGTTTCCATAACTATTAAAAAGGGGGAAAAATGGGCATATTTAAAGAATATGAGAACTATGACGGCCTCGGGCTGGCAAACCTGGTGAAAAAAAAAGAAATCTCCCCTTCAGAACTGTGTGAAACCGCCATTGAAAAAATTGAAAAGCACAATCCCCGATTCAATCCTGTGGTGACAAAAATGTATGACCAGGGAAGACAGTCCATTCAGGATACGCTGCCTGACGGACCGTTTACCGGTGTCCCTTTTCTGCTCAAGGACAAGACCGAATACGCCGGAGTGCCCATGACAAACGGCTGCAGAGGATACAAGGACTATATTCCCGCCTTTGACAGCGAACTTGTGAAACGGTACAAAAAAACCGGGGTGGTGATTCTGGGGAAAACAAATCTTCCGGAATTCGGACTGCATGGATACACAGAACCTGAACTTCACGGTGCAACCCGGAATCCCTGGAATCCGGATCATACCCCCGGCGGGTCCAGCGGTGGCTCTTCTGCTGCGGTTGCCGCAGGAATGGTGCCGTTTGCTTCAGGCGGCGACGGCGGCGGTTCTATCCGTATTCCGTCTTCGTGCTGCGGTCTTTTCGGGCTCAAGCCTTCCCGGGGACGGGTGCCCAACGGGCCGGAATACAGTGTCCTCTGGCAGGGTGCAGTTGCCCAGCATATTATCAGCCGTTCTGTTCGGGACAGCGCTGCCATGCTGGATGCAACATGCAAGGCAGACAGATATGCCTCGTATAATATACCCGAACCTGTCCAGCCGTACATGAAGGAAATTGAGCAGTCTCCGGGCAAATTGACCATTGCGGTGAATACGGTTTCTCCGATTGGTACACCGGTTGATTCCGCCTGTGTTCAGGCTGTGGAGGAAACCGCAAGGCTTCTGGAAAAACTGGGCCACCATGTGGAACAGGCAGCACCGGAAATAGACGGCAAAGCTTTGGCCAAAAGTTATCTGATGATGTATTTTGGCGAGATCGCGGCTGATATTGAACAGATGGAGACTTTTCTGGGCAGAAAGGCCACATTGAAGGATGTTGAACTTGCCACAATGACCCTGGGAATGCTGGGCCGGACCTATTCTGCCGGGCATTTTGTCACACAGATGCGCAGATGGGATGCCGCCGCAGGAATCATGGGAGAGTTCCACAGCAAATATGATCTGTATCTGACCCCGACCACAGCATATCCACCGGCAAAAATAGGGGAATTAAAACCCAAATCGTCGGAAATTATTTTAATGAAGATGGTCAATGCGCTCAAGCTGGGAAAACTGCTGGCAAAAACAGGTATTATCGACCAGATGGCAATCGAGGGTCTGACCCGAACTCCGTTTACCCAGCTGGCCAATTTTACAGGCCAGCCAGCCATGTCTGTTCCCCTGTTCTGGACAGATGACGGCCTGCCCTGCGGTGTCCAGTTTATTGCGCCGTCCGGGGATGAAGCCACCCTGTTCCGACTGGCAGCCCAGCTGGAACAGGAAAAACCCTGGTTTGACAAACGGCCGGATATGAAAGAATAAATTGAATATGCGGGTCTGCAGGGAATATCAATTTGCAAAAATACAGGGGTTTGAGCTGGGATGGTCTCCGGTGGGGCAACCCATGATGACAACCCACTGTTATACCCTGGGGGATCTGATGGTGGATACCGGTCAGGCCCATATGCAAAAAGAAGTGATCCAGATCGCACAGAATGCCGGTGTCCGGCAAGTGGTTTTAACCCATCACCATGAAGATCACAGCGGCAATGCAGCCATGATTAAAAACCAACTGGGTGCCTGTGTTTTCGGCAATGCGCTCACGGCCCGGAAAATGGCCACCCGGTTTAATATTTTTCCGTATCAGAAATATGTGTGGGGAAAATCCAGCCCCCTGCAGATCGATCCTTTTCCTGAAGAAATTAAAACCTGTTTTGGCCCTTTGATCCCGGTTCATGCCCCCGGGCATTCCAAGGATCATATGGTGTATTATCTCAAGGATGAAGGCATCCTGTTTTCAGGAGATCTGTATCTGGCTGATCACATCAAGTTTTTCAGGGCAGATGAAGACATGGGAAGTCAGATCGCATCGCTGAAAAAAATCCTTGCCCTGGATTTTGATATGATTCTGTGCGGTCATTTTCCCAAGCAAAATAATGGCAAGCGCCATATTCAAAACAAGCTGATGTTTTTAGAAGACCTGTATGGCAGTATCATACAGCTTCGGGAACAGGGGCTTGAGGCAAAACAGATTTTTAAAACCCTGAATCTTAAAGAAGCCCGTTTTGTAAAGTATTTCTGCTTTGGAAATGTCAGCATGATGAACGGCGTTCGATCCGCTATCCGGCACTATGAAAAACAGGAGTCAGACCGGGAACAGGGCCGCGGCCCTGCTCCCTTATTTTAAACTGTCCGGGATCAGCTGATCAGGGTGGTTCCGCCGTCAACCGGAATGATCTGGCCGGTAATAAACGCGCCTGCCTTGCTGGCAAGCATGATGGCAACCCCTGCAATATCTTCATCGGTTCCCCACCGGTGAAGGGGAATGGCTGCACACTCTGCTTCAAATGCGGCTTTATCCGTGCTGACATATTCTGTCATTTTTGAATAGAACCGGCCCGGCGCAATGGCATTCACCCGGATATGACTGTTGGCAAGATCTTTTGCCAGGTTTCGGGTCATCTGGTGGATGGCGGCTTTGCTGGGTCCGTAGCTATAGTTGGAGATGCTTTCTGCTACAATTCCGGCAACAGAACCGATATTGATGACGCTGGCTGTATTTTCCGGTGATTTTCCTTTTTTAAGCATGGGGAGCAGTGCCTGGATCAGAAAAAAAGGAGCTTTTACATTCAAATCCATGACCTTGTCCCAGCCTTTTTCAGGAAATTCTTCCAGAGAGGCGCCCCATCCGGCACCGGCATTATTGACCAGAACATCAATCCGGGTTTCTTTTTGTGAAAGATCAGTGACAAGTTTTTTGATATCGTCCATGGAACAGACATCTCCGGGCAGGGCAATGCATTCGCCGAATTTTGACAGCTCCTGGGCAGCCTCGAGGCAGGGGGCGGCTTTTCTGGCCGTGATATAAACTCTTCTGGCACCGGCTTCAAGAAACCCCTGGGCCATATAAAATCCCAAACCGCGGGAACCGCCGGTGATTACACAGATTTTGTCCTTCATTGAAAACAATGTATCAAGCATTTTTATTCTCCGTTTATTTTTTTTTATACTTGGGTTGCGTTTTTGATCTTGTACCTTGTTTTTCCTTGTTTGTCAGGAGTTTCTTTTGTTTTTCCTTTCCATGCGCAGATTTTTCCACAAAAACAGGGGCCAGGGTGAAGGGATCAAGCCCGGTATAATACATCAAAGTGGAATAGGTGGATGGGGACGGGGTGAAAATCTGTACCTGTTCCGGCTGGATTTTTAATTCCCGGCTGGCAAATTGTTTGAGTTCCTCCATATCTTCCGCGCGGCATCCGGGGTGGGCGGCAATCATATAATAGGTTAAAAACTGCTTTTTCCCGGCTTTTTTGCTGAACTCATCAAATATCTGTTTAAATTCCAGAAGAGATCGGGTGTCCTGTTTGCCCATTAATTTCAACACATGGGGCTGGGTGTGCTCCGGAGCGATCTTCATCTGGCCTGAAACATTGTCAGATATGATTTTTTTCAGATAGGCGGTTTTATTTTTTTTATCATTTAAAATCAGATCATACCGGATGCCGGAACTGATAAATACTTTTTTAATGCCCGGCAACTGCTCAATCTGACGGATCAGGCTGATCTGTCTGCTGTGGTCCGGTTCCAGATTTTTGCAGGCATTGGGGAACAGGCACCGTTTGTCTTTGCATGCGCCATGCCTGAGCTTGATTTTACATTCAAAGCCGTACATGTTTGCCGTGGGGCCGCCCAGATCGGTGATGTATCCTTTGAAATCCGGCAGGTTTGAAATGGCTTTGGCTTCATCAAGGATGGAGGCCTCACTGCGTGACCGGACAGTCCTGCCCTGGTGAACGGAAATCGCACAGAAATTGCATTCGCCGTAACAGCCATAGTGCACCGGAATGGAGAATCTTATGGTATCCAGCGCCCGGACAGACCCCTCTTTTTTGTAAAACGGGTGGAGATCTCTTTCATATCCCAGGGCATGCAGATGATCCAGTTCCCGGGTTGTGCTGTATGGCTGCGGCGGGTTCAGGACAATGTATCGATCCGTGTGTTTCTGGCAGATCTGTTGGGCGGATATGGGGTCATTATTCTGATAAAACAGATGGAAACTGCTGATATATGCTTTTTTATCTTTCTGGACATCTTCAAAAGACGGTAATGGTATTCCGGCAGCTTGTTTTGAAATGTAGGCAAGGCCTTTGATGTCTTCGGGGGATTGATGGGCCTGCAGGGCATGGGCCAGCTGGATAACGGTTTTATGGGCCATGCCGAACAGCAGATAATCGGCTTTTGCATCAAACAGTATGGAGCGCCGGATTTTATTGGACCAGAAATCATAGTGGGCAATGCGCCGAAGGCTTGCCTCAATCCCGCCAAGCACGATGGGACAGGGCTGCTTGAAATATTTGCGGACCAGATTTGCGTACGCAATGACTGCCCGGTCCGGGCGCTTGTCATTTATGCCGCCGGGGGTATAATCATCCTGTTTTCTTCGTTTTTTTAAAGCTGTGTAATTGGCCACCATGGAGTCCACGCAACCGCCGGTGATGCCCCAGAAAAGGCAAGGTTCCCCAAGACGGGTAATATCATCAGGAGCGTTCATGTCCGGCTGGGCAATGATCCCGACCTTGAATCCTTTGTCCATAAGGGCTTTTCCGATAATGGCCACGCCGATGAAAGGAGAATCAATATAGGCATCTCCGGTCACAAGGATGATATCCAGCGTGTCCCAGCCCAGATGGCTGAGTTCTTTTTTTGTGGTTGGAAGAAACACGGTATTTTAATGCTGCCTTATATGGGTTACACAACTGATTATGCAAACACCTTATACTTGTTTGCTAAAAGGATTATAACCCGGTTTTTTATACAGGTTTTCTGGCTTGTCAAGGATATCCGGTTTGTAGACTCCGTCAGCCCAATCTTCGGGTTTTATTTCCTCGATGGCAACTGAGACTGATTTTTCTTCGCATTTTGCAATGGCCATGACATCCTCAGTTATCTTCTGCGCAAGTCGGGCTTTTTGTTCATCCGATCTTCCCGGATACATTTTCACTATAACATGTGGCATTTCAGTCTTCTTTTTTATTTATATAACACGATTATTGATGGTGCTTGGCTTCTGACAGTTTCTTTTCTGAAACCAGGCAATTATATTCATATGTGTCCATATTTTAAACTTCATTGGGGTGTCAAGAAAAACTATTTACATAGAATATACTTTTGTAAGGCAGGCCATTTCATAGTACTGGTTATGATTGAATTCGAACTCCTGTATTACATCAAGGCCAAGTTTTCTGGTATGCGCCTCATATGATCTGGCATTGATTTTGTTGACAAAGGTAATGAAGCTCAAGGGTATCTTCAATATCCGAAAGCTCTGCAATTTTTAACTGCATTCTTTTCTTCTCCGATCCCTGCCTGAAAAAAGAGTTTTTCACGGCCAATAATAGTATTGGAAGTATTTATGGTTTTCGATAAGTTCTCGCTTAAAATGCAGTAATCATATCCTGTATAAATTGTTCGGACAAGGAAAATGACATTTTTATTGAATCGGCAGGGGCCATCTTTATGGCAATTGTCAAATCTTGATAAAAAATCAATGAAATGATATGCTTGCCCACTTTAAGGAAATATTTAATAAACAGGGTAAAAATTATTGAAAAAAAAGGATAAATCTATATTCAGGTGTCAGTCCTGCGGCAATCAGGCGCCCAAGTGGATGGGGCAGTGTCCGGAATGCGGTGAATGGGACACGCTGGTGGAAGAACGCCTTGCTCCAGGAGCTGTAAAAAAGAAGAATTCATCCTTTTTACCTGAACCTGTGCCCATTGATTCGGTTGAAGTGACATCCACCAGCCGGATTAAAACCGGTCTGGATGAATTTGACCGGGTGCTGGGCGGCGGTATTGTGGACGGATCTCTGGTGCTGATCGGCGGAGATCCCGGGATCGGAAAATCCACGCTCATGCTTCAGGTGTTGTCAATGCTTTCCAATAAAGGCAAAAAATGTCTGTATGTTTCCGGGGAAGAGTCGGTGCTTCAGTTGTCCATGAGGGGAAAACGTCTTAAATCAGATGGTTCCTCTCTTTTTGTTGTGTCGGAGACAGATCTGGATGCTATTACAGCCCTGGTCACCCAGTCAAAATATGATGTTCTGGTGATTGATTCGATTCAGACGATTTTTCATCCGGATGTGGCGTCAACTCCGGGCAGTGTCACCCAGATAAGAGAAGCTGCTATGCAGTTTATGCGGCTTGCAAAGACAACAGGACTGCCGATTTTTCTGGTGGGCCATGTCACAAAGGTGGGTGCGATTGCAGGGCCTCGAATAATGGAACACATGGTGGATACGGTTTTATATTTTGAAGGGGATAAAAGTCATGTGTTCAGGATTTTAAGGGCAGTCAAAAACCGGTTTGGTTCTACAAATGAAATCGGTGTGTTTGAAATGAATGAAAAAGGCCTTTCCCAGGTGCCCAATCCATCGGCTGTTTTTCTGGCAGAACGCTCAATGGTGGCTCCAGGCTCTGTGGTTACGGCGTGTATGGAAGGAACCCGTCCGATTTTGGTTGAAATTCAGGGGCTGGTATCCAGTTCAAGTCTGGGCACCCCGCGACGGACCGTATTGGGTCTTGATAATCATCGGGTGTCCCTGATTGCAGCGGTGATGGAAAAACGGCTGGGCATGAATCTGTCCGGGCTGGATATTTTTATGAATGTTACCGGGGGGGTGAAAATAGTAGAGCCGGGGGCAGATCTTGCCATTGCATCGGCTCTGGCATCCAGTTTTCTGGATAAACCTGTGGATAAGGAAACGCTTTTAATTGGAGAAATCGGTCTGACAGGAGAGATCCGGTCGGTGAGTCATGTTCAGTCCCGGGTCAAGGAAGCGGCAAAGATGGGGTTTACCAGATGCCTTGTTCCAACCGGGGCGGTTAAACAATTATCTAAAGTTAACGGGATGACCATTGAAAGTGTCCGGTTTCTTAAAGATGCCATGGAGGTCTTGTTCTGATGGTGGCAAAAAAGAATCCAAAAAGCGCAGCTAAGAAATCAGGAGCAAAGCCGGGGGCCAATCCGTGGGAAGATCATCTGACCCGAAAGGCAAAAGCGCAGAATTATCCAGCCAGATCTGTTTATAAACTGGAAGAGATACAAAACAAATTCAAGATAATCAAAAAAAATGATCAGGTGCTGGATTTGGGATGCGCACCGGGCTCGTGGCTGCTGTATGCGGCAAAGCAGGCAGGAGATCAGGGCAGGGTATTCGGTATTGATCTAAAGGCTGTTGAGATTCCATTGCCTGAAAATGTGATCGTCATACAGGATGATATTTTAAATCTGGAGGATGGCGCATTTCTGGAAAGGATCAAAGGGGTGGATTCAGTGATCAGTGATATGGCACCGGCCACCACCGGAAGAAAGGATGTGGACGCTTTAAGATCCTTTGAATTGTGCAGTATGGCATTGCAGGTAGCAGATGATTTTTTGGCTCCGAACGGTAATTTTGTCTGCAAGATTTTTCAGGGAAATGAATTTAATGATTTTCAAAAAGCAGTCAAATTAAAATTTATGACGTGCAAGGTATTTAAACCGGAAAGTTGCAGAAAACAAAGCAAAGAAATATATATTATTGCCAAAGGCAAGAGGTGAAGGAGGATATAAAAAATGTCAGGACACAGTAAGTGGTCAACCATTAAACACAAGAAAGGTGCAGCTGATGCCAAGCGGGGTAAGCTTTTTACCAAGCTGATCAAGGAAATCACTGTTGCTGCCCGTATGGGCGGTGGGGATGCGGATGCAAACCCCAGATTAAGACATGCCCTGAATTCGGCACGAGCTCAGAATATGCCCAAGGATACATATGAACGTGCGATTAAAAAAGGAACCGGTGAGCTTGACGGTGTCAATTATGAGGAAATCGTATATGAGGGTTATGGCCCGGGAGGCGTTGCGGTTCTGGTGGAGTGTTTAACCGATAACCGTAACAGGACCATTGCAGAAGTCCGTCATGCCTTTGGCAAGGCCGGCGGCAATGTTGGAACAGACGGCTGTGTTTCCTGGATGTTTGACAAGAAGGGCCTGATTTCTGTCAGCAAGGAAGATGCAACCGAAGAGATGCTGATGGAAGTTGCGCTTGAAGCCGGTGCTGAAGATATCAGAGAAGAAACAGATTCTTTTGAAATTATTATAGAACCTGCTGAATTTGATGCTGTAAAAGAGGCAGTTGATAAAGCCAAAATTAAATATGAGCTGGCGGAAATCACCATGATCCCGCAGAATATGACAGCAGTGGAAGGCAAGGACGCAGAACAGATGATTAAATTCATGGATGTTCTGGATGAACTTGATGATGTGCAAAAATTTTATACCAATGCAGATATCCCGGATGAAGTCTTTGATGCCATGTAAGTTTGGGTTCGGTTAAATAAAATAATTACATTGCGTAAAATAGTAACAGGCGCTGCCATACAAAATGATGACAGCGCCTGTTTGCATCACAAATGAAAAAATCAGGGGATGTCAGAGCGCAATCATTTTCTGAACAGCTCCCAGGGCTTTTATTCTGATATCTTCCGGGACGGTGACCTGTCCGGTCAGGTTTTCAAGGCTGTCAGCCAGATTTTCCAGGGTTATTTTTTTCATGTCCGGACACAGCATTTTTTCAGAGGCCGCATAAAAGGTTTTATCCGGATGGGCTTTGGAAATGGGATAGAGCAGTCCGTTTTCTGTTCCCAGAATAAACGAGGTGTGTGTCGATTCTCCGGCAAACTGGATCATGCCGGATGTGGACTGGATACTGTCGGCAAGTTCCAGAACCTGGGGCGGGCATTCCGGATGAGCGATAAACAGGGCATCCGGGTGTTCCTGCCTGGCTTTTTTTACATCCTGGGCAGTCAGGGTATTGTGGAAAGGACAGTAGCCCTCCCAGAGATGAATCTGTTTGTCAGTATGGGCTGCTGCGTAACGGGCAAGATTTTTATCCGGTGTCATCAGAACCTGCTGTGCATCAATACTGTTGACCACTTTAATGACATTGGCGGAGGTGCAGCAGATATCCGAGACAGCCTTTACGGCAGCCGAAGAGTTGACATAGGTGATGACCGGGATATTGCCCAGCTCCTGTTTTCTGCGGCTTAAGGCTTGGGGATCCACCATATCTGCCATGGGGCAGCCGGCATCAGGCGCAGGTAAAAGCACAGTCTTTTCAGGACAGAGAATACAGGCGGTTTCTGCCATGAAATGAACACCGCAGAATACAATAATCTGTGCATCTGTTCTGGCGGCCTTGATGCTCAGTTCAAGAGAATCTCCGCACAGATCGGCAATATCCTGAATCTCCGGCGGCTGGTAATTATGGGCAAGAATAATGGCATTTTTTTCTTTGGCCAGTTGTCTGATTTTTTCTTTCATGGCGGTACCTTAAAAATAATAATTAGTTCATTTCTATTATGCTGACACCTGCTGGCGGTATAAATTCAAAGGTGTCAGGGTCAATCGGGTTGAATTTTATGTTGCTGAATTCAAAAATGGTGCTGTCTTTGTATGTATTATAGGTGATGACTTTCTGGATCAGACTATCCGGTTTTAATATCTGGATGACAATGGATGAGATATCGCGCAGTTCTTTTTTGGCAGTCAGAGTTAATTCCACATGGTCGGGTGTGACTGTTTTCAGCTCAATTGTAAAATTTTTTCTGACAAGGGAAATGTCTGATAAAAAGGCACCGCCGGCACCGGATTGAAAAAAGGATGTGGCATCTCCCAGCATGACCTGTTTTTCATTGGGCCGGTATATCCATAAGGATGTGCCATTGGTGATGATTTCATGTTGTTCCGGAGCCAGATATTGCCATCTCATTTTTCCCGGGTGGCTGAACAGGGCATGGCCTGAAGCTGTCTCATTGATATCAAGGGCTTCAAGTCTTGATGTCTGTATAAAATCAGCCTCAAAGCTTTTGCCGGAATATTTTTTTTCAAGGGCGGTGAGAATATCTTCTTTCAGGCTGTTATTATTCCCGGTGTCGGCGCTGTCCGCCTGAACATCGGAAAAAAGCACACAACCAAGAAGGGTGATCAAAACAAGTTTTAATGACAGGCTGTAAAATAAATATTTCAAAGTGTTTCCTTTATTAAGACAGGGTTTAAAGTTCATATCAGCAGCTATGCAATATTGCTTTTCGGGTCATCACGGGTTTCTTCAGTTCTGGCATATATTTTTCTGAGTTTGGGTTTTTCAATTTTTCCGGTTGGATTTCTGGGAACATCCCCGAAAAAGATTTTTTTCAACCGTTTGTATCTGGGAAGATCTTTCTGAAACTCTATAATATCGTTTTCACACAGAATCCAGCCAGGTTTGACGCTGATAATGCCGGCTGGTATTTCTCCCAGCCGATCATCCGGAACGCCGATAACGGCAATATCTTTAATTTTATTGTTTGTCAGGAAAAAATTTTCAATTTCAACCGGAAAAATATTTTCGCCACCATAAATGATCATGTCTTTTTTGCGGTCCACAAGCCAGATAAACCCCTCTTTGTCATAGCGGGCAATATCCCCTGTATGGAGCCATCCGTTTTTAATGGTTCGGGCGGTCTCTCCGGGATTTTTATAGTATTCTTTCATCACTCCAGGACCTTTAACAATGAGTTCGCCGGAGTCTTCCCCAACCACGGAGTTTCCCTGTTCATCCACAATCCGGGCTTCCCATCCATACCCTGGCAGTCCTATGGGACCGATTCTGTCCGCATTCTGGATGCCTAAATGAATGCATCCGGGGCCTGTGGATTCGGTAAGGCCGTAGTTGGTGTCATATTCCTGTCCGGGGAAATACGTCTGCCAGCTTTGAATCAGGCTGGGCGGAATCGGCTGGGCACCGGCATGCATCAGGCGCCACTGGGAAAGCGTATAGTTTTTAAGATCAATCTGTCTGTTTTCAATGGCGATCAGGATATCATGGGCCCAGGGTACCAGCAGCCAGACAATGGTGCATAATTCTTCGGATACCGCTTCAATAATCCATTGGGGGGTGACACCTTTTAACAGGACACATTTCCCGCCCACAAGAAAGCTTCCCATCCAGTGCATTTTGGCCCCGGTATGATATAAGGGCGGGATGCATAAAAAAATATCATCCCGGGTCTGTTTGTGATGGGCCTGTTCTGCATGGCAGGCATGCGCCAGATTCTGATGGGTCAGACGGACGGCTTTGGGTGTGCCGGTGGTGCCGCTGGTAAAATATAAAGCAGCATCATCCTCCAGATCAAGTTCAACCGGCGGCGGTGCTTCTTCTGAATGGTTTTCAACAAAAAGAGGATAATGAACTGCCCAGTCCGGGCATTGGGCCAACGGGCCGGTAAAGATCCAGAGGGTGACATAAGTGTCAAGCTCATCTTTGACTGCTTCAATTCTGTCAATGAATTCTTCTCCGAAAACAAAGACTTTGGCCTGGGCAGTCCGGCTGCAAAGAAGAATTTTATCAGACTCAAATCTGAAATTCAGTGGAACAGCCCATGCGCCGGTTGAAAGGATTCCAAAATAAATGGGAAGCCATTCCAGGCAATTGGTCATTAATTGTATGACCCGGTCTCCTTTTTTTATTCCGTATTGATCCAATGCATTTGCAAGGGCGTTGGATGACCGGAAAAACTGGTCCCAGGTAAGGGTCTTCCGGGTTTTTGACGAAGGTGCACGTTCGATAAGGGCGGTCTTATCCCTGTATTTCAGTGCATTTTGAGCTAAAATTCGGGTAATTATCATTAATACTAACGCATCCTTAAATTAAATAAAAAATCCTGCCGTGAAACTATAGAACACGGCAGGATTATATTCAACAGCTTTTATGGCCTTTTATTTGTCCTTTTTGACCTCTTCGAAATCCGCATCAACGACATCATCATCGTCTTTGGGTGCAGAACCTGCATCCGCACCCGGAGCGCCTTGACCGTCCTGGGCAGCCTGCTGATACATGACTTCAGCCAGTTTGTGGGATGCCTGGGTCAGGGCTTCAATCTTTTGTTTGATGCCTTCAAGATTGTCTGAATCCTTGGCCTGTTTAAGGGCTTCAACAGCAGTTTCAATATCTTTTCTGGTTTTTTCATCCACCTTACTGCCATGCTCTTTCAAGGTTTTTTCAGTCTGGTCAACCAGGGCTTCCGCACTGTTTTTGGTGTCAACCAGTTCTCTTTTTTTCTTGTCTTCGTCTGCATGCATTTCTGCATCTTTGACCATTTTGTCAATTTCTTCTTTGCTCAGGCCGCTTGCAGCAGTAATGCGGATGGATTGTTCTTTACCAGTGGCCTTGTCCTTTGCCGCAACATGAACAATACCGTTTGCATCAATGTCAAAAGACACTTCGATCTGGGGAACCCCTCTGGGTGCCGGTGGTATATCAGCAAGTTCAAACTGTCCAAGGGTTTTATTATTTGCGGCCATTTCTCTTTCACCCTGAAGCACATGGATGGAGACTGCCGGCTGATTATCTGCGGCAGTGGAAAATACCTGGCTTTTTTTGGTGGGGATGGTGGTGTTTTTATCAATCAGTTTGGTCATGACTCCGCCCAGGGTTTCAATCCCTAAAGACAAGGGGGTGACATCCAAAAGCAGAACATCATTGACATCTCCCTGAAGAACACCGGCCTGAACCGCTGCGCCCATGGCAACTACTTCATCCGGGTTAACGCCCTTATGGGGTACTTTTCCGAATATTTTTTCAACTCGGGCCTGAACCGCAGGCATACGGGTCATACCGCCAACCAGAACTACTTCATCCACGCCGCCAGGTCCTAATTTGGCATCTCGCAGCGCATCTTTACAGGGCTTTTCAAGTTTGTCCAGAAGGTCTGAAACCAGGGATTCCAGTTTTGCCCGGGTAAGTTTGACATCCAGATGTTTGGGGCCGGAAGCATCTGCTGTAATAAAGGGCAGATTGATGCTGGTTTCAGTTGAAGTGGATAGTTCCATTTTTGCTTTTTCTGCAGCTTCTTTCAGCCGTTGAAGCGCCATTTTATCAGTTCTGACATCAATTCCCTGTGTTTTTTTAAATTCACCGGCAACGTATTCAATAATTCTTAGATCAAAATCCTCTCCGCCCAGGTGGGTATCTCCGGAGGTGGATTTAACTTCAAACACCCCATCACCGATTTCAAGGACAGACACATCAAAGGTACCGCCACCCAGATCAAAAACAGCAATTTTTTCCTCGCCTTTTTTATCAAGGCCATAGGCCAGAGACGCTGCAGTGGGTTCATTTATAATTCTTTTAACATTCAGCCCTGCAATTTTCCCCGCATCTTTTGTGGCCTGTCTCTGGCTGTCGTTAAAATAGGCAGGGACAGTGATTACCGCTTCTGTTACCGGTTCTCCCAGATAATCTTCCGCAGTCTTTTTAATGTTTGCCAGGATAAAGGATGAGATTTCAGCGGGGCTGTGCTGTTTTCCCCTCAGATTGATCCGGGTGTCACCATTGCTGGCAGCCTCAATTTTATACGGCAGGTTGGGGATATCAGCCTGAATTTCTTTGGATGAAAATTTTCTTCCGATCAGCCGTTTTACACCAAAAACCGTATTTTCCGGATTCGTGATGGCCTGACGTTTCGCAGCCTGACCAACAAGCCTTTCGCCACTTTCGGTTACTGCGACAATGGAGGGAGTGGTTCTTCCTCCTTCTGCATTGGAGATGATTTTTACCTCTCCACCTGCTTCCATGACTGCAACGCATGAATTGGTTGTTCCAAGATCTATTCCGATTATTTTACCCATAACACATACCCTCCAAGATATCTTTATATTTCGTTAGCTTCTTTTTGAATTTTTTTTGATACAATCACCATAGCAGGCCGTATCAGTCTGTCATGAAGCGTATACCCGTTTTGAAGTACTTTTGTGACCGTATTTTCATCAATTTCATCGGTTTCTTCCTGGGTGACGGCCTGGTGAAAATTCGGATTGAACGGCTGATTTTCTGCTTCAACCAGTTTGACATTATAGTTTTCAAATAGTTTAAGCAGTTCCTTGTGAGTCAGCTTTACCCCTTCAAGGAGGATTTTCTCATCAGCTGCCGTTTCTTCTGCAGAAAGAATTGCCCGTTCCAGGTTGTCAACAACGGTGAGCAACTGTCTGAAGATGGATTCGTTTGCAAATTTTTTAAAGTCATCTGTTTCACGCTGTTTGCGTTTTTTATAGTTTTCAAACTCTGCGGAAAGTCTTAATAAACGATCTTTTTCAGATGCAAGCTGTTCTTTGAGCTCATTGACTCCTTGCTCTTGGGTTGCTTTTTCTCCAGGGATATCCGTTGATTCTTCTGCTGTTTGCGCCGGTTCGGGCCCAGAATTCTTTTTATTTTTTTTATTTGAATCTTTTGCTTTTTCTGATGCCAATTTTTTCTCCTGCTCCGAATATTCCTTTAATTAAGAGCCATTTAGGTTGCATTATTTAAATTATGGCAGAAAAATAAGTCTGTTTAAAAGCATGTCAAGATAAAAAAAAGCAGGAAAGGAAAGAAAAGATCCGGCTGGCAGAAGGGGTTGCGGAAAATTGCATTACCGGGATCGATCCACGACACAGAAGAGATCACTTATCGCTGCTTCCTTCCGGACCTGACGAGGTTCATGGCCTTCTATTACGAGGCGACCGGTCAGAATCATCCATACCCCGGCCTGCACAGCCGGACGTTGACTATATAATGGTTTATAATATTTTTTTCAACCCTAATCTGGTAAATCCTCGTAAATCAATAAAAAGGAGAATAATGAAAAATACTGTTTAAACAACGAATATTTTTTGATATAGTAATTTATGCGTTGACAATTGATTTAATTATGTGTTGATGGTATTTGATCGTGCAGGATGAACAGTCTTTATTAATACTTTACCACAGGAGAACGATATGAGTGAGATAATCAATCAGGGAGATCAGGCAATTTTGAAACCTGGAATGGATGTTGTAGCTTCTATGGCGGATGATTTTAAGGCAGACCTGCTTTCTATCATTAATGAATCTTCGGGTGAAGTGGTGATTGATCTGGATGGTGTGGAAATGGTGGACTCGGTGGGAATCGGTGTGATCATTGCTGCGCATAATACACTTAATCAAGCAGGCAGAAAGCTTAAGGTGATTAATGTGACAAAAGATGTCTATGGCCTTTTTACAACCATGAGATTAAATCGCCGGTTTACTGTTGAAGGGGTTTAATCGAAAGAAAAACAAATGAAATCAAAAAATAAAATGGGGCTTATGATTTTTGGGGCGTTTTTTTTGATTTCCGGTTGTCAGGACGATAAAGGGAAAAATGATTATTCAGGGGTTTCAGATCTCATATCAGAAAGAAACAGCGCCCGGTATGAGATTGCGGAAAAAGCACCCCAAAAATCTGAAAATTCAAAAAACATAGAAAAAAAAGTTGAAGAATTAAGCCCTGACTCCGACGCTCATCAAAAAGAGCTCATGTCCATTATTCTGTACGAACAGAAAGTAAAAATTGTCGGGAATGATTCCGGACGAACCCTTGCCAATGGGATTGCTTATGTGAACAAAAAAGGCCAGATCGTTCGAATTAAAATTATAAAAGAATAATTGAGTAAAGCAAGGATAGTAAGCGGTGAGTCCTGAAAGGCTGAAAGGTGTCTATGTCCGCCGTTTGATTCCATCAGACCCGCAGGGAAGATCTGAATATCTGTCGTATTTCTTTTCTTCGGGTTTCGGTGTTTCTTTTTTGGGTGTGACAGATGGCTGTGATGATTGTGAAGGCTGTTCTCCGGACTCAGCATCTGTGATGCCAAGCTTTTCTTCATAGGCTTTAATCTTTTTGTTGGCTTCATAGAGTTTCTGGATGGAAGTTTCCTGGACTTTTTCAAATTCCTTTATGGTTTTCTCTTTTGCTTCGAGCTGTTTCTTAAAATCGCCGGCTTTTTTCCCCCATTGAGTATTGAGTTTTTTCTCAACTGATTTGGTAAGGGTCTGGGTCATAAACATATTGGCCAGTTCCGCAACAACAGCGATAATTGTGACATAGATCAGACCATCTGCCTGGAGATAATACAGGATGCTCACAATCAGGATAGAGGTAAAGAAGACCATATTTTTAAACCATACTCCATTCTTTATTCAGTAATTAATTTTTGATCATACAATCGGCGCAAGAATAGTTCAAGCATTAAAACAGGTATGGATCAATGAATAGAAGGTCGTCAGGATAATTAAAGCCCTGTATTATAAAAATAGCAGGGCTTTAAAAACTCTGGTCGGGGCGAGAGGATTCGAACCTCCGACATCCTGCTCCCAAAGCAGGCGCGCTACCAGGCTGCGCTACGCCCCGATGGATGTCTGTAAGTCAGACAAGGCAAGTACCATTTTCAGCAGATAAAAGCAAGGAATTTTATCCTGAGAGGCTATTGATTCTTCAAGTAATGGCCTGCGCAGTCTGCGATCAGTTGTGCATAAAGTTCAAGGACGGTTTCAAGTTGTGCCGGGTGGGAGGGCAGACCGGATATTGAAAGCGGCTCAACAAGAAGGGCCGGCATGGCAGCGCCTTCCAGAATAATGGTCGGCATTTCTTTTATGTATGTTTTGATTTCAGGGTTCCGGGTTGAAAAAAAATGAGCAAATTGTTTTGCCACCTGTCTGTTCCGGGATTTGTGTGCAAGGGGGGTGGACATCCATGTACCATCAGGTTCGTTTTTTGTGCTGCCAAGGGTGTTTGACAGGTCAAAATAATAGAAAAAAGCCGCAGGGGTATTAGAGTGGTTCAGGTGAATGCTGATAAAAAGTGCAGCTTTTTTCTGATTGGCGATGGATATTCTTTCTTCAGCAGAGATGTTGATATCGTTGCTTCTGGTCATCAGAACATTGTATCGGGCTTCAAGTTTCCGGGCTGTTTTTTTTGCAAGGTTCAGGGTGATGTCTTTTTCCTTCAGGCCAGTGGGGGAGATAAGGCCGTTCAGTGCCCCTCCATGCCCCGGATCGAGCATGATTATCTGTTGGGCTGTCTCAATGGTTCTGGCACAGAAAGCTGCTCCGGGCATCAGGATAAGTATCAGAAAAAGTACTGCGGGCAAATATGTTTGTTTGGGCAATTTTCTTGACACCTTTCTATATAAGCGTTATCTTAGTAAACTTTGTGTGAAAGTAGTTTTGATGTAATATAGTTTATATATATTACATTTTTTTAATTATTTGAAGTGATGTGTATATATAATTATTTTATTTTAATGGTAACGATTACAGGACGGAAACATGCAGGTAAAAATTGAAGATAAAAGCAGTGTTAAAAAAGTACTGTCTTTCGAAATTCTCAAAGAGGACATCGCAAAAGAACTTGACAGCGCTTACAATGAATTGAAAAAGAAAGCAGATGTTAAGGGATTCAGGAAAGGAAAGATCCCCAGAAAGGTATTGGAAAACCGTTTTGCAAAAGACGTGCATGCTGATGTTGCTCCCCGCTTGATCCAGGATGCATTTATCGGTGCCATTCAGGAACATGATCTCAAGATTGTTGGCTCGCCTCAGATGGATCCCCCTGAGCTTGATCCTGATAAGGACTATGTATTTGATATCACCGTTGAGATAAAGCCTGAACTGGATGATATTGATATAGAAGGGGTTGAGCTGAAAAAAACAAAATATGAAGTGTCTGACGGTGAAATTGAAAGTCAGATTTACATGATCCAGAAAACACTGGCCAAAAAAGAACCTGTAAAGGATGAACGCCCCGTAAAAGCAGATGACTTCGTGTTGATTGATTATGAAGGATTTGTGGACGGAAAGCCTTTTGATGCAGCGCCAAAGGTTGAAAATTATGTGATGGCTATTGGAAAGGGCTATATGCCCCAGGAATTTTCCGATAAACTGATCGGTGTTATTCCCGTGCAGGATCTGGAAATTGAAGTGACATACAAAGAAGATCACGCAGATGAAAATCTGAAGGGCAAGACGGTGGTGTATAAAGTACGGCTGAAAGAGATTCAGGAAGAAATTCTGCCGGAAATCAATGATGATCTTGTCAAAGGTCTTGGGAAATTTGAATCCCTGGATGAAGTTCGCAGTTCCATCAGGGACAATATGGAAAAAGGCTATGCACAGCGGGTAAAGCATGAGCTTTCAGAGCAGATATTTAAAACACTCTTGGCAAAATATGAATTTGAAGTCCCCCAGGCCATGATTGATGGTGAAATGGAAGGGATCATTGCTGAAGCTGAGCAGGCCTATTCAGCAAACAATACCACGCTTGAAGAAGCTGGTTTGAGTAAAGAAATGATAAGGACTCAATATATTGATGTCGCCGAAAAACAGGCCAGAAGGCATCTGATCTTGGATAAAATCATTTCCCAGGAAAAACTTGAACTTACGGACGAAGAGCTGGAAAAAAGCTTTGAGGAAATGGCTTTTGGAATGAATGCGCCGGTGGATGCGGTGAAAAATTTCTTTAAGATGGATTCAAACCAGTTGGAATACTATAAACATACCCAGCTTGAAAAAAAGGCGGTTGACCTTATAATAGAAAAAGGGAAAGTGACTGAAGTGGAACCGGATGCCCAGAATACAGAGGAACCGGAAGAAACAGAAGCTGAGGATGCATCCCAGGCATAAGATGTGTGTGTTTTTTGTTTAACAGAACACTATAATAAAATTAATTAAAGGAGTTGAATTGTGCCTCTAATTCCAATGGTTGTTGAGCAGAGCAACAGAGGGGAGCGTGCATATGATATTTATTCGCGCCTTTTAAAAGATAGAATTATTTTTATCGGCTCACCGATTGATAATGAAATTGCAAATTTAATTGTTGCACAGATGCTGTTTTTAGAATCAGAAGATCCTGAAAAAGATATCAGTTTTTATATTAATTCTCCCGGTGGTGTGGTTACTGCGGGAATGGCCATTTATGATACCATGCAGTATATTAAGCCGGATGTAGCAACTGTCTGTATCGGACAGGCTGCGAGCATGGGAGCACTGCTGCTGGCCGCTGGCCAGAAGAATAAAAGGTTTGCCTTGCCCAATGCAAGAATAATGATTCATCAGCCGCTGGGTGGTGCTCAGGGGCAGGCCACAGATATTCAGATTCAGGCCGCTGAGATTTTGAGACTGAAAGAGACATTGAATCAGATTCTGGCGGGTCATACCGGCCAGGATATTAAAAAAATATCAGCTGATACCGAAAGAGACTTTTTTATGTCATCAAAGGAAGCCATGGAATATGGCATTGTTGACAAAGTTGTTGCAGATAGAAGTGAACTGGAAGAGGATTCGGAAGACGCTTCAAAGGAGTAGTATAAAATTATGGCTCGGAAAAATGAAGATAAAGACCGGTTTTTCTGTTCATTCTGCGGTAAAAACCAGAAAGAGGTAAAAAAGCTGATTGCAGGGCCCAGTGTATATATTTGCAATGAATGTATTAAATTATGCAGTGAGATTATTGAAGATGAGGAAAAAGAAAAGATAACAGGCCCAGAGGGAATCAAGGATTTTTTAACTCCCAAACAGATAAAAGCACTGCTTGATGCCTATGTTATTGAGCAGGACCAGGCAAAAAAAGTTCTTTCCGTGGCAGTATATAATCATTATAAACGGCTGACATCAACGCTTGAGAAAAGAGAAGATGATGTGGAAATTCAGAAGAGCAATATTCTGATTATCGGCCCGACCGGCTGTGGTAAAACACTGCTTGCCCAGACACTTGCCAGATTTCTGGATGTACCGTTTGCCATTGCGGATGCCACAGCCTTGACTGAGGCCGGATATGTGGGTGAGGATGTGGAAAATATTATTCTGTCCCTGGTCCAGAACGCAGATTATGATGTGGAAAAGGCACAGAAGGGTATTATCTATATTGACGAGATTGACAAGATTTCACAAAGAGGGGATAATCCTTCCATCACCCGGGATGTATCCGGTGAAGGTGTTCAGCAGGCATTGCTGAAAATCATTGAAGGCACGGTGGCCAGTATTCCCCCGAAAGGCGGAAGAAAGCATCCTCAGCAGGATTATGTGAAAGTCGACACCTCTAATATTCTTTTCATCTGCGGGGGAACATTTACCGGACTTGAGAAAATTATCGAGCGAAGAATTTCAAAAAAAACAATGGGATTCGGAGCAAAAATCGCAAATAAAAAAGATGTGAATATCGGGGAATTGCTTGAGTGGCTGAAACCTGAAGATTTGATCCGGTTTGGATTAATTCCTGAATTTTTAGGTCGTCTTCCGATTATTACCTCTATTGGCGAACTGAATGAAAAGTCGCTGGTAAAAATTCTGACAGAGCCCAAAAACGCACTTGTAAAACAATATCAGGAACTGTTCAAGGTTGAAAATGTCAAGCTTCAGTTCACAGATGAAGCGCTTGAAGCAATGGCCAAAGAAGCTGTTCAGAGAAAATCCGGTGCCCGGGGACTTCGCGCGATAATGGAAGAAACCATGCTGGATATCATGTACGAGCTTCCTTCAAAAGAGAATGTTAAAGAGTGTGTGGTTGGAGAAGAAGTCGTATTAAAGAATGAACAGCCGATTCTTCTTTATGAACAGCCTAAAAAACAGGCGTAAAAAAGAAAGTTCTGAAAAGCAATGATCACTATTCCTAAGTTTTTTCATCCAGACGGTTCCCAGGACGACAAAAAAAAGCTGCCTCTGGTACCGTTAAGAGATATGGTGTTGTTTCCTTTTATTACCACATCGGTTTTTGTGGGCAGGGAAAAATCTATCAAAGCCCTATCTGAAGCCATGTCTACGGACAAGAAAATTTTTTTGACCACACAAAAAGATCCTGAAGTTTTAAAACCCAATATTCAGGATATCTTCCAGGTGGGGACAGAAGCGAAGATCACCCAGCTTTTAAGACTGCCGGACGGTACGGTCAAGGCATTGGTTGAAGGCCAGAAACGAGGCAGGATCGTCAAGCTGACAGATGAGGATGGCTGCCTTTATATTGAATATATACAGATGTCTGAAACATTGATGTCAGATACGTCCCGCGAGGCTGCCATCCGTACGGTGACCGAATCTTTTCAGCATTATGTGAAGCTGTCCAATACTGTTTCTCAAAGTTTTTTCAAAAGTCTTGATGCGCTTGCCGCTGATGAATCCCGGTATGTGGATACGATTGCAGCTCAGATGCCGTTTAAAGTTGCAGATAAACAAAAGCTGCTGGAATGTGAGGATATTGAAAAACGCTTTTTTCTGCTGCTTCAATTGATTCAAAAAGAAATCGAAGTGTTTACCATGTCCCAGAAAATCAAGGGTCGGGTTAAGGACCAGATGGAGACACTTCAAAAAAGACATTATCTGAATGAACAGATGCGGGCCATTAAAAAAGAGATGGGTGAGGATGGCAGCGCCTCTGAATTCAAGGAGCTTGAAAACAGGATCAAGCGAAAAAGGATGTCCAAAGAAGCTGCTTCAATGGTGAGAAAAGAGTTTGAAAAATTAAAGATGATGTCTCCCATGTCATCTGAAGCCACAGTGGTCAGAAATTATATTGACTGGCTGATTTCTCTGCCCTGGTTCAGAAAAAGCCGCTCAAAAAACGATTTGAAAAAAGCCGAACAGATTCTGGATCAGGATCATTATGGACTTGAAAAACCCAAAGAAAGAATTCTTGAATATCTGGCAGTACAGATTCTGGTCAAAAAAATCAAAGGTCCGATTTTGTGTCTTGTGGGACCGCCAGGCGTGGGTAAAACCTCTCTGGTGCGTTCTGTGGCTTCTGCAACAGGACGGTCGTTTGCAAGAATCTCTCTGGGTGGTGTCAGGGATGAGGCCGAGATTCGCGGTCACAGAAGAACCTATGTGGGTGCCATGCCGGGAAAAATTATTCAGACCCTGAAAAAAATAGGATATAATAATCCTGTATTCTGTCTGGATGAGATTGATAAAATGACAGCCGATTTCAGGGGAGATCCTTCATCCGCATTGCTGGAAGCGCTGGACCCGGAGCAGAATAAAAATTTTAATGATCATTATCTTGAAGTGGATTATGATCTGTCCCAGATTCTGTTTATTACCACAGCCAATTCATTGTATGATATTCCGGCACCCTTGCGGGACCGTATGGAAGTCATTCAGATTCCAGGATATACGGCATACGAAAAAGAGAAAATTGCCCAAGGGTATCTGGTTCCCAAACAGTTAAGAGAAAACGGTCTGGATGAGAAAGATGTCACATTCTCTGAAAATGCCATTCATACACTGATAAAAAGATACACAAGAGAAGCCGGGGTGAGAAACCTGGAACGAGAAATTTCTTCAGTGCTCAGGAAGATTGCCAGGGAAATTGTCCAGACCGGGAACAGAAAGCTCAACAAAATTACAACCGCGACACTGATTAAATATCTGGGAGAGCATAAATTCAGAGACAGTGTTAAAGAAAAAGAGGACAAGATCGGTATTGTGACAGGGCTTGCATGGACCCAGGCTGGTGGTGAACTGCTGACGATTGAAGCGGTTGTCATGCCGGGTAAGGGCAATGTCATGGTTACCGGCAAGCTCGGGGAGGTGATGAAGGAATCATCCCAGGCCGCAGTCAGTTATGTGCGTTCCCGCAGCGAAGAATTGAATATCAAGAAGGATTTTTATAAAAATCTGGACATTCACATCCATGTGCCGGAAGGTGCTATCCCGAAAGACGGCCCTTCTGCAGGCATATCCATGTGCACGGCGGTTGTTTCTGTGTTGACCCGGCGGCCTGTGTCCAGACTGGTGGCCATGACCGGAGAGATCACACTGCGCGGAAGAGTGCTTCCCATAGGTGGTCTGAAGGAAAAGCTGCTGGCAGCCCACGCCAACGGAATTAAAAAAGTGATTGTCTCAGAAGAAAATAAAAAAGATATGAAAGATATCCCCAGAACCATTTTGAATCAGCTGGAAATTATTTATGCTGAAGATATGTCCCAGGTACTTGAAAATGCCCTTTTGTGATGGATAATGTCATAAAAGGGATATGAACTCTGTCATGGCATCGATTTCACTCTTTGTGGCAATGGAACGTCGTATATCGATTATTTTCTGATGCTCTTTTTCATCCAGCAGCAGGTCTTCTTTTCGTGTGCCGGATTTGTTTATATTGATTGCCGGCCAGATTCTTTGCTCAGCACATTCTTTTGAAAGAACCAGGTCCATATTTCCGGTGCCTTTAAATTCCTGATAAATCACATCGTCCATCCGGCTGCCGGTGTCTACCAGTATTGTTGCAATAATGGTCAAGGAACCACCGTTTTCCAGTTTTCTTGCTGCTCCGAAAATTTTTCTGGGAAATTCCATGGCATTGGCGCCCAATCCTCCACTGAGTGTTTTCCCATGGCTGTCTGTATCTGAATTGAATGCCCGGGTCATCCGGGTCAGCGAATCAATGAAAACTACGGCATTCTGCCCGATTTCAGCGCACCTTATAGCAGTATGCATGGCAAGTCTTGTCATTCGCATATGCTGGCCGATCTGCTGATCAGCAGATGAATACAGAACATGGGCATCTTTAAGGCCTCTTTGAAAATCTGTGACCTCTTCGGGCCTTTCATCCACCAGAAGAATAAAAACCTTTGAATCCGGGTGATTCATCGTTACAGAGTTTGCCATATGTCTGAGAATCGTTGTCTTTCCGGATTTTGGCGGAGAAATAATTAATCCCCTCTGTCCCATGCCAATGGGAACAATCATATCCAGGGCTTTCCCTGTGATATCATCGTCATTCTGGGTAAGTGTATACCGTTCAAACGGGTTGATGCTGGTCTGATCCTGCAGCAGCGGGATGCTTATGGATTCATCATAGGGCAGCTTATTTATGGTATCAATTCTGAGCAGGGCCAGATTGGGATTTCCCGGTGATTTCTGTTCTCCAGAACCTTCTATGAAACTGCCTTCCTTTAGATTCAGTTTGCGTATCAGACTGTTGGGAACATAGGTGTTTTCAGGGCGGGGTTGAAAATTTTCTTCTATACTTCTTAAGAACCCGAAGCCCTTATCCATAATTTCGAGGTATCCTTGTACCGGCTCCATGCTTGACTCCTTCATAGACATTCAGAATTGAAAAATTATGAACAATCGATTGATTGTTTGCCCATCAATACTTCAGGGCGGGATATTTTTTTAGACACGATTTCAAGTTTTTTCGAACGAAAAAGAAAAATTGAATCAGGTGTATAATGATCAATATATAACATGTAAATTTTTAGCTTGCAACCCGGATGATTCGTTATTTTTCTATGAGTTTTTGCTTGACACAAAATTTTAATGCTGATATAAGTCAGCTTGTTTTTCGGGCGATTAACTCAGCTGGGAGAGTGCAACCCTTACAAGGTTGAAGTCGCAGGTTCGAACCCTGCATCGCCCACCAGAAAACGCAGTATCCGGGGGTGTAGTTCAGTTGGTTAGAACGCTTGCCTGTCACGCAAGAGGTCGCGAGTTCGAGTCTCGTCACTCCCGCCACAATAAAAAAGAGCATCAGCTTTAAAATCTGATGCTCTTTTTGTTTTTTTGCTTAGAGAATGCGGTTAGCCTAAATTATCAAGCTCCTTTAAAATAGCATCTCCCATTGTTTTTGTATCCACCGCATCCTGTTTTTTCTCAGTGAGATCTGCAGTGAAGATTCCTTTTTCAAGGACGTTGGAAATGGCGGTTTCAATGGCATTTCCGGCATCTATATAGCCAAAGGTATACTTGAGCATCATGGCCCCTGAAAGGATCTGTGCAATGGGGTTGGCAATGCCTTTTCCCGCAATATCCGGCGCTGATCCGCCAGCAGGCTCGTATAATCCAAATTTTTTCTCATTCAGACTGGCCGATGCCAGAAGCCCCATGGAACCCGTGATCATTGCACATTCATCAGATATAATGTCGCCAAACATATTGCCGCATAACAGCACATCAAACTGGTGGGGATTTTTAACCAGCTGCATGGTGGCATTATCCACATAAATATGGTTCAAGGTGACATCCGGATATTCTTTTGCAACCTCTTTGACAACTTCTCTCCATAGCACCATGGAAAAAAGAACATTGGCCTTATCCACTGATGTAACCAGATTCCTGCGTTTACGCGCAGCTTCAAATGCCATTCTGGCAATCCTTTCAATCTCAAACCGGGAATATACCATGGTGTCAAAGGCTTTTTCTTCAGGGCCATGGCCTTCTCTTCCCTTGGGCTCCCCAAAATATATACCGCCGGTCAGCTCCCGGATACACAGGATATCAAAACCGTTTTTTACGATTTCAGGCTTTAAGGGAGAGGCGGATGCAAGGGTTGAAAATACTTTGGCCGGCCGAAGGTTGCAGTACAGACCAAAATGTTTTCTTAAGGGTAGAAGCGCTCCTCTTTCAGGTTGTTCTGCAGGCGGCAGCGTTTCCCATTTCGGTCCGCCGACGGAGCCAAAAAGGATGGCATCGCTTTGTTCGCATAAGGACAGGGTGCTTTCCGGCAATGCCTTACCGTGATTATCAATGGCGATACCACCGACATCCGCAAATTCATATTCAAATTCAAAATTAAAAACAGTTCCGGTTTTTTTAAGTATTTTAATGGCCTGTTCCATTACTTCGGGACCGATCCCATCTCCTGGAAGTACAGCAATTTTGCTCAAAATTATCTATCTCCTAATAAGTTATGGTTATAATTACATATTAAAAATGTCAGTTTATATGAAGTATGAAAATATGCAATAGAAAACTTAAGTTTTTATAAATTAAGTTTATCTATACTGGATATAATAGCTGAGCAGAAACCACGGCTGTGGCAAGCAGCCAACCGATTATAGAATTGGATGTTATATAAAGCAGGAGAAATAAGACACATGACAGGATACTGATATTATCCTGTCATGTGTCTTTAATGTTTCAGGTTCTAAGGACTTTTACAGCAGATAAGCCCCGATCATTTTCTTCTATTTCGAATTGAACGCGTTCTCCTTCTGACAGTGTTTTAAAACCGGACATTTCAATGGCTGAAAAATGGACAAAAACATCTTCACCATCTTCTTGTTCAATAAACCCAAAGCCTTTTTTTGAATTAAACCATTTAATTGTTCCTTCCACCAAAATTTTTTCCTCCTTGATTAAGCATTAATTCGATATGCGTATGTAAATCTGCTCCGGGCAGATGCACAGAGCAAGCTTTATAAGTCTGGGATTGTGTAAATAATGGAGTATTATTTGTTTTTGAAAAATGCAAGAAAAAAAAGAGGGGCTGAAAAAAATCAGCCCCTCTTTTTATGATAGGATATAGCGGGTACTATTTTCTATTGCCATATTCTGCATAGGCCATTGCGGTTAATCTGTACACCAGATGAGCCATTTTTGAATAAGGAAGAAAAAAGAACAGCAGAAAAATGGAAATCAGGTGCAGATAGTACATGAAATAAGTAATATACTCCATTTTTGCAAGTCGGGTCATTTCGCTGAGCATACCGGTCAGGCCCAGGGCAAAGACAACACCCAGAATAAACCAGTCTTTATATGCAGTGAGCTGATTTTTGCCTTTATCCAGTCTGCTTTTGATCATCATGCCGCTGCCAATGACCAGCGCCACGCCGGCGATATTGGCCAGCCACTTGATCGGATTCCATTGAGGATAAGGACCTGCATTTTTAAATACGTACAGCATGATACCGCAGACCGCAGTTACAATGAACAGACCGATAAAAGAGTAAAGAACCATCATATGAGGTGTTGCACGGTCCTTGTTAGCCTCACATTCATTGAATTTATCATGCTTGAGAACTGTTGGAATAATCCGGACAAGCGCCTGAAAAAATGCTTTATAGTCCAGAGTTGTCTTGTCGGTTTTTCCTTCCAGAACTGCATTTTCATGGATGTCATTCAAAAAGTTCTTAAGTCCCAGAAAAAAGACCACTGTCACGAAAATAGCAGTGGGGACAAACGTCAAGTCCACAAACCAGGTGGATACAAAATCAGCATGAGCAATGATTTTTTCTGCACCTTCAGCAACCTCGGGCGAATGTGACCAGTGAAGGCGTCCGCCCAGAAAATCGCCGAAAACTGCATGGAAAATTTTCTCCATGGTACCCCCCATCTGCGTGGTGATGAAGGCCAGAAGCGCAAACCACAGTGCTGGAATTCCAATGACAAAAGGCAGCTTTTTGGGGTCATTTACCGCATTGGCAAATACTTTGGGTGTTGCATATTCAGTAATTGCCGCAGATCTGACAGCAGAAAGGACATCGCCAGGGGCAGCACCTCTTGGACAAAGATCCGTACAGTCACCGCACTGGTGGCACAGCCAGATGTCACCGTTTTTTATCAGACGGTCCTTAAGCCCCCATGAGGCTGCAATCATTTCTTTTCTTGGAAATGGGCTGTCTTCCGGTGCAATCGGGCATGCAACCGAACATGTGGCGCATTGATAACACTTTTTCAGTGTTTCGCCACCCAATTCTCGAAGCTGAGCAATAAAGTCAAGATCCGGCTGGGCAAGATATTTTTCAGTCATACTATTATACCTCCTAACTATTTTTTCAAATAGCTAAAAATTAGAATCCTTTGAATGGGTTTGGACCAAGGTCCTCAACTTCTTTAACAAAGGCATTTATTATTCCAGGAAGTTTGTCATATTCATCAATGGCAACTTCAGCAAAGGCTACACGCTCTTCTTCAAGGGCAAGACTTGAAAGGGCATCACCGATTTTCTTGACGCGAACCTCTGCAAGTTCAGAACCTTTCATGAAATGGCACTGGTAATCATCACCATGCTTGCAGCCGATGAGAATCACACCGTCCATGCCCTGTGCCAGTGCATCTTTGATCCAGATGGTATTCACGGAACCCAGGCATCTGACCGGGATAACCCGGACATTGGGTGAATAATCGATTTTGTTCATTCCCACCATATCCAGAGCTGGGAAAGCATCGTTTTCACAGACCAGTGCGATGAACCTGAACGGAGGTTCAGAATAATCATCTTCTGATGGAACTTTGACAGCTTTAATCTGGGAACCGATTGAATCAATGGTGTAGTCAGCAAAAGAAATAATTCTTTCAGGACAGGCACCCATACAGGTTCCACATCTGCGGCAACGTGTCGGGTTGGCTTTGGGAGTCCCCTTTTCATCATCATCCAGTGCGCCAAACGGACATTCCACTGTACAGCGTTTACACTGGGTACATCTCTGGAAGAAAAATTCCGGGTAGGTCATATCTCCGGATCTGGGATGAACTGCCATACCTCTGTTTGCGCTTTCAATACATTGAATTGCTTTCAGTGCAGCACCGGTGGCGTCTTCAATGGATTCTTCAATGGTCATGGCGCGGCGAATGGCACCCGCAGCATATACACCGGTTCTCTGGGTTTCATACGGAAAGCAGATATAATTGGAGTCAGCATATTGACCGAAAATATCATTGTCTCTGAATCCCGGACCCTGTCTGTAAGCCAGGTTGATGATCGGATCATCTTTTGTGACCGGAACCATACCGGCGGCGACAACAACCAGATCTGCCTGGATACCCAGGTTTTCTCCCAGGAGTGTATTTGTAGCAGTGACCATAAGGCCGTCACCTTTTTTGGCAACTTCTGTTACAGCACCTTTGGTCAGAAAAACACCGTCTTCCTGCTGCATGCTTTTATAAAAATATTCCTGCAGTCCAGGGGTTCTCATATGCTGATAGATCACGTAGGCTTTTCCGTCAGCATAGTCATCTCTTACGTATCTGGCCTGTTTCAGTGCAACCTGGCTGGTTACGGAGCCTGCATATTCAAAATCAGCATCATCTTCATCCTTGCCCGGAGACTGGATAAAAACAACATTTTTAGCTTCTTTGCCATCTGATGGACGGACAATCTTGCCTTTGGCAGCAATCTGTTCAAATTCATCATTTGTGATGACATCTGCAAGATCAACACCCAGATGGGCGTAGTTTTCACCTGCAAGCTTGGCAGGGCGCCAGCCGGCAGCCAGAATGACAGCACCAAAAAGCTCTCCATCCGGGTCAAGCTGCAGAATATCTTTTCTGCCTTCATTGTATTCCAGATATTTTACATGCTGAGCTTCAGCATCCAGTTCCTTTCCGTTTGCATCCACCAGCATTTCTTCAGGCAGCGGAAAGGGCACATCAAAGGGTATTTTTTCACCTGGTTTTTTGAAGGTCACTGTGAACTCTCCAGGTTGTCCTGCAATACGGGCAACTTCTGTAGCAGTTTTTACCTCAATGTTCGACATGGCTTGAATTTCTGCAATCAGATCATTGACAATAGGTGCACGAAGTGATTCAAAGGGTTCTGCCACCGGCATCTGGCTTCTGAGTTTTGCTGCATATCCGCCAAGCGCATTCTGTTTTTCAACAATGGTTACATTATATCCGGTTTTGGCAGCATCAAGCGCTGCAGACATACCGGTAACACCACCACCCAGTACCAGAATTTTTTTGGAAAAAGAGGCTGTTTTATACGGCTCGGGAAGTTTTACTTTTTCCAGCCGGATCATACCCATTCTGATATAATCTTCAGCTTTCATCTGAATAGGATCAAAATGCTCTTCATCATCCTTTTGATCTTCTTCCAGTTTTGGGTATGTTTCTCTTGAGTGAGGCCATACAACACCTTCTCGAAGATTGGTTCTTTCAACTATACAGCCTTCAAAATTGAAAACATCAAAATTGACACGTCTTGAGCAGGCGCCAATCACCATGGCATTCACCTTTCCGTCATCAACATCTTTCTGGATCAGTTCAACGCCTTCTTTGCTGCAAAGAAAGGGATGGGTGGTACAGTTAACACCCTCGTCATCAGGGACATCCACCAGAGCTTCCATGTCCAGGACATCACCGATGCCGCAACCTGTGCAGATATATACTCCATATTTTTTATTCATAATTTTCTTCTACCTCCTTACAAGGGTCTGAATGGCTTTGAGAGCCATACCAGTCGCATTCTGGTTAGATGTCACAACGTCAGCAGGTTTGTTAGCACAACCAGCGGCAAACATTCCACCCTGTTTGAAGTCATTTACGATAAAGCCTTCTGTGTTGTAAGTCAGAGCAGCGTTTGGCTTATCAATTGCACAGGTGGGCTGCATTCCGGTGGCAAGTACCAGCATGTCAACGGTCTGTCTGACTTTTTCGCCGGTAATGGTATCTTCTGCAACAAGCTGAATATTGCCTGATCCGGCTTCTTCTGAAACTTGTGCAACCTTGCCTTTAACAAAGAATACATTTTCATCTGCTTTCAGATTGGCATAAAATTTTTCATATTTCAGGCCCGGAGTTCTCAGGTCAATATAATAAATATAGATTTTGGCATCCGGATACTGTGCTCTAAGATAGGTGGCATGTTTCAAGGATGCCATGCAGCAGATGTATGAGCAGTAAGACAGATGATTTTCATCTCTTGATCCTGCGCACTGCGCAAATGCGATGGTCTCAGGGGCTTTTGAATCCGACGGTCTGACAATCTTGCCTTCGGTCGGACCATTTATGGATGCCAGTCGTTCGAGCATCATATTGGTAATCACATTCTTATATTTACCAAATCCCAGGTTATCAATTTTTGTAGCATCGTAGGGAACCCATCCGGTGTTCCAGACAACTGCGCCCACTTTAAGATCTATTGTTTTTTCTTCCATGTCAAAATCCACTGCATCATATTTGCAGGCAGCCTTGACGTTGTCGCGATCATCAGTGCTCATGGCAGGATCCATGACATATCGTTGCGGAAAGGCCATGTTGTGGGGCAGGTACGCTGCTTTTCTTTTGTTCATGCCAAAATTGAAATCATTTGAAATTTCAGTATTGCATACTTTTTCACATTCGCCGCAGCAGGTGCAGTTCTCATTTACGTATCGGGGTGCTGTTTTTACTGTAACAGTGTAGTCTCCAGGTGTTCCGGATACATTCTGTACTTCAGCCAGGGTAAAAACTTTTATTTTTTTATTGTCCCTGAGTCTTTTATAATTAATTTCAAGGCCGCAAGTTGGCGGGCAAAGTTTGGGGAAGTAATGTTTTAACTGTGAAACTCTACCGCCCAGGGATGCTTCCTTTTCAATAAGGAAGACTTCATACCCCACTTCGGCAGCTTCTAAAGCAGTTGTAAGGCCGCTGATACCGCCGCCAACCACCATGATGCTTCCACTTACCGGGGCTGAATTATCTGTTGTCATGCTGTCCCTCCGTGCATTTGGTTATATTATTATTGGGTTAATGATTATGTGTTCCATGCCAAACCTTAAACCATTGTTTTATAAAAAATCGGTCTGTCCGGCATCCTCTCTCCTATTTTGTAAATACAAAATAGCTGTATAATTTATTGCACTTACAAAAGAGGAGACAGGCATCAAACTGTAACCGTCAAAATTTGAAAAAACCTCCAGGCACTATGTACTAGCACCTGGAGGTTAATATTCTAAGAACGTACTTTAAGATCGATCTTCAGCACTAGTCAGAAATAATCTTGTGATACGGTTCTTTTTTCAGTGTCCACTCATTGGTAACCTTGTTGTAGGATGAATTGGTAAAGCAGAACCATTCTTCATCATTCTGGCCCATGAAGTCGCCTCTGTAGTAGAAGCCAGGATATCTTGTTTCCTTACGGAACTGGATATGACGGGTATGAGCCTGAACAGTGTAAAGACGGTGGTTGATTTCCCATGCTCTCATCAGTTCATGGAGGTCACCGGCTGCAATGTTTTCAAGGTCTTCACGGAACATTTCAAACAGATCCATGAGGATTTCCAGGTTTTTTCCGGAAGTCATGTAGAAAGTACCGGTACCTGCACCGTATTCATTGGTCATCTTCATCAGACGCATGGCCATTCCGGCAGGTTTGCAGTATTTCGGGTTAACATCCTGAGCAGTTGTGTACTGATAGTTGTCAAGGTAAGTCCTGGCTGGTTTGTAAACAAAATCAACCAGTTCCTGATCAGTTTCTTTGAAACCGGTAACCTTGGCACCTTCAGCTTTCAGGTACTGAATCATGGATTTTGCAATGATACGACCTTCAGCATGAGATCCTGAGGAGAATTTATGACCGGAGCAGCCAACGCCGTCACCGGCTGTGAACAGACCGCGGGCAGTTGTCATTCTGTTGTAACCCCATTTGTAGCTTGCAGGAACCCAGTCTTCTTCAGGACCTGAACACCAGATGCCGCAGCAGCCTGAATGAGATCCCAGCAGGTACGGTTCGGTCGGCATGATTTCTGAATCTTTTTTCTCAGGTTCAGTATTTGTTGCACACCACAGACCGGCCTGACCAACAGACATGTCAAGGAAATCTTCCCATGCTTCTGATTCAAGGTGTTTCAGCTCTTTTTTGTCCATGGTTTTACCAAGTTCTGCAAGAGCATCAGAAGTTTTCATGATGATCGGACCGCGGCCTTCTTTGTATTCTTTCATCATCAGGTGGTTTCTCAGACAGGTCGGCGTAACCGCAGCGGTTCCGTAGGGAGCATATTTTGCAAGCTCAGCTTTTGCTTCATCAGAACCGGCATAATTTTCACCAAGACCGTTAACTGTTTTTGCTTTGAACAGCAGGAACCATGCACCAACAGGGCCATAACCATCTTTAAAACGGGCAGGGGTGAAACGGTTTTCCATCATGGAAAGTTCTGCACCGGCTCTAAGAGCCATGGTGTATGTAGAACCGGCATTCCAAATCGGATACCATGCACGGCCTTTACCTTCAGCAACTGAACGGGGCTGATAGATGTTAACCGCACCACCGCAGGCAACCATAATAACTTTTGCGTTGATGATGTATACTTTGTTTTCACGGACAGAGAAGCCAACAGCACCGGCGACTCTTGTGGGATCATTTTTATCGTTCAGAATCTCAACGATGAAGCATCTTTCCAGAATGTTTTCTTCGCCCAGTGCTTTTTTACCGGCTTCGGCAACGATTCTTTTGTAGGATTCACCATTGATCATGATCTGCCATTTACCTGTACGAACAGGAGTGGCTCCGCCTTTAAGTGTACCGGCTTTCAAACCTTTTTTCCCATCAAGGTTTTTTCCGTCATCGGTTTTTTTCCAGATGGGAAGTCCCCATTCTTCAAACAGATGAACTGAATCGTCAACGTGACGGCCAAGGTCGAAGATCAGGTCTTCACGAACAATACCCATAAGGTCGTTTCTGACCATGCGCACATAATCTTCAGGTTTGTTGTTGCCAACATAGGTGTTGATGGCAGAAAGACCCTGAGCAACCGCGCCGGATCTTTCAAGGGCAGCTTTGTCACAAAGCAGGATTTTTGTGCTGTCGTCAGCCCATTTTTTAATCTCAAATGCTGTTCCGCAGGCAGCCATACCGCCACCGATAATCAGAACATCAACGTCTCTTTTCTCAACCGCTGGGTCTCTAACAACTTTTAGTTCTCCAACAGGCTTATTAGGTAATGCCATTATATACCTCCAAAATTATATATAAAGTATCAAATTTAAATTGGATGACAGTTCAATTATGCAAGTTCAGTCGGAGCAACAAGAACGTAACCATCTGCTTCCTGGGTAGAAAGAAGTCCACTGGACAGGTCTTTCCCTTTAAGGTCAGCATATGCGTTTGCTTCACCTTCAGGGGTAGTTCTGATGGGGAACTTGAAGCGTTTTACAACACCGTTTCTGAACTTGCAAGTCCACATGATGTCTTCTGTTCCCATCATTGGAACAACAGATGCTCCCATGGGTACAAAGTCAGAGTATCCTCTTACTTCAATTGCCTGAGAAGGGCAGATCTTTACACATGAATAACATTCCCAGCACTGATCGGGTTCCTGATTGTATGCTTTCATTTCATTGGGATCAAGAACCATCAGGTCATTTGGACAAATATACATACACGCTGTTTTGTCCCCGCCTTTGCAGCCGTCACATTTTTCTGCAATTACAAAAGATGGCATTTAAAATACCTCCATAATTTAAGTTAATCAAAAAACGCACAATACCGTTGTGCAACAATATTTATAAACAAATAGGTCGGAACGTTTCTGTTCGACCTGGTAATCCTTCAGCTAGCTATATGATCGGCAGAATAATATTTATATACTGATCCAAGCTTGGCATAACGTTAAGGGAATATCACCCATCAACTCTTTTTGTCAAGAAATTTCCAAAAAAGATTGCCGGTAAATTCCATGCGGGTTTAGAAGGCTGATGGAAAAACAACATCTGCCCCAAAACAGGATGTTCTGCAACAATATATAGTTGGTTTCAAGGGGCAAAAAGAGACTGGATATTAAAAAGGAATACTGATAATTTGTACTATAAATTTTATATATTTATTATCACTAAAGGAAAAATCATGGAAGAGGAAATGATACCAATCGATCCTGAAGCAGTAATGTCATTTAACTGCAGCAGCCAGAATATCTGTTTTAATGACTGTTGCAGGGATTTAAGCCAGGCACTGACACCGTATGATATTTTGAGAATGAAAAATAACCTGGGCATGCCTTCCCAGGAATTTCTACGCCGGTATACATCCCGACATACCGGTCCGTTATCGGGCCTGCCCGTAGTTGAATTTAAACCCAATCCCCAGACAGGTCATGCCTGTCCTTTTGTAACCCGAAAAGGGTGTTCAATATATTCTGACCGCCCCGGCTCCTGCAGGCTGTATCCGTTGGCCCGGGCAATTTCAAGATCCAGGCAGACAGGCCAGGTTATGGAATATTACGCCTTGATTAAAGAAGATCACTGCAAGGGATTTGCAGAGCGGACCGGGGACCAGACCGTGAAAGAATGGCTTGCCGGTCAGGATGTGGCGCAGCACAATTTTCAGAATGATAAACTGATGATGCTGATCAGTACTAAAAATATGATTTTGCCCGGAAGGCTGGAACCTGTCCAGGCAGATCATTTTTATATGGCATTGTATGATATCGATGAATTCAGGGACCGGATTTTTAATCATGGCCTGTTCAATGTACTGAATGTGCCTCCCGGGATTTTGGATAAAATCCGGGATAATGACCCATTCCTTCTGGATTTGGGAATAAAATGGATACAGTATATATTGTTCGGTATGGAGATAAAATTTGAAGGATAGGTTTTTATGGAAATAGACGGGAAAATTGCTCTGGTTTTAGGTGCTGTAAAAGGGATCGGCAAAGGGATCGGTCTGGGGCTGGGGCACCAAGGCGCCCATCTTGTTCTGACCCGTCATGACTGGGAAGATTCCTTTGAGCAGATGGAGATTGATTTTTCAGCTTTGGGTGCGCCGCATACAATTGTTCAGGCAGACCTGACAAAGGTGCAGGATATTGAACGGCTGGCCGGTATCATCAAAGAAAAGTTCGGCCGACTGGATATTCTGATCAATAATATTGAGCGGGGCGGCTGGCCGGTGGTGCATGGTAAATATGTGGAAGAACAATGGGATCTGGAGATCGAAACCACATTAAAAGCCAAGCGGTGGGTCTTTGACACTATGCTGCCGCTGCTGCAAAAATCCACAGAGGCCTGTGTGATTAATATATCCTCCATTGCCGGAATCGTGGGACGTTCAGGACCGGCAGCCCTGGTGTTCAATGACGGGTATGCTCTTGCCAACCGGGCAATTTCCTCTTTGACGGAAACCTGGGCCCGCATGGGTGCGCCCTGTATCCGTGTGAATGAAATCATGCTGGGAATTTTCCAGACCCGTCATGCCCAGAATACCCGGGGCTGGAAAGACGTGCTCACGGATGAGGAAAAACAGTCCTTGATGGATCACATTCTGCTCAAGCGGACAGGGCAGGTGGAGGACGTGGTCAAGGCCTGTCTGTTTGTTATCAGGGATGCGCCGTATATGACAGGAAGCGTATTGCGGCTGGACGGCGGATATGTTCTGGGTGCAGAGACCGTGCCGCCCATGCCTGAAGGTATTGTTTAAACCGATCCTTTAAGTGTTGATAATGTTCTGGATGGCATGGGTCAGTTTTTTTACATCATGACGGACAATCAGCACATTTGGATCCAGCAGATCGGTCAGATGAATATCCCGGTTTCCCCAGAAGGGATCAGTTGCATCGATATCCACAAAATCAGATTTTTGTTTCAGGTACGTATCAAGGACAGTCTGACTGGGCCGAGTGCTGTTGATGACGATCCCTGTGACGTTGCGTTCAAGGCAGTCTTCCAGCTTGACAACAAAGTTTTTCCCGGAAAACTGGTGAGTTTCACCATATTTTGTCATGATATTGATGAAATAATAAATTTTTGCGAACGTATCCTGCAAGGCATCTTTTACACCCGGCACAATCAAATTCGGAATAATGCTGGTGAAAAGATCACCAGGTCCGATAAAAATATAATCCGCATTTTTGATGGCATCTAAAACCGGTGGATAAACCGAGATGGAATCATGATGGTGGGGCACCAGAAAAACGTCCTTGATTTGTTCCCGCTGATTTCCTCTTGGCAGATCAATGGCCTCTTCTCCATATATCCGGCTGCCGTCCGTCAGTTCAGCAACCAGAGTTGCCTGATCAATGGTTACCGGGAGAATTGTTCCGTCCACATCAAGGATTTCTGCAAGGGCTGCAACCCCTGCCGGGAAATTACCCGTGTATCTTGAAAGCATTGTCAGCAGCATATTTCCAGCACTGTGCCCGGACAGGCGGCGGTCTTTTTTAAACCGTTTTAATAAGATTGACCGGCAGGCACTCTGGTAGGGAGACAAGGCAAGAATGCATTTTAAAATATCCCCGGGGGGCAGTATGCCCAGTTCATCCCTCAGTCTGCCGGTGCTTCCGCCGGAATCCACCATGGAAACAATAGCTGTGATATCAATCTCTTCTATTTCCCGCAGGCCGGATAAAAGCGTAAACTGTCCGCTTCCGCCGCCAATGGTGACTATTTTTTTTTCAGATGATTCCATGATTCTCCTTTTCAGGAATTTTAATAGCAGATGTGCTGGAAAATGTAAAAAAGATTATTGCGACATCAGGATCTGGGCAATACTTTGTTTGATTTTTCCGGACATTCCCGATGCCTGTCTGAATTCAATTTCCAGCCGGGCCATCTGCTGATAAAAGGGTGTCCGGTCAAATTTTTTGTATGGGAATCTGTCAAATCCCCCTGCAGGACAGCCTTTTCCCATAACCGGCTCAGATCCCGGTCGAATGACTTCATGGGGCAGGCCGTGAAGTCTGCAGATCATTGGCCGGTAATGATACAGAAGGCATTTGCCTTCATCATTTGCCGGGCACATGATTTTCAGGCTTTTTGCAGGAGCGTCTGGCCTGAAGGTTTTGTTACAGTAATCATGTGCACGGTCAAGTATTTTTTTTTGCACATCTGCGGCCAGGGTTTGAAATCCCTTTAAAAAATATGCTTTTTCAATATACGAATGGTGGAAAAATAAAGCAGTGCAGCAATTGTCTTTGCACCCCGTGCATTCAAAATGATATTCAGCAGCAGTGATATCCCACTGCTTATCCATTTGCTGGTAAAATCTGGCCAGGGATAAAAAACTGTCTTCAGCCATTTTATATCAGACCAGCGGTTTGGGGAAAAAAAGTTTGGTATATAAATTGAGTGCGTATCTGTCTGTCATGCTGGCAATGATGTCACATGCGGAGCGCTTAAGAAGGTTTCTTGATGAATCCCAGGGTGCCATTTCCATTTTTTCAAGTTCAAGCTGGAGTATATCGGGATTTTCCAGAAAATGAATGTACAAACCGGTAATAATTTTTTTGGCTTTTATGAATTCATTGTGAACCGCTGGAGAACGGTATACCTTTTCATACAGAAATTTTCTGAGTATGGTCATGGCATGAAGCGTTTCTTTTCCCATATCCAGCGTGAATTTTCCATCCTGGGATCTGCTGTTGTAGACCAGCTGTTCCATCATTATGCTGGCTCTCTGGGAATGGCTTTTCCCCAGTTTCCGGGTGCAGATATCCGGGATATCCTCCCGGCAGATGACCTTTCCTCTAAGAGCATCATCCAGGTCATGGTTCAAATAGGCCATGATATCTGCGATTCTTACCAGTCGGCCTTCTACAGTGATTGCTCTTTCTCCTGAGGTGGCAGGGATGATGTTTCCAAATCCTTTGGAATGTTTCAGAATCCCGTCTCTGACTTCCCAGGTAAGGTTCAGCCCCCTCCCCCTGTTTTCAAGGCAGTCCACAACCCTTAGGCTCTGATCGGCATGGGAAAAATGCGGAGAATGCACCTCGATAAGAGCGGTCTCTCCGGCATGGCCAAATGGGGTGTGGCCCAGATCGTGTCCAAGCGCAATGGCCTCGGCCAGATCTTCATTCAGCCGGAGCGCCCGGGCAAGATTCCTGCTGATTTCAGCCACTTCCAGAGTATGCGTCAGGCGGGTTCGATAATGATCACCCAGTGGTGAAAGAAAAACCTGGGTTTTGTGTTTCAGACGTCTGAACGCATTTGAATATACAATGCTGTCTTTGTCCATTTGATAGGGCGTTCTGATGTTGCAGATATTTTCTTCCGGATTTCTGCGAAGGGCATTGATACTCAGAGCACCGTGTTCTGAAATAAAGCCTTTTTCTCTGATCTGGAACTGTTCACGGATGCAGAGCGCATTTCTTTCACCGTCCGGCAGGCTATGTTTTTTTTTTGCTTCCATAGTTTATGGTTGAATATTTTCTGTATTTTGAATATCTAATAAAATTCAATAACATACAGTATTCGTGAGAAAAAGCAAGTTTTATGCATAAATTAAGGGTATTGTATTAAATAAAACAGGGTCTGAAAAGGGATGAATGCATTGGATGATGAATTTTATATGGGGCTGGCACTGGAACAGGCTCAGCAGGCGTATGATGCAGGTGAATTTCCGGTGGGTTGTGTGATTGTTCAGGACGGCCGGGTTCTTGCATCAGGCACAAGACTTGGAACACGGTCGGACAGGGGCTTTTTCAGTGAAACCGATCATGCGGAAATCAGGGCATTGCGAGCCCTTGAAAATAAGGGGATCCGGTTTGATCCGCAAAAAGCTGTGGTTTTTTCTACCATGGAGCCCTGTCTGATGTGTCTTGGTGCTATTATCATTGCAGGATTTAAAAAAATTGTATATGCGTATGAAGATGCCATGGGGGGGGCGACATCCTGTGATTTAACCCGGATGAACCCCTTGTATGCGGACAGCGGGATTAAAATTATATCAGGCGTTCTGCGCAAGAAAAGTCTTGATCTTTTCTGTAATTTTTTTAATAAAGAGTCGAATCAGTACTGGAAAAACAGTTGGCTGGAGACATATACGCTCCAGCAGAAATAACGATCGATATCAGGATAAATAATACTTGCATTTTTTTGTACAGATCATTATAATCGCAAGGTTATACTTGGTCTATTAATGATAAAAAACAGAATCATGTGGCTGCAGGAGGTGTAGGATATCTAAGCGAGGAAGACAGGACCAGACAAATGTGAACAAGGGAATTCGGGCCAGTCAGGTTCGTGTGATCGGGGCTGACGGGGAACAGATCGGGATCATCTCGATTGAAGAAGCTTTGAGGATATCCAGTGAGGTATCATTGGATTTAGTAGAGGTGTCGCCCGATGCTAAACCTCCTGTCTGCAAGATCATGGACTTTGGAAAATTCAAGTATGAGCAGACCAAAAAAAAGCAGGAGGCTAAACGTAAACAGAAAAGTACACAGATCAAGGAAATAAAAGTACGCCCAAAAACAAATGATCATGACCTTGAAACCAAGGCCAAGCACATTGAAAAATTTATCAGCAAAAACGATAAGGTAAAGGTTACAATGGTTTTCAGGGGGCGGGAATTCATGCTCAAGGAGCAGGCAAATACTATTTTGGAAAAAATAACAGTCCTTACAGCGGATTTTGCCCAGGTTGAGCAGGAGCCCAAGTTCGAAGGTCGTGTAATCACAATGCTTTTGGGGCCTAAATAGACTGTTTTTTACAAAAGTATCTGTATAAAATAGGACCTGCACATAATATAGTAAAAGTATGGTGGTATATTGCGTGTTCTGATTATATACCACCATCTCTTTTTTAGAAAATCGGGACACAGGAGAAGCAAAAATGCCTAAAATTAAAACATGCAGAGCGGCTGCAAAACGGTTTAAGAAAACAGGTTCAGGGAAATATAAATTCAGAAAATCCCATGCCAGTCATATCCTGACAAAAAAAACGACCAAAAGAAAAAGATCTTTGCGTCTGGACCAGATGATTGATCAGGATAATATGAAAGAAGTCAGACGTTTGTTACCCAATGGCTGATTCCGCCTGCAGTAACGGATAAGACAATGATTTTGAAATGGGTCTTTTTTTAAGAAAGAATTGAGGAGTTTTGGAAAATGAGAGTTAAAAGAGGGTTTAAAGCAAGACGGCGCAGAAATAAAGTGCTTAAGCTTGCAAAAGGGTTCAGAGGCGGAAGAAGTAAATTATATAGAACAGCGGCAGATTCAGTTGATAAAGCCTTGATGTATGCTTACAGAGACAGACGGGTCAGAAAAAGAGAATTCAGAAAACTGTGGATCGTCAGAATTAATGCCGGTGCAAGAATGAACGACCTGTCTTACAGCAGATTCATGAATGGTCTTAAATTAGCGGATTGCGAACTGGATCGTAAAGTTCTGGCTGAACTTGCTGTTTCTGATCCGGCTGCATTTTCACAGCTGGCATCTCAGGCAAAAGCCCGTTTGAACTAGACTTGCGGAATTAGAGTGGATGTATTGCGGGGGTGTTTTGCAAAATTGTATGAGTCGTATTGACGAGATCGAAAAAGAGGTTTTTGACAGGATAGAGCAGACAGCAAGTGTGGATGACCTTGAACAGATTTCGGTTGAATATCTTGGCCGGAAAGGTTTCCTTACCGGCGCTTTACGGGATATATCCTCGCTTCCCAAAGAAGACAGGCCCGTTGAAGGTCAAAAGGCGAATGCTTTAAAAATCAAAATCAAGGCAGTTATTGAAGAAAAAACTGCACGTCTTCAACAAATCTGTGGCACGGACAGCTTCGGGATTGATGTGACACTTCCTGGCCGCAAGATTTCCTGCGGGTCCTTGCATCCGATCACCCAGGTTGCAAAAGAAATCAGTGATATTTTTCTTCGCCTGGGGTTTGACATTGCTGAAAGTCCTGAGGTGGAAACCGATTACTATAATTTTGAAGCCTTGAATATCCCCAAATATCACCCTGCAAGAGATATGCAGGATACTTTTTATGTGTCTGAAAATATAGTTCTAAGAACGCATACCTCTCCTTCACAACCCCGTGTTATGGAGAAAACACAGCCGCCGGTAAGAATTATTTCTCCGGGCAAAGTGTTCCGCTGTGACTCAGATATTACACATACCCCGATGTTTCATCAGGTTGAAGGGTTGATGGTGGATAAAAATATTTCTTTTGGAGATTTGAAAGGTATTTTAACGACGTTTATCCATCAGTTTTTTGATAAAGAAACATCTTTAAGATTCCGGCCCAGTTTTTTCCCGTTTACGGAGCCCAGCGCCGAAGTGGATATCCGCTGCGTGATGTGTAAGGGGAAAGGATGCCGGATTTGTTCAAAAACCGGCTGGCTGGAAGTTTTAGGGTCTGGAATGGTTCATCCTGCTGTATTTGAAAATGTCGGGTATGATACAGATACATATACCGGTTTTGCTTTTGGCATGGGAATCGAACGTCTGGCCATGCTTAAATACGGCATTGATGATATAAGAAAATTTTTTGAAAACGATATCCGTTTTCTGGGGCAGTTTTAAGATGAAAGTCAGTTTAAACTGGTTAAGGGAATATGTTGATGTTGATCTGGAACCTTCTGTAATTTCAGATAAATTGACCATGGCAGGGCTTGAGGTGGACGCAGTTGAACAGCGGTTTGATTATCTGGATAATATTGTTGTTGCACAGGTGGTTGAGGTTAAAAAGCATCCTGATGCGGATAAACTGTCTGTATGTCAGGTAAATACCGGAGCCAGCGAGCCTGTTCAGATTGTCTGCGGGGCCCCGAATGTGAAAGCCGGCATGTTTGTTCCCTGCGCTTTGCCGGGAGCTGTCCTCCCCGGTGACCTTAAAATTAAAAAAGGCAAGCTTCGGGGAGAGACCTCCTGCGGCATGCTGTGTTCTGCATCGGAATTGCGGCTGAATTCGGATGCATCGGGAATTATGGCGCTTGAAGGCGAGTTTACTGCGGGCATGCCGCTTGAAGAGGCGCTTAAATTATCAGATACGGTATTTGAAATAGATTTGACTCCCAATCGTCCGGATTGTCTGAGCATGATTGGTGTGGCCCGTGAAGTTGCGGCGTTTTCAAGACCCGCACAGAAAATAACTTTTCCGGATTATTCATTGCCAGAAGATCTTTTTGCCAGTGAATCCATTCATGATTATGCAAAGGTGGAGATTCTTGATCCGGATTTATGTCCGCGGTATTCTGCCGGATTACTGTTTGATGTAAAAATCGGCCCTTCTCCGTTCTGGCTTCAGGAAAGACTGGAATCTGTCGGTTTAACACCCATTAATAATGTTGTGGATATTACCAATTTTGTCATGATGGAGACAGGTCAGCCCTTGCATGCCTTTGACTATGACATGCTTTCCGATGGAAAAATTATCGTCAGAAGTGCGGGCCAGGATACTGAATTTGTAACATTAGACAGCAAAAAACACCACCTTGAGCCGGACATGCTCATGATATGTGACGGCAAAAGACCTGTGGCCCTGGCCGGTGTTATGGGCGGCGAGAATTCCGAAATTTTGGATCAAACCCGGCGGGTGCTGGTGGAAAGCGCCTATTTCAATCCGGTTTCCATTCGGAAGACAGCAAAGAAAACCGCAATTTCAACGGATGCGTCTCACCGGTTTGAACGCGGAGTCGATCCGCAGGGAACCGTGAATGCCTTAAACCGGGCAGTTGCACTGATGGCCCGCATATGTCAGGCAAAAATTGCAAAAGACATGATTGATGAACATCCTCAAAAACCGGTTCCTGTGCACATCAATCTGGACCCGAATGCCTTGAACATCCGTCTGGGAACACGTCTGGACGTGGAAAAAATTATACAGATTCTTGAATCCGTGGCTTTTGATGTTCAAAGTACCCGGAACGGACATTTAAAGGTGGGGGTTCCCTCTTTCCGGGTGGATGTGACCCGGCCTGAAGACCTTTCAGAGGAAGTGGCCAGACTCTGGGGATATAATAATATTGAAACCAGTTATCCGCAGGTTCCTGCCAGAGGAAAACTGCTGAATCCCAAAATACCGTTCAGGGAAAAGATCCGGCAGGTTCTGACCGGATTCTCCTTTTCCGAGGCCATTAATTATAATTTTGTCCATGAGGAATCCTGCAACCGGCTGAATCTGGGCGAAGATGACCAAAGACGCCGGGTTGAAACAATTTTGAATCCGATTTCCGATCAGATGTCTGTGTTGAGAAGTTCATTGATTCCCGGTCTTTTGGAAACCATGAAAAAAAATGTTTCCCAGCAGAACACCACAGTTAAAATTTTTGAAATCGGAAAAGCATTTTATGCAACACAAAAAGGTTCTTTGCCCATAGAGACCGAATTTGTTTCCGGTTTAATGACCGGGGACCGTCTGGATCAGTCCTGGTATGCAAAAAAGACACCGTTTGATTTTTTCGATTTAAAGGGTGTCATGGAAGGATTGCTGAATGCATTGAAAATTTTTGATGTTCGCTTTGAAAAAGCGGATAAGGCCAAGCTTCCCTATTTTGAGACCGGATATCTGGCACAGGTCGTTTCCAAAGATACAGTGGTAGGGACGCTGGGTAAAATTGATCCGGATGTGCTCAAAAATTATGGTTTAAAAACAGATGCCTTTGTTTTTGATTTTAATTTGACAGCACTTTTGGGTTTATGTCCTGATGAGATACTGGCAAGAATTTTACCGAAATTTCCTTCGATTTCTCGGGATATTACGATTATTGTGGACAGGACGGTTTCTGCAGGTGCTGTCCTGGAAAAGATTCAGATGCTTTCCAAAAAAGAAGCCCTTATCGAGTCTGTATTTCTTTTTGATGTTTTTGAAGGGCACCCTCTGGCAGAGGGGAAAAAATCCCTGTCATTCAGGGTGGTGTACCGGTCTGCCGATAAAACGCTTACAGAAAAAAATATTAAAAACCTTCATGTGAATATTTCAAAAATTATTCTTGATCAGTTCGATGCCGATCTGCCGGATTAATATTTGATTTTAAGATGAGGAATACCCGGTTAAAAGGGTTTCCGGGTTGTTTTTCGGGTAGTGCCTGGTTTATTTAAAGCGTTGTTGACAAAACCTGAGGTGGTTGCTATATTAATCCGCTAATGCGGGCATAACTCAGCTGGTAGAGTGCAAGCTTCCCAAGCTTGATGTCGCGAGTTCGAGCCTCGTTGCCCGCTCCATCTTAATTTGAAGCAAAGATGGCAGACAGGTTCCAGTAACTGGTGTTAAGATATGGTCTGAGCCACTGTGAATGTCATGGTGACAACAGTGAAACGCGGCTGGCAAGGACTCTGTTAATGTTGAATTTAGGAACGGGCATCTGCCCGTTTTTGTATTTGAGGCTTTTTTAAAAGGGCAAGGCTTAAAAGACCGGTCCTTGTGATTTAAAAGGGGATGAAAAAGAGAAGATATTCATGCTGATTGATCAGATAAAAGATGTGGCGCTGTCATTTTGCCAGGCTGAAAATTTTGAGCTGGTTCATCTGGAATATGTTGCCGGAAACAAGGAAAATATTGTCCGCCTTTATATGGACAAGCCGGGCGGTATCACCCTGGAGGATTGTGTATACATCAGCCGCCATTTAGGTGATATGATTGATGTGAATATAGCAGATTTTGGTCGATACCGGCTGGAGGTGTCCTCTCCGGGACCGAAACGGCCTTTGAATAAAAAAGAAGATTTTCACCGGTTTAAAGGTGAAAGGGTTAAAATCGAGACCGACCAGTTGATTGACGATAAAAAGAAGTTTACCGGGGTTCTTGAAAAAATTAATGATGATTCTGTTGTGGTTGCTGTGGATGGAAAACTGATTGAAATTAAAGATCATTTGATCAGCAGGGCAATGCTGGCAGGTCAGTAAGATGGAGAACACTTAACAATGTTTATCACGGATATTAAGCGGGTTATTGATCAGGTGAGCCGGGAAAAGGGTATTGAGCCAGAAGTCCTTATTAACACCCTTAAAGAAGCAATTATTTCAGCGGCGAGAAAAAATATCGGCCCCAGAGCGGACATTGAAGTCCATTATGATGAAAGAACCGGTGAAGTTGAAGTTTTTCATTTTAAAGAGGTGGTGGCAGAAGTTGAATATCCGGACAGCGAGCTGACCATTGAAGAAGGTTATGAATATGATCCTGAATGTGAAATCGGAGACAGCCTGGGGATTCGTATAGACACTGAAGAATTCGGCCGGATTGCAGCTCAGTCAGCAAAACAGGTCATTATTCAGAAAATGAGGGAAGCCGAACGTAACGCTGTGTATGAAAATTTTATTCATAAAAAGGGTAAAATTATCAATGGTATTGTGCAGCGGTTTGACAGAGGCAGTTTGATTGTGAATCTGGGGCAGGCTGAAGGGGTTTTGCGGCCCAGAGACCAGATGCCGCGGGAAAATTATAAGCGCGGGGACAGAATCCGAGCCTATATTCTGGATGTACTGGAAGAATCAAAAGGTGCCCAGATCATTCTGTCCAGAACCCATCCTGAGTTTTTGATTGAATTGTTTAAAACCGAGGTGCCGGAAGTGGCTGAAGGCATTGTAACGCTTCGCGGCGCTGCCAGGGTTCCCGGTGTCAGAGCAAAGGTTGCAGTATCCTCAATGGATTCTGATGTTGATCCTGTAGGTGCCTGTGTCGGTATGAAGGGAAACCGGGTGCAGAGTATTGTCCAGGAACTGCGGGGTGAAAAAATTGATATTGTTCAGTGGAATCCGGATGTGGCGCGATTTGTCTGTAATGCCCTGTCGCCTGCTGAAATATCCAGGGTGATTATTGATGAAGATAATCAGTCCATGGAGGTGATTGTCAGTAATGAATATCTTTCCATTGCCATCGGCAAGGGCGGACAGAATGTATCGCTTGCCTGTGAAATTACCGGCTGGCACCTGGAAGTGACCAGTGAAGAAGACTACAGCCGGGAACTCAAAGAAGGATATGACAGCCTGATGCAGATCAGCGGCGTAGGGCTTTCAATGGCCGAGTCGCTTTTCAAGGGCGGGTATGCTTCTGTTCTGGATATATCTGAAGCTGAGGTGGAAGATATTATGGCAATAACCGATCTGGACGAAACCGGGGCTCAAAAGATGATTGAAGAGGCAAAAAAGATTCTTCAAAAAGAACTTAAACAGCAGAAGAAACCAGTTAAAAAAGATTCCAGATCATTTGAAAAAGATAATGCTGTACGGGAAGAATAGCACAATATAGACAATAACAGGCAGCAGGCACAAAAAAGACTAAAAAAGAAGAGAATTATTTTGGGGGAACCAATGGCCAAGGTCAGAGTATATGAGTTAGCTAAAGATCTGAATATGACAAACAGGGCGCTTCTTAATAAAATTAAAGAGTTGAAAATTGAAGTTAAAAGCCATATGAGTTCTCTGGAAGATAATGATATTGTTGTGATTCGAAGAAGTGTTCTGGGTAAAGTCAGACGTCAGGCGGATATCAAGGTGAAACCTTCTGTTATTCGCAGGCGCAGACAGACGGATGCAGAAGATTCCGAACAAATTACTGATAATGAGGTTGATGAAGATTTGGATCAAAAAAAATCAACGCCTGTGATCGTGAATAGAGACACGGCTGTTGCCCGGGAAGAGGTAAAAGAGTCTGTTGCTGTCAGCAAAGATACCGTTCAGGAGAAAGCAGGCGCTGTTGATGAGAACAAAGATTCTGATGCGGTTAAATCTGCTGAAGACAAGAAGATAAAGATAAAACCAAAGCTGAAGAAAACAGTCGCAGCAAAGATTATAAAACCTGCTGTGGTCCAGGTTGAAGAAAAAAAATCAGAACCTGAGCCGGTTAAAGAACCTCTGCCGGATGTAAAGATAACGCCTGAAAAAAAGGATCAGGAACCTCAAAAAAAGTTTGAAAAAGACATTGAAGCGGCTGTACTGCAGAAACAGACCGAAGAAATCATAGAAGAACCACCTTCAGAACCGGAGAATATCGATATATCAGACGAGATAGACGAGACAGACGAGACAGAAGGGACAGACGAAAAAGATAAAAAACAAAAAAAGAAGAAAAAGAAGAAAGCGACCCCTGCAAAAATTGTAAAAATTGCAGATCCTGTCATTCTCGAAAATTTAAAAAAATCAGTTCCGGTTGAAGATAAAAAATGGGTAAAAAATGATGTTCCGAAGAAAAAATTTAAACCCAAGGTTCAGTTTTCGCCAGACACTATACCTGAGATTCCATTCATCCCTGAAGATATTCCCATTACAGAAGAAGATTTAATAAGAAACAAAAAGGACAAACGAAAGGCTTCCTTTGGAGAAGATAAGCTTCCTGCGAGTGCTGGCCGAAAAAAACAGCGCAAGAAGAAATCTGTCATTGAAGGAGATGCATTATATATTCCGACCCATGGCAGGAAGAAACGCGGTAAAAAAGAAGCAAAGGCCGGGAAAAAGGGAAATTTTCAGAAAACACAGATTACCACGCCCAAGGCTATCAAGCGCCGGATTAAAATTGATGAGGCCATTGAGCTTGCAGAACTTGCAAAACGTATGGGTATAAAGGCCAATGAAATGATTGCCAAGCTCATGACAGTGGGTGTCATGGCCACAGTGAACCAGACCATTGATTTTGACACAGCAGCCCTTGTGGCAACGGAATTTGATTTTGAAGTGGAAAAGGCATCTTTTGAGGAAGAAACACTCTTGATTGAAGATGGAGTGGATGATGATGATAAGAGAATCTCAAGAGCGCCGGTGGTGACGATTATGGGTCATGTTGACCATGGCAAGACCTCTTTGCTGGATGTGATCCGAAAATCAAAAATTGCCAGCGGGGAAGCCGGTGGAATTACCCAGCACATCGGGGCGTATAATGTTCAGACCCCGAATGGCGGGCGGGTGACATTTCTGGATACTCCTGGCCATGCCGCCTTTACTGCAATGCGGTCCAGGGGAGCCAAGGTCACTGATATTGTTATTCTGGTAGTGGCAGCAGATGACGGGGTGATGCCACAGACAATAGAGGCCATTAACCACTCAAAGGCAGCCGGTGTCCCGGTTGTGGTGGCAGTGAACAAGATGGATAAGCCGGGGGCTGATCCGGACAGGATCATGCGCGAGCTTTCCGAGCTTGGGCTTCTTGCAGAAGACTGGGGCGGAGACGTTATCTTTGTCAAGGTGTCAGCCAAGACCGGAGTAGGGATTGATGAGCTTCTTGAAATGATTCTTCTGCAGTCCGAGGTTTTGGAACTTAAGGCCAATCCTGACAGAAATGCAAGCGGTTATGTTGTTGAATCCCGTCTGGATACAGGCCGGGGAGCTGTGGCAACCGTTCTAGTGAAACAGGGAACTTTACGAGATGGAGATCCTGTTGTCTGCGGACTGTATTCCGGTAGAATCCGGGCAATGATTGATGATTCCGGTGAAAGAATTGATGAGGCCGGTCCCAGTACACCTGCGGAAATTGTAGGGTTGAACGGTGTGCCCGATGCCGGAGATGAGTTTATTGCCGTGGCATCGGATAAAGATGCAAAACAGATTGCCGGCCACAGGATGCAGAAACAGCGGGCAAAGGAACTGGCCAAAAAGAGCCGGGCCAATCTTGAAAAAATGTTTGAAAATCTGGGATCAGCTGAAGTGAAAGAACTTAAACTGATTGTAAAAGCAGATGTTCATGGTTCGATAGAGGCCTTGAATGATTCCCTGAAGGATCTGGCAAAAGAAGAAGTGGAAATTAAAATTGTGCATTCCGGTGCCGGAACCATTAATGAATCTGATGTGGCGCTTGCAGCTGTATCCGATGCTATTATTATCGGGTTTAACGTCCGGCCCAATCCTGCGATCAGAAAACTGGCCAAGGATGAAAACGTGGATATGCGGTTTTATGATATTATCTATGATGTTATCAATGATATCAAGGCAGCGCTTGATGGCATGATGCCGTCTACCTTTCATGAGATTATCATTGGCCGGGCAGAGGTACGGGATACCTTTGTTGTGCCGAAAATGGGAACCATTGCCGGATGTCATGTCACTGAAGGCAAGGTGGTCAGGGGCAAGAAGGTGCGTCTGCTCAGGGACGGAGTGATAAAATGTGATACCCAGCTGTCTTCATTGCGCCGGTTCAAAGATGATGTGAAAGAAGTTGACCAGGGCTATGAATGCGGTATCGGCCTTGAAAAATTCAATGATATCAAAGTGGATGATGCCATTGAATGTTATGAAGTTGAAGAAAGAAAATATAAGGGTTAGGCAAAATTAAAAAATGAAACCCTATGCAAGAGCCCAGAGAGTCAGCGTTCAGATTCAGACTGCCATTACTGACCTGCTCAGTAAAAAAATGCAGGATCCCAGAATAGAAATGGCTACAATCAGCGCCGTGAAGCTGACATCTGATCTGAAAATCGCAGATATTTATGTGACTGTTTTTGGGGATAAAAACAAGGTCTCTGATGTGCTGAAAGGATTTAATTCATCCAAAGGGTTTATTAAAAAAAGTATCGCACCCAGGCTGGGTTTAAGACATATGCCGGAATTAAGATTTTTTTATGATGATTCTTTTGACAATGCGGCCAGAATGGATGAACTGATCAAGAGCGCGACAAGTCAGTCATCGGAAACCGAATAATCCGGAATCCTGGATGAAAAGCGGTATTATTGCAGTCCATAAGCCGGAAGGGATCTCTTCGGCTGCTGTTGTCAGCCGGATCAAAAGACTTTTAAAAGCAAAAAAGGCCGGACACACCGGAACCCTGGATCCCTTTGCAACAGGCCTTTTATTGTGTGCAGTCAATCAGGCAACACGAATTTCCGGATATTTTCTCGGGGGGCATAAACGATATACAGCGCAGCTGCGTCTGGGTATTGAAACCGACACCCATGATCTGACCGGCAAAATCGAATATCAGGCTGCTGACGATGTGATGGCATCGCTGACAAAAACAGCAATCAAACAGGCCATTGTGTCTTTTGGGGGAATCCAGGAGCAACTGGCACCCAGTTTTTCTGCATTGAAGCATAATGGTCAGCCCTTGTACAAGCTGGCCCGCCAGGGGATAAAAATACAAAAGCCCCCCCGGACCATTGAAATTTTCAGTATTGATATTTTATCCATTGAATTGCCCCATGTAAATATTGAGGTGTATTGTTCCGCCGGAACCTATATCCGGAGCCTGGCTTTTGATATCGGCAAAAAACTGGGCTGCGGTGCACATCTGTCAAAATTATGCAGGACAGGGTCCAGTCAGTTTGATCTTGACCATGCTGTAGGGTTGGAAAAAATCGAGGCTGAAGGCAGGGACGCTGCAGAAGAGTTAATGATTCCGCTGTCGGAATGCCTGCCGTTTTTACCGGCCATCATTGTGGATGACACCGTGATGCAAAAAATTAAATACGGTCAAAGGGTATCAGAAAAAGATCTGCACGGAAAAATCCCGGAACCGGGCCAGCCCTTGAAATTGCTGGATATGGACAATGCGCTTGTGGCCATTGTTGAATTGGATAATGATCAGCACCGGATTAATTATTCTTGTGTTTTTGCGGTTTAACTGATATTTAAGAAGGGCTATTCATGTTTGTTGTGGTATGGTGATCTGATTTTTTAGGTCTTTTTCTGAATGGAATATCGGATAAGGCATTATAATAAAACAGATAACAAAAGACATACCCTGATTTTTTATTCCAATATAAGGAGTTTTAAAGTGGTTTTATTAGCAGAAAATAAAGAGGAGATGATTGAACAATTCAAGCTCCACGATTCAGACACAGGTTCACCAGAGGTTCAGGTTGCAATTTTAACCCACCGTATCACCTATCTTACAGATCATTTGAAGATGCACAAAAAAGATCATCATTCACGCCGGGGTCTTTTGATTCTTGTTGGAAGACGCAGAAGTCTTCTGGATTATGTGAAGAAAAAAGATATCAACAGGTACCGTTCTTTGATTGAAAGACTCGGGCTTAGAAGATAAAAAATGAGTGAGAGCCGGTTTTTGACAGAATTACGGTCAAAAATCGGCTTTGTTTTTTTAACCGGGCAGCAGGTTTATGGAGATTTTTTCAATAAGTTCGCACATGTACCATTAAATAAAAATTTGATGGCACATGTGCGGGTTTATTATTCTTGATCAAATTTCCTTAGAATTTGCTGCCCTTCTAATTATTAGGAGAAAAAATGGAAAAGACATTTACAACAATGATTAATGGAAAAGAGTTTTCCATCAGTAGCGGGAAAATTGCCAAGCAGGCGTCAGGTTCTGTTATTGTAACCCATGGCGAAACAATGGTGCTGGTGACAGCGACGGCTTCGAAAGACGCAAAGGAAGATGCAAATTTTCTTCCCCTGACTGTGGAATATCAGGAAAAGATTTATGCGGCAGGCAGAATTCCGGGCAATTATTTCCGGCGTGAAATCGGCCGGCCGTCTGAGAAGGAAACCCTGACCGCACGGCTGATTGACAGGCCGATCCGTCCGTTGTTCGAGGACAATTATAATTTTGAAACCCAGGTGATTGCCACTGTGCTTTCCATGGATAAAGACAATGAACCCGATACCCTTGCTATTGTGGGAGCATCTGCCGCACTTCAGATTTCTGACATCCCGTTTAACGGTCCGATTGCCGGTGTTAAAGTGGGCAGAATCAACGGGCAGTTTGTGGTCAATCCAGGCATAGAAGAAATGAAGGAAAGTGATATTGATCTGACCGTTGCCGGATCAAAAACCGGTGTGGTCATGGTGGAAGGCGGCGCCAATATTGTTTCTGAAAAAGATATGCTGGATGCCATTTTTTTCGGTCATCAGGCCATGCAGCCCATGATCGATCTGCAGATTCAGCTCAAAGAAGCGTTGGGAAAGGAAAAAAGAGCATTTGTTCAGCCGTTAAGGGATGAAGAACTGGCGGCCAAAGTGATTGAATTTTCAACACAGCAGATTTATACCCGGGTTCAGATCAAGACAAAAATTGAGCGTCAGAATGCGTTGAGTGAGCTCAAAGAAACCGTGGTTGAGCATTTTTCTAAAGAGTATCCGGATCAGAAAAATGAAATTAAAGAAGTGTTCAGCAAAACTGTGAAAAAAGTGAGCCGGGATATTGTTTTAAAGGAAGACAGGCGCATCGACGGTCGTGCCTTTGATGAAATCCGACAGATTGACTGTGAAGTGGGGATTCTTCCCCGAACTCACGGGTCTGCATTGTTTACCCGCGGCGAAACCCAGGTGATGGGCGTTCTGACCCTTGGTGCCGGTATGGATGAGCAGCGGGTTGAAACGCTTATGGGAAATGAAACCCGATCGTTCATGCTGCATTATAATTTCCCTGCTTTTTCCGTGGGTGAAGTCCGACGGGCCGGTGGCCCCAGCCGGAGAGACATCGGTCATGGCAACCTGGCATCCCGGGCCATTGAACGGGTTCTGCCCGATAAAGAGGCTTTTGAATATACCATCCGTCTGGTGGGTGAGGTTATGGAGTCTAACGGAAGCTCTTCCATGGGCACGGTGTGTTCCGGGATTTTATCCCTGATGGATGGCGGGGTTCCTATCAAGGAGCCGGTATCCGGTATTGCCATGGGACTTGTCAAAGAAGGGGATAAGATTGCTGTGCTTTCAGACATCCTTGGTGATGAGGATCATTTCGGTGATATGGATTTTAAAGTGTGCGGCACTGCGGATGGCATTACCGCACTCCAGATGGATATCAAAATAAATGAGCTGTCAAAAGATATCATGGAAAAAGCATTGAATCAGGCCAAAGAAGGCCGGATTCATATTTTGAATAAAATGCTTGAAACATTGAAAACCTCGAGAGCGGAAGTGTCCCCCCGGGCACCCAAGATTGTCAGCATTAAAATTAATTCTGATAAGATCCGGGATATTATCGGTCCTGGCGGCAAAGTGATCCGTCAGCTTCAGGCAGATACCAATACGGTCATTGAAGTCAATGATGATGGTATTGTCAAGATTGCAGCAGAAAATGAAGAAGATGCCGCCCACGCACTTAGACTGGTGTCCGATATTGCCCTTGACCCTGAAGTGGGTGCGATCTATGAAGGCAAGGTCGTGAAAATTACGGATTTTGGTGCCTTTGTCAATATCAAGCAGGGAACAGATGGCCTTGTGCATATCTCTGAGCTGGCAACCCACCGGGTCAAAAAAGTCACTGACGTGGTGAATGAAGGGGACACAATTAAAGTCAAGGTTCTGGATGTGACACGGGATGGCAAAATTAAACTGAGCTATAAAGCTGTACTGGAAGATGAAAAATAAATCCATTCGGGTCTGTCCCCTTGCCAGCGGAAGCAAGGGGAACAGCCTGTTTGTATCTTTTGATGATACCTGCATCCTTGTGGATGCAGGACTTTCAGGGGTTGAAATTGAACGGCGGCTGGAAAGTATTGATGTTGATCCCGGATGCCTGAGTGCCATTATCATCACCCATGAGCATACGGATCATATCCGGGGTGCCGGTGTCTTAAGCCGCAGATATAATCTGCCGGTCCATATATCGCCTAAAACATATGAAGCCTGTTCCGGGCTTGGAAAAATTGACAATCTGTGTTTTTTTGAATGTGGAAAACCGTTTTTGATGGATCAGATTCTGGTGTCCCCATTTTCCATTTCCCATGATGCGGTTGATCCGGCAGGGATAACATTTGAATATGAGACATACAAGATTGGCATCGCAACAGATCTGGGCATTGCGACCCACCTGGTAAAAACACATTTAAAAGACTGTTGCGTTTTATATCTTGAATCCAATCATGATCTTCAGATGCTGATGAACGGCTCGTACCCCTGGCATCTTAAACAGAGAATAAAAGGCCGGACCGGTCATCTGTCCAATATGGATACAGGCGAGCTGCTGGCTGAACTTCTGACAGACCGGCTGCAACATGTGATTCTGGCCCATTTGAGCGAAGAAAACAACTGTCCTCAAAAAGCTGTGGCGGAAATATCAAAATACCTTAACGGTTCAAACATATCCGTGCATGTGGCCGGCCCACAGAAGGCGGGTGCATTAATACGGTTATCGAACCGGGTTATTTCAGAGCAGTTTTCTGAATAAAAGATTTTTCCGTATCCGGGTGACAGATATCATGGGAAATGATCAGCAGTTTTCTGCCCTGAACATTCACCGCGGTTGCCTCAAAGAGCAGTTCCTGATCCGAGTTGTCCTTGACAGTCCAGATACCGGTTTTAAAACTGTCCTGGGGATTTGAGTCCCATCTTGATTTTACATCCTGAATAAAATTTCCCAGAAAGCTGAAAACATCTTCTTTCTCGGTTTTTCCTTTGAGTTTCCGGCTGGACTGGGGGAGCTGTTCAATCCAGGCAGGCGGCGTACCGATAAGGACAAAGTGGCCCTGATGATCCATTTCCAGAACAGCGAAGTTCAGGGATTGGAAAAGTGTTGACAAAAAGATGTTTTCCCTGGCCTTTTCGGTGTCATTCCTGGTTTTCCAGATAATCAAGCCATATCCGTCATCGGTTTTAAACAAATGGGCATCAATTTCGGACAGGCTGGAATCCGACGGCATATGCAAACCGGAAAAATCCATTGACTTGCCTTTAAGGGGCAATATGCCTTCCATGAAATCAAACAGTTTGCAGATGTGAACACAGGCGTCTTTGGGCTGGGCAATATTGTGGCCGGACAGATGTCCTCCCCGGCTTTGAACATGGCCGGACCGGTCCAGAACAAAATACACAGGGGACTTGCTTTTAAAAACCTGTGTGCATAATTTTTCTAAAATCATGAGGGTGGTATCTGGCGTATTCATCGTTGTCCTTTCTAATTTTTCTTTTTGAATAAAAAAAGGATATAGAAGAGAAATCCTGTCTGGTATTTTTATAAAAACACGGTCTTAAGTCAAGACATTCGCAATTTTTCTTTTTTCAGAAGATGATAATAATCCCCCTTTAATCTGACCAGATCCCGGTGAGCGCCCTGTTCTTTTATCCGGCCATCTTTGAGCAGGATGATCGCATCGCAGTCTTTTACAGTGGACAGACGATGGGCAATGATAATGGCCAGCCGTCCTTTCATGAGTTTTTTCATGGCATCATGAATTTTCTGCTCAGATTGTGAATCCATATAGGATGTGGCCTCATCAAAAATAATCAAATCCGGGTTAAAGGCAAACGCCCGTGCAATACAGACCAGTTGCTTTTCTCCGCTGGACAGGGGCCGGCCGTTTTCTCTGATCCGGGTATCAAGGCCATTGAATTTTTCAAACAGAAAATCGCAGTTTGCGTCATACAGCGCCTGTTCAAGTATTTTGTCCCCTGGCTTTGTGCCCATGGGCTGTATATTGCTGCGGACCGTTCCTGAAAACAGGACAGGGTCCTGCATGACCAGCGCTGTTTTGCTTCTGATATCTTCAATATTGATTGAACCGTAATCCATATGATTGATTCGTATGTTGCCTTTGTCCTGGGTATAAAATCCGGTGATCAGGTTGATGATGGAGCTTTTTCCAGACCCTGTCCTGCCCACAATGCCGATGGAATTTCCCTTGGGCAGAAAAAAGGAAATATCTTTTAAGACCGGTTTTTTGGGGTCGTAGGAAAAATGGACCTTGTCAAACCGGATATCCCAAATGGCGTCAAGCAGGTGTCTTTTCTGGCTGGTTCGCAGCATTGCCTGGTCTGTTCTGAATATGGCAATCACGCGTTCGGCAGAGGCCAGGGCATTCTGGAGCAGATTGAATTTTTCAGACAGGTCTCTTAACGGTCTGAAAAATAATTTCATATAGGTTAAAAAAGCCACCAGCTCGCCCAGGGTTAACACATGGCTTGTTACCTTGAAACTGCCGACCCAGATAATGATGGCCACACTGACAACCCCGAGAAAACCGATAAACGGCATAAACACAGCAAAAATTTTAATCTGGAAAAAAGCTGCCTTGAAATGCTCAAAATTCAGGGTTTTGAATCGTTCAAGAAACCGGTTCTGGCTGGTGGTTGTCTGCACAATCTTTATGCCGGTGATGGCTTCGGAAAAACTGTGGTTGATTTCCGCAAGCTTCTGGCGAATGGTTCGGAACGCATTTCTCAGAATTTGTGAAAAAACAGCAATGCTGATAAAGATAACAGGCACCAGGAGCGACTGATAAAAGGTCAATTCGGCATTCATATTAAACAGAATGACCAGTATTCCCATCATCAGAACCAGATCCTTGAATATGAAGACCAGGATACTGGTGAACATTTCGTTCATATTCTCAATGTCTCCGGCAACCCGGGAGACCAGCCGGCCGCTTGAATTTTTGTCAAAATATGCCACCGGAAGAAAGGTCATATGGGAGAACAGTTTGTGCCGGATGTGAAGTATGATTTTCTGGCCCGTGTATTCCATGAAAAGCGATTGAACAAATTCAAATATAAAATTTAAAATAATGATGCCGGTAAAAAAAATACAAAAACTGGAAAAAGTATTGAATTCAAACCCCAAAAGAGTTGCGCCGGTGTGTTCAGATACCGGAATAATAAATCCGTCAAAGGCTTTCTGGCTCAGCAGGGGGATCATCAGTTCAAGGGCGGTCACCATGAAAACCAGCAGGGTGGAAATGCATAACATCCAGAAATATGGCCGGATAAAGGGCCATAATGCCTTTACAAGCGTCAGGTCTTTAAGCTTGATCTGTTTTTCTTCCATGGGCTGTTCAGAGGAGTGCTCAGGCATGGTCTTCCTCCTCAAACTGCTGGACATGATAGGCTTTTTTGTAAAAAACACTGGTTCGGATCAGGTCCTCATGGGTGCCGGATTGATCAATCCGGCCCTTGTTTAAAACATAAATCCGGTCACAGCCGGAAAGTGCTGAAATTCTGTGTGAAACAATAATAACGGTTTTATTTATGTTCATCTGGTTGAATTTTGAAATCATTTCTGATGCAGTGTGTGTGTCCACCTGGCTGATGGGATCATCCAGGATAATCACGGGGCGGTTCAGTATTAATGTCCGTGCCAGTGCAATCCGCTGTTTTTGTCCGCCGGACAGTGTTATCCCTCTTTCGCCCACAACCGTATGAATACCTTCGGGCATTTTTTCAAGTGTCTGTTTCAAACAGCAGACATCAATCACCTGATCCAGCATATTTTTTTCAATATCCTGTCCTAAAAGGATATTTTCCTTAATGGTGCCGGAAAAAAGAAAGGATTCCTGGGGCATGAGTGCAATCTGCCCCCTTAAGTGGTTCAGGTCCATCCGGGCAATATCATGTTCTCCTGAATAAATTGTTCCGGAATTCAGGTTGTACAGCCGGGGAATCAACTGGATCAAAGATGTTTTTCCGGAACCCGGGGGGCCTGTGATGCCGATTCGGCTGCCATTGGGGATTTCAAGGGTGATATCAGAAAGAACGGGGTTGTGTTCATCATAGGAAAAATGAATATGGTTCAGCCTTATATCCTTGTTTTTCAGTGAAACACAGACCGGATTCTGTGCGGATCTGACATCAGGCACAGCATCCAAAAGACTGTTGATTCTTTTGAGAGATGACAGACCCCGCTGGAACAAATTGGTCATCCAGCCGATGGCAATGATGGGCCAGGCCAGAATACCTAAATATTGAAGAAAGGCCACCAGATCGCCGGGGGAAATCATCTGATTCATGGTCAGGTATCCGCCGTAAAACAGGACAATTAAAGTGGACAGGTTAAAAAACAACCCCATCATCGGCTGGAGAAAGGCGGATACAATGGCGCGCCTGAGGTTTTTTGAGAAATAATCGGTTGATGCTGTTTTAACCGTATCTCCCACAAGGGATTCAAAATTGAAAACTTTAATAATGCGGATGCCGAAAAAATTTTCCCTGACCAGCTCAGTGAGTTGAGAAAAAGATTCCTGGGCAGTCTTGTGCAAAAGGTGCATTTTCCCTCCCAGAATTTTAATCACAATAATTAGAAACGGCATGGGGATCAGGGCAAATGCGGTCAGTTTGGGAGAGGTCCACATCATGATGGCAATGGCGCTGCCCCCAAGCAGAAAGGTATCCATCAGAGCGATCAGGCCAAAGCTGAATGCCATTCTCACATGGTTGATGTCACTTGTGGCATGGGCCATGATATCGCCGGTTTTGGTCTTGTCGTAATACGGGGCATCAAGATTCAGAATATGGCCGAACAGATCATCCCTGATGCCTTTTTCGACATCTCTGGCACTGCCCATGAGAAGCGTTCGCCAGAAATATCTTAAGACCGCCATGATAAAGCCCAGGCCAATGATCAGCATGCACTGCATAAAAAGGGTCTCACGGTTAAGCCCGCCTGCACTTATGGTATCAATGACCTGCCTGATAATCTGGGGCACAGCAAGCTGGGCCAGATCCACAAGGATCATGGCCACAAGACCTGCCAGTATTTTGTACCGGTTCTTTTTCAGATATGGATAAAGCAGTTTCATAATTAACCCGACAAAATAGGCATCTTTTTTTGTTTTGGCAATAGCCGGGAAATCTTCTAAAAATATACATAAAAAATTTATAAAGAGTATTTATAGAACGCTTAAGAAATTTTTTAAGGGTTTTTTCTTACAGACACCGAATTTGTTCTGAAAGAGATGCAGAACAAAAACATATTGTCAAAATAGAGGGTTAACAAAAAGACAGGATGGTAAAATTAATCAAGAACAGCCGTTTTATAGATAATTGACCTGCTTAAAAGCATAAGAGAGTTTGTCCTGATTCACCGGTTTTAACATATAGGTTTCAATTCCGGGTTTTAGTTTTAAAGATGACTTTTTTTTGAGTGCCTTTTGATGTGAGTAACACAATTTTGACGCGGTCCGGATCATTGATGTTTTTTGAAGTTTCCCATTGCCGGATTTTCTGCTGCACCTGGAAACCATCAAAATTGGGCATTTCGCAATCCAGAAAGATCAGATTATACGGATCATTTTCCTTATGCGCAATTACAAAGGCGTTGAGCGCTTCCAGTCCGTTAACCGCCACATGGCACTCACCGTACTGGGTCAGCATTTTCTGGGTTTTTTTACGGGAGTCAAATTCATCGTCCACCAGCAAAAATTTCATGAAAAGATTTTTTACTGAATAGCGGACAATGAAATCCTTTGACGAACATTTAATGATGGCATTTTCAAGATTTTTTCTTTTTATGGGTTTGGTGATGTAGTCATCTATCTCTGACTCTATGAACCTTTCCCTGTCACCTTTCATGGCATTGGCTGTCAAAGCGATAATAGGGATATGAAACGATGCATTTTTTTGTTCTTTTTCAAGTTTTCGAATAACCTGGGTGGCTTCAAGTCCGTCCATTACCGGCATCTGCCCATCCATCAATACCAGGTCAAAGTCCTGTTTTTTAAAGAAATCAACAGCCTCCTGACCATTTTGTGCAATGGAAATCGTATGGCCCAGTTTTTTAAGCATGTTCACAGCCACTTTCTGGTTCATTTTATTGTCTTCTGCCAGAAGAATTTTTAAATGGTTTTCGATTTGCTCTGCTTTGCTCTTGGGTTCTTCTAAACCAAACCGGCTGTCAATCTGATGTTGATCTGGCTGGATACCGTATAGAGTTTTTATGCAATCCAGTACATGGGCACGGTAAACCGGCTTTGCAATCTGGGAACGAAATCCAAGTTTTTCCAATGTGGTATTATCCAGGCGTTTCCCGGTATACGTCATCAGCAATAGTGAAGCACCTTTAATGGCAGAATTGTCTTTAACAATTTTGGCCAGTTTTACTCCGTCTGTTCCCGGCATTTCCATATCAATAAAGATGATATTAAACGGGGTATTGGATTGCTGGGCATCAACCAGTTTTTCCATCGCCATTGTTTCATTCTGAGCGCTGGCTGCCTGACATCCAAAAGAAGAAAGATGTAATGTCATCGCTTTTCTGCAGGAATCATTGTCATCGACGACAAGACATTTTGAAGATTTGATCTCATCCGGAATTTTTATCGGCTTGGAATGGATCTCTGCCTGTTTTTTAAAACAGGCGGTAAACCAGAAAGTGGAACCTTTGCCCGGGGTACTTTCAATACCGATTTGCCCAATCATCAGTTCAGCCAGCTGCTTGGAAATGGTCAGGCCAAGACCGGTTCCGCCATATTTTCGTGTGGCGGGAGCATCCACCTGAGAAAAGGATTTAAATAATTTGCCAGAAATGCGCTTTTGGTAATATTGGCAGCCTCAGCATCCTCTTTTGCCTGTTTTAGATACAGAGTCTGTTTTTCAATTTGTTTTTCCAGGTATTTTTTTGATACCTGGCTTTGAAGATGAACAGAGATTCTTGCAACCAGTAATTCTTTAATAAAGGGTTTAGCGATAAAATCGCTGGCACCTGCCTCAAAAATAAGAGATTCTGTCTGCTGGTTGGTCTGGGATGTCAGAAAAATAACCGGCAGGGATTTGAATTTTGCATTGGCTTTGATATGTCTGCACAACTGTTCCCCGTCCATATTTGGCATATTCAGGTCCGTTAGGACAATGTCTATTTCAGGCGCTTCCGGGCGGGTAAGGATATCAAGCGCTTCAACACCATCCTTGGCAGTAAAGACGTTCAGACCTTGAGTCTCCAGTGCTTTTTTAACATTGGTTCTGATGAAACCTGAATCATCAACAACCAGAATAGTTGAGTTCATTGAATCATTCAAAGGGAGAACCTTTCTTTGATTTTAAGATCCTTTTTTTATACGATTTTTTTTGATCATCGCATCGTCGTTCTGAATGGTGATTTATTTTTATTAAACACGGTAATAAAAATATTTGCAATGGTTATGAAAAAATAAGTTTGTAATACAAAAGATTCCGGTCTTTTTATAGTCGTTCTATATAGGCATATTGTGAAGCATGATATCATAAAGCATTTAATAAAATGGAATGTGATACTCTCCTGCGAAAATGGTTATTTTATTAAGTATCAAATAAAAATTTGATATTTCAATAAATATTCCAGTGCGATATATTTAATAAACACGTAACAAGTTAAATTCAGACCGTTTTTTTTATTTTGCCATTGGCATGATACTTGTATCAACCAAAGGCATGAAGTCAAAAAATATTAATAGAGTTTAAATTTTTTGGAGGGGTACTCATGTATAAAAACAAGGTTGAGTCGTGGAAAATTCTTAGTATAATATTTATTGCATTGCTTTTGATATCAAGTGCCGTCTGGGCTGGCCCGGATGACACTGTCAAAGTAGGGGTGCGCTATGATCCTTCAACTGCAAGCATGATCCAGATGAAGCTGGGGAATGATATCCCTGTTATTTTACCTATGCATGAAGCACTTATGGCTTCTGATCCTGTAACAGGCGATCGAATACCTTCTCTTGCGAAATCCATTGAAGTCCTGGAAAGTGGGAAAACGCTGCGCATCGTTATGAAAGAAGGATCAATATTTCACACCGGCGACCCGGTGACAGCTGATGATGTTAAATTCACCTATGAACAATGCGTTAACCCGGCCAATGGGAATTTGATGGCAGGGCTATTGGATGAGATAGAAAAGATTACAGTTATTGACGATCATACCCTGACCTTTCAATTCTGGGAACCCTATGCACCCTGGAAAGAGCTGATGTGGGTGGGTATCTGTTCAAAAAAATATTTTGAACGAGTTGGACCGGAAGAGTTTAATAAAAAACCAGTGGGTAGTGGTCCTTTTCAATTTGTTGAGCACAAAATTGGAGAGTCCCTTACCTTGAAGGCCGCCAACAACCATTATGCGGGTACTGTGGATTTTGGTACCCTCTCTTTTTTGGTAATTCCTGATGATATGTCCCGGCTGGCCATGCTTGAAACCGGAGAACTGGATCTTGTCTATGAAATCATGCCTCACCAGCTCCGGCGCCTTGAAAAAAATAAAAAGATCAAAATAAAAAGTACAAACAAGGTCCCTAGTCTGATTGGTATATCCATCAGGCCGGCAATTGAACCTTTGATGAAAAATGCAAAATTCAAGTACGCTATGAATTATGCCATCAACCGGCAGGAAATGGTGGATAAAATTTTTCTGGGAAAAGGGTATCCTCTTTATATGTATGCCAGTGTAGCTGAATTGGGGTATGACCCCGACATCCAATGGGACTTTAACCCTGAAAAAGCAAAAGTTTTTTTAAGCGAATCTGGATATGCGCCCGGCACACCATTGACCATATCTTATGCTGCGGACATCCCAAATTCATCATTGGTAGCCGCCAGTATTCAAAAATATCTTAAAGATATCGGCGTCACCATCAGATTACAGAAATTAGACGTGGGAACCATGGCAACTTATGCCAAAAAACAGGACAAACGGTATGGCGCCATGGGTATGTATACCTGGGGCGGCGCTCGAGACCCGAGTATTAGAATGCAACTGACCCTTCACAGCAAAGGCCTTTATGCATCTTACCCTAATCGTTACAACAAGGATGAATTGGATCGTTTGATCACAGCCCAGGGCCGGGAAATGAATGCTGAAAAGCGGAAAGAACTCTTGGCCAAAATTCATAAAATATGGGTGGATGATCCTGGGAGTATTGTTTTGTTTGGGCTTGATTTGATTTATGCCATGCGGAGCAAAATAGAGTATAACTGGACACCCAATGAAGTTTATCCGAACAATTTCCAAAATATTAAGATTATTAAATAGCTTAAGAACAGATGATATGCTTACTAAAAATCAAAAAGGAATCAAGGGAAGGATATGCTGGGATTTATAGCTAAACGGGTGTTTATCGCCATGGTAACAATTTTTTTGGTTCTCACTATTGTATTTTTTGTCTTTCGTATGGGGGCCGCAGATCCTGTTTCCATTATGTTGCCACCAAACGCGACCATAAAAGATGTCAAAATGTTGACCGAGAAATTTGGTTTGGACAAGCCCCTTGGGATTCAATATTTAAATTATATGAAAAACGTTGTCCATGGCGATTTTGGCGAGTCATTCAGGTATTCAGAGCCAGCTGCTGCGGTCTTTTTTTCACGGCTTCCGGCAACGATTGAGTTGGGCCTGCTGGCTTTTATTTTCTCCGTGGGGAGTGGTCTTGTTGTGGGTATTTTTTCCGCAGTGAAACCCGACTCTGTGATTGACCGGTTAGGACGGTTTTTTGCCCTGGCTGGCATGTCATTGCCAAGCTTCTGGGTGGGAATCATGTTGATCATGCTTTTTGGAGTTACTCTGGAGTGGCTGCCCATCTCCGGAAAGGGGACACTCTGGCACTATATCATGCCCACTATTTGTTTAAGTCTTTACCCCATTGCACTCATTACCCGTCTGAGCCGGTCAGCCATGCTGGATGCATTAAAAAGTGACTATGTGGTAATGGCCCGTATCAAAGGAGTGCCTGAAAAAAATGTTATTTTAATCCATGCATTTAAAAATGCCAGTCTCACTCTCGTGACAGTCATCACGGGTATATTTTCGTTAATGATTTTAGGTTCCGTTATTGTGGAAATGATTTTTTCCTGGCCCGGAATTGGTCGTCTGGTAATGGAATCCTTTTTTACCAGGGATTATCCCGTTGTGCAGGTCTATGTAATATTTCTAACCATGATTGTCACAACAGTATATTTAATTATGGACATTATCTATGCATATATTGATCCTAGGATTCGGTTTCAATAGAACAGCAGTGAATAATCCTTATCAGTGAAATAGTTTTTTCGGGGAGATGAATTTAGGTTGTCTAATACAGGTATAAATACACAAAAAGCAATGGGCGCAAAATTGCCGTATATTGGATTGGCATGTCTGGTGATTTTCTTTTCCTGCGTTTTCTTTGCAGAGTTTATTGCCCCCCATGACCCTTATGCGGGTGAACTCATGAATGCGACCCTGCCGCCGTTCTGGTCTGTGGACGGTAGCTTTGAATATTTACTGGGAACAGACATGCTGGGGCGTGACGTTTTAAGCCGTTTGATTCACGGATCCAGAATTTCTTTCCTTATCAGTGTCGGCTGCATTGGCTTTTATGGCTCTCTGGGGATTTTTCTGGGATTGATATCCGGTTTTTTTGGCGGCCGAACAGATATGTTTATCATGCGTCTGGCGGATTTATGGTCTTCGCTGCCGGGAATCATTGTTTTGTTCATGCTTGCAAGTATAAACGGGCCCAGTGCCAAGACCATTATCATTACCTTTGGTATCATGGGGTGGCCCAGTTACGCCCGTATTGTCCGGGGAGAGTGTCTAAGCATTAAAGAACGCGATTTTATCAAGCTTGCAAAGGTAGCGGGGTGCAGTAATTTACGGATCATGTTTTCCCATATCTTTCCCAATATAGTGAATACGATCATTATTATGGCAACCATCGAGGTTGGCGGCATTATTGTGATGACGGCTTCCATGAGTTTTCTGGGCCTGGGTACACAGCCGCCCTCTTGCGACTGGGGACTTATGCTGGCTGAAGGACGGCAATACATCTCCTATGCATGGTGGCTGGTTACTTTTCCGGGGATCGCCATTATTATTGCTGTTCTTGGATTCAACCTGACCGGGGACTGGCTCCGCACTGTCCTGGATCCCAAACAAAAATTACGGTGATTATGAATACAAATAAAAAAGAGTTACTCAAAATTGAAAATCTGCAGACCTCGTTCTTTACCAAAAAAGGAGAGATCAAGGCTGTGGATGGTGTAGATCTCACCATTGAATACGGTGAGACTGTAGGTTTGGTGGGGGAGTCTGGGAGCGGGAAAAGTACGATTTCTCTTTCCATTATGCAGGTTCTGCCCCAGCCAGCAGGAAAGATTACCGGCGGCAAAGTCTGGTTTAAAGGTGAGAATCTGCTGGAAAAAACCAAAGAAGATATGCGGCAGCTGCGCGGTGACAGACTTTCCATGATTATGCAGGATCCCATGGTGGCAATGAATCCCTTGCTTAAGGTGGGGTATCAACTGAGTGAAACTTTGAAATACCATAATACCAAAACGGTTTCCACCTCACTTAAAGACCGGTGTATTGCTCTGCTCAAAAGAGTCAAGGTGCCTGCGCCGGAAAGTCGAATCAATGATTATCCTTTTCAGTTTTCCGGGGGAATGTCCCAGCGGGCGCTGATTGCCATGGGGATTGCCAATAATCCGGAGCTGCTGATTGCCGATGAACCGACAACCGCTTTAGATGTGACCATTGCCGCCCAGGTACTGGGACTGATGAAAGATGTGCAAAAAGAAACCAAAGCCTCTATAATTTTGATTACGCACGATCTGGCCTCCATTGCCCAGATATGTTCCCGGGTGGTGGTAATGTACGCAGGCAGGATAGTTGAAAAAGCGCCGATCAATACATTTTTTAAAAAACCGGCTCACCCTTATTCAGTCGGATTAATCAGATCAGTGCCGGTGCTTGGCCGGAAAACGGATCGTCTATATTCTATTACGGGACAGCCGCCGAGCCTTTTGAATCCGCCCAAAGGTTGCAGATTTGCTCCCCGCTGTGAGAAAGCTTATGAAAAATGTTTTCAGCAATATCCACCTGAAACTGATTTAGGAGGGCGCCACAAGGTTGCATGCTGGTTGTTTGCCTAAAAAAATTATGAAAACAAAAAATATGAAAAATTCAGCTATAATATCAGTGAGTAATCTTAAAAAATATTTCTCTGTTACCAAAGGTGCCTTTCTTAAAAAAAACATAGGTCAGGTCAAGGCAGTTGACGGGGTGAGTTTTAATATTAATCGCGGTGAAACATTTGGTCTTGTGGGGGAATCCGGGTGCGGGAAATCCACTCTGGCCAATATGCTTCTGGGTTTGCTGGAGCCCACCCATGGCAGGATTTGTTTTGAAGGAGAAGACATTACCAGGTTTGATAAAAAGGCCTGGTTTCACTTCAGAAGAAATATCCAGGCTGTTTTCCAGGATCCTTTCCGCTCACTTAATCCCCGAAAAAAAGTGAAACAGATTATTGGAGAACCGCTGATTGTGCATAAAGTCGGATCTAAAAAAATGATCCGTGAACGGGTGGCTGAGCTTTTGGATCTGGTCGGGCTTGATCCAAATTCTCTTGAATCCTATCCCCATGAGTTTTCCGGAGGTCAGCGTCAGAGAATAGCCATTGCAAGAGCGCTGAGTCTTGAGCCCAAGGTGATTATTCTGGATGAACCCGTGTCTGCTCTGGATGTTTCCATCCAGGCACAGATTTTAAACCTTCTCATTGATTTGCAAAAAAAGTTGGGGTTGACCTATTTAATTATTTCCCATGATATGGCGGTAGTGGAACATATCAGCACAAATATCGGAGTAATGTATTTAGGAAATCTTGTGGAACTGGCGCCGTGTGAAACACTCTATAGGGATGCCAGACATCCATATACCCGTGCGTTGCTGGCATCAATCCCTGTTGCAGATCCTGAAGATATCAAGTCAGTTCATTTGGAAGGTGAAGTGCCAAGCCCACTTAACCCGCCGGTCGGTTGTGCTTTTCATCCCCGGTGTGATGTGTGTCAGCAAGAATGTAGTGTTCAACCACCCCGGATGGTTGAAGTAAATCCGGGACATTTGGTTTGTTGTGAGAATTTTTTTAAACGATAACAGTATTTTAATATTTTAAATTTAAGGAGATAAAAATTATGGAAATAAACGACATTAAAATCATCGCAGTCATCGGCGCCGGTGACATGGGACATGGAATAGCAGAAACCGCCTTGATGGCAGGCTACAAGGTTTATCTCAGGGATGTGACCCAGGAATTTTTGGATCGTGGGGTGAAACGTATCTATGATAGTCTGGAAAAACTTGTTGCCAAGGGGCGAGTCCCGGCCGCAATCCTGGAAAATGCCAGGGCCGGCATGCTGGTTCCCTGTGTTGATCTGGCCGAGTCTGTGAGTAACGCGGATCTGGTCATTGAAGCCATTCCCGAAATCATGACCCTGAAAAAAGAGACGTTTCAGGTAATGGATCAGGCCGCCCCGGCCCACACCATTTTTGCATCCAACACCTCTACGATGAGCATCTCCCAGATTGCGGCAGTGACCAATCGGCCTGAAAAAGTTCTGGGACTGCATTATTTTAACCCGGCAGTCATCATGAAACTGGTGGAGGTGATCCGGGGAGATAAAACATCAGACGAGACTCTTCAGATTGGGTATGATTTTGTTGTGAAAAACAATAAAATCCCGGTCAAGGTCCAAAAGGATGTTCCAGGATTTATTGTGAATCGGGTCCAGGCACCCAGCGGTGTTCTCTTGAATTGCCTTTTGGATGAAAAAACCTTTGAGCCCGAAGAGGTAGATGCGGTTTTCAGAAAAATGGGCTCTCCCATGGGACCATATGAAACCATGGATTTTGCAGGACTGGATGTGGCATTTCACGGGAATGAATATTATGCAAAAGCTATCCACCCGGATTTTAAGTTTGGTCCGTTTTTAAGCAAAAAGGTGAAGCAGGTCATTTGGGCAAAAAAACCGGTAAAGGTATTTTTGATTGGTCAAATGGTCGTCCTGCCATTGACATTAATAAAGCCTCTGACCAATTTGACCCCATGGATATGGTGGCGGTCAATATGAATGAAGCCACCAAGATTGTTGCTCTGGGGGCATGTGCCCTGGAAGATATTGATCTGGCTGTTGTTAATGCGACTGGCAGTCCCTTTGGTCCGGTTGCTCTGATGCAGAACACAACTCCAGAGGATTTGACCAGTCGTCTGGAAAATCTGGCAAAACGGTTCAAAAAAGAAATTTTTAAACCCACTGCCATGATTAAAAATGGGGGATATAAACTTGCCTAAACGCCTTGAAAATATCCATGTGGACAAAAATGAATATATTGCCACGATTACCATAGATCATCCCCCGGCAAATGCCTGGAACCTTGAGACCATGACTCAATTTGAGGCGGTCATTGACGCAATTGAAACGGATAAAGATGTTCGGGTGGTGATTCTCACCGGTGCCGGAAAATGCTTTTCAGCCGGATTTGATGTGAGTGATGCTGTCAATGGTGCAGAGATTGGTAGAATAGGTCGTGACCTGTGGAAACGGATTGATCGGTTTAAAAAACCGGTAATTGCAGCGATTAATGGGGTTGCCCTGGGCGGAGGACTTGAACTTGCCATGTGCTGTCATTTCAGGATTATGGCAGAACATGTTAAAAATAAAATTGGGCTTACTGAACTTAATCTGGGCATTATTCCCGGATGGGGCGGCACCCAGAATCTTGCCCGGATTGTTGGCAAAAGCTGCGCGCTGGATATGATGCTTTTCAGCAAACGCATTGATGCAGCAAAAGCACTGGAAATCGGACTGATCAACCAGATTTCAACACCGGAAAATCTGATGGCCGATGCCCTGGCGCTGGCTGAAAAACTGGCAATCCGTCCCCCGCTGGCAGTTGCCGGCGTCCTGGACGCATTGTCCACCGGTGAATACGAAGGGTTGGACAAGGGTTGGGAGGCTGAAGGCCGCCATTCTGCAATCGTAGGGAGCTCTAAGGATTGTCAGGAAGGATTTAGGGCGTTTTTTGAAAAACGAATCCCCAAATTTAAAGGAGAATAATACAATGGAAATGAAGGAATGTGTTATTATAGACGGCGTCCGAACCGCCAATGCAAGAGCCCATGCTGAAAAAGGATGGTTCAAGGAAGTGACCCCCCACCAGACCATCGGTGCGGTGTATAAAGCCCTTTTTGAAAGAAATCCCAAAGTCAAACCCGAAGATATTGATGTGGTCATTATTGGAACCGCCAACCCGTCCGGGCTGCAAAATGATATCGGCCGGATTGCCTGGCTGGTCAATGGTCTGCCAGACACCGTTCCGTCACAGACCGTTCAAAATCAGTGCCCATCCGGCATGATTGCCTTTATGGATGCGGCGCGTGCCATCATGGTAGGTGAAGCGGATTTCGTCATTGCCGGCGGAGCTGAGGATATGGAAAAAGTGGCCATGGGATCAGGAATGGTTATTCCGGATGAGTTGTGGGATCGCTACAGCCCCTTTGAAATACCCATGGGCTATACCGCTGAAAAAGTGGCTGCCCTCTACGATATTTCCAGAGCGGATATGGAAAATATGGCCATTTACTCCCATAAAAAAGCGTTTGCCGCCACCCAGGCAGGTAAATTCAAAAAAGAAATCGTGCCCATCATGGGAAAAGATGGTGATAAAGAGTTTCTCGTCGACCGGGATCAGTGGATCCGGGAAACCCTTGAGCCTGAAAAGATGGCAGCCATGAAAACTCCGTTCAAGGGAGAAGGAAGAGTCACTGCTGCCACATCTTCTCCGCTGACTGTTGGAGCAGCAGGTCTGCTGCTGGCCAGCCGTGAAAAAGCAGATGAGCTGGGACTTTCATACACATACAAATACGCATTCGGCACCCAGGTGGGAAATGATCCTACGGTTATGGGAATGGGACCGGAGCTGGCAATCAAGAAGATCTTTGAGAAAACCGGTCTGACCCCGGCAGACATCGGTACCTATGAAATCAATGAAGCCTTTGCATCCCAGGCACTTGCATGTATCAGACAAACCGGGATTGATAAAGCCAATGCACCCTTTGATAGGGTGAACACATGGGGCGGGGCGCTGGCGCTGGGACATCCCCTTGGTGAATCCGGAGCCCGACTGATCGTAACCCTTATCAATGTCATGAAAACTGATTTCCCCAATGAAAAATACGGTATCGCCACCCTGTGCGGTGGTTTTGGCAATGGCGTGGGTGTGTTGATTGAAAAGGTGTGAATCGGTTTGAATAACCCATAGAAAACTTGTCTCGGGAGGGTGATCTTCCGGGACAGTAGAAGGCGGAGAAAAATGGAAGAGCGAATATGGCATCAGCATTATGATCACAGTGTTTTAAGCGAGTACCGGTTTCCCCGTATTCCGGTCCACCACCTGGTCGGTATTCCGGCCAATGCCTTTCCAGACAAGGCAGCCATCAGCTATTTTGGCAAGGAAATTACCTTCTGGGAATTGAGAGGGAAGGTGATCGCCATGGCAACGGTTCTGGATCAGATGGGTGTGAAAAAAGGAGATCGGGTGGGAATTCATCTTCCCAATATGCCCGAATATATCATTACCTACTATGCTGCGCTGACCCTTGGGGCAATCGTGGTGAATTTTAATCCCCTCTACACGGCAGACGAGCTGACGGCTCTTGTCCGGCTAACTCAGGTTGGCACCTTTGTGACATTTGACATGGGTGTTCCCGTGATAAAAGAGGTTTGCAAAGCCGTTGATATTCCACGGGTGATCGCTGCCTCTGTGTTTGATTCCATGGGAGGGGAAAAAAGTACGCCGGAAAGCATGCAGCTGCCCGAAGATTGGCACCATTTTTCCACCCTGCTGGAAAATTGCAAAGATCCAAAGGTGATAAGGGCAGACATCCGCCAGGAAGACCCGGCCTTGATTCAGTTCACCGGTGGAACTACCGGGATTCCCAAAGGGGCGGTGCTCACTCATGCCAATATTATTGCAGCCTCATATTTAGCAACTCACTGGGGGTCTGGAACCATCCAGTATGCGCCTATTGAAAAACGCAATGTGCTTTGTGCATTGCCCTTTTTTCATGTGTACGGCAATATTCTGAGTCTGAACTGGTCCATGGTCAATTGCGCCACCATGATCCTGGTGCCCCGGTTTGAAATTGATCAGATCATGGATTTGATCGCGTCATTGGATAAAATCACATTTTTCCCGGCGGTTCCCACCATGATAAATGCGGTCATCAATCATCCCAAAGCCAAAGCGATGGATCTGGGGAAAAAAATAAACCTGCTCAATTCAGGCGGGGCACCAATCCCAACAGAAATGATTGAACAGGCCCAGAACATTGGATTTGTTATCAGTGAAGGGTGGGGAATGAGTGAAACCACTTCCATGGGGGCAGGCAACCCTAGTCTGGGGCTGAAGAAAGTGGGTTCCATCGGTATCCCTTTTCCAGGGATGGATGTAAAATTGATGGACCTGGAAACGGCCACCACAGAAGTGCCTTTGGGAGAACCGGGGGAGCTGGTCATAAAAGGACCACTGGTGATGAAAGAGTACTGGAATAATCCGGAAAAAACAGCAGAAGAGCTTAAAGATGGATGGCTTTATACCGGTGACATTGCACGGATGGATGAAGACGGGTATCTTTATATCGTGGATCGTAAAAAAGACATGATCATTGCCGGAGGGTATAATATTTATCCAAGGGATGTTGATGAGGTGCTTTATCAGAATCCCAAAATCGCTGATGCTGTGACTGTGGGGATAAAGGATGAATACCGCGGCGAAACCGTAAAGGCTTTTGTCGTATTAAAGGCGGGTGAAACTGCAACGGAAAAAGAAATCATTGATTTTTGCAGACAGAAGCTGGCAGCCTATAAGGCTCCCAAGATGGTGGAGTTCCGATCAGCACTGCCCACATCGGCCGTGGGGAAAATTCTTAGGAAAATATTAAGGGATGAGGAAGCAGCCAAATTTGAAAAAAAATAAGCGAAAAGATTTGTTGTTTTGTGTTAATGCTTCGATCCGGCGCAAAAAAGAATAATGATTATGAATGAAGGCCAGCCACATCAAACGCTCTGGATTAGAGAAAAAAAGACACAAGAGAGTCTGCTTGAATTAATCGGAGAAGAACCCCTCTCTATTCGTGTTCAGGGAAACCCATATGCGGTGATCATGCGGACATCTGGCAATGAAATAGCGCATGCAGCGGGTTTTTGTCTTGGGGAAGGCTTAGTGGATTCCCTCGATGACTTCGGTGGTATAGCGTATTGTGAGGATGATGTGAATGTGGTGACGGTTACTGTCACTCCTGAACGAAAGAAGAAGGTGCAGACCCTGCTGCTAAGGCAGGGATATACCAGTCAGACCAGTTGCGGGATCTGTGGTAAAGCGTTGATTGAAGATATGGTGTCGCATATTTCTAAAGTAGTCAGCCCTGTTAGTATGTCTTCGCATCTGATTCGATCTGAGCTTTCGCAACTGTCATCACATCAGCCGTTGAGAGATAGAACCCGTGCTTCCCATGGTGCGGTTTTGTTCGGTTGTGAAGGAAATTTTCTTGCATCTGGTGAAGATGTGGGAAGGCATAATGCTCTTGATAAAGTGGTAGGAAAACTTTTTCTGGATAAAAGGCTTCATGAGGCTGCATTGTTGATTATGTCGTCCAGGATCAGTTACGAATTGGTTCAGAAGGCAGCACGGGCAAAAATTCCCATTATTGCAGCCCTCTCTCGTCCGACAGCTCTTGCAGTGAAATTATCCCAACGTCTTAATATAACACTGGTCTGTGCGGATGGAAAAAATGGACTGTATGTCTTTTCGGGTCACCAAAGAGTTCAGTAGTAATTAAAAGAGGTCCTGAAAGAATTCAGGACCTCTTTTTGTATTTATTCGTAAATTTTTTCAGCCAAGGATAGCACGCGATAGGGGATTTCAATGTTTAATTTCTGGGCTGTTATTGAATTAATTGCCAGTCGTCCTTTTGCATTGGTCATATATGGGATATTCTCGGGAGAAGTGCCATCTATCAGTATTTCCATTGCAATTTTAGCAGCATTATTGCCAGAAGTCTTGTTGGAAGTCACTATGGAAAATAATGCCCCGTCTGCCACATCGTATTCTGCCGATGCCACCACCGGCTTTTTGGCGTTGGCCATTGTCCATGAAACAATTTCAGTCCGGCTCATTTCTTTGCCGTCTTTCAAAATCCGGCTGGTATCGCCCAAATAGATAAAGTCTTCAGTAGTGGTGTTGATGGCCTGTTTCCATTCTTCGAAGGTTTTGACCAGATACATTTCTTTAAATCGAATGCCGATTCCGGCTTCAATGGGATCAACGTTTGCAAGAATGGTTTCTTTTGCCTTGATCATGAAGTCGTTTTCAGAACTGACCATGGAAACGGTTTTGGCTCCAAGTATTTCTCGGGCGAGTGCCCAGGCATCCATGGTGTAAAATTTTTGAATGATGCCGGTAATGTTTTTCTGGGGCAATCCTTTGTAGCTTTCGATGGGGGAGAATAGCCATGCAAACACAACAGGAATATCCTTTATATTCTGACCGACATACCTAAGATTGTCATCTCCAATGATGATGACCAGATCCGGGTTGACCGCTTTGATCTGGGCGATGGCAAGTTTTCCGGCAGCCTCTTTTGCCGTGGCATCTGCAAGAGCTCCGATTTCAAGCCATTGATATTCTAAGGTAATATCGCCAATCGTCGGAGCAAAGCCTTCGTTAATACCACTGTAAATCTCGGTGTAGCCTACCTCCTGACTGGCCCGCGCTTTGCTGGAAGCAGAAAAAACCACTACTTTTTTACCAGCTATGGCATTTTCTGAAAATACGAATAATGATACCAGCATGATAAGACAAAAGGTAAATGGCAATTTTTTCATGTGGATTTCTCCTTAAAAATTTTTTTAGATTTGATTGAGAGGAAGATCGTCTCAATTATATAGTATATTAAAAAAAGCAAAAAGAGTGCCATGGTAATTCGTGGGGGGCGGAGAGGCGCTGTGTGATCATTTTCAGAAACGCTCATTCGGCAAATTTGCTAAATATCAAATTAATTTTTATATTTAGCAAATTTGCCGAACTTGACCAATCAGTTGAAATTATAACTCACTGAATAGTTGAGATTTCTTCAAAAAAAATATTGGCATGATATTTGAAACAGTATTAGAAAATATTGTTTCAAATTGGAAGATGGTATGTATGTAAAACTTTAACGTATTTTTTTAGGGGGAGATCTTATCATGAGGAAAATGATTTGCAATTGGGGAGTTTCGCTGGTCATGATTTGCTTGGTGTTTTTAACAGGATGTGTGCAACAGGGGGCAACCCCGGTCAAAGGAGATGCTAAAGCTGCTGTCGCCGAATCCGCAATCATATCCACGCCTGGGTATTATGAAGATAAAACGCTTGGGTTTTCGATTAAATATCATGCCGAGACTTTTTCTGTTGTAAATGAACTCAGGGAGAATGAGGTTCTGTATAGAGAAGGTGCTCAAAAAGTGCCAACCCTGTCCATCAAGGTTAAGGACATTCCTGCGGGGGTCGCCCTGAAGGACATCGGGGCACAGATCGTTTCAGATTTCAAGAAAGACTATCCTGCTTCAGAGCGTTTCCAGCTTGTTGAGAGCAAAATGGTGAAACTGGAGACGGGTATGGATGCCAATTCAAGCGTGATAAAATGGAAATATCAGGGTTCTGTTATGCTTTATACTGCCTGTGTTTCTGCCTATAAAAATGGCAAGGTTATTTATGTTTTTACCACCAGTGTTCCGGGTCAGCCCCCAATTGAAATACTCACCAAAATGGCAATGGCTTTGAAGGTTGAACTATAGAAAGCTTGAAGAGATATCGGCGTTTTTTAAAAGTCGGATGACCATTTTAATCCTTGGTCGTCCGACTTTTTTCTAATCATTTTTTCAACATCACGAGGTGAATTGATGGCTTTTTCCAAAAAAGAGCGTCCGCCCCGGACGGTGAGTAGACGGGATTTTTTAAAGGTTGCCGGAACCGTCATTCTGGTTGCAGGGGTCAACAGTCCCTTTGCCATTGCCGGGTCGGTAACAAAATATCCACCTTCAGATGGGTATATTCTGGTGGATATCAAAAAATGCCAGGGGTGTGTCACCTGCATGTTGGCCTGCTCCCTGGTTCACGAGGGGATAGAAAGTCTTTCTCTTTCACGAATTCAGGTGGTTCAAAATCCCTTTGGTGCATTTCCGGGTGATCTGACCATAGAACAGTGCCGGCAATGTGTTGATCCTATCTGTGTTGAGCAGTGTCCTGAAAACGCGTTAACCGTTAATGCGGATTTTGGAAATGTCAGAATGGTGGATGCCTCAAAGTGTGTGGGCTGTGGTACCTGTGTTGAGGCATGTCCCTATACTCCCAGCAGGCCGATAGTGGCGGCAGATGATCGGTATGAAAGTGAATTGAAAGCCCGAAAATGCGACCTGTGTGCCAATACGCCATATCATTGGGATCAAAAAGGCGGAGGGCCTGATGGGAAGCAGGCGTGTGTGGCAGTCTGCCCTGTGGGTGCCATTCAATTTACCCGGACGATACCCGTTCAGAAGGGGGATTTAGGATACAAGGTCAATTTAAGGGGCCCTGCATGGGAACGGCTTGGCTATCCCACCACTTAACAGATAGATATGGTCCGAATTGTTGGAATTGAACAGCCTGTTGAGATAGACAGGCATAAATGAAAACAGAGGAACAGGAGACTTGCCTGATGAATGGTTATACCGGCAAAATATTAATGGTGGATCTGACCCGTCAGAAAATTACAACCATACCCACCAGCAAATATGAGCAATGGATGGGGGGGCATGGCATGGGATCAGCTATCTTTTTTGATCTGGTCAAGGACAAAACCATTGACGGATTTGATCCGGCCAATGTGGTCACCATCATGACCTCCCCTTTTTCCGGAACCCTTGTTCCGGGGGCATCTGCCCGGACAGAGGTGCAGGGAATCGGGGTTCAGTCTTATCCTGTCGGGTGGTTTACCCGCAGCAATTTCGGGGGGCGTTTTTCGCCCATGCTTAAATTTGCAGGCTGGGATGGGGTGGTGATCCAGGGAAAAGCAGCAGAGCCTGTTTGGATTGATATCCGGAACGAAACCGTCACCATCCGGGCGTGTAAATCTCTTTCTCTGTGGGGAATGGATACTCAAAAATGTCAGAAAACCATCTGGGGATATATGGCAGGGGAAAGTGGGTATGGAGACTGGATGCAGCCTGCCGGGGACACTGGAGGGCAAACCACCCAGCGCCCTGCAGTTCTGGCTATCGGTCCTGCAGGGGAGCATTTGAGCCGGATGGCCTGCCTGATTCATGACGCCAGCTCGGCTGCGGGTCAGGGTGGTTTCGGGGCGGTATGGGGATCAAAAAATCTAAAGGCCATCAGCGTTATCGGCACAGGTCACGTCAAAATTCATGATCCCAAAGCCCTGATTGAGACACGGCTGTGGCAGAAAAAAAATTATGCCTTTGACCTGGAGAACCTGAAACATATAGAGGGCGCCTGGCAATTTCAAAGCCCGCCAAGTACCAGTCATGAGCGGGGTAAAGCGGAAAAAAAACAGGGCAAACGGCCAAAGGGATGTGTGGGATGTCATTCCGGATGCCGGTCCATCAGCGAAGATGGCATTGGCAATGAAGTGACCTGCATAGGCGCTTTGTTTTATCTGGATGCCAAAACCAATGATATTCACCGAAAAGCCTGTGAGCTGATCAATCTTTATGGGCTTAACGCAGCAGAGATGATCTACGGTCTGGTCTATATTCGGCTGCTGCAGCAGAATGAAGATCTGGAAACAGCAAAGATTCCGCCGTGTCCACTGGATTTCAGTGACTATGGCAGTGAAAGGTTTATAGAACAGTTTGTAAAAATGGCAGCCTATGGAAATGACGGCAATGGCAATCCCAGCGAGTTCGGCAAGGATGTTTCCACAGGATTTGTGCGGGCGGCCAAAAAATGGGGAAGAATGGAAAAGGATCTGAAAAGCGGTGTGCTGCACTTTCCTTATTGGGGCCTGCCCATTCATAAAGAACCCCGTGCCCAGGTCTACTGGGGGTATGGAACCCTGCTGGGAGACCGGGATATCAATGAACATGAATTTGACTGGATCAAATGGGATGTTTTCCGGGCAAAACAAAAGAACATCAACCCTGAATCTTCTGCAAAAGAGCTGGTAAAAATTTTTACTGATATTATGGTTCCCTTTGAAGGGGATATGCTCATGATGGATTTCAGCGAAAAGAACATCTATTCCGACCATATGGCCAAACTGGTTTCCTGGCACCGATATTATACACGGTTCTGGAAACAGTCCATGCTTTTTTGCGATATCCGCTGGCCGGATATCGTCAACCTCCACCGGCCGGATAAAATCGGTTCCACAGGGATTGCCGAGCCCCGATATCTTAAAGCGGTTACAGGAAAGGATTTTTCATTTCTGGACGGTATCCATCTGGGCCGCAGGATCTGGAATCTGGATCATGCCATCTGGACTCTACAGGGACGTCACCGGGATATGGTCCATTTTTGTGATAATGTTTACGAGAAAAAAGATCCGTTGTCCAATGCTGATGTCCCCAATTGCCACCTCCCGGGTTTTGAGAATGGGGAGTGGGGGTATCACGGCTATTCCAAAAGAAAACTGGACAGGGAAAAATTTGATGAATTTAAAACCCGGTTTTATACGATTCAGGGATGGAATACGGACACCGGATATCCCACCCGCAAAACATTGGAGTCCGTGGGCCTGAAGTATGTGGCTGATGAGCTGCAACAGAAGGCAAAGCTGGGGTAAGTTAAAAAATAACGATTTAAATATATTATTTCAGGAGAAAATTCACATGATAAAGAATAGATATGCCGGTTTAATCCTTGCACTGCTGGTGGTTTTCATTATTGGCTGCAGCACTACCACACCGGTTGCCGCTCCATTGGAATCGTATATTGCCAAAGGTACAAACAGTGGCCCGTACTGGCCCACAAAGGGCTGGAAAAGCTGTGACCCTGAAGCTGTGGGAATGGATAGCCAAAGATTGGCCCTGGCCATGGAATATGCTGCAACTCCGGAGTTCAATACCGAGGGGATAGCCATTATAAAAAACGGATATATCGTTGCAGAGGCCTATCTGGGAGAATTTAAACCCGATTCCCAGCATATCAGTAATTCAATGGCCAAAAGTTTTTCCAGTGCGCTCATCGGAATTGCCATCGACAAAGGCCTGATCAGCGGCGTGGATGAAAAACTCTGTCGTTATTATGAAACCTGGGATTGTGACAACCCTGATGACCTGCGCAGCAGGATTACCCTTCGGCATGCCATGACTCTGACAACCGGCCTGGAGTGGCATGAAGACTGGTCCACCTGGGATTTGAAAACCAATGATGCTCTGAAGATGGCCGTCAGTGGTCAGTTTATGGAATATGTTTCCAGTCGGGCGGGTCTCCACGAACCCGGCAGCCAGTTTCTGTATTCAACCGGAGATCCCATGCTGTTGTCCAAGGTGATCCAGGATGCAACAGGGATGACGGTCTTTGAATTCGCAAAACAACAATTGTTTGAACCGTTGAATATGGGCGAAATTGTCTGGGCTAAAGATGAAGACGGATACACCGCAACCTCCCATGGTATGTATGCCACGTTGCGCGACTATGCAAAATTTGGTTTTCTTTTCCTGAACAAAGGCCGTTGGGAAGATCGTCAGATTGTATCTGAAAAATGGGTTGCACAATCCACCCAAACCGATCCCAGTGTCAACATGTGGAAAGCCTATGGCTATCTGTGGCATGTGAATCTGCCGTTCAGGCTGAAGGGTAAAGATGGAGCCACGGACACAGATGCCATCCCGGCAGACGGATATATGGCAGAAGGGGTTCAGGGGCAGCACATTATTATTATCCCATCAAAGCATCTGGTGATTGTTAAACTCGCCAATGAAAAGAAAACAAAAATAGATCTGGCAAAACTCATCACTCTGGTGATCAACGCTGACAAGGGTTAATCGTATTTTCTTGGCTAAGATATCTCCAAAAGAGATCCGCTCGGCTATGAAGATTTTTAAAGGCGCGTTATTAAAAAAGTTATTTTAATCTTATGAAAAAAGGAGAAAAAATGAAAATCACACATGTTTTTTTAAAATGGGCTGTTTTATTAGTTTTTGTGTTGATCGCATCTAACTGCTGGGCATTGAACATAGTTGTTACAAATGACGACGGATTTGAGACCGCCAATATAACCGCATTATACAACGCGCTTAAAGATGCGGGTCATCATGTGATTATCAGCGCTCCTTTTAGTGGGCAAAGTGGTGTGGGAGCAACACAAAGCGTCTATGTCCCTATAATGCCGGTAACAGAAGACAGCCCGGGAGGGACTGTGTCCGCAGGTTCTCCTGGCTTTGGTCCATCTCCGGGCGATCCGGATGTTTTTTACGTTAATGGTACCCCGGCAATGGCAGCCCATTATGGTGTAGATGTTGCTGCTCCTTTGCGGTTTGGGTCAGAGAAAGTCGATCTTGTTATCTCTGGCCCCAATATTGGCCCAAACCTCAGCTTTGTGACCCGGACGTCCGGTACGGTTGGTGCGGCCGCACACATGTTGACCAAGGGGTACGCTGCAATAGCAGTCAGCGCCAATAACGGGAACCCGCAAACGGCACCCGAAGTAGCAGCTGTGGTAGTTAGAATTATAGACCGCCTTATTTGCATGGCCCATCGCGGTGATGCACTGTTGCCTGAAGGCATTGGGCTGAATATCAACATTCCTTTGTTTGATGTCGGACAAGGCGCCAATCTTGAATGGATGCATACGGAACTTGGCAACTATGTTTCTTATGAAAGCCTTCCGCAAGGTAATACTATCCGATTTGTATTCCACGAAAATCTTTCAAACGATATGTTCTATGGTGCGATGTTTCCTGAAAGTTATGGTCTTGGCGGCATCGGTATGACTCTTGTTCCAGTGGAGTTATCCCATAAAGATAAACTGGAAGGAGATCAAGTCATCTCGATCGTTGATGATCAAGGCAATGTGCTTGTTCCAGGTAAAGTGACAATCAGCGTAATCCAGGCTCATTACGGAAACGTTGATGAGAAAAACAACCGCTTTGCAAAAAAAGCATTTGGCAAAAAATAAATATCAGCAGGTGAAATGATTACCTATAGTCAGTTATTATTTGGCCATCTGTTTTTATAATCGCCCGGCAAAAGAGGATGGCACAGATTGTGCTATGCCTAAGGGTGTTATAGTAAAAAAAGCAACAGCGTTAGATAAGGGTGTACCATCCCGCACCCATACGCTGTTGCTTTTTTTATTTTCTCTTCCAATTCAGTCAGAAACGGATATTTATTAAATATCAAAAAATGTATTTGATATTTAATAAATATCCACTCGTAAATTCCCTCATCTCAAAAACCAATTTTTATAAAACGTTTATTTCAAGGGTCACCCTGTTTCACAAATCAGCAGGACTTAAGGCAGTGGAAATTCCAGACAGATCAAAGTCAAAGCCCCGATAACTCAGGAAGAATGGCTGGCAATGTTTTAATGCTCTCTTTGAGTGGCACATAAATTGCTCAACTGTCTTGGGACAATTCATTTATAAATATTGGAATTATTTTATTTAGGATTTTTATGACACAATCAAATTCAACAAAGGTCATGACAACAAAAGAGGCAGTTAAACGGTTTGTTCATGATGGAGATACGATTATTACCGGGAATTATACGGAAGCCCTTCCGCTTTCTCTGATTTTTGAGGTGATCCGTCAGGAAAAAAAAGAGATGACCCTTTACAGCCAGTCCGGGAACATGGACGCAGAATTTTTAGTGGCTGGGGATTGCATTTCACGGATGGTTTCAACATTTGTAACCAAGTGGGGAGGCAGACAGGGCGGCAGCATGGTTGGCCGGTATTTAAAAGCCGGAAAGCTTGAAATTGAGGATTATACCAATTTTACCTATAATGCCATGCTGGCCGCGGGCGCGGCAGGATATTCATATATGCAGGTGCTGCCAGCCATTATGGATACCGATGTATTCAAAAAACGCGGATTTATGGGCGCAAATAAATTTGGCGTCACCACCTGTCCGTTCACCGGCAAAACCATCCCGGTTGTTCCGGCAGCAAATCCCGATGTCTGTCTTCTGCATGTTCAACGGGCAGATAAATATGGCAATGCCCAGCACTGGGGTGGTCTTGGTTCTACTGTTCATGCCTGTCTGGCCAGCAAAAACATCATCGTGACCTGTGAAGAAATCGTGGATCATGAGGTGATACGATCAGCACCCCATCATACCATTGTGCCCGATTTCAGGGTTTCTGCCGTGATAGAAGAACCTTACGGGTGTCACCCCATGGAACTTCCCGGATATTACGGAACTGATTTGAATGCATTGTCCATATTCATGTTTACCAATGCAACAGAAACCGGTCTGAAAGACTGGATGGAAGAATGGGTCTATGCATTACCGGACAGATCATCCTATATCCAGCATTATATTGAAACCTATGGCCTGCCCACACTGGAACAGTATCGGGCAAAACCCTATTATTCTGCACCGACCAATTACGGAATATCAACAAAATCTCTGTGGGATGAGCAGGGGAAGAGCATTGAAATGAATATTGATTTTGCAGAAATGGAAAAATTGATTGTTGAAAAAGGAGACCTGGTCAATGGATAAACCATATACGAGACAGGAATTACTTGTTATTGCAGTCGCCCGCCAGATAAAAGACGGGGACAATGCACTTCTGGGAATTGGTCTGCCGACCATAGCAGGAGCAGTGGCCAAACACAATCACGCCCCCCGGGCACGGCTGATGATGGAGTCGGGCATTGCAGATTTTGATCCGGTGGTACCCCCCATGCATATTGCCGATGCCTGCTGCACAGAGGGGTACTCTTATGCCATAGATCTGTTCGGCATGTTTACCTCCATCACCTTTGCCGGTTATCTGGACAAGGCGGTGCTGGGTGTCGGTCAGATCGATAAATACGGCAATTTAAATTCGTCCTATATGGTGTCCCCGGATGGAAAGCCGGAAAGGATAACAGGCGCCGGCGGGGCTCCTGAATTTATCTCCTATGCAAAAGAAACCATACTTACCTTGAAAAGCGGGGAATTTGTAGAAAAACTCGATTATTTTACCTCTCCCGGATACCTGGGCGGCGGAAATGAGCGGGATGAAAGCGGCATTTATCCCAAGGGGTCCGGCCCCAGTATTTTGATTACTCCCCGCGCTATGTTTAAATTTGATTCGAAAACCAAAGAAATGTATCTGAGTGCCCTGGCCCCCGGTGTCTCGCTTGACAAAATCAAATCAAAAATCCCCTGGGAGTTAAAAGTGGCGCAAGAGCTGGAAAGGTTTCCAGTTCCCACACAAGAAGAGCTCGCCTTTCTGAGAAAATTTTCTCCCCGGAGTTGCTTTTCAACACGGGTTTCCAATGAGTTGCTCATGAATACGGCTATCGAAGCATTTTCCCAGAGAGCAGCTTTCCTTGAACAGACAAGAAAACATGGTGTAATCCAGAATGCAGCAAGCTGAGAAAGTAAGAGAATACAGCATTTTTTGTTAATAACAGCGTCACATAGAGGAGGAATGAAAATGATGAAATTTTTTAAACGCAGTAAATGGTTTTGCCAAACTCAGTTTTTGTTATCGGTCTCACTCGCAGTTATCGTTTTTGCAGGTTTTAATGGTGTATGCAGTGCCAAGGGACATGATAAAATTTCAACATCTGTTTCTACGCTAAACGGAGAGATTGAAGGATACATTGATGCGAACGATACGCTGGCCTGGAAAGCGATCCCATATGCAATACCGCCTGCTCGATTTGAGCCTCCAAAAGATCCTGCCAACTGGGAGGGAATCCGTGAGGCAAAGACAGATTGTGAAAAATGCACCCAGTTAAATTCAGCCAGAAACGGTATTGATGGCAGCGAAGATTGCCTCTATCTTAATATCTGGCGACCAAATACCAATGAAAAAAATCTCCCGGTATTTTTCTGGATACACGGGGGCGGGAACAACGCCGGAACCATGCAGGACTTTAATGGCGCCCAGATTGCGGCAAGGTCCAATGTCGTATTTGTTGCAATCCAGTACCGGCTGGGGCCCCTGGGATGGTTAACCCACCCGGGCATGAGAAATGGAGATGATCCTTTAAAAGATTCAGGAAATTACGGTCTTCTGGATATTATCAAAGCGCTTGAATGGGTGCAAAAAAACATTGGTGCCTTTGGTGGAAAAGCACAGAATGTTACCATTGCCGGTGAATCAGCCGGTGGGCGGAATGTTCTGAGTCTGCTTGCTTCACCGCTGGCATCCGGCCTGTTCCATAAAGCCATTTCCCAGAGCGGCAGTACCCATACTCTGACCATGGCCCAGGCAGATGCCAAAACAGCGGCAACCCTCACAGCCATTGGATTTGGTGACGCGCCCGATGATGAGGTTCTCCAAATATTGAAAACCACGGATGCGTATGCTTTGTTTTCCACCCATATCACCACCGGTGTTGATTTTTCGCATCCCCAGGGGGATGGCACAGTTCTTCTTGAGGGGGGTCCCATTCCAGCTATCCAGTCCGGGAATTATAACAAGGTGCCCATTATTTTAGGCAGCAACAAAGATGAAATGAAATATTTTATGCCGCATTATGGGCCTGCACTACAATGGGCATTCTATATGAACCCAGAGTATGGAGTTTCTGTGCCAGTTCCGTCCGGCGCATATTACCGTACCTCCTATTCGTGGTTAAATCTGCTGGATGTTTTGACAGGGACTCTCGCCTTAGATGATGTTTTGACCACCCAGGCGGATAAAATACTGTATGAAGCCTGTGCGCAAACAGGCAGTTTAAAATGGCGTTTTGCAGGGGTAGATAATGTTGCCAGAGCATTGAAAGAACACCAAAGCAAGGTTTATGCCTATCAGTTACAATGGGATGGGGCCGACGATATCACCCGGAACAGCTATAGTTTCATCTATGGTGCAGCCCATGCCACTGATCTTTCGTTCTTTTTTGGCGCGGACGCAGATGTATTTGGCGGCGCTGCCTTTGGCCCGGGATATGATACACCTGGCAGACAGCAACTCAGTGCAGCCATGATGGATTATGTGGCAAAGTTTGTACGCTCAGGCAACCCCAATAAGGGGTGTGGCCCTTTTAAATGGAGACACACCTCTCATAAAAAGGGAAAAGCCAGCCATGGGGATCTGCCGGTTTGGAAAAAATGGTCAAATGAAGAAGGGAAACCCAAAACCATTGTATTTGATGCAAATATGGCAGACAAGGATATCTATATGATATCAGAAGAAGTCACGGCCCAAAGTCTGGAGTCTAACTTATGGAATCAGTATTTTACACTGCCGCCAGAAGTTGCCAACGCATTGTTCTTTTTTGACTGGGATCTTCTGTAATTCATTCTATAACCAGGTTAGTGGATTTTATGGTCTGCTAACCTGATTTTTTAACGGGCCACCAAGGGTGAGCTATTTACTTTATTATTTTAGTTCGTTACAATTTTTTTAGCGATTTCATTCTTCGTCCGAAAGTTCAGCAATGAATTTCTTTTCATAGGAAAAAGGAAATATGAAAAAAACAGATCATAAATTCTTTTTTAATCCCCGGCTTTTAATTTTTTTCTTCTTGTTAATCGCGATTTTATTCTCAAGCACCTTCGTATCATCAGACACAAAAGTCCCCCTTAAAGTTGAGCTTTCAGCAAAAGAGAAGGCCTGGTTGCAAAAAAATTATATGGTTCGTATTGGGGTGGGTTCCTGGCCGCCTGTTCAGATTGTAAATGGCAAAGTAACGGGGCTATCAATTGATTATATCGAGAGGATATTTACCCGTCACAACATCCGGTTTGAATACATCGAGATCAGCTGGAGTGATTCTTTAGAAGATATCAAGAATAATTCTAAAATAGATTTGACCCCGACGATCAGGGCGACATCAGAACGCCAAAAGGATATGGTTTTTACTCAAGAGTACCTTTCTTTGCCCTGGGCCATTTTCACCAGAACAGACTCTCCGGCGATCAAAGGGATTGACGATCTCAAAGGGAAAACAATTGTTGTGGAGGAAGGCTATGTCATGCATCACCTGCTGGAAAAAGATTACCCGGAGATCAATTTGCACTTGCTTTCCGGCTTAAACCTTTTGGAAAAATGTATGGGTGCTCTGGCAACAGGTCAGGCAGACGCCTATATCGGTAACCTTGTAGTGGGCAGTTACGCGATATTGCATAAAGGGTTTGGGAACCTTAAGGTTGCAGCCCCCACACCCTATGAAACTAAAAATCATTCCATGGGAATTCGAAGAGACTGGCCGGAACTGGCAGGGATTATCAATAAGACACTTGCTGCCATGAACCCGGAAGAGCATACCGCTATCCGTGAGAAATGGTTTCCCGTTAAATTTGAAACAGGAATCCAGTGGTCAACAGGCGCTCTGCAGGATATGTCAAGTCAACCACTCACGCTTACTTCTGTTGAAAAAGAGTGGCTGCAAAAGCATCCGGTTCTCCGGGTTGCAACAGATCCATACCGGGCGCCCATAGAGTTTCGTAACCCAAAAGGCAGGTTTCAAGGTGTGGCCATTGATTATCTCAAAACCTTGGAGGAGATGCTGAGCATCCGGTTTGAGGTCGTGACGGATCTGGACTGGAAGAACCTTGTCGCGGGCGTTAAAAAAGGAGACATTGATATGTTCTCCTGTCTTGCCCGGACACCTGAACGTGATGCATATCTTTCGTTTACCCAGCCCTATATCAAATTCCCTGTGGCAATTTTTGCTCGCGATGAGGTGCCATACATAAGTGATTTAAAAAAACTGGCCGGCAGAAAAGTGGCTGTTGTTGAAGGGTATGCCGTCCATGAGTGGATGGCCAGAGACCATCAGGAGATTGAGTTGATTCCTGTAAAGACAACACGCATGGGTTTGGAAAAATTACAGCGAGGAGAGGTGCTTGCCTTTGTGGAGAATCTGGTGACGACCGGCTATTACATCGGGCAGATGAATATGCAGGGTATTAAAGTTGTGGGAAATACACCGTATGAGTACAGTCAGGCCATGGCAGTTCGAAACGACAATCCCATCCTGCGGGATATTTTACAAAAGGCGTTGGATGCCATACCCAAAGCCCGGGAAAACGAAATCTATCAATCCTGGCTTGCTGTTAATGTGAGGTATGAGCACGGGTTTGATTACACCCTTTTGTGGCAGGTTCTTGCGGCGTCATCCATACTGATTTTTGCTTTTTTTTACTGGAACCGAAGATTGAAAAAAGAGGTGGAAAGGCAGACCGAAATTATAAAATCAAGCGAAAAGCAATTCAGGAGGACATTTGAGCAGGCCGCAGTGGGTATTGTGCATGTGTCAATGGATGGCCGCTATCTTCAGGCAAATCAGCGCTTTATTGACCTTGTTGGGTATTCGCTTGAAGAATTGAAAAAACTTACATTTAAGGCAATTTCTCATCCCGATGATTTAGACGCAGATTTAATAAATGTGAAAAATTTATTGTCTGGCGATATCCAGACGGTTTCAACGGAAAAACGATATCTTCGCAAGGACAAATCCCATGTATGGGTGAATGTGACAGTCTCGTTATTTCGCAATTCACTGAACAAGCCGGAATATTTTATTATAGTGGTGGAAGATATCAGGAATCGAAAACGAATGGAAATAGAAAAATCAAAGTTGGAAGCCCAGCTCCGGCAATCCCAGAAAATGGAAGCCATTGGCACGCTTGCAGGGGGAATCGCCCATGATTTCAATAATATCCTATCTCCCATTATCGGGTATGCGGAGATACTCAAAGAAGATTTTCCATCAGGCAGTCCCGAATATGATAGTGCACTGGAGATATTCAATGCCGGAAGAAGAGGCGCTGAGCTTGTAAAGCAAATACTTGCTTTCAGTCGACGGGACGATCATAAATTACGCCCGGTTCGGGTTCAGACAATATTAGCAGAAGTGCTTAAACTCATTCGTTCAAGCATTCCAATGGATATCGAAATCCATCAAGAGATTCAACAAGATTGCGGGCCGGTGATGGCAGAGACAACTAAGTTGCACCAGATCAGCATGAATCTGATAACCAACGCGTATCATGCTGTAGAGAAGACAAGCGGAGTGATTTCGGTGCTGCTTAAAGAAACCTTTTTAGATGATGGTGAGATAAGAAACAGCCCGTTACCATCGGGCCAATACCTCATGTTATCAGTTTCCGACAACGGAACGGGTATCTCCCGAAAAATTAGGAACCAGATTTTTGAACCCTATTTTACCACCAAAGAAAAGAATAAAGGAACCGGCCTTGGGCTTGCAGTCGTTCATGGAATCGTGAAGGAATATAAAGGTGACATAAGAGTATACAGTGAAGAGGGGAAGGGGACTACTTTCAATATTTACCTACCTGTAATAAAAAAATCCACTCAACTGACCTCAGATATTCAAGAGTTAAAATTAGAAACGGGTACGGAGAGAATCCTTTTGGTAGATGATGAAAAATCGGTTGTCCAACTTGTGACGCAAATGCTTAATCGGCTTGGATACAGCGTAGCGAGCCATTCAAGCAGCAATGAAGCATTGGAAGCATTTAAAGCCAATCCAGAAAATTATGATCTTGTGATCACAGATATGACCATGCCAAACATCACTGGGGATCGACTTGCACAGAAAATGATTTCCATCAGACCCAATATACCGATTCTTCTCTGTACTGGATTTAGTGAGCGAATTAACAAAGAACAAGCAGAAACAATAGGCATAAAAGGTTTTTTACTGAAACCGATTGTTGTATCTGAATTGGCGAAGGAAATTCGAATAATTTTGAATAGGAAAAATACGGTCTAAGTGGCTAATTTGGGGCAGCCGTTAATTTCAACCATTTCGTATCTTTCCGGGGCAGAGTTACTTTTGTGAAAAGGTCAAAAGCCGGTGTGATATGATTTAAGGCATCCGCAGCCATGAGTACTGCTCCGGCGGTCCAGGTAGTCCGCTCAGAAGGCCAGAAAATTTTTAATCGGGTTTGATAACCCGTCCAGTAAGCGCCCTGTGCATCCCGGCTGGTGTGAAGCCAGTTGAAAATTTCTGTTGCTTTTGTGTGCTGCCCTGCAGATATCAGTGCCATGACCAGTTCACAGGATTCGGCAACAGTCACCCATGGCTCATCACTTACGCATCGGCATCCTCGCCCGGGGTGGATGAATGTCGTCCATTTTTGTTCGAGTCTTTTCAAGGCCGCTTTCCCATGGATCACACCGCACAGCAGTGGATAAAACCAGTCCATAGAGAATCTTTCCTTGCTTTCCCAGGTCCGATCAAAGCGTTCCGGATGGTAAGTCAGTGCATTTCCCAACCGTAACCTGGCATCATTCCAGTCCGGTCGTTCAATCTCCAGGGTGTCGGCAATGCAAATGGCGCATTCCAGGCTTTTGTAAATTGAACAGCATCCGGTTACCAGAGAATCCGGGCAGTGGTTGTCGTTGGCATCTATCGCCCAGGCAACGTCTCCTTCAGGGTTTTGCATACGAAGTGAAAAATCAATGGCGGCTTCAACATTTGGCCACAAACGGTTTAACAGTTCAAGATTTTGGGTGATCAGGTAATGGTGCCACAGCCCAGTGGCAAGATAGGCGGGATGATGGCTCTCTTTCCGGGTGATCTCCAGCGGTGTGTCTCCGTCATAGGCAGGCCAGAAGCCACCATCTGCAAGCTGGTGGTCTGCCATCCATTCTAAGGCTTTTCGGGCGTTGTCATGCCTGCCTGCTATACTTAGGCCCATGGCAGCTTCAACGTGATCCCAGGGGTCGAGAAGATGCCCTTTGAACCAGGGTATGGCCCCGGATTCAAGTTGGACAGAACCAATATAATCAGCTGTTTGGCTGAGATGTTCCGGCAAGATGACAGTGCCGGGATGGTATGTAGTCATTGTTTTCATTAATGGATGTCATAGCAATTGGCATGCCAGTTTGCCGGCATTTGTTGCGTTATCGGGCTTAAGTTTCTGAGTCATGGCCAGGGATGGTTTCCAGGGATGGGGAAGGGTTTTAATTTTCCATATTACGAATATGCCGCTCTATGATATTGCCATATATCAAATAAAATTATTGATATATCATTTTATGTTTTTGTGGTCGCATGATGTGTTTTGGTAACTATCCTATTTTTAAGTAAAAAATATTTTTCTGGTTTGGCATGATAATTGTAAATTCAATGCAGGATAAACATGGACTGCCTGTTTTTGGGAAAATTTAAAACATGTAAGGCCGGTCCGGAAAAACTAACGGATAGAGGAGAAGAAAATTGGATCGAATTAATTATAATGGAAGAGTTGCGATTGTCACCGGAGCTGGTCAGGGGATCGGCAGGATGTATGCCCTTGAGTTAGGCCGAAGGGGTGCAAAAGTGGTGGTCAATGATCTGGGTGTCAGCCGTGACGGATCTGGCATGGATACGTCTGCTGCAGATAAAGTGGTAGAGGAAATTGTAGCAGCCGGTGGTCAGGCCGTCGCAAACTATGATTCTGTTGCCACTATGGCAGGTGGTGAAAATATTGTAAAAACTGCTATGGATGCCTATGGGAGAGTGGATATCCTGATCAATAATGCAGGGATTTTAAGGGATAAATCCTTTTTAAAGATGACCGAAGAAGAGTGGGATCTGGTGATTTCCGTTCATTTGAAGGGTGCGTTTTGCGTTACCCAGCCTGCCGTTAAAGTGATGAAAAAAAATAATTATGGAAGAATAATTTTCACAGCCTCCACCTCCGGCCTTTATGGCAATTTTGGCCAGACCAACTACGGGGCAGCCAAGCTTGGCCTGGTGGGGATTATGAATACCCTCAAGCTTGAAGTGTCAAAATATAATATCAAAATCAATACCATTGCACCCAATGCCTGGTCCAGAATGACGGCAGATGTTTTCCCGCCTCAATTTGAAGACAAGATGAATCCTCAGTTTAACGAACCCATGGTGCTTTATCTTTGTTCTGAAGAGAACACGGCCACAGGTCACGTGTATACCATGGGGGCTGGCTGGTATGGAAGGACTGCAATTGTTTCCGGTGAAGGGCTTTGTATTGGTGATGCAAAACGGCCAATAGCTGTCGAAGAGATCAGGGACAATTTTGATAAAATTTCAGATATGTCAAACACCAAAGAGCAGGAGAGCGGACTGGGAATGCTATCCTATATGGCACCGTTGCTTAATGGATAATTAAAATAAAATTGATTGAAAAGGAGAAATAAACAATGACAGCAAGAGAAGTGGTATTTGTTGACGCGGTCAGGACACCTTTTGGCAGAATGGGCGGAACCATACGGGATTTTTCAGCATCCCGTCTGGCTGGTATTGCCCTGAAGGGCCTCATGGATAAAACAAAAATTTTGGAAAAAGGGCATGTTGACAGTGTTTTTGCCGGTGCTGCCGCCCATTGCTCAGAGGCTGGAAATCCAGCAAGATGGGCATCTCTGGCAGCAGGTATCCCCTACGAGACCTCTGCATCATATGTTGAGATGCAGTGCGGGTCAGCCATTGATGCCATCAATCATGCGGCGTGGAAAATCCTGGCCAACCAGGCAGATGTGGTGGTCGCTGGTGGAATGGAGGCCTACAGCCAGATGGCATTTAAGTTTTCGGCCTCGAATCCGCCGTATAAGCTGATTCCGCCATTGCCCATGATCCCGACCCTTACCCCGGTGCCGGAAGAGAATATCGGCATGGGGCTCACTGCAGAGAACCTCCAGGTAAAGTATGATATTCCCCGCCAAGCCTCCGATGAATTTGCCTTTAACAGCCAGATGCGGGCTAAGTCTGCCATGGATGCGGGGTATTTTGATGACGAGATTATTCCGGTCACCATTCCGGGTAACCGGAAGACACCTGAATTTCAATTTAAAGTGGATGAGCATCCCCGGCCTCAGTCCACTCTGGAAGGAATGGCCAAGCTCAATCCTGTTTTCAAGGCTGGTGGAACCGTGACCGCCGGAAATTCGTCCGGTCAGAATGATGGCGCAGCTTTTGTATTGATGATGTCCGCAGAAAAGGCCAAAGAGTTGGGGTATCTCCCTATGGCAAAATGGCTTGCAGGTGCTGACTATGGATGCAATCCAGATATCATGGGAATCGGTCCAGGATATGCAGTTCCCATTGCACTGAAGAGAGCCGGTCTTAAATTGTCTGATATGGATCATATGGAGTGTAACGAAGCTTTTGCTGTTCAGAATCTTGCGGTGATCAAAGAAATTGAAAATCAGACGGGTGAAACTGTGGATATGGACAAATGGAACCCCATGGGCGGTGCCATTGCCTTTGGCCATCCCAATGGAGCTTCCGGTGCGAGAATCGGTATGTTCACCATGCGTGGGCTGATTCGAACTGGTGGAAGATATGGATTTTTCAGTTCCTGCTGTGGCGGCGGTTTAGGGGTTGCCACAGTAATTGAAAATCTTCAAAGATAAAGTCAGCAAGATTTTTCATAAAGCATTATAAAACAGCAAAGGCCCCGATGGTTATCCACCGGGGCCTTTGCTGTTTTAATTGGTATCTCTCTATTAATTTGTGAAATGTTCAGCCTCAACAGACATCGTGACGGGGGGATTCCGCGTCAGAACCTGGGACAGCGAAACGATTTTTGGCAACTCATTGGCAAAATAATATTCATGAACTTTTATTTTGCCCTGGTAAAAAAGGCGGTCTGCTTTTTTCAGCCGGTCATTTGAAAGTCCTTCTCTGGCAGCGATAGCCTGGTTTAACCAGACCCAGCCAATGACAAAAAAACCAAACATTTCAAGATATACGGTTGCATTGGCAAGATAGGCTTCCTCTCCTTTTTCCTGGCCCATCCGGGCAAGGGTTTGAGTGGTTGATAAAACCATCTCCATGGCATCAGTTAAATCCTTTGCGTCTATTCGGAATTCAGGATAGTTATTTGCGTTGCTGATGGTGATTTTTATTTCTTCAGTTAAAAGTGACAGCGCCTTTCCATCTTTCATTCGTATTTTTCTTCCTAGAAGATCCATCCCCTGGATGGCCGTTGTTCCTTCATGAATCGGATGAATTCGCGTGTCCCTGAAGTGTTGTTCAACAGGAAAGTCATCGCAATACCCGTATCCTCCGAAACATTGGAGGCTTTGACTGGTGGAAAAAATGCTCATTTCCGATGGGAAACTTTTGGCCACCGGAATTAGAATGTCCAATAGCAGTTCAAACTTGATTTTCTGGTCCTTGTCAAGCAGGTGAATCAGCTCTTCATATAAGCCACATTGCATATTAAGGGCCAGGCTGCCTTCACATACGGATCGTTGGAAAAGCAGCATGCGCTTAACGTCTGCATGTTCAATGATGGAGACGGGATCTTTTGCGTTTTTGTCAGAGAATTTTCGTCCCTGTTTTCTCGCTTTTGTATAATCAAGGGCGCAGTGGTATGCGGCAGTGGCAATAGCTGTAGCGCTTGCACCCACATCGAGACGGGCACCGTTCATCATCTGAAACATATGGAAAAGTCCCTTATTGACTTCGCCCACAAGATACCCCTTGCAGTTTTTGTTTTCTCCCAGGGTCAGGCCGGTAATGGGTGCGCCTTTGTACCCCATTTTATGAAAAATCTGGTTGACAATGACGTCATTTTTAATCAGGTTCCCGTTTTCATCCGGCCGTAATTTGGGGACCACAAACAGGGAAATCCCTTTTACTCCGGCAGGTGAATTTATGATCTTTGCCAGCATGAGATGCACAACATTGTCCACGCCGTTATGGTCTCCTGCGGAAATGAATATCTTTTCTCCTGAGATCAGATATGATCCGTCATCAAGAGGGGTGGCCATGGTTTTGATGTCCGCAAGAGACGATCCTGCATCGGGTTCTGTCAGGGCCATGGTTCCCTGCCATTTCCCTTCGAGCATGGGGGGCAGGTAGGTTTCTTTTAGCATTTCAGAGCCAAACGTATATATCAGACGGGCAGCACCAATGGTGAGGTTCGAGTAGACCGATGCAGAATAGTTTGCCGCAGCAAAGATGAAGTTGATTGCGTTAAAGGTGGTTGCCGGCATATCATAACCACCCCACTTTTCTGAAAATGGCGCGGCGATCCACCCGTCTTCACCCAATGTCTGCATAATGGTTCTCACATCCGGATGCACTTTAACAACGCCAGCATCCAGTTCCGGAGGCTGACGGTCCATTTCTTCAAAGATTGGATGCATCGCATCCTTTGCAAACTCAAAGGCTGCTTTGAGAATCATATCGGTGGCTTTTTCGGCTTGTTTGTCATTTGCTTTATACAAATCAGCCTTTTGTTTGCCAATGAGTTCGTGCATTGTAAATTGTAAATTTCGCATGCTCATGAATCTGGTGGCCATATTGGTTCCTCTCTTATTTTTGCAGTGAAGGTTTGTTGTGCTGATGAATTAAAAGGCAAAGATCATGCCATTGTCAATAAAATCGTGAGAAGGTGGACAAACCGAAGTGGTTTTCAAATTCAGTTGCACAGTGTTTGAAATATAAAATAATTTGTCTATATTTCGCAAAAAATCCAAAAGTTATATTTTATATTTAGTAAGAATACGGGCTCCGTCGTGTCGAGACGCGTTGGCATGATATTTGGATAGTACTATAGATGATGATATCTGGATTGGGTCAAATGGGTTTAGTGATCTTCGTTTCTTTAATCATATCAAGAGGTGTGTATGAACAAGCTAAAGCTGAGAAGTAAATTACTTCTGGGGGTCATTGTCATTGTCATTTTTCTTATGACCATTTCGTCGATGGTGGTCTCTTTTATTACCTATCGGCAGAACCGGACAATTTCAGAAAATATTATTTTAAAGTCTGGAGATATCATTAGAGAAGGGCTTAAGGCCATTGAAACCGATTTGAATTCCAATGTCGGGATCATGGCTGAGATGAATGATATGGGGTCAAAAATACAGTATCTGATTGAAGAAACTAATATTGAAGATAACCTGATGGTAAAGGAAACCTATTATGAAGTGATGAAATCGCTCTACAATGTGGGTAGAACCGGAAAGATAAACGAAATAGCGGTTTATGATACACAGAACAATCTGCTTGTTTTTGTTCTGATTGAAGGGGAGGATGCGGTTCTTGGTTTCCCGGTAAGAGGCAAGGCATTCGGTTATCGAATACTCCGTGTCAATGCCGGATCACAAATTGACATGGATGATATGAAAGTTGTTTCTTCTTTTCCCGGGGTTGAGTTGAGATTTTCCGGGGCATTGCCGACAGAAAAGGCGATGGAATATGAAAAGGCAGACAGGTTTATCCGTCTTGCGTCCTATGCTCCTATCAAGGGGAGTGTCTATGATGATCTTTCTGGAAAAATGGTGTTAAAAAAGGTCGCATCTGTGAAGGCCTCTCAGAAGCTTACCGAAGATTTTTTGCAGAAAATGACAAAATTGATGGAACCAAAAATGAATATTTTCTATGGCAACAGGCTCAGTATCGGTGAAGTAGCAGATTATACGGTCATAGATGCGGGTTCTTTTGGAAAACACGCCGATCCGTGGGATATCATGGGGCAGGATTTGACAATTAATTCTGTGTCGTTTTCATCCGGCAGTTATTTTGAAGGAATGCTTCCGCTGTTCAATGGATCAGAATTTACCGGTGCCATATCTTTATTGTTTTCAAGGGGTGTTGCGCTCTCAAATACATTTCAGATTGTTAAAATTTTGATCCTGGTTTCAGTTTTGAGTGTGTTTTTCATTCTTCCGGTCACTTTTTTATTAGTCAATAAAATTGTCAGCCCAATCATACAGGTGGTGAATGGACTGCAGGATATTGCTCAAGGAGAGGGAGATCTTACTCGGCAGTTGGCCGTCAGGGGAAATGACGAGGTCGGGGACCTGGCCAGGTGGTTCAATTTATTTCTTGAAAAACTGAAAAATATCATTATAGACATTGCAGGCAATACGAAAACTCTCGACACTTCAGCTCTCCGCCTTGCGTCTTTGGCAGGCGGAATGTCTTCTGAGTCGGATGGGATATTCTCGAATTCGAACACTGTTGCGCTGGCTGCCGAGCAGATGAGTCTGAGCATGAATGATATTGCTTTGGCCATGGAACAGGCATCCGGTAATATCAATATGGTGGCGGCCGCGACAGAAGAGATGACGGCCACGATAAATGAAATTGCTAAAAATTCAGGCAATGCCAGCGAGATTACAACCCATGCGGTTCAAAAAGCGACAGTGGTCACTGAAAAAGTAAATAAACTGGGCGTGGATGCTAATGAAATCAGCCGGGTGACTGAAGTGATCAATGAAATTTCGGCACAGACCAGTCTTTTGGCACTGAATGCAACCATCGAGGCTGCAAGAGCAGGTGAGGCCGGGCGGGGATTTGCGGTTGTGGCTTCAGAAATCAAGAATCTTTCTGTTCAGACAGCCCAGGCAACCGTGAAAATCAAGGAGCAGATTGACCGGATTCAACACTCAAGCATGGAAACGGTGGCAGAAATCTCTGAGATTGTTTCAGTGATTAATGATGTGAATGATATCGTATCAACCATTGCGGCATCGGTTGAGGAACAGTCTGCAACCACATCGGAGATTGCTGGCAATATTGCCCAGGCCTCAATGGCCACCAGTGAGATTAATAAAAATGTCAACCAGAGTACAACGGCAGCAAATAATATTGCAGATGAAATTAAAAAAATCAGCACATCTGTTCAGGGGCTGAATGAAAGTTCTGGGAATGTTAATGGCTGCGCCGGAGATCTGTCGGATCTGGTACAGGTTCTGAGGGCATCCGTGGGCGGATTGAAGGTGAAATGATTCAATTGTTAGAAGACAAGTACCGGTTGATAGCGGAAAATTCTGCAGATGTGATCTGGACGATGGATATGGACATGTGTTTCACTTACGTTAGTCCAGCCATTTATCAGCTGAGGGGTTACACAGTGGAAGAAGCACTGGGTCACTCCATAGAAGAGACCGCCCCTGGTTCTCTGGAAAAGATAAGAGACTTGTATTCAGAAAAGCTTTCCGCTATTCAATCCGGCGATCCTGACGGATGGAAGCCGATTATATTTGAAGTGGAGCAGTTTCATAAAGATGGCCGGAAAATATGGACCAGCAACAACGCAAGAATTTTGCAGGACAGGAATGGTCAACCGTCAGGTATTCTGGGGATTACCCGTGATATTACCGATAGGGTTCTGGCAGATCAGGCGCTCCGGGAAAGTGAAGAAAAATATAGAAATCTGTTTGAATTTTCCATGGATGGGGTTTTGCTGGTGGACCCTGAAAAAGGGTATCTGGATTGCAATATGGCCGCTGTAAATATTTTTGGCCTTAAGTCGAAAGAGCAGTTGTTAAAATTAAATATCGGTGCATTGTCTCCTGAATATCAACCCGATGGTATATTGTCATCACAGAAAATCATCGCGTATATGGAAAAGGTTTATAAGACCGGGTCCAATCTCTTTGAGTGGACCTATAAACACCAGGATGGTTACGAATTTTATACCAGTGTCCTTGTGGCGTTGATGAAAATAGGCGGAAAGAATATTGTTCAGGTGACAATGAGGGATTTGTCTGACTATAAACGCAGCCAGGAAATTATGGTCCAGTCTGAAAAAATGATGTCGGTCGGCGGGCTTGCCGCCGGCATGGCCCATGAGATCAACAACCCAATGGCTGGGCTGATGCAGTCGGCAGAGGTGATAACAAACCGGATTTCAAATCTGGATGTTCCAGTCAACCGACAGATTGCCGAAGAGATTGGGATCAAGATGAGTGATATCCAGATTTATATGGAAAAAAGGGGTATTTTGCCGATGCTTTCGGCCATTCATGACTCCGGTAAAAGAATAACCTCTATTGTTCAGAACATGCTCAGCTTTGCGCGCAAGAGTGAGAACATGTTTTCGTCTCACCATCTTGGTGAGATTCTTGATAAAACCCTTGAACTGGCACACACTGATTTGAATTTAAAAAAGCCGTATGATTTTAAATCCATTAAGGTTCAAAAAACATATGAAACCCATCTGCCTCTGGTTCACTGTGAGGGAAGCAAGATCCAGCAAGTATTGCTTAATATTCTTCGAAATGGTGCCCAGGCCATGCAGGCGGCAGAAACTTTGCACCCTTTGTTTAAAATTCAGATCCGGCATGATACTGACCGAAATATGGTGTGCATGGAAATTGAAGACAATGGTCCGGGTATGGATGAAAAAACGCGCAAAAGAGTGTTTGAGCCATTTTTCACCACAAAACCTGTGGGGATTGGAACTGGGCTGGGGCTGTCGGTTTCCTATTTCATCATTGTGGAAAATCACGGTGGAGAAATGAGTTTGGTGTCGGATCTTGGTAAAGGAACCCGGTTTATTATCCGTTTGCCTCTGAATCGACCGGTAAAAAAATGATGATATCAGGCCCTGATAAGTATTTTGTTCTTGTCAGGGCCTGATAATTTCTACGTTTTCTTATGCGCTTGCAAAACTGTCATCTTCTATTTCAATGGCAGCAGCACAGCCTTCTTCAATAGCGGCCATTTTTCCTAGAGTGATCATCAGTTCTGTCCGGATAAAGAACTCTGCAGTTTTGATTTGACCGTTATAAAAGGAGAGATCCTTTTTTTTGCAGTCATTGTTTAATTGATGAGAGGCTGTAACAGCACGCCAGAGGAGCATCCAGGCCATGATAACATCCCCGGTAATATGGAGATATGGCAAGGAGTGAGCAAAAGCGGTTTTAAATTCGATGGAAACTGCTTTCTGGCCCAGGATAGCTGTGATCTCGCTTAGGCGGCTGGTCGCAGATTCAAGTTTTTCAGCAAGCGGGACAAGAGTTTCAATTTCTTTTGCCCGGGCAATTGTGCTGTGAATTTCCTGGATCAGTTTTCCAAAACCAGCTCCTTTTTTTGCTCCGATTTTTCTGGCCAGAAGATCCATGGCCTGGATGCCGCTGGTACCTTCGTAAATAGAGGCGATTTTACAGTCCCGGGCATATTGTTCAACCAGATAATCTTTTGTATATCCTGCCCCACCAAATACCTGTATCGCCTGGATGCAGATGTCATGCCCGATCACAGCCATATACTCTTTGATGATTGGGGTCAGCAGGTCAAAAAAAGCTTCATCTGCAGGTGTTTTGTCTTCAGCAGAGGTCAACAGGTTTAATTTTTCTCCGCAAAGGGCGGTATAATAGTAAAAACTTCTCATGCCGCTGACATAGGCTTTCATTCTTAATAGATTACGCCGGACATCCGGGTGTTGGATGATGGGGATGGATTTGGCATCCCGGTTGGCCATATCGGCAAGGTCCCTTCCCTGTATGCGTTCTTTTGCGTAGTTGACAGCCAGCAGGTAGGCCGCACTGCCGCAGGCAAGTCCCTGAAGGCCGCTGTGGAGTCTTGCATCATTCATCATATGAAACATGATTTCCATTCCCTGGCGCTCCTTCCCTAAGAGGAACCCCACACAATTGCCTTTCGATCCCATGGACAGGCTGCAGGTGGCACTTCCGTGGATGCCGTGCTTTTCTTCAACGCCTGTGCAGAAGATATCATTTCGGTCTCCCAGGGAGCCGTCCGGATTAACCAGGTATTTGGGTACAATGAAAATTGAAATTCCTTTTGTTCCGGCAGGATCATTCTCTATTCTGGCAAGAACGGGGTGGATGATATTTCCTGCCAGATCATGTTCCCCATTGGTAATAAAAATTTTATTGCCGCTCAAAGAATAGGTTCCGTCGGGATTTTTTTTAGCCGTGGTGGTCAGGGCTCCGACATCCGAGCCAGCATCCGGTTCGGTGAGAAGCATGGTGCCGCCCCATTCTGATGAAATGAGCTTGGGTACATACATGTTCTGTTGATCCGGGGTTCCGAATAACCCAATCATAATTGCCGTACCAACCCCCATGGTGGAATAGCAGTTGACGGCCCAGTTGGCGGCCATGAAATATTCGGATGCGGCTGCTCCAATACCCTGTGGGGCACCTTGCCCTCCCATTTCGGCAGGAACCATGAGGTTTGACCATTCTCCTTTTTTCATCAATTCAAAGGGGCGGTGAAAACATTCCGGAACCGTTACGGTTCCGTTTTTGAAAACCACCCCTTCTTCATCACCTTGTTTGAGGGTGGGAAGCAGCTCCTTTATGGCCAGCGATCGTGCTTCGCTGATAATCATATCACAGGTCTTTTTGGTAAAATCCTGATATCTTTTGTTTTTTAATATATCTTCGCCATTTAATTGCTCCCAGAGAACAAAGTCAATGTCTCTTTTGTCTGCCAGCTGTTGGGCCATTTTTCAAATCTCCTTATTCTGATGACTGTTTTATGTATACGTTCATGATCTTTAAACGACAAGATGAATCAAGTATCATGCCAGTCTGAATATTTATTTTTTATTCTTTTATTTCAGTAAGTTAGAATTCTGGCAATCTTGACCACCAACAGCATGTTGAAATATCAAATAAAAAATTTGACAATTGAACAAAGTCGTTGACTCCTTTTGGATGAACCGTTATTTTTAAAAAATGACGTTATTGAGATATATCAGGGAGAAGAGATGAAAAATATTGAAGCGTGGCCGGGAGCAATCTATTCTGATCAGCATATTCTTGCGATAGCCGCCCTGTTTGACGGCGATTTTTCCATTGACTGGATTCAGGAACTGGCCAAAAAGACAAAAACCACTGCATTGTTGATGCTTTTTGAAAAAGCCTGCAAGGAAAAATTGCTTAAAAAAAAAGACCTTGGAGTGTTCTCTTTTGCAGATACCAGCGCAAAAGAAGAATTGAAGGATCTTATTCCAATAGACCATAGAGAAAAACTGCACAAAAAAATTGCCGCTATAATGATTGATGAGGCTGTGGATTTTGAACAGGTTATCATGGCGGCCGCCAGCCAGTTGATGCATGTGGATGATAATAATCTGGATAACTGCAGGATTCTGGTTGACGCAGCAGACCGCTATCGGCAAAAGGGAGTGTCGGAAAAAGCCCTGCAATATTATGGAAAAGTGATCGATGATCTAAAAAATAAAAAAGGGACCCTGGAGGATCAGCTTTTTGTGAAAACGGTACTGGGTTATTCAAAAGACCGCTTATCCCTGAATACACCTGAAAAAACAGTGTCGCTTCTCATGGAGGCACTCAAGCGTATTGAAAAATCAAACGAAAAATCTTTGGAAGCAATTATTTATCTGCATATGGCGTCTGTTGAATATCAGACTTTAAGTTATATTTCTGCACACAGTAATTTTCATAGGGGCAGTCAGCTGGCTAAGGAAATCCATAATCCCATGGTTCAACAGACACTGGATACATCCAGTGTTCTTCACTATTGTTATTCAGGCCGGTTCAAGGATGCCATTAAAAAATATGAATCTCTTGAATCCGTATTTTCAAAAAAAGAGCCCAGACATAGACTTTCCTTGAAATTTGGTATTATGCTGGGTCTTTGCTATGCCTTTACCGGACAAATTTCTCAGGGACTGGGTCTGGTAAATCAGGTCCGTGATGATGCGTTGAACGCCAACGATCGTGATGCGGCAGCCAGAGCATCGATTTATATGGCCTGGATACTGATGATGAAAAACGATATTGAGGGGGCGGCATCTCAATTGTCTGATGGGTTAAAATTTTCCGGAGAAATGGACATATTCACCAAAAGTATTGCCAACCTTATACAAGCCTATATTTTTTTTGAAAAAAACGAAATTGAAAAATCCCATGAGATGCTGAAAAAAACATTGAATATCAGAAAAAAATATTCGTTTACGCTTCGGGGGCATCTTCTGGAATTCTGCCTTGCCATGGAACGTGGTATTTATCCGGCTATTTCAGGGTTGTCTTTGGAGGAGGAAATCCAAAAAGCCATTGATACGGGCAATATTTTTGATGGCGGTATGGCATACAGGTATCATGCCGTCTGGCAGCAGGAGAAGCATGAACCCCATGAAGAGGTTCTCAAAAGTCTGAATCGTTCTTTGGAATTGCTGGAAGAATCAGGGGTACAGTATGAGGTGGCCAGGACAAAAGAGGTTTTGGCTCGATATTTTCTGGAACAAAACAATATACCCAAGGCAAAAGAATATGTGCAGGATGCAGCAACGATATTTCAAAAGTATGGAGAAAGGCGGATAGCAGATGATCTGAAACATCTTTTAGATAATATACCGTTCAAAGAGGACGTGTTTGAAGAGATCCTCAATTTTGGTTCGCAGGTATTGAAAATACAGGATATCAAAAAGGTCAGCCTGCAAATTTTATCAACGGTGATCAAAATTGCACAAGCAGAACGGGGGGCTCTATTTTTGTATTCTGAAGAATCCGGAAATTCCGGTATTGAGCTTCTGGCAGGGAAAAACCTGAGCAGGGAAGATATAGGGGTTCCTGATTTTGAACTCTCCTCTCGAATGATTATAGAAGCGGCAAAAACCGGCCAGAGTAAATTGGGTACCATGGATAGCGATTTAGATCAATCTGTTAAAAATGTTTCTATAAAATCTCGCATCTGTGTTCCTTTGATGCGTATGGGAAAGAGTATCGGTGTTCTATACCATGACAATCGATTGTTTCCGAACCAGTTCAAAAAACAGGATCTCAAAATTTTATCTTATTTTGCTTCCCTCGCTGCAATTGCCCTTGAAAATGCCAGTGCTTATGAAAAAATTCAGTCATTGAATCAAAGGCTTTTTCAAGAGAAAAATTATCTGGAAGAACAGCAGTTGGAGCATCTTCAGTTTGAAGATTTTGTCGTGGTGAGTCCTGCCATAAAAAAGGTATTATCACTGGCTGGGCGCGTGGCAGATACGGACACAACGGTCTTGATTCTGGGGGATACAGGGGTGGGAAAAGAGATGGTAGCTCGTGCTATCCATCAACAGAGCAGTCGGAGAGACAAGCCTTTTATCAGGGTCAACTGCAGTGCATTTACAGAAGATCTTATCGCCTCTGAATTGTTCGGCCATGAAAAAGGATCTTTTACCGGCGCTGATAAAAAGAGAGTTGGCCGGTTCGAGCTGGCAGACACCGGAACTCTTTTCCTGGATGAAATCGGAGATATCTCAAAAGATATTCAGGTGCGTCTGCTCAGGGTCCTGCAGACCAAAAAATTTGAACGTGTAGGGTCAAGCCAGAGTATCCGGTCTGACTTTCGCCTGCTGACCGCCACCAATCGCAATCTGGAAAAGGAGGTTGCTGAAGGCCGCTTCCGGGAGGATTTGTATTATCGCTTGAACGTCTTTCCCATTTATGTTCCGCCATTAAGGGAGAGAATGGAAGATATATCTCCTCTGGCAATCTATTTCCTTAAAAAATATGCTGACAAAATGAATAAATCCTTTAAAGGCATACCGGAAAGTGAGATGAACAAGCTTTTGGCATACCACTGGCCGGGAAATGTACGGGAGCTGGAAAATGTTATTGAACGGGGGGTTATTTTAAATTCCGATGCATTTTTTACAATTCCTGAGCTCAGCGCGGGGGATGGGAAAAATGTTGTTTCCGGTCAATTGACGTTGGAAGAAATGGAGCGCCGGTTCATTTTGAATACTGTTCAAAAGGTTAATTGGAAAATTCACGGCCCAGGAGGGGCTGCAGAATTGCTGGGGATGAATCACAGCACGCTTTATTCGCGAATGAAAAAATTGGGGTTGAAAAAACCGAAAACTGCAAATTCATAGCGGTTGTTATGATTCTAATACCGGACAGATATTTTTTTATTTAATTTTCCGGGTTCGGAGCAAAAACATATCATTTTCAGACTTATGCAACTCATATATGTGCCTGTCATCTTTGCCAAGCGAATAATAATTTTTTGTAAAGCCTTTTGAACCTGAAAAGAATTTGCTTAATTTGATTTCTTCGATGGCTTCGTTTAGATAAATCTCTTTGTCATGCCGGTGTTTTTCCGTTGCAGGAAGAGACAGCAGTTTTTTTCGCAGAAGATCGGCATTGGAGATGCCCAGATCATTGAGCAATTTTACAGCAGACTGATATCCTTGAATGGACAGATCAAACAATAGATAAAGCAAATTCTTTTCTGTAAATTGTCGAGTCAAGTTCCTTCTATACCAAACGTCTTTTGTTGTTAATATCTTTCTTTGAACACCACAAATTTTGTAACTACGTTCCAGGATAAATCAAGAAAAAAATTGGTTCCTCCCAAAGGGTCCCTCCCATTTTTTTCTTGACTGATCCCTCCACTCCATTGTGTTTTTTGTGGGGTTCAAAGGAAATTTTTGATTGGGGGAGGACCGCATCAATTCTCCTCCTTGGGAAGATATCTTTTCCCTGTTTCCCACTCTTCACTGGTCTCTGATAAAATGGCACTTATAAGCCTCAAAAGTGATGCTTCATTGGGAAAAAGTGTTGCTACCCGGGTTCTGCGCTTGATTTCCCTGTTCAACCTTTCAACCATGTTGGTGGATCGTAATTTTTTCCTTTGATTTTCCGGAAAACTGAATACGGCAAATCCTTCCGGGATATTG
>JAHJLV010000064.1 GCA_018821535.1 Pseudomonadota bacterium | reverse complement strand
GATATCATTTACCGCCGGCTTCCCCGCCGTTTGAAGACGGGCGGAATCTGATCCGCCAGTTCATGGTAAGCCGAGCGACTGACCGCGCGCTGTTCATAGTTCAGGGTTTCCCATATGTCGATTTCCCGGGTTTCCGACAAAGGGATGATTTCGGCCGGATTATACCCGGAAAAAGACCGGCGGCCGGATGCAGACGAACCCCGGCCGGATTTGCGCACCCCGACCATGTGGCGGAAGACAGCCGGTCCGTATCGCGCGTACCACAAAAGGGTGTGAGCGGTGGACAGGGACCCGGCCCAGGGGTAGTTGTGCAGCCAATAGGACGCCGACAGTTCCGCGACGGCCTCATCGATTTTGGCCTGTTGCCGGGGGGTTTTGGAAGCGGTTTTTTCCCGAAAGAAAGGGGATTTGATAAATTCGTCCCTGGACACCTGCCAGACTTCGGCCAAGCCGAAGTCCTTTGGATATCGGGCCGTTCGGGCGCCCGGCGTCAAACTGAACTCGCCGCAAATAAACAGGGCAATCCGGTTGCGGAAAGTCCGCAGGAGTCTGATAGTGGCCATGGCTTCCTGATAGGTTTCTCCCGGAAAATCGGTGAAGCACATGGCTTCGGTGGCGATTCCGGCTTCGGCCAGATGGGACAGGGCGGCCTGGATATCCGCCGAATCGATGCCTTTTTGCATCAGATTGAGAATCCTGGGCGCCCCCGATTCAATGCCCAGGGCCAGGGCCAGGGCGCCCCCGTCGGCCAGATCCCGGCAACACGCCGGCGACAGCGCCGGCTCAGGCCGCATATCCGAAGCCCATTGGATGGAGAGATTTGCGGAAACAAACGCGCGGGCCATCTTTTGGGCGGTTCTTGGCGCCAGGGTGTCCTGTGAAAAGTGAAATGTCCGGCAGTCGTATTTTTCCGTCAACAGTTTCAGGTGCTCGCAGATCCGGGCAATCGGTCGTTCCCGATAGCGGGCGGTTCCGACTTCAGCCAGCCCGTAATGGCAAAAGGCGCATTTGCCCCAGTAACACCCCCGGGTCGGATCATAGGGCAGAACCAGGCCGGGGGACAGATAGCGGTCCAGGGGCAGCCCGTCGAAATCCGGAGCCGGCAGGGCTTTAAGATCCTGACAGATTTCACCCCGGTGGACACCGGCCGGGCGTTCTCCTTTTTCAACAGCCCGGCTGAGTTTAAGCAGCGCCTGTTCGCCTTCAAACAGCACCGCCGTATCAAACGGTCCCAGTCCCCGGGCCAATTCGTCAGGGTTCAGACGGACCAGGATCTGGGTAATGGCCGGTCCGCCGACCGTTAAGTGCAGCTCGGGCAATCGGCGCTTGAGCAGGTAGGCCAGGGCGTAGGCCGGTTGAATCTGACCGGGAAAGGCAATGGAAATCCCTGCCAGCCGGACCTGTTCCCGGGCCAGACGCTCCCCTAATTCGCAGAAATAGTCGTGAAAGGGATTTCTGTTCGGTCGGGCGTCTTTTTGTATTTCGGATGCGTTCAAAAGGGCAAAGGGCGTCCGGTAGGAAATGAAATCCATGCTCAGGGGAGCATAAGCCGCGCTGATCAGGCTCAGGGCCGCTTCGACGGTGATTAGGGCCGATTCATAGCAAGCCGGATCAAAGAACAGATCTTTGGACCGGTCCCGGAGAATTTCAAGGGCTGTCCGGATTTCTTTGATGGCTGTTCGGCCGGCTTCGCGTCCCCGCCATAGCCGGCCAAAGAGAAGCTGGTCGGTATGGTTGAGGCGCGGTTTTTGCTGGAGCTTTGTCAGGCGCGCTTGCACCCGCTGGGCCAGGGCTTTTAAAACGGAAGGCTGCAAAAGCCGGTCGTAGGCGCCGATGTTGGCGTCGATGGGGACGACTTCCACGCCGTTCGATCGCAGGTAGCCGGTCAGAGCGGGAACGGAGAGATAGGGGGCCGTCGGATTGGCCGAGGGTGGATAGATCAGCGCGGTTTTCATGAATCTTGTTCTCCGGTACGAACCTTGCGGCCGGGCCTTTCAGCGGATGTCCGGCGAACCTGGGAGCCGTGGGACACCAGAACTTTTTTCTGGGCTTCTTTTCGCCCAATATTTTTTTCAACAAAAAGCGGACGTCCGGTGTCCGGGTCTGTTGCGGTATAATACATCAGGGTGGCAATCGTGGCCGGAGACGGTGTAAAAATCTGGACCTGCTGGGGTCGGAGGCCAAGCCGGCGGCGAATGATCCGGCGTAATTGCGCCATGTC